>NZ_JAVRHN010000001.1:0-603195 GCF_031846645.1 Autumnicola psychrophila
CTTTTAGTTCCCATTTTAAATCAAATCGAATCAAATAAAAGGATTCCCCAAAACCTAAAAAACCGCGCTAATCATAAGATTTGCGCGGTTTTGGTGCTAATTGACATTAGCTTTAGTGACCTTGCCAGGATTCAAACTTCCTTCTGTTTTTCTAATTGCGGCAGGGGAAACAGCTGCTAATGATTTAAAGGTAACCTTTCAATTATCTTTAAATTTGAACTTTTTTGGTCCTGATTGACTTCATTTCAATAAAAGTACGCATTTTTATAATGACAAAATATTGGTTTCATAAAAGGATTAGACTTTTCCAAAAGAAACTGAATTTTACGTCATTGACAGCTTTATAACTTGTTTAAAACTTGTTCTTCTAAAATATTTATCTACCCATCCAGCCACCATCTACGGTAAGGATCGCTCCGCTCATATAATCGCTGGCTTTGGAAGCCAGAAAAATAATAGGGCCGTGAAAATCTTCCGGCTCTCCCCATCTTCCTGCAGGAATCCGCGATAAAATAGTTTCGCTCCGCTCTTCATTATCGCGCAAAGCCTGGGTATTATCGGTAGCGATATATCCGGGCGCAATAGCATTTACCTGCACGCCTTTGGACGCCCATTCGTTGGAAAAAGCCATGGTAAGCTGCCCGATGGCACCCTTGGAAGCGGCATAGCCGGGAACGGTAATCCCACCCTGGAAGGTAAGTAATGAGGCCGTAAATATTACTTTCCCACTACCCCTTTTAATCATTTCCTTTCCAAACTCCCGGGTGAGGATAAATTGAGAATTTTGATTCACCTCTATCACTTTATCCCAATATTCATCGGGATGCTCTGCAGCAGGTTTGCGCATAATGGTTCCCGCATTGTTGACTAAAATATCAATTTTCGGATGTTCCGATTTTACTTTTTCTGTAAAGGCGTAGAGGGACTTCCTATCGGAAAAATCACATTGGTAGCCCTGGAATTTGCGGCCTTTAGCCTGTACCGCTTTTTCGATTTCTGAACCTTCGGTTTCTAAACTTGCTGAGACGCCTAAAATATCAGCTCCGGCTTCTGCCAAAGCTTCGGCCATCGCAAATCCGATTCCGCGCTTACAACCGGTAACCAGTGCTGTTTTTCCCTCTAAATTAAATAAATCCATATATGTTTTATTTCAATTCGTCAACCGCTACTTTATCCATATCGCCATAGTCCAGGTTCTCCCCGGCCATACCCCAGATAAAAATATAATTAGAAGTTCCCGCCCCGGCGTGAATAGACCATTCCGGTGACAGCACTGCCTGGTGGTTTTTCATAAAAATATGCCTGGTTTCATCAGGTTGCCCCATATAATGGCTGATGGTTTGCCCTTCTTCCAGATCGAAATAAAAATAGGCCTCCATTCTCCTGGTATGGGTATGTGGTGGCATGGTATTCCAAATGTTTCCTTCCACAAGCTCGGTCATTCCCATTTGCAGTTGGCAGGTTTCCACAATACTGTTTACAATCAGTTTATTTAAAATCCGCTTATTAGCATATTTCGCATCCCCAAGCTCAATGACCTCAGCATCTTCCTTACCTACTTTCTTCGTAGGATAGGCATGGTGCGCGGGAGCGGAATTGAGGTAGAAATAAGGCTGCTCGTTTCCTGATTTCTCAAAAACAACTTCTTTCTTCCCCTGCCCTACATAAAGAGCTTCCTTATAGGCCAGCTCATAAACTTCTCCATCCACAGTCACTTTTCCGGCACCACCAACATTGATGATCCCGAGTTCCCTGCGGTCCAGGAAATTTTCTGATTTTAAATCGTCTATAGTCTCCAATTTTACAGCTTTATCTAGGGGGAAAGCTCCTCCAACAATAAAGCGGTCGTACATGGAATAAGTAAGGTTAATCTTGTTATTTCTGAAGAGTTCCGGGATTAAAAAATGCTCCCGTAGCTCTTTTGTAGTATATCTTTTTACATCCTCCGGATGGTGTGCGTATCTAAATTCTGAATTGGTCATAATAGATTATTTATCGTCTAAGGACTAAGTTGGCCAAATATGTTTAATAACGGTATAATTTATATGGCTAAGGCTATAAAATATAGTTAACTCTTTTATGCCTTAAACTTCAAGTATTCCTGTTTAAGTACCCTATTTCTAAAAAGGATACTATTTAGTATCTTCTTTATTAAATTTTGCTATCCAATTTTATCATTATTATATTCATTTAAGCATTTGATATTCAATCTCTTCCAAAGATTTCCCTTTAGTTTCGGGCATCATAAGGTGAACAAATAATAATTGCAGAATCATAACACCTGCAAAAATGAAAAACAGCATCCATGGCTGCATGACGTCAAGTAAAACGGAACCAAAGAGAGTTACTAATGCCGCAAAAACCCAATGGGTGCCGCTTCCCCATGCTTGTCCGAATGCACGTATTTTGTTGGGAAAAATTTCTGAAATAAATACCCAGATTACCGCCCCCTGTCCAACTGCATGAGAAGCAATAAATGTGAGGATAAATATTAATTTAAGAATAGCGGAAGAATCTGTAAAAAATAGATAGCTTACCATCCCGAGACTAATGATATAACCAAAAGAACCAATATACATTAACTGCTTTCTACCAACCCGGTCTATTAGATAAACTCCTACAAAAGTAAAAAAAAGATTTACTACTCCAATAGCAATGGAGCTAAAGAGGGAATCCTCTGTTCCAAACCCTGCTTTTTCAAGAATTTCCGGCGCATAATATAGAATGAAATTAATACCCGACAATTGATTGAAGAATGCTATTAGAAATGCCAAAATTAGGGGAAATTTATACCGCTTAGAAAATAGAACTGCTTTTTTATCTTTATTGGATTCATAATCTTTTTCTATACTCTTTAATGTTTGCCGGGCCATTTCCAAAGAGGTTGTCTTTGTCAATACTTCCAGAGCTTCCTTTGGTTTATTTTGATGCAGGTAAAGCCATCGTGGACTTTTTGGAACGCCGAAAACCAAAATTGTATAAAGAATTGCCGGTATAGCCTCCACACCAAGCATCCACCTCCAATCATTATCCCCGCCTACTCCTTCCAGTAAATAATTACTTAAATAAGCGATTAATATTCCAAATACAATATTGAACTGGTATAAAGATCCAAGGGTTCCCCTATTTTTTGGGTTGGAGATTTCAGATATATAAGTAGGTGCCGCAATCGAAGAAATCCCAACCCCGAGTCCTCCAATAAATCGGAAAAAAGAGAAAGTGTAAGGATCAGGGGCCACTCCAGAGCCCATTGCCGAAACAAAGTAAAGAATTCCAATGGCGATTAAGGTATTTTTTCTGCCGAATTTATCTGTAGGGATCCCGGCAAACAAAGCCCCCACAACTGTTCCCCATAGAGCCATTGACATTATAAAGGTCCCATGAAACCAACTGGAAGTATTCCACAATTCTTTAATAGGTAAATTTGCACCCGATATAACTACGGTGTCAAAACCAAACAGAAACCCGGCCATCGCCACGGTAATCGAATAATATAATAGTCGCTTGTTCACTCTTTCAGATTCTTTGTTAAATTAAAAAATTTTATCCGTTACTGTGCTGAACCACTTCATTTTGAGCGGCCATTTTAGCATTAATCTTTTTTAGCCTGCTCACGGCTTCTGCATAATAATAATCGGCATAAATAATAGAATAATCTATCTCACTGCCGCTTGGAAAATGCCCTGTAGAATGAAGAAGTGCAGCGGAATTTTCTTGTCCGCTCTGATAATTTTTTGAAAGTTCTGCCATTATAGCCTTCGCTTTGGACAAATATTCTGAAGATTTTTTCGGATCTTCCACATATTGTGATAATTCCAATAAGGCTGAAGCTACTACAGCTGCTGCTGAAGCGTCCCTTGGCGCATCCGGAATTTGAGGTGAATCAAAATCCCAATAAGGAATCAAGTCCTCAGGCAATCTTTCTAGATAAACATTAGTAACCTTTTTGGCAAAATCAAGATACTTTTTATCCCTGGTTTCACGGTACACCATCGTATAACCATAAATAGCCCAAGCCTGCCCCCGGGCCCAAAGACTATTATCAGCATAGCCCTGGTGTGTTACCTTTTTTATAGGCTCACCGGTTTCCCTATCATATACCACCACATGATAAGAGGTATAATCCGACCTGAAATGATTGGCCATAGTCACATCTGCATGGCTGACCGCCATATCATACAGGCTGCGCTCTCCACCATTTTTAGACGCCCAGAACAACAGCTCCAGGTTGATCATATTATCCATTATAGTATTATGTTGCGGCCATTCCATATTCGGAACTTCACGTGGCCAGGATAAAATGGTACCCACGTTGGGATTAAATAGAGTGGCCAGTGTATCTGCTGCTTTCAGGATCACATTTTTGTATTCCGGATTTTTTGTTAGCCTGTATCCATTCCCAAAGCTGTTAAAAACCTGAAACCCCAGATCGTGGTCTAATGCCTGTTCTACAGAAAGCGGGGTCAAATAGCCCGTATATTTATCTGCTGCCTTTTTCCACTTTTCATCCCCGGTTAATTCATAAATATACCAAAGTTCTCCAGGCCAGAATCCGCTAGTCCAATCCTTATAATTGACATATTGCCATTCTTTACTCCCTGAGGCAATATTTCTGGGAATTGATTTATTATCATCCGGAATGAGATTTAAAGCTTTTTCAGCCTGCTCTGCACAATAATTTATCTGCATCTGAATATCTATTTCGTTTGAAGAAGCCATTTTATCAGCATTCCTATTAGATCCACATGACATGGCAAAGGCAGCTATACCTACTACCGCTATTAGATTTACAACTCTTTTTTTCATACTTTAATTTTTAAATGATCCTTTTGATATATAAGCCTGCAGAGTTATTTGTTATCCCAATAGATTATGTATCTCTCCCCATGTATGTTGGCTATTGGAGACAGCGTAATACCTTGGTCTTTAATTAAAAAATTTAATTTATTTTCGCTGATACGTTCAATCTCCCTGGATAATCTGTTAATATTCAGATCTACCTTATTAGTCAGCTCAGTTGGTACTTTATAATCGTAGGTGTAATAATCGTTTCTCACGTCAGGATTGGAATATGGCGCCGGCTCAGTCATATTTTTAGTACCCATTCTACCTGCCAAAACAACCGGACCATATGTAAAGGCTAGTATATCGGGATCATTTGGTGTAGGAACAGCTTCTAACTCCATTCCAAAACTAATTTCAATTTTATCTCCATCTTTCCATTCTTCAGAAATTTGAATAAAACTTCCTTTTTTAGCATGAGAAGATTTCTTTTTACCGTTGATTCTAACAGTAGCGTCAGTAGCCCAACTAGGATAACGAACCTTTAAATTGATTTTTTTTGGTTCATTAGTTTCGATGGTTAATTGCGTAGTGTTTTCTCGTGGAAAATTATTCTCCTGTATAAGAGAGATTCCCTTTTCCTCCCAGTTTAATATGGAAGGTATAAACAGATTGACATACAAGCTTTCATCATCATGACTATAGATGAATTCACCATATTTGGCATGATTTTCAAATCCGGTACCAACGCAACACCAAAAAGATTCGTCCCGAGTACTATACACCTTATGCGCACCAGGAAGCATTGGTAAAAAATAGGCTGTATATCCTGTTACAGGATCCTGCTGTCCTAATATGTGGTTATACAGAGCTTTTTCATAATAATCCAAATACTTCACGGTAGGATTTTGAGCAAATAAATGCCTTGTTAACTTAAGCATATTATACACATTGCAGGACTCTCCCGTATAGCCAGTTAAATGTTCTGAAATTTTGTCTGATTCGAAGAATTTCTCTTTATCGCTATTACTTCCTGTAACAAAAGAATGATGTTCTACTACAGTATTCCAGAAGAAATCAGCAACTTCTAAATATTCATCATTGCCTCCTAATTCCGTAGCGCGTGCAAGACCAATAAGTTTTGGAATATAAGTATTGGCATGCATTTTATTGAGATTATCCTCCTTAGCTTTAAGAGGATCCAATACTTTGTCATCATAAAAATACTCTGCCAGCCATTTATGGTCCGGATTTTTTGTAATAGAGTACAAGGTGTAGAAAGAATCATTCATTCCTCCAAATTCATTGCGCAACATCAAAGCTCGCTGTTCTTCACTTAATGGCTTTAGTTTATTGTAAGCCCAGTTAGCCATACCTTTTACCACTTCTAATGCTTCCTTATTTCCGCTGTACAGGTATTGATCAATTAAGCCTGCAAATAACTTATGAAGTGTATACCAAGGTGCCCAAACTCTTTCACCACGAATATTTCGATTGATCAAATTTTCCGGGTAAGCGCTTAGATAACCAGTGTCTCCCAAAGTAATCTGAACTTCATGTAAGCCAGCGATCAGACTGTCTCCTTTTTTCTTAAAGTCTTCATTACCTGTTGAAGCATAAAATAAACCTAGACTGGAAAGCATGTGTCCTATGGCATGCCCTCTTAATTCACAATCCATCGATTCCCAGCCCCCTAATGGTTGGATTTCATAATGTCCTCCTTCATATCCACTATATACTCCGGCATTTGTCCGAAAACTGTGAAGTAATCGTTGAACCGGAAAAGACATAATCCACTCACTTTCCCTTTTCATGTTTTCCTTAAATCGGCTCTCTTTCAGCACCACATCAGATAAATCAAAAGCCTCGACTTCTACATTTTTGGTATCATTAAGCTGAAGTAATTTTTCATGTTGTCCTGGATAGTGGGATTGGCCAAATATTTGTAGTGAATTAAATATCAGCAATAATTGAAGTACCTTAAAAACTCTGTTCATAATCTCTTAATTAAAATTTAATATTTTATTTTTTCCCATATTACCTTCAACTTTTCCAATTGAATGAATACTGGTTTCTTTTGTTTGAGCACCAATAATAACAGGCATAGATGTTGCATTTATAAGCTCCAAGTTCTCAGTTAAAGCCTCTCCATATGGGGACATTGCTTCCCCGTGTTCAGGATGTTTATATCCAATAAGAATGGGCAATAGCTTCTCATATTTCTCATCATCTTTTTTCCTTAATCTTACCTTATTATTTTTTCCCTGTATGGTAGCGAGAGCATGAACTTTTTTGTCAGATTCTGATGGCATTACTGTAAGATCTACAGAAACGTTGCTTCCTTCCAGAAAAAGCAAAGGACCATATTTAGCGTCTCCCTTACAATTTTTAATTACGGCATCATCTCCCACCCAATAGGCACGCTCAGTTCCAATAGTGGTACAATTTTCCAGGTATACTCCATTATCAGTTCTTAATTCGAAACCACCTCTCATATTTTTGACCGTGCAGTTTTTAAACGTTACGTTCTTTATTCCTCCATAGGTTCTAAAACCATCTTCGGAAAGAGATTTCATATAGCCTGGGGTAACTACATATTCCCCTTCCCGGTTTGGAGTCCAGGTACGAAACTTTACATCATAGGCCGGCCCTGAAGTTTCTTCCAAAATATCATCAGTAGCACGCATTACCCCCTCTACATAGCAGTTTTCAAAATGAATGTTTTTCGCGTCTTTTTGAATGTAATAGCCGTGCCCAAAGGACCGCATATAAAGTTTACAGTCAAATAGCTTTGTATTACTACCTGTAATAAGAATACCGCTATGCTTCTGGTGACTAATTACATCTGGACCTCCCTTTCCAAAAAGATCACCATATCCATAGGGAAAGGAACCTTTCACCACTAACATAGCTTCCTTTAAGGTGTTACCTTCACCTGCAATAGTAAAGGCTGATCCACCAGGAGAAGTTCCTTCTCCTTTATAGACCAAGTTTAAGCCTTCAATAAAGTTGCTATTCCCTAAAACTAAAAATTCACTATTATGAATAGGAGCATTGTACATGGTCCGGATTTCGGTATCTATCTCAATAGTGACCCCGCTGAGATCGAATACATTGTTGTCTCCCGAAAAGGTCAAAAACTGAAAATTCCCTGCCTTCTTCCTTTTTTGAATTGAATCGGTCGTTAGATAATCACCTAGTTTATACAAGCCAGGTTCCATCCGCACAGTATTACCACTTTTCCCCGCATAATGGGTCAGTTCCTGAAGGCTGGAGATCTCGATCTCCTGAGCTTCCAGTAAAAAGGGAAAAAATAAAAACACGATTAAAAATTGGAATATTGACCATGGTTTATTTGAATCTTTCATTTTAATTATCTTTTCATAATTTTATTTCAACTTCCTGCAGGTATTGAGAATTCTCATTTTCTACAATATCTTTTTTGGTAGTTTTTTAAAATTTTTCTGATTATTTCGGCTGAGTTTTTCTAAATGTACTGCTGCACCACCACTTGCTTTTAGATCAAATTTTAACACATCATCAGCACTAACTTTATATCTGAGAATATTCACCGCTGTTCGGCTTTTTACCTTCTCATCATCTACATAGATATGTGCTATATAATCCTGTTCTTTCTCGATAAAATCCAAAGGAATTTCCATCCTTCGACCATCATTATTGGTTATAGTCCCAATAAACCAGTCAGAACCAGACCTTCTTGCAACAGTAGCATATTCTCCAATCTTACCATTTATAACTTTGGTTTCATCCCATACCGTTTTTACCTTGTCAAAAAATTCTATTTCCTTTTCTCCCTGATAGTGCGATGGTGTATCATACCAGTACATATATTGAATTGGACTGTAGTAAACCGCAGCCAGTGCAAGCTGATGCGCATGAGTGGTTTGAATTCTATTATTGTAATAAGCGATAGTATAATCACCAGCTCCTGCAAGGTACCTCGTAAAGGGAAGTATAGTATTATGAGTGGCATCAGGCATTTCTTCATTCCCTCTAATTCCCTCCTGTGTCATTAAATTGGGATATGTACGGCTAAAGCCGGTAGGACGATATTCATCATGGATATCCACCATTAATTCATATTCCGCAGCTTTTTTAACCGCATCGTGCATCCAACGAGTCCAGTGATTAGATCCAACCTGGACAAAGCCGAATTTTATTCCTTTAAGTCCCCATTTCCTATAAATGGAAAAAAGAGTATCCAGATTCTGTTTGGCAAGGGCCCTTTGGTTAACATAGACAAATACACCTATACCTTTCTGAGCACCATAGTATATAACTTCCTCTAAATCAAGATCTCTGTTTTCATCGATAGTAGTAGCATCAGAGCTAACCTTCATTTCTGGACCATACCATCCGGCATCAAAATGCACGTATTGCAAGTTCCTTACAGCTGCAAAATCAACAGCTGCTTTACCTTCCCCTGTTGTTAGATTTGATCTAAATGCCTTACCCGGCTTGATCCACCAGGTATCTTCAATTTGATTTTCAGGATTAAGATTCAGAATGATTTCATTATTCTCAAGCAGTTGTGCGGGATTTTCGGCAGCCATGAAGACACGCCAGGGGGTCGAGTATGGTGTAATTACATCAACCACATCATACATTGACGTTTCAAGGGTATTTGGCTCTTCTTCACTCAATTTAAATTTTGTTCGTGAATAGTCTACCATTCTGGCTTCTGTTAGAGATGCCACTAGCCCGTTTTCAAGTTTAAGGGTTAAGGGCCTTTCACTTTCATCCGGCCAGTTCTTTAAAGGTAAATATTCATATGGCCCCTGCGCCCAACGCTCATACCAGGCCATTGTTCCTTCAGGCAGAGCGAAATTAGTCTGCTCTCCGGTAATATGAAGGAAAAGTCCATTATTGGTTTCGGGAAAATGGTAACGGAAAGCGATTCCTTCATCATACGCTCTTACCACAATATCCATCTCATAAGTTCTTCTACGATCATATGATGTTCCTGCATGTCCCTCTTCTTCCTCAGATTCATCTTTTCCGTATTTCTCAAGGTGAAGAATCAATTCATTATAATTATTCCTAATCTGACTGTTTTCACCATACACAGGCTTCCAAATAGTATCCGTTTTAGATTTTGTTACATTTTTAAATTCGAGGTTGAAACTCCATATTTGGGTTGTATCATTGGTTATTGCTAAAGCAGATTCAAAAAGCTGATTTTCAATAAATACACCTAATTCAGACTCTAATATTACCGGCTTATTATTGTAATTAATCTGGTAATACATTTGTTTTTTATTAGGAGCAATTTCTTTTTGATAGAATTTAAAGTTAAAAGACCCATCCGGAGAACTAAGCTCCTGCTGGGAATCAGGAAGTATTTCCTGAGCCTTTAAGGGCATGCCGCATATCAGAAAAAATAAGACAGATTTAGTGAATATTGATAATTTCATATTTTCTTAATTAATTGGAATTTTCTGGACACAGGTTTTGCAGAGTTCCACTCTCCTTTTACTCCATATTGCCAGGCTATCACTTCCACTTCAACAGGAAATTGTGTTCTGGGAGGTAATTGGGTAAATATTAATTTACCATCAACCACATAAGCAGGTCCTTTCTTTACATAAAATTGTACAGGTAGTCCTGAACTTGCGAAAGCATTTAAAGCTATTGATTTTACACTCTCAAGCTGATCTGGAATTTCTGTAAATTCGATTTTCTGTGAGTTTCCTGTATCGTTTATAAGCGGAAAACGTACTTGAATTTGTTGAACGGCACTTTTATAAATACTATCACCTTCGTTATTGGCCAGGAGCCAAATATCATTGCTTCGCTTTTTATTACTGAATCCCAATTTGTCAAAATGAATTTGAAAAATAGAGTCATTAATTTTCTTTACCGGCCCTGTAATCTTATCTATTTTAATTTTTGTTGAAGCATGATTGAAGACTTCAGAAGTTCTGGTTGAATCTGAAAAAAAAGCATTTATTCCAAAACTAATTCCATCTTCCATTGGAATAAATTCTAATTGATAATTAGCATGAGACTCTTTTGGTTTAATGATTTCACCATTGTACTTAATGCCCAGAAACTGCTTTTTTTTACCTCTTGCCTTATTATAATATTTTTCAGTTTCATTGGCCATTTCTTTATCAAAAGCCCAGGAAGCAGTTGCTTTATTTCCTTTGAATTGAGCGTAAGTGGCCGATTTTGCTATCGGGAGACTGTCCTTTCGCCACCGGTCCATTAGCCATCCATCCTCAGGATTAATCGATTTTAATTCTTCATTTCCCAATCGATATTCTGAAGCTTTCTCAATATAATCTGCAACATAATTTACGAGCATATCTGAATAATCAAAATGCCCATGACCGGCATCTGCAAACCAGGTGATCACACTTCCAGGATTTTCCTGCTGAAACCTAAATCCGGGTTTTATTCGATCTTCCCACCATTCAAATTCACCCATAATAAACAGCCCGGGAATCCCATCAATATTTTTATTTTCCCAGTCAACATTTTCACCTCCGTAGCCTGTTAATGTTGTTTGAGGAGCATCTCCGTGAATTGAAATTATCGTCAGGGTTCTTTCAGGAAATGCTACGGCAAAATTCCAGGGAAAGGTCGCCAGTGCTGAATGTCCCAGGGGAATGACAGGAACCGATTCAAGCTCGGTATAACCAGATTTTCTAGCCAATTTCCTCATAAGCTTTTTAAACAAGTCGGGATCTTGTGAATGGAAATCGAACTTTTGAGAAAAGATAGGCGTAACCCATATTTCAGCAAAATCCAGTTCCCTCATTTTATTTCGAAAATCAGGATGCTCCAGAACTCCTTCTTCAATCATATTATTCTGAGCAAGTACAACTCCTTTCACTTTTTCACATCCTTGAGGAATATATAAGAAAGCTTCGGGCGGTTCATTAGTTTCAGGAGAAATAAATCCGTCCAGGGTAACACTCCACTGCCAGACTCTGTTGTTAATATTTTTATTATCTGATGATGCAGTATTTTTAACTGATTGCCCCCCCTGGCAAGACAACAGAAAAAGAAAACTAATATATTTAAAGATAAAACTACTCATTGGCTGTAACTTTAAACCAGTTAAAATCTGCATATCCTCCCATTCGTACATCTTCTTCACTTACGCTGAAGATTCCCATTTTGGCACCAATCCAAAGATCCCGTTCGGCTTTAAAAGATTCTCCTATTGAGGTGAAATCCTCACCATTTTCACTGTAGCTAAAATGGCAAATAGCATCGGGAGCATTTACTTTCATCTGCAAATAAACATCATTGGACTCCAGGATTTTTTCTTCAATTATTTTCTCAGGATTCCCTTCATTGGCCTCTTTTGTTATTACCTGTTGCACCCAATACTTCCCATCGTGATAGGAGATCCCCACATAGGCATATGAGCGCCCCATCATAATAAGCCCTGCAGTTTTACCGGGAGTATCCCATTCGGTGGTAAGTTTGACTTTTGTTGTTGCTGTAAAATTGGGAGCCGGAAGCTTCTGCATTAAAATATTAGGCATGTTCCACATGTTAGGCTCTTCCTTTTTACCTATAGAGAACAGTCTTAAATAATCTGTTCCGGGTATTTGCGCACTCCATTTAACAGAAGGATTGGCATACCATTGCCACTGCAATCCAGGTTTTCCATCCTGAAAACTATCATTTGCTGAGGGAATTTTTACTTCCTGTTTTTGCACAGGTTTTTCAAAAGTCGACACAGGTTCTCCAATACCATTCCCATCAAAGTCTTTCCCCATTTGCGGCCAGCCATTTTCCCATTTCATTGGCTGAAGCATTAGAACACGGCCGTAAACCCCCTCATCCTGAAAATGTACAAACCATGAATCTCCATCGGGCGCAGTTACCCAGGCCCCCTGATGTGGACCATTTATACCTGTACTTCCCTGTTCCAACACAATTTTTTCTTCGTAAGGCCCGTAAATATCCTTGGAGCGCATAGCCAGCTGCCAACCTTGTTCTACACCACCGGCCGGGGCAAAAATCCAATAATATTCACCTCTTTTATATAGTTTAGGTCCTTCTACCGTATGATGCCGTCCGTGCCCATCGAATACATTTTTACCTTCAGTAAGCACCTTAGTACCTTCAAGATTAATTTCTCTTAAGATCAGTATACAGTTTATGCCAGCACGACTACCTGCCCAGGCATGAACGAGATAGGCTTTATCTCCCTCCCAAAGTGGACTTGGATCAATAATTCCTTTTCCTTCCAGTACATGAACTGGATCAGACCATTCCCCATAAGGGTCATCGGTCTTTACCATGAAAACACCAAAATCGGGATCTCCCCAATAAATGTAGTATTCATTATTATGGTACCTAATGGTAGGAGCCCAGACTCCCTTACTATGTTGGGGTTTGTTATAGACATCCTCCGGAACTAGTTTATCTACCGCATAATTGATTATTTCCCAGTTAACAAGGTCTTTTGAGTGTAGAATGGGTAAGCCGGGAGTAGCATTAAAGCTACTTGCAGTCATAAAAAAGTCATCTCCTACCCGAATCACATCGGGATCGGAATAATCTGAATATAGAATGGGATTTGTATAAGTACCATCTTCCTGATCTGATTGCCACACTTTATTCTCTTGAGAAAATCCTAAATATCTTCCAACGAGTATAACGGTTAGCAATATTATTAGAGTTTTAATATTCATTTTTTATACTTTCTCGGTGTATTATTCAGTAATTACCACTTCTAACGGACTCGATATAATTCTTGATTGCTTCTTTACTAACTCTTGCCAGTTTTCGAGAGTCTTGATCTGATCGCTTTTTTCCCATCCGAAACCTGCATAATAGGTTATCTTATCCCGGGGTTGAGTAAGGATTAATAAATTGCTTTGGTCCTGCACTTTACTTACTGCAGCGAAAGAGGAATCAATAATTTTTGGGTTTAGTACCAAAGCCTGTCCAACATATGAACTGTCAATAACTTCCCAGTGTACAACCCAACCCTCTTCCGGATTCAATTCATATTTCCCTTCATTTTCATGTAAAGTGATTCCGACAGCATAATTAGGAAGGGAATCTTCCGCTGATAGGTCAACCTCAAATTTTGAAAAATTTGTACCCAGATCCAGGGTAATGCGTTTTGTTTCGGTAACATTATAAGGGCTCCACTCTGCATAATCCAATTCAAATACCGTTCGTAAAGGTCCATCGGCAATGGTTCTATAATCAGTATAATTTTGAGAAACATATAGACTGTCATCTTCCCACACTCCGCTTCCACCGGTACCACGGCTTCCGCCTACGTGATAAGGATCGTAGCCTTCTCCATGATCTATATGGTAATAACCGGGATTTTTTAAATGTTCTGCATACCACTTATCAATAATAGCTTTTTCTGTTCTCTTTAACCAAAGATCAATTCCGCTGGAAAGCGTACTTCCCGGAACCCCTTCCAAAGCCTCCTTTTGGCCGGTTGGACCATAAGTTCTGAAGGCTACTTTATCATTTTCCCAGGTATAATCGTCGGTACGCTCAGGTACAAAACGGGAATAGGCGATAACGTCACTTTCCGGAGCAGATTTGGCACTATCCAATACAACCTCGTACTCTGCCATGGAACTGGCTTCGACTTCTGCTGGAAAAAGCAACTCATCAGGATTACCGTCCTGGTCATAATCTATCCACTGTGATCGTATATACTGTTCAGCATCTCTTTTCCTTATTCGAAGGTTATCCATTGATCTGCCTTTAAGAAAATTCTCAAGTTTTTCATAATCTATGGATACAACTTCATTTCGAGGAAAATCCAAGTCATTTGAAACTTCAATATTTAGCGCCTTATTTTCTGATTCCTGGTTACAACCTGCCAGTGAAACCATTACCGTAGCTATAATTAAAAATTTAAAATACTTATTCATTTTTTATTTTTTCTGAAATTTGATATTTTCCGTGTATTTGCCGATGTGTATATCTCCATCTTCAGCATTTAAGATCATATCCCCATTAATACTTAAATTCTCGATACTAACATTTTCAACCTGATACTCATCACTGAAACCTTCAATTAATGATGGGTTGGGACTAGGCCCGGTATAGGTAATATTTTTCAGCCTGATATTTTCAATATCACGACCGGGAGCGTGACTGTATTTTTTATTAAATAAAACTCGGAAGTTAAAGATTTGGCCTTCCTGAATATTATCAATTCTAATATCCTCATAGGTTATATTTCGGATAAGATTCTTATCACTACCAGTAATTGCCATCACACCCTGATAATTCCTGTCATCCTCATCCTGCTCGAGAACATCTATGTTTTTGAAAGAAATATTCTCAATCGTATCCCCCTGCTTTTCCGCATTACCGTGAAGGCCAATATTAGTAGGATGGGCTATATCTGCCCATAACATTGAATTCTTGATTTCATAATTTCTGGCACTCCCATAAAATTCCCATCGATGGGCATATATGGCAATACAATCATCAGAATTACGCATAAAGACGTCATCAATTGTAACATCTGAACAGGACATTAGATCAATTCCATCACTCCAACCATTGCTACTAAAAGATTTAATATTACTAATAGTTAAATCATCGGACTCTCCACCATAAATAGTATAATGCCTGGGGTTTATAAAAATAAGTCCGTCAACGGTTACATTGTTAGAATGTCTTATTTCCACCCCCCTTTCTGGCTGCATAATTATCCCCCGGCCCATGATCTTGACATCCTCAGCTTTATCTATTAAAAATTTAGCTTTAACAATCGCACCTCCGTCTACATATACAGTTTTTCCGGAAGGAATATTATAAACATCTCCAGGCTGATCTTGGGGTTGATGTACACCCGGACCAAAATATATTACATCCGGATCTTCGGGATTTGGCTTATTGGTTTCTATAGAATTTGCAAAAAGATGTAGATTATGAAGCTTGTCACCATTTATTTCTAAAGAGATCTTAGTTGGATTCTCTAAGGAAAAGGTAATTATTTGTCCTTCTGCCTCCGATTGAATCCCCCTACTTATTGGTCTTATTTTTGCTTCATGGATAAGGCCATTATTCTTTCGCACTTTGACTTCTACCCTCCCCTCAAAATCAAAATAAACCATAGATGCTTTTGATTTGCTATCCAGATCTACCTCTACTTCATACTCAAAAAGATCTTGCCATTCACCTCCATCTTCTCTTACCTGAACTGTAAAATCATCATTTTGCGCTGAATATTTATATCCTCCGGGAACGTCATAGATTACAAGGTCCTGGGACCATACTGATACTGTAAAAAGCAATATTATAACCGATAAAGAATATGTAGTAAACCTGTTCATGAAAAAGATTTGAATTTTTGAAAAGAAGATGAATTATATTTAAATTTTATCCTCTTAATATTATGTTCCTATATAAGCAGCAATTAGTGGCAGCATTAAAAACCTATATGTACTATTCAGATATTTCATTAATCTGTCGAAATTTTAATTTGCTGGTAAGGAAGCACCGGTAAATCGAATATTATCTGTTTGGTATCCTTGTTGTATTCGCCCTTATAGGTATTTCCTGCGTCATCTACAAAAATGGGATTCTTAAGTTCCTTTTTAGAAAACATAGTAAGCTTTACCGGGACATCTGAGGAAAAGAAAAATGTATTGTCTATCTTACTAAGCGAAGCGGCTCCATTTGAATGAATTGTCTTAATTCCATAATCCCCAGAAGTAATTTCACTTCCATTCCCTAAAAACAACGTAAAATCTCCCCCTTTTCTACTGACAATCCCGTATGTCCCTTTTAAGGACATATCTTCATATTTAAAAATATCCTCTTTCGAAATATTGGATAAAATAAAATCTTCCCTATCTGAAACACTTGTTACATGAATCCCAACTTTTTCAGCTTCTCCGAAATAATCAACTTTTTTAATACCGCTAGTGTTATTTTCTGCAGGTTCATAAATTACCACAAATGGTTGCGTCCAGGCTTGCCCATTCTGTCTGATTACCAGGGTTGGAACAGGCAGATCATTATATTTTTCAGGAATTGGTCCATGACGGAATGCGGTACTTTTAGGACCTTTTGCAGAAAATATTTCTCGATTGGAATCACCTTTGGCCCAGAAGTTCATATTGACAATCCTGTCCTCCAGATCAAAAGTAAATTTACCCTTAAGGTCATTAACAGTTTGAACTGAATTCTTATCCCACATGTAATCATAAGCCATAAGATCACCATCTCCAAATGCCATTTTGGAAGTTGGCTGCATATTCAGTTCCCCTCCGTCTGCCGTTTGAATTTCTATTGATTGCCCCAAATTATGGTAGAAATATTCATGTTTTATATCATTACCATTATTCTGTTTGGACCTGAATACATCGATATAATATCCACCATTTTCCGTTTCAATTATTCCCATAAGCCTACGTTGGTCGCTACTGGTCTCCGGTTCCAGAAAACTGACATCAGAGAAGGTGTACCCAGGCAAAATCCCCTGCTGCTCACCACTATCAGGATAATTCGAATTTAACCGGAATGGGTGGTTGCTTTTCATCTCCGGATACTTTGACCTTCCATTTACAATTACCGTATTATGTGCAGGGAATTGTGTGTAATACTCCGCATACTCTATGGAAAAATAACTGCTGCCGTGGCCCATTTCGGGAGCCAGGGGCATTCCCTTGCCATACAATTCCATGGCAATTCCATTGGAATGCATATGGTTCCCCAAAGAACCAATCTGGCTAATCATCAAGCTATTCCTACCTTCTCCACTTCTTTGTACCAGCCAGCTTGTATTTTGGGCATAGAAAAGCGGTGAAATGAAGTCATTCATTTTGCCAGCCCTAATTGTATCAGACACCTTCAATGGATCTTCCGCAAAAAGATCCTGAATATTTCTTCCCACAAATTCCCCGGAATAAACTTCTTTATCAAAAAATGTTTTGAGCATTTTTGTGAAGTAGATCTCCTCTTCCGGCTTATCGAATTTTCGAGCGTTTTCGATCATATACAGAGTTGGATCGGGATCAATTTTACTATAATGTCCATCACCAAAACCAACTTTAAATCCGTTAGGAAAAAGATATTGAACCGAGTTTTTGACTGCCTTTTTTAGAACCGGCACTTCTT
This sequence comes from Autumnicola psychrophila, assembly GCF_031846645.1. NCBI lineage: Bacteria > Pseudomonadati > Bacteroidota > Flavobacteriia > Flavobacteriales > Flavobacteriaceae > Autumnicola > Autumnicola psychrophila. The sequence goes on from NZ_JAVRHN010000001.1 coordinate 17,881, forward strand.
CAATGAAATCAATATCAAAATTATGATCAAAGAATTCTGCAAAATGTATAAAATCATTGAGCACTGTGAGTGAATAACCCGGACTTTCATTCCATATCCCGGTTTCAGGATCATAACCATGTTCTACCAGTTTGGTCATAGACCATTGGCGAACACTGGTCTGATTCATAATCTGGTCCAGGTAATATTGCGCTCCTTTACCATCATCATATTCTGAATCATTTTCAAGCACTAGCGCTATCCTAGACACATGGCCAGCCTGAAATAAATTCCAGTTATTGAAACTTACTCCATTTTTAATGATCTGATCTGCCCATTTTTTCAAGGCATCACTATAAAGCTTTAAGTTTTCAGGGTGATTTTGTTTTACATAACCATATAAAAAATCATAAGCTTCCGTCACCTCAGCTACGTGATGTTCCTGAATCACTTCAAAAGAAGTAAGGCCTACCAGGGTTTGGTGGTGTCCATGGCTTAGATCTATAGGTTCATTCCTGTAATAAAGGCCTTTCAGATAAGTGTCCAGTACCCCATAAGCAAGTCTTGCATACTTCTCTTCTTGCGTAAACCAGTACATAAATGCTGCGTCACGGGAAATTTTTAGAATATCACGATTTATGGACTCCAGGTTTCGCGAGGTTGAAACAATAGAAGTCCATTCCATTTCACCGGTTTCCTTATTGATATAATATAAGCCTTTGGGATCGTCCATATAAGGCTTTATATCTTCTAAAGGAGGTCTGCTATAATTTGTAGTATGGTCCCTGGTTCCTGGGAATTTTACCGTTGGTACCGGCGCTTCCCCTTCCGCATGGTCAAAAACCCCTCCTCTAATGTATACATCTGTAGCTTTGGAGTTCCAGTACATTTGCAACCTTGAGTATAACCAGTCCGGCTCCTCTTCCGTGTATTTCAGGTACTTTGCTAATTTATCCTTTGTTCCTTCAACTATTTGCCTGGCGCAATCTTCATTTTTTATTAAGTGATGTAGCTCTTCCCTGCTCATTTCATTTCCATAGGCCCTGGGATGGTGATCTCCTATGTTTTCAGGAACAGGCAGTTGCGCCATTAATATTGATGGCATAAAAAGGATTGATATAATTTGGAAAACTTTTCGCATTATTTTTCTTTTACCAAGATTGCTGCTCCACTGGAAGCCGTTAGACTAAGTTCTTATTCTGAGCCTTTTTAAATAAGAAATTTTATTCAAATAACGTTACATTGAAGTGACAAGCTTATTCTTTTTATCTTTTGAAGAAGTATACCTCGTACGTAACATAACTTAGCATAACAGCTTCGGCTAGAATTACGTACAAGTTATTTTCCAATTCTTAGGTAAGTGGTAGAGCACTTGGCGAACCCCATCCATCCCAATCTCTTTTTTCATACATCCACCCCCATTTAGGTTTATCTTTAATGGCAAGAGCCCATTCAGACTGATGATTATCTAATTTGATATCAAAGCCAGATTTACTTATAACCTCCTTATTTTTATAGTCAATCGTGTAAAATATTTCACTTAATATCGAATCTAAAGTGACCTCAAAAAAAATATTTTTATCAGGAGAGCGAAGAGTAAAATTATCATTTTGAGCTTCTACATTGGCACAAATGATTAATGAGAAAATCAGTAATAACTTATTATATTTATTTCGCATTAATATTTAAAATTAAAATTTTTATAAAAAAGGGAAATCAGATTGCATTGGACTTAAGTTGAGGCACTTAAAATAATTCAATACCTTTGTATATTCTTATCTGGATTTTAAATGGAAAGCCAGAATATGACTAATTCTTTCTGGCCTTCCTTTTAAAATTTCATTATTCCAAAGTGTACATAAGTGTTCCGAATCCAAGTGAATCAAAACCTCCACTATTGGGTCCATAATCTCCACCGCCACCTTCTGTTCCATAAAAGTCGATTGCCTCTTTAATATAGTCCACATCTACTCCTTTTACTTTAGCGTAATGATAGTAGATGACAGACCAGATTGGACGTTCTCCTCCTCTTCCCTCACTACTAATCTCGGTATGATTAACATCATCACAATTATTATAGGGTTCGAAGGGTACATCTTGTTGAAGCACATTATACTTAGCTGTATATTCCGCACCCTTTAAAATACGATTATCCTGATAGCCAAATAAATCCACTCCCTGGTTATATGCCATTTGAGAAATTTCACCCATATAACCCACACATAATAAGCTGTGTCCCTGATCTCTACCACTTTCCTGCAATTGACCCAGATCTTCCTCTTCATGCACATAATAAACAGCTTTATTAAGATTTCCATTTCCGGCGCCGGTTTTTAAGTAATCTATGGCGAAATCAAATAATTCCTGGTCATCGGTTAATACTCCAATTGCTAATACTGAGGCAAGATTGACCAAATCCCAGTTTGCCCAATAATGACTTATACAAGTATCCCAATGAGTATCCAAAAATGCTTTATTTACTGAATAAAAAACTTCTTTCATCCATGTTTGGTAGGTTTTGAAATCTTCATCCTCCCAACCTTCGTAATCCCTTACTATTTCCGCGGCATTCGCAAATTGGTACCCATAGATTCCTGCTCCAAGTGCACGATTGGAATCACCCACCACCTCCTCGCAGGTTGCGGCCCAAGCATTTAGTATTTCCACAGCTTTATCAGCATACGCATCATCTCCACTTACTTTCCATCTTAAGCCAAGTTGATATGCGGCGGCGGCATCGTTCATAGCCCTATTATAATTGTCTGCCTCTGGAACTTCCCTTGAATTTCCTCCCCTTATTAATCTTTCGGTAGGATTTGGTGTATATGATAATTGTGAATGGGAATTAGCGGTCAACTTATTCCATCCTGATATCCAAGGTTCAGCCCCGGCTTCTACTTTTTCTTTAACTCTGGCAAAGTCTTCCTCAGTGTGTAATAATCCCGGATGTTCAAAGTTGGATTGTTCATCTGGATCGGGTTCAGGCTCCGGATCAGGATCTGTTTGCTCTTCCTGGCCAACAGGAGGAATATCTCTTATGAGTTTGATATTGTCATCTGCTGTACATGCTGAAGTGCATATGAAGCAAAAAATCATTAAAAAATTAAAAAATCGTATCATTATAGTTTGTTTTGATAAAGGGAACCCAGACGGACAATCAGGATTCCCAATTATGTTAATCCAAGAAATCATCTAATTCCTCCACACTGGAGAAGGTCCTTATCCAATCAATTTCATATCCTGTTTCCTCGGCAGAAGTGATATCGGCAATTTTCAGTTGGAATGACGCTAACTCCTGCGCTTCTGTAAATCCGCCTTCAACAGCGAGGTCGTAATAAATTACATTTTGACCCACAAAATCTGTTAAATATGCATTGTTCACAGCTCCCATAAATCTATCGAGTTTTATATTACCTGTTCCAGGTTCAGGCGCTCCCGTACCTGTAAAAGACATTTTAATTGCCAGGATCGGGAAGTCCGGGGAATATCTCCATATACCGGTAGGTTCACCTAATGGAAAAGTTCCTCCTTCCACGTACTTCAAATCAGCTCTGCGCTTATTAGTCCCCTCGAATTGAGAAGCATCAAATGAGACTTTCAATTTACCGTCTTCTATTACGTTTGTAGCGTTTTGCAATCCTACCCAATAATTTTCGGGATTTGGATCATCAAATTCATAGATGAGTTTTCCAGGTGGTAATTCTGCATAATTTTCAAGTGCTTCAAGGCTTTCAAAAGACTTTACCCATTCTACGGAATAGCCTTCTTCATCTGTTGTAATATCTGCTATTTTAAACTGAAGTGTAGTGAAATCTGTTACCTCATTTAATGGCAAATTATTATCTGAACCAAAGGTGTTTCTAAGGTCATAATAATAAATATCCCCCTGAATCACACCTTCCCAATTATTTGATCCACCTTTATAAGATCCAAAATTGGTATCTAAAATAAAGTTTCCGGATGAAGGCTTATTTATCCTAATTGCTAAAATAGGGAATGATCCCACCTGAATAGATGCGCCTTCTTCCAGTTTCAAATCAGCACGTCTTTTACTTCCTGCCCCAAATTGAGAGTCATCGAATTGCACATTAAAAGAACCACCTGATACTTCATAACTGGAATTATGAGTTGCTACCCAACCTTCTGCATTGCCATCTTGCTCAAATTCATAATCTAAGCCAATAAGAGGATAAGAGAAAGCTTGTGAACTCAAGGATTGTGTACCGATATTTACGTTTATTGGACCACTCATTCCTCCTTCCGGTACAATCACCTGAATCTCTGTATTAGTTCTCGAAACTACCTGCCCTTCTATATTTCCTCCAAAAAATACACTAACTGATTCATTTTCCAATTCGAAATTTTCACCGTAAATAGTCACAGTTTCTCCTGGTACTGCAGTGGACGGTGCGATTCTATCTATTTTTGCTGAAGGCATTAAGGTGAATTCAGTCGAGGTAGAATCGGTATTTGTCCAAACCTTAATTCTTATAACACCACTGGAAGCCCCAACCGGAACTTTTGTTATGATTTCAGTATCTTCAACACTTACTACTTCTCCTTCTGCTTCACCAAAGAACACAGTCACAGCGTCGGGATAGTAGCCAAAATCAGCACCGGAAATTGATATTTCTTCACTTATTCGTGCTTGGGTTGGTGAAAAACTTTCAACCTTAGGAGCTGGATAAGTATACTGCGTAAGTTCTTCGTTCTCACATGCCCCCAGTATTATTAATAATACTATAGACACAGGTAAAAAATCTTTGATTCGAAATTTATATGTTTTCATGTTAGCTATATTTTAGTATCCTGGATTTTGTACCAATTCCGGGTTTAGATTAATCTGGACAGCCGGTAATGGATAAAGGTAATTTGCAATAGTAAAGTTCCTGTTTGAAGAAGGATCAATTAGAACTGCATCCCGAATACCTTCTGCTGTTTCTACAGGAATTTCTCCATAGATGTACTCACTAGGATCATACAAAGCAGGATTACTTTCATAAATAGTTCCCTCTATCACAGTACCAACTATAGGGTCGTTTAGTTCTTCTTCAGCAATTCCCCATCTTTTCAGATCATTGTAACGATTATTTTCTCCAAATAATTCAATAGCCCTTTCTCTTCTAATCTCCTCAAGCATATCAAGGTTGTTCTCCGAGACCAGTGCATTCGTAAGGTTTGCTATACCGGCCCTATTTCGTAAACGATTGATCGACATATTTAGGTCTTCATCAGAGATATTACCATCTCTTTCATACAGGGCTTCCGCAAGAATTAAATAAACCTCTGCAAGACGTAGTTGAGGATAATTCATTGACTCCTCGTTAGCCGCTCTGTAAACCCCGTAATTATATGACCTAAATTTTCTGCCAAATATTCCCATAGGTGAACTAGTGCCACTGGAACCAGGTAAAACTACTGTGCCATCTTCCGGGATTCCAGCTCCAAAATAAGCCTCCATTCTATAATCACGATTTTCAAATTCATCTGAAGTTTCAAAATATCCCTGGAATAAAGGTGATTTTTCAATAGGTAAGCCATCTTGAGCCAAAAATAAATCCATCATTTTGCGGTTTGGTGCCAATCTATCGTAAACCGTATGGCTTACATTTGTACCTCCTTGTCTTAATGTAAAATCGTAGACACTTTGAATTATAAATTCACGGTTTGTTGATTTATCAAGGCCAGCTGGATTAGAACCTGCATCCTCAAGATTAAACAGGAACCAACTAGTAAGGTTATCCAATTCGTCATTATAATTCCAAAGTTCGTAGGCCCCACTTTGGATTACCGCTCGACTGAGATCAATGGCTTCGGATAGGTAATTATTAACATTATTACCTTCTGGACCTTCTGATCCTTCAAAATCTGTAGCTGTTCCTACATACTTCTCCCAGGTTGCTTCATATAATAACACTTTAGCCTCGAATGCCTGCGCTGCCTGCTTACTGATCTTTCCTTTATCATTCGACCCAATATTTTGTTCATTCGGAAGTCCGGTTATAGCTACATCAAGATCTTCAAGGATTTGTGCGACAACATCATATCTACTATCCCTTGCACCGTACAATTCCGGAGAATCCAAATCAAGCACTTCAGTTACAATTGGTACTCCACCAAAGCGTTGCAACAACACAAAATGGTTCCAGGCTCTGAAAAAGTGTGCCTCTGAGACATATCTTTGAATTTCAGCCTGATCACCTTCATACTCCTCTGCTTTTTCAATAATTATATTGTTATCTCTTATATAAGAATAAGTGGAGGACCAATATGGATCATTATTACTTACAGTAACAGATCCCCTACCCTCTGGTTGTGGCAATGCTGTAAGATCGGATCCAAAATCCATAAAATTAAAAATGTTACTTTCATTTGTAGGTCTCCAGCTAATCAACTGGATATAGAAATTGTTTGTCGCAGCATCAAAATGTTCCGGCTCTGAAAAATAAGCCGACTCGGTCACAGTATCCAGTGGCTCCAAATCCAAAAAATCTTCAGAACAACCAATTATACTGAATACCAGAATAATAATTGGTAAATTTTTTATTCTCTTCATAATCATATCATTAAATGATTTAATTTTTATTAAAAAGTAATATTAACTCCAAGTGCCCAGGTTCTGGTGAATGGATATATAGCATTTGTACTTTCACCGGTTTCTGGATCGTATCCATCTTTTATACTCGTTATTTCAAAAAGATCATTTCCGGAAAAATAAAATCGCACCTTTTCCATACCCACAACTTTTGTATAATTAGAGGGTATGGTATAACCTAAAACAATATTCTTTAAACGTATATAGCGATTATTTTGCAACATAAAATCATTGTTCCCCCAATTCCATCGAGCTCTATTAGTATTTGTTGTTAGACGGGGATATTCAGAAGTGGTGTTATTCTCTGTCCAGGTTTCTCCCAGATAGGAGACGTTCTGATTCGTATAAAGGGTATAAAAAGGATAAGCCAGGTAACCGGTTCTAAGTACATTCTGATCCAGAACTCCCTGGAACATTGCATTAAAATCAAATCCTTTCCAATTAGCTCCCAAATTTATTCCAAAGGTGTAGTGGGGAGCCGCATCACCCATGAATTTTACATCACCTGATTCTCCTTCCCCACCAATATCATCAATATAACCATTACCATCAAGATCAATCCTTCTGGTATCTCCGGGACGTAAAGCCTGAGTTGCATCTGATTCTACAGGAATCTCTCCCTGGGTTTCTGAAGCAAGACGGTCATAATAAGTATTTACAGCCTCCTGATTTTCCAAAAATCCATCCGTTTCATAAAGGAAATAGGAATTTAAAGGGTATCCTTCTACAGTTTCCACTAATCCCGCCTGAATGGCAGTTTGACCTTCCATTTGTACGAGTTCATTAGTATTATTGCTCATGTTAGCTGAAATATTGTATGAGAAATCATCTCCTAATTTGTCATTCCAGCCAACAATTGCTTCCCAACCTTGAGTTTCAAGTACGCCACTGTTCGATCTAGGAGCTGTTCCACCCAACAAATCCGGATACACAACCGGCACCAGCATCCCGTCATTTTCTTTTTCGAAATATTCGAAAGTGGCAGATAGTCTATTCTCCAGGAATCTTAGATCTATTGCAATATTGCTCATTTTTACTCTTTCCCAGGTCCTAGTATCAGAAGTTAAACCTGAGACTTGTGATGTACTTTGAAGTTGCGGACTTAGCCCGAAAGGCATTGAACCACGGCTAATACCGGAAACATAATCATATAAACCAATGCCTTCCTGGTTCCCCATTTCTCCATAACTTCCTCTAAGCTTAGCAAAGCTAATTGCCTCCAGGTTGGACATAAATTTTTCCTTAGTGATTATCCACCCAGCAGAAATACTACCAAAGTTTGACCATTTATAACCAGGCGCAAATCTTGAAGAACCGTCCCTCCTGCCAATTAATTCTATTAAATATTTTTCTTGAAAATCATAATTAAATCTTGCTAAATAAGAATAAAGCCCCCAATGCGATTGCCCTCCTCCATTTCTCATATTATCTTCTGGAGCTACATTTAGATCATAAACCCCCAAATCTTCCAGTCCTGTTCTCTCCGCATACAAATTTTTATCATCCTGTAGATCAGCAGTAACCCCTATTAACGCAGATATTGTATGATTTTCAAAGAAAGTATCTTCAGCATACTCCAAAAACGCTCCGTAATTCTGATAAGTCCTGTCATAAGTTCTAACTGCATAAAGAGGAGTTGAATTAATTCTTTCTGGAGAAATTTCACCTGCCCATGTATAAGGCTGCACCGTTAAATAATACAGGTCATCTCTACCCAACCTTTTATTAAAAGAAGCAGTTCCTCGTAGGCTTAATTTATCGAAGATATCAAATTCTCCATTTACAAAAATTCTCGTAAGATCTTCCGTAAAGTCCCTTCTTCCACCATCTGTAGTTGCCGCTGTTGAGTTACGATTACCTGCTATACCAAAATTGGCATACCATTGCCCATAAGGATTGAGGGCAGGAAAAAATGGAGGATCAAAAGATACCGCATTCACACCAAGGCCTGAAGAAGGCTCCGATCGAACCGATCTCTGATAGTTGACTCCTGTCTGTAAAGAGAATCGATCAGAAACATCAAAGTCATAGTTAAATCGAACATTGTATTCCTTCTGGCCGTCATAAGCAGTTTTTAGAGCACCTTTGTTATCAGCAAAAGAAGCGGAAAGCCTATAATTAGTTTTTTCTGTACTACCTGAAATACTTAAATTTTGTTGATGAGAATAACTGTTTCCGTAAAGTTCATCAAATCTGTTTGCATCTCCAATGAAGATATCTCCCCAGAACGGAGTCCTATATATTCCTTCAACACCCTGTTGCAGCCTCTCAAGATTTTCGCGATTCGCCCATCCCCAGTAATCTCCGGTTCCATCCTCCGCAACCGCATCAAGCCATAATGTCGCATATTCTTCCATGGAAGGGGCTGGTGGACGAATTCCGATTGTATTCAATCTGAAATTCCCCTTATATTCTACTGTCATTTTTCCCTTTCCATCTTTAGTTGTTACCAAAATCACTCCATTAGCTGCCCGAGAACCATAAATAGAGGCTGCACCGTCTTTTAGCACACTAACAGATTCAATATCATCGGGGTTCATATTGTAGAATTCTCTTAAACCAATTACGGGCACCCCATCAATTACCACAAGCGGTTCTCCTCCGTTGACTGAAGTCGCACCTCGTATTTGAAGAGCTACATCCTCATTTCCAGGGCGAGGCGAAGACCTAGTTACGGTTAAACCAGGTGTCTGGCCTTGTAGAGCTAAAGCCGGATTGGTAACGGCACGATCCTGAAAGGCTTCACTATCCACCTGCTCAATTGCACCGGTTAGGGATTCTCTCTTTTTAGCGCCGTATCCTACTACTACCACCTCATTAAGCGCATTTTCATCAGTAAACATATTTACATCTATGGACCTTCTGTTTCCTACGGTCTCTTCTATTGTTTTAAATCCTAAAAAACTGAATACAAGAGCAGACTCACTAGAAGGAACAGTAATGCTATAATTTCCATCAAAATCAGTCACTGTTCCAACCGTAGTGCCTTTAACCATAACATTCACTCCAGGGAGTGGCATACCATCGGCCTCTGAAATAACTGTTCCGGTTATCTCAATTTCTTGCTCCTGCACGACTAATGGAGCTGCTTCAATTACCGCTCCGAAAGAACTGGGAAAAGATAAACATAAGAGCAGGAAGAAAATTCCCGATCTAATAGCATTAGAATTGTTAGTTAATAGCTTTCTTGCTTTCATAAATTTTAAGCTTTAAATGAAATTTTAGATCCTTTTTACAAATCGAAATCATCTTGATTTTAGTCAAAGATGTTTGATGATTCTGTTTATCAGATTATTAATAAGGTTGGTTCAATTTCAAAATATCATAAGTATTAAACCTTTTATTAATTTTATCTTAACAATGATAGCGAAATCGATATAGAGATGTAATAAATTATGATTCAAAGAATATAAATTACCGTTCTTTACCCTAATAGCAAGGCCTACAGGTGGAACAATTTTTATTTTTTATTCTGCGGAGAGTTGATTTTTATGAATTGGGTAGGAGTAATATCAAATAATTCTTTAAAAGTTTTGCTAAAATAAGCTGATGAATTGAACCCACTCATGTATGCTATTTCTTTAATAGAATGACCACTATTACGCAGTAAATCGGCAGCATATTTTAAGCGGACTGTTCTTATAAAATGACTAGGATTCTGACCGGTAATAGAATTTATTTTTCTATAAAACTTCGACCTTCCCATTCCCAATTCATTTACAATATCTTCCAGAGAGAAATCAGGATCACTTATATTTTCCATAACAAGCTTGGTAGATTTATCCAGAAAAATTTCATCAAGAGTATTGGTTGTTAATTCTTTTGAAGGAAATACCTCCGAAAGAGATTTAAATTTTGCTTTAAGTCTTTTCTTCGCCTCTAATAAATTTCTAATCCTCGCTCTTAAAACATGAATATTAAAAGGTTTGGGGAGATACTCATCGGCTCCTGTCTCAAAACCTTCAATTCTATCTTCTTCCAAACTTCTAGCGGTTAAAAGAATAACCGGGATATGGCAAATATCAATGTCGGTTTTTATTAATCTGCATAATTCAAAACCATCTTTCTTTGGCATCATCACATCGCTAATTACCAAATCGGGATAAAATTTTTGTACCTTATTATATCCTATTTCACCATCCCTCGCTTCTTTGATAATAAAATCGAATTCTAATTCATTTTTAAGATGGGTACGGAGCTCTTTATTGTCTTCAACAATCAATATAACCGGCTTGTTGCAATCATTGGAACTCTCCTGGATTGATTCTTCTTTTGAATGATTATCTGTAATAGACAATTCATATTCTGCAGCCTTTAAAATAGTTTTACTGATCTCCGACAGATCGTAATTTCCAAAATCCCCATTTTTAGCATGCCGTTTAAATTTTTTACTTACAGGCTGCACCGGAAGATTTACAATAAAACGGGAGCCTTTTTTATATTCGCTTTTAACATCAATAGAACCGCCGTGCATCTCCACCAAGGCTTTGGTAAAGTTGAGACCAATACCCGTTCCTGTTTTAGTTCTGTCTACATTAAAGAATCGGGAGAATACTTCATTAAGATGCTCTTTTTGAAAACCAATTCCAGTATCTGCAACAACAATTTTTATAAATTCCTTTATTTTTGGTGCTCCCATTAAAACTGCTGAAAGACCAGTTTCCTGTGAAGTCCTCTCAATATTTAAATTAACACTTCCCCCGCTGCTGGTGAATTTTAGAGCATTAGAAATAAGGTTGGTCAGAATCTTTTCATATTTATCCGGGTCAAAGTACATTTCGTATTCTGAATAAGAAGAATAAAATTTCAAACAGATACCCTTCTCCTCGCCAATAGCACGGAATAGTTCAAAAACATCACGGCTAAAGCGCACAATATCAATCCTGGATACCTGTAGAGGGTCACCACCCTCATCTATTTTCCTAAAATCAAGAAGCTGGTTAATTAAATGGAGTAATCTCCGGGCACTTCGTTGAATGGTTACGGCCGATTTTTTCACCTGATCCGGATCGGTATAACTGGAAAGGATCTTATCTACAGGATTCAATATAAGGGTCAGTGGGGTCCTGAACTCATGACTTACGTTCGTAAAGAATTTCATCTTCATGTGATCCAGTTCTCGCTCTTTATTTCTTCGAATTAGAATAGTATAGTAGTAGAAGAAAACAAATATTAAACTTAAAGCTAAGATGCAGTAAATTAAATAGGCCCACCATGTAAGCCAAGGTGGTGTTGAAATAGAAAACGGCAAAGAAGTTGTTTTTGCATTCTCCCAGTTCCCATCAATGGCGGCCATAACCTTAAATTCATAATTTCCTGGCTGAAGGTTAGAATAACTTGCCAGCCTGTTTTTTCCTGCAGAAATATAAGCCTCGTCCAATCCTTCTAATAAATACTGATACCTTACCCGCTCTGGATTTTCAAAATTAAGTGCTACATATTCGAAAGTAAGATAATTTTCATCGTACTTCAGTTTTAACCCCCCCGAGTTAATTAAGGGGCGATCTAATATTACTCTTCCACCTATGGTGTCCCCCACCCTAACTCTTTTATTAAAAAAAGAAATGTTGTTAATTATCGGCTCATATAATTCCTGATGAACACTTATCTCCTTCGGATTAAACATATTGAAACCATTGATTCCACCGGCAATAATAAGACCGCCACTGGTTCTTTCTATGGATTTACTCTGAAACTCCAATCCTTGTATGCCATCATGGACATTGAAATTCTGCAGACGGTTTGTTTGAGTGTTGAGATAAGAAAGCCCTCCTTTTGTTGTAATCCAGATGTTTCCCTGAAGATCCTCTTTAATTCCGACCACCAGGTTGTTAGGCAATCCATTTTGTGTGGTATAGGAGTGAAGCAAATTTAAGTTGGCATTCAATTCATAAAGACCAAGATCGGATCCGATCCAAATACGACCATGACTATCTTCCGTAATATAATTTATGCGGTTATTATTGATACCTTCAATTTCATGAAATAAAATTTTATCAGGAATGTATTCTTTTAACGAATTCAAATTTACATACTGAAGCCCCTGTGCTGTCCCAACAAATAGCCTGTCTTTTGAATCAATAAAAAGGGAAAACACAAAATCACTGATAAGAGAATTTTCCTCTGCCGAAGTATTGGTATATTGATAGAATTGCTCACTTTGAGGATTAAATACGTTTAGTCCTGCTGTTTGGGTACCCAACCATACCCTGCCCATTGAATCCTGCACCGCACACCACACCGTATTCTGGCCTATGGAATAAGAATTATTAGGGTCATAAGTAAATCTTTTAAATTTTTCTGTTCCCGGATTAAAATAGCTAAGGCCCCCATCCCAGGTACTTACCCAAATCCCTCCATCATTGGCTTCCGACAGGTATAGAATCTTATCTGAACTTAAACTATTAAGATCATTGGGTTCATTTCGAAAATGCCTATAGGAATCGCTCGCCTCATCAAAGAGATTTAACCCCCCGCCATCAGTACCTATCCATATTCTTCCCTTTGAATCTTCCAAAACCGATTGCGCTATTTTGGAACTCAGCCCGTTCTTCCTGCCAGATTGATAAAAATAATGCCCAAACGCTGATTTAGAAGGATTCAGTTTGTTAACACCTTTATTATAAGTAGCGATCCAAAAAATTCCATCTCTGTCTTCCAGCACTTTGGAAGGCTGATTATTTGCAATGGAGAAAGGGTTACCTGGGTCACTTTTAAAATGCTGTAGCAGTTTTCCCTGTTTATTTATAAGATATAAACCATGACCATCGGTAGAAATCCAGACTTGACCATTCCTATCCTGATAAATATCGAAGATTGGAATATTATCCTTTGCAGGAGAAATTTCATGGAGGGACTGTTCTTTTGGCGACCAGATAAAAAGATTGGATAAATTATTGCCCATCCAGAAATCCCCCTCATTTGTTATGAGCATCTTTTTAGGCAGGTGATCTAACCATTCTTCATTAGAAAGAGGAATAGTTATATTGCGGAATTTTGATGTTCCAGTATTATAAATGCTCAGATAATTTTCCTGGTTTAAAAAAAATATTTCATCCTGATAACTTTCAATTCCAACTACATTAATATCCGATGCCAGACCTTTCCTATTCTTATTAAAGAAATTGATTTTCAGACATTCTATTACAGGAATTGAAAATTGAAATTCGCAATTTTTCTTTATGTGGAATTTACCATTGCGTGTTCCTACCCAAACTGAATTGTCTACCTCACTAAAAAGTAAAGTATTTATAAAAATTGAATTCTGAGTTTCATAATCTGTCGACAGGCCCAAGTCCACCTTATGGAATTTCTCGGAATATTTATCATAAATACTTAGCCCATTACTGGTAGCAATCCACAAAAAACCCTGATTGTCCTCTACAATAGCATTGATCCTGTTACTACTAATAGAATAGGGGTTTTCAGGTTCTGGGCGAAACGTTTCAAATTCGTACCCGTTATACTTGTTTAGACCATCAATAGTTCCAAACCACAAAAAGCCCTCAGTATCCTGAAAAATCTCCATGCAGGTACTGCTGGAAAGACCTTCCATAGTATCAAAGTTTTCAAATTTCAAATTAGAATACTGGGCCTGAGCAACATTCCAAATGAAAATAAAAACTATATAAAAGAAATAATTTTTCAGCACGTAGTACCCCTCCTTTAGAAATAGAATGGCTGGTTAAAATTGGACAGTAAAGTTAAATATCTCTTAACAAAGAAAGAGGTTTTTTTATTCGAAATGAAATTTTCGTTGATAAATTTAAAATAGAAGAAGCCACTTAAATGCTTTTAAATGGCACAAGAGACTGCTTAATTCTTCTATGAAAACCATTTAATAGCTAATATGAAAAAATAAAAATATTAAAGCCTTAAATTAAAATCTTCCTCACTACAACACTCCCTTCCGTTCCTCCAGGGAGCAGCGCTTTGTTGTATATGATCCCGGACAGAAGTGAAATAGTAATAGATTATTTATAAATGACGTGCTCTGTACATCTAGAATACAAGTACCTTTCCTCTTACCCCGGGCTATGCTTTTCCACTTAAGTCCGCCAAAGTGAATTCCCATGTTTTATTTTAATTCCGCTTCCTGCTTCTGTTTGTATTCTTCCTTTTCCCATTAGAACTCCTGCCAGGCCTTCACTGCCACTACCTTTTTTTGTGATGCGAAATATCAAAATTTAGAAGTTAGTCCGGACTGCAAAAGCCGGTCCCTACACTCCCTATTTATAAGTCCTCCCTAATTCTAAATTTTGCAACTGTATTGCATCAAAAAAAGGAAAACGTTCAGGATACAATAAGTAAATTAAAAATCAATTATAAACCTAAATCTTACCATTATGAAAACGCTTAGAAACTAAGTGCAGTTAATTGGAAACGTGAGAGAAAATCCTAAATCCCACAGGTTCGAAAATGGAAATCTTGTGGTTTGGTTCTCCCTGGCTACCAATTACAATCCCTTGATAAATCAAAACGAATCAAATTAAATGATTCCCCAAAACCTAAAAAACCGCGCTAATCATAAGATTTGCGCGGTTTTGGTGCTAATTGACATTAGCTTTAGTGACCTTGCCAGGATTCAAACCTGGAACCTCCTGAGCCGTAATCAGGTGCGCTATTCAGTTGCGCCACAAGGCCTTTTTGCGGGTGCAAATATATAGTTTATTTTAATTTCTGAAAAAGAATAAATGACATTTTTTAAATCAAACTATTTCTGCACTTAAACCGGCATCCAGAATTTTGGAGCACCTTGGCTCCAAATCATCGTAAGGCCCGGTCTTAACTGTACATTTCCCCTTATAATGAACCAAAAGAGAACATTGCTCTGCCTGCTCGGGAGTGTGGTCACAGGTATAGATCAGCGTTTCAATTACATGATCAAAAGTGTTATAGTCGTCATTATAAAGTACAATCTCATTCTCCTTTTGGGTCTTTGTTTTTGTACTTCGCTTTTCTAAAACTTCTTCTTGCGTGCTCATCTTCAATCTGTTATTAAGTAAAAAGATTTAAGGTGCAAATATACACATTCCATCTAAAAATCTCGCAGTGAAAACTTTACAGCCACCCAATTATTCTTTTCTACATGGTTGACGTAGATTAATCCTAAACCTTCACAGGTTTCCGCGATCACCTTAAGATCTTCAGTATAAAAGCCACTTAGATAAAGCTCTCCTTCAGAATTTAAGGATTTGACATAAACTGGCAGGTCCTCCAAAAGTATATTTCTGTTGATATTTGCAATAATTCGGTCGTACTTTTTATTTCCCAGAAGTTCTGCCCCACCTTCTTCTACATTAATATGTTCACAATCGTTCCGCTGAATGTTTTCCAGAGTATTCAGGTAACACCAATTATCAATATCTACAGCATCTATTTTATCTGCTCCCTTCATGGCCGCCAAAATAGCCAGTACACCCGTGCCGCAGCCCATGTCAAGAACAGATTTACCTTTCCATTCATTTTCCAGAATGAGCTTTATCATCATATGGGTAGTGGCATGATGTCCAGTGCCAAATGACATTTTTGGCTCTATTACAATATCATAATTAGTATCTGGTTTTGGATGAAAGGGCGCCCGCACACTGCAAATATCATCCACAATTATCGGACTAAAATTCTTTTCCCATTCTTCATTCCAGTTTTCACGTTCAATTTCTTCCCGGGAGTAGGTGATTTGAAATTCTTCTAACTGTAATATATGTACGCCTGCAAAGATATCTTCTTCAAACTCTTCTGCAGGAATATAGGCAGTGATACCATCTTCATTTTCAATAAAACTCTCGAACCCAAGATAGCCCAGCTCGGCTATCAGAATTTCTGAAGCCGGCTGGACAGGATCTATTGTGAATATGAATTCAAGATAATTTGATGCCATTTAGAAAGAGTTTACCAGTGCAATAAAATCAGTCGCCTTAAGGCTTGCCCCGCCAATAAGTCCGCCATCCACGTCTTTTTTGGCGAAAATTTCTTTTGCATTATTCGGCTTTACACTTCCGCCGTAAAGGATTGATACATTCTCTGCAATTTCTTCGCTAAAGTTTTCAGCAATATTTTTTCTAATAAAAGCATGCATTTCCTGTGCCTGTTCAGGAGAAGCAGTCTCTCCCGTACCAATCGCCCAAACCGGCTCATACGCAAGAATAACCTTACTCCATGCATCTTCAGAAATCTGGTATAGACTTTCCTTAAGTTGCTTTTCTACCACTTCGAAATGCTTATCACCTTTACGGTCCTGAAGTTCTTCTCCAAAACAGAAAATCACTTCCATATCATTCTCTATAGCCGTATTCACTTTCTCTGCAAGAATTTCATTCGTTTCATGAAAATGTGCTCTACGTTCGCTATGCCCTAAAATAACAGTAGTAACACCAATACTTTTAAGCATAGATGCAGAAATTTCTCCAGTAAAAGCACCGCTTTTACTCTGGTGCATGTTTTGAGCCGCCACTTTTATAGGTGTATCTTTTAAAGCTTCAAATGTGCTGTAAAGATTAGTAAAAGAGGGGGCTACCATTATTTCTGCTTCAGGTTCTTTAACCAATTGCATTTTAATATGGGAAATAAGTTCCTGCGTTTCAGCAAGATCGTTATTCATTTTCCAGTTTCCTGCTACTATTTGTTTTCTCATAATATTTTGGTTAAATCCTTTTTAGGATAAATTGGACTTAGTTATCTTCAGTTTTCCTTAATTTCACAAATATATCGATAAGAAAAAACATAAGCACAAGGCTTTGCATTTAAGCTATTCTTTTTATCAATATTTTATCAGAATCTGCATTTGATTTATAAATCTATATCGGCCGCATCAAACCAATGCTTCTTCTGGGTAATTGTGCCCTTTCTCAAAACCAGCAACCCGGGATTGGAACGCACAATGGTTTTCAATGCAGTTTCGTCTCCCTGGTAGAACTCAAAATTCAGGTTATATTTTTCACTTATTTGCTGCTGAAGTTCCTCTCCGGAAGAAGTCACTCCCACAACTTTATAACCTTTTTCTAAAGCTTCGTCGCTTAGTTGCTTAACGGCCGCGTATCCATCAAGTTCTGTGCTTCTAAGATTATAAGCTACTATAAAAAAGACTTTTTCTGCTTCCAGTATTTCTGAAGTAAAATTCTCCCCGTCTTTCTGAATATAGAAGTCGTGGATTGGCGGCTCGTAACCCTCCTGCACAATTTCTGTTTCCACTCCAATAAATTCTCCCTCCTGCTGTGGATATTGCCCGTTAGTGGTAATTACTACTTCTTCTCCCTGATGAATGAATTTCCAGTTATAATCATAAACCGCCTCCGGCGCACCTTCAGGAACTTTCATCCCATCCTGAATATTCGCGCCAATTTTATAGGCCCTGAAATCGAAGACCGGAAGGTGCATTAGCACATGATAGCAGAAAATAAAACTCAGCATAAATGACAGGAAAATAATCCATCTATGTGATGCCGGTGCAAAAACCGGTGTTATCAGTTTGCGTTTAACAAATAAGAATACAATAAGGACAAGTAGGATCACATCTTTTATAAAAGACTGCCACGGAGTTAACGGAATAGCATCTCCAAAGCAACCACAGTCGGTTACCTTATTGAAATATGCCGAATAAAAGGTGAGGAACGTAAAAAAGACGATCATAAGGAGCAGGCTCCAGGTCGTAAATTTTGGCAGGTAACCAATAAGCAGCATAATTCCCAGCACCAGCTCGAAAACCACAAGAAGGATCGCAATGACCAACGCAAACGGAATAAGCACTTCAATATTTAGAACGCCCTGACTAAAATATTCCTGCAGTTTAAAAGAGAACCCAACGGGGTCATTAAGTTTTATAAATCCTGAAAAAATAAATAAAACACCTACCACCACCCGGGCGATTCCTACTAGTAATTTCATGTAATTTGCTTTTATGCTACTCCGCTTCCTGCATCAAAATAAGCGCAAAAACCGAATAATTAATCATATCCTGGTAATTGGCATCTATACCTTCGCTCACCAGCGTTTTTCCTTTATTATCCTCAATTTGTTTGACCCTTAGCAGCTTTTGCAGAATAAGATCTGTGAGGGAACTAATGCGCATATCACGCCAGGCCTCGCCATAATCGTGGTTTTTGTTCATCATTAAAGCCTTAGTCTCCGAAATTTTTTCATCGTATAAGACAGCAGCTTCATCAGCTTCCAAATCGGGTTGTTCTGCAATTCCTTTCTCCAACTGCACAAGGGCCATAACCGAATAATTTATGATCCCGATAAATTCAGTTTTTTCATCTTCATCTACTTTGCGCACTCCGTTTTCCTGAAGTTTCCTAATCCTTTGAGCCTTTATAAAAATCTGGTCGGTAAGAGAAGGCAATCTTAAAATGCGCCAGGCACTTCCGTAATCTTTCATTTTATTTACAAAAAGGCTGCGGCAGGTTTCCACCACCTCATCATATTGTTTCGAAGTATCCTGCATAAAAGAGTAGTAATTTGCGTAAATTTCGGGCAAATATTCCGATTAGTCAAAGTTAATTTCATTCCGTTCTACACAGGCTAAATATATAAAAATGACAATAAACTGCAGGGGAAACCTCATCGACCTTTCAGCACCCAAAATTATGGGGATAATTAATATTACGCCCGACTCATTTTTCTCCGGAAGCCGTACCGAAACCGAAAAGGATATTCTGAAGAAAGCAGAACAAATGCTCAATGAAGGTGCAGATTTTCTCGATATTGGAGGCTACAGCAGCCGCCCCGGAGCCAAAGATATTTCAGTTGAAGCTGAAATTAAACGTGTAATTCCGGTAATTGAACTACTTCTGAAGAATTTTCCCGATGCAATTCTTTCCATAGACACCTTCCGCAGTAAAGTAGCCGAAGAATCAATTAAAGCGGGTGCTCACATTATTAACGATATTTCTGCAGGCAGCCTCGATAAAGATATGATGCCGATAATTGCCAAATTTCAGGTGCCTTATATTATGATGCATATGAAGGGGACACCGCAAAACATGAAGGAAATGAATCAATATGACGATCTAATTCAGGAAATTCTGCTTTATTTTTCAGAAAAAGTAAAAAAGGCACGTGATTTAGGCATAAATGACCTCATCATTGACCCCGGATTCGGTTTTGCAAAGAATATTCAGCAAAATTTTGACCTCTTATCCAATCTTGAAGCCTTCAAAATACTTGAATTGCCAATTTTGGCAGGTCTTTCACGAAAATCACTAATTTACAAAACCTTTAATACCACTGCAGAAAATGCTTTAAACGGAACAACAGTTTTAAACACTATTTCTATTCAAAAAGGGGCGAATATATTGCGTGTTCACGATGTAAAAGAAGCCGCCGAATGTGTGAAATTGCTCTCGCGTATTAAAAAGTAGTTGTATATTTCATATTTTTACAAAAACCCAGACAAAATTGAACATTCTTGATCTTCGTATTCTCGATATCGTAGATATTGTTTTTGTTGCACTCCTACTCTATTATTTATACAAACTCGTTAGGGGAACAGTGGCGGTAAATATCTTCCTGGGGATCGTGATTATTTATCTTGGCTGGTGGCTCACCCAGCTTCTTCAAATGGAGCTTTTAAGCAATGTGCTGGGAGAATTTATTGGCGTGGGAATGTTCGCCCTTATTGTGGTTTTTCAGCAGGAAATCAGGAAATTCTTGCTAATGATAGGTTCTACAAATTTTACCCATAACAACAGGATTTTCAGGAACTGGCGCTTTTCCAGGGACGATGAAGAAACAAGTACAAATGTAGAAGCTATTGTAAAGGCCTGTGAAGCAATGGGCAAAAGCCTTACCGGCGCTTTAATCGTGATTCAGAAAAGTACCAGCCTGGATTTTGTAAAAAATTCCGGGGACGATATGGATATAAAGCTCAACCAGCCAATACTCCAGTCAATTTTTTATAAAAACAGTACGCTTCATGATGGTGCAATTGTTATTGAAGACAACAAAATCACGGCAACCCGTGTAATTCTTCCAGTCTCCAACGACCGTTCTATCCCGCTTCGCTTTGGTTTGCGCCACCGTGCCGCAGTTGGTATTACTGAAAAAACCGACGCCCTTGCTCTTGTAGTGAGCGAAGAAACCGGACAAATTTCTTATATAAAAGATGGGGAGTTTGTAATGTTCGAAACAAACAACGAACTTATTGAAAAACTAAAGGAAGATCTTTCTTAAACTAGCAAAAAATTACGTGTTTGCTCTTGATTCTTGCAGCGTAGCGTTCTTTATTCTTTTTCCGGAATTAGTACTGGATCAAACCGCCTCTTCCGCTTTAAATTGGACCTCGTACAGGTTCTTATAATACCCGCTCTCCTTTTGTAGCAATTCCTGATGAGTTCCCATTTCCACGATTTCGCCCGCTTCCATTACCATAATTTTATCGGCTTTTTTGATCGTTGCCAGCCTGTGAGCGATTACAATAGAAGTTCTTCCCTGGGTAATCTTATCTGTTGCATCCTGGATTAACTGCTCGCTATAAGAGTCTACAGAAGAAGTGGCCTCATCCAGCACAAGTATACTTGGATTACTCACATAGGCACGAAGAAATGCAATAAGCTGGCGCTGTCCTGAAGAAAGCATTGCTCCTCTTTCTTTTACATTGTAATAATAGCCATTTGGAAGTGTTTCTATAAACTCATGGATACCTATACGTTTTGCAGCATTTATAACATCTTCTTCAGTAATGTTGGGATTTTCCAGCGTGATATTATTCATAATAGTATCTGCAAACAGGAATACATTCTGAAGCACCACCGCAATTTGCGATCTTAGGGATTTCAATTTGATTTCATTAATATCCAGTCCGTCAATACAAATTTGCCCGCCATTAATTTCGTAAAACCTGTTCAGCAAATTAATAACTGTAGACTTGCCTGCACCTGTTGCACCAACAATAGCAATGGTTTCCCCGGCATTAGCTTTAAAAGAGACTCCTTTTAACACCTCTTCATCATCAACATAAGAGAAGCGCACCTCTTTAAATTCAATATCCCCCCTTAAATCCTGAACTTCTTTTGTCCCTTCATCCTTAATAGTAGATTTGGTATCCAGCACCCCAAAAACACGGTTTGCAGCCACCATTCCCATCTGCAAAGTATTGAACTTATCTGCAATTTGCCGCAGCGGCTTAAACAACATCTGGGACAATTCTATAAACATGATAATTACCCCAAGGCTAATCGCATCACTTTCTATAGCACGCAGTCCACCGAACCACACGATTAAACCAATGGTAATAGAAGTAGACATTTCGGCAATTGGGAAGAAAATCGAGTTGTACCATACGGTTTTTACCCAGGCCTTCCGGTGCTTATTATTAATATTTTTAAAGTTTTCGTACTCCTCTTTTTCACGGGTAAAAAGCTGAACGATTTTCATCCCCGTGATACGCTCCTGCACAAAAGTATTTAGGTTAGCAACCTGAGTTCTCACTTCTTCAAAAGCAATCTTCATTTTCTTCTGAAAAACACGTGTCGCATACATGATAAACGGAAGCACGGTAAGAACAAGCAAAGTCAGTTGCCAGCTTTGATAGAACATTACTCCCAGGATCACTAGCATTTTTAATAAATCACTAATGATCATGAAAAGCCCCTGACTAAAAATACTGGCAATGGTCTCGATATCACTAACGGCACGGGTAACCAGCCTCCCAACGGCAGATTTATCGAAATACTTCATTTTAAACTGAAGCATATGCTCAAAAAGGTTTACCCTTAAATCTCTTACTACTTCCTGTCCCAGCCAGTTAGCAAAATATATAAATCCAAACTGAAAAAGTACTTCGGCGAGTAAGACACCGCTCATAAGCAGAATATAGTAAAGAAGCTCGCTATAATCCTGCGGAACTATTGCCTGGTCTATTGTTACTTTTAATAAATACGGCCGTAAAACAGAAGCTACAGAAAGAAGTACAGCAGCAACCCCTACAAGATAAAAAGTCTTTTTATAAGGATCTGTATACTTAAGCAAGCGCTTAAATAAATTAAAATCGAAAGCATTTCCTGTTTTTGACGCCATTTACGCTACTGCTATTTTGGGATATTTTATCTCGGTTAAAAACAAACCTTGTGCCGGGACTGAGGTTCCTGCCCTTCCCCGGTCTTCACTTTTTATTATTTGATGCAGATTGTCTACGGAACTTTTCCCCTGTCCAATCTCCAATAAAGTGCCCACAATGGCACGAACCATATTCCGTAGGAATCTGTCGGCAGTAATATGAAAAACCAACATATCTCCGGATTTTTTCCAAACTGCCGACTTAATTTTACAATTATAAGTCTTTACATCGGTTCTCGATTTTGAAAAACACTTAAAATTGGTATATGTGTTTAAAATTTCTGCCGCTTCATTCATTTTTGCTATATTCAATTCCTTTTTTAAGTAAAAAGTCTGATCCATTACAAACGGATTTTTATGCTGAATAATTTGATATTCATAACTTCTGCTCAAAGCATCAAAACGCGCATGTGCATCTGGTCGCACCTCAAAAATGTCAATTATCGCTATATCCTTCGGAAGCATTGAATTCATTTTAAACCTGATTTCCTCAGTATTCAGAATTTCTTCAGCATCAAAATGAGCGAATAATTGTTTTGCATGCACACCGGCATCTGTTCTTCCCGCACCAACAATTTCAACATTTACCTGAAGCAGCCGTGTTAAAACCTCTTCAATTTTTTCCTGGACAGAAAGAGCATTCGGTTGCCTTTGCCAGCCGTGATATGCAGTTCCCAAATAAGCCAGTTCCAAGAAATACCTCAACCTAAAAATATTATTTTTTACATTAGCGAAATGCAAAGATAAGGCAATTATTACAGCTGTAATCCCCCAAAGCTTTAGCTTTCTAAATGAATAAATAATCTTAATTAATCCCGGTTTGAAAAAAATACTTTTGCTAAGCGACACCCACAATCATATAGACGTTAGAATCCTCCATTATGCCGGTGAGGCCGATGAAATATGGCACGCAGGAGATATAGGAAATGTAGGAGTTACTGATGAACTTAAAAAAATAAAACCAATCGTTGCTGTATACGGAAATATTGATAATGCCGAAGTACGAAAAGAGTTTCCATTGAACCAGCGCTTTATGTGCGAAGATGTAGATGTATGGATCACACATATAGGTGGTTATCCTAAAAAATACTCCCCCGCAGTAAAAGAGGAAATAAAAAGGAATCCGCCAAAATTATTTATCTGCGGACATTCCCACATCCTGAAAGTAATGAACGACAAGAAACTTGGACTGCTTCACATGAATCCCGGAGCCGCAGGCAAACAGGGATTCCATAAGAAAAGAACAATGCTTCGGTTTAAAATCGAAAAAGATAAAATTTTTGATCTTGAGGTTATTGAACTGAAATAAAAGCATTTGCTAAAAAAACTTCAATAGATAAAGTTTAATAATGTTTTAAAATGGCAATTATTAAATCTTGATAAGGCATTATATACCGTTGCCAACACTTTTACGGTACACTACAGATCTGTTCTAAATTATTTTATCAATAGAAGTACAAACGCATCAGCAGAATCTTTTTAAGTATCGGAGTATTTACCCATACAGAATAAAAAAATGCTTTCTGTTTTCACAGAAAGCATTCCCTATAAATTGAACACTGGTAAAATTTAAAGCGCAGCTACATGTTTAGTCAATTGAGACTTAAGATTTGACGCTTTATTGTCATGTATAATATTTTTCTTCGCTAATTTATCTACCATAGATACTACAGAAGGCAATAATGCTTCAGCTTCCTGCTTATCAGCTTCTTTCAACTTCTTGATAGCATTCCTTGTAGTTTTGTGCTGGTAACGGTTTCTAAGACGCTTAGCCTCATTACTACGTATCCTCTTTAACGATGACTTGTGATTTGCCATTACAAATTCTGTTTAAATTATTTTCTTAAAAGTAGTCCGTAGGGGAATCGAACCCCTGTTACCAGGATGAAAACCTGGCGTCCTAACCCCTAGACGAACGGACCATAAATTATTTCAAATATCGACCTTTTAAGGTCTGCCTCTGTACAAATAATTATTCTTGTACCTCTTGTAGTCCGTAGGGGAATCGAACCCCTGTTACCAGGATGAAAACCTGGCGTCCTAACCCCTAGACGAACGGACCGTTTTTTGTTTAATTGCGGATGCAAAAATACAACTATTTTTGAATGGCGCAAATGTCAAACAAAAAAAATTCAAAATTTAATACGCCTTTGCAAATAGTACTCGCTGGGAAGAAGGTTTTCCTGTCAATACACAACTCCCCTCTTCTTTTTCCTTATTGAATGGCACACAGCGTATTGTGGCTTTTGTGAACTCCTTTATTTTGTTTTCTGTCTCTGGTGATCCATCCCAATGAGCGGAAATAAAACCTCCTTTTTCTTTTAAAACTTTTTTAAACTCATCGAAAGAATCTACTTCAGTAATATGAGAATCCCTAAAGGACTTAGCTTTTTCAAATAAAGCATTCTGCATCTCTGTCATTAACCCGCTTACCTTTTCTACAACCTCATCCTGGTTTACAAATTCTTTGGTAAGAAGATCTCTTCTGGCAAGTTCCACTGTTCCTTTCTCTATATCCTTTGGGCCAATAGCCAGCCGCACCGGCACACCCTGAAGCTCATATTGGGCAAATTTCCACCCCGGCTTTTGCGTGTCACGATCATCATATTTCACAGAAATACCTTTAGCTCTTAAATCTGAAGCTAATTGATTGGCTACTTCAGAAATTTGATCCAATTGGTCGTCACTTTTATATATTGGCACAATCACCACCTGTATCGGTGCAAGGTTTGGAGGAAGAACTAGTCCGTTATCATCACTATGGGTCATGATAAGTGCACCCATTAGTCTTGTAGAAACTCCCCAGGAGGTAGCCCAAACATGCTCAAGCCCGCCCTCTTTAGAGGCAAATTTTACATCAAATGCCTTTGCAAAATTCTGACCCAGGAAATGTGAAGTTCCCGCCTGTAAGGCTTTGCCATCCTGCATAAGAGCTTCAATACAATAAGTTTCTTCTGCACCTGCAAATCGCTCATTTTCGGTTTTACTCCCTTTAACTACAGGAATAGCCATGAATTCTTCAGCAAAAGTGGCGTAAATATTATTCATCTGCATTGCCTCATCTAAAGCTTCCTGCTTTGTAGCATGTGCGGTATGTCCTTCCTGCCATAGAAATTCTGCCGTACGGAGGAATAACCTTGTTCTCATTTCCCATCGAACAACATTTGCCCACTGGTTAATGAGAATAGGCAAATCCCGATAGGATTGAACCCAATTTTTATAGGTGTTCCAGATAATAGCTTCTGAAGTAGGTCTCACTACCAACTCCTCATCCAGCTTTGCATCAGGATCTACCATTAGTTTTCCGGGTTCGTCGGGATTATTTTTTAGACGATAATGCGTTACTACCGCACATTCCTTTGCAAAACCTTCGGCATTTTTTTCTTCAGCTTCAAAAAGGCTTTTCGGTACAAAAAGCGGAAAATAAGCATTTTGATGCCCTGTTTCCTTAAACATTTTATCCAATTGAGCCTGCATCTTCTCCCATATCGCATATCCATACGGTTTTATAACCATACAGCCACGCACAGCCGAGTTCTCTGCGAGATCGGCTTTTACAACCAATTCATTATACCATCTTGAGTAATCCTCACTTCTGGTAGTTAGTTTCTTCCCCATTAATCAGTTATTTGGCACAAAACTTGTGTTTGTTATACACAGGTTAAATCCCCTGTTAGTTAGCGCAAAACTAACTATTTTTGTAATGTTCAACAATAAAATACAATGCTAATGATACGCAATAACAAGAAATATCGACAGTTTTCCTTCTTCATGGCCCCTGTATTTTTGCTATTGTTAGCATCCTGCGGTTCTTACGAATATACAGGTTACGGCAACGATGGCATTTATGGTGATGCGAATCCTGATGTTCGCTATGACCGCAGGACTGAAAGTCGACAAGATCGCTATATAGAAGAGCCAAACAACAATAACAGCAGTGAGTATTATAAAAATATGTTTGCTGAAAAATCTCAGATGTACAATGATGTTCTGGAAAACGGCGCCATATTTACTGATGTAGAATCTTATTCTTCTACAGAAGGTCAGGATGAAGAGTACTATGATGATTCTATCGCCTACACTGGTGGTTATGCACCATGGGGAGGGGATCCTGATGAATATACTGTCAACATTTATAATAATGGCTGGCATGGCGGATTTATGAATCCTTACCGTTGGGGCTGGGGTAACAGATTTGGATATGGGTATGCCGGATATGGAGGATTTTGGGGAGACCCCTACTGGGGAGGATGGGATCCTTTCTGGGGACCAGGATTTGGACATCCATTTATGGGAGGTTATGGAATGGGATTTGGACACCCTTTTATGGGTTACGGAATGGGCTACGGCTGGGGTTATTCCGGTTTTTACAATCCCTATATTTACAATCGTGGCATTTTTAACCGTGGCTGGTATGGATCTCCATATTACGGACGATATGATAACAGGCGCGATGTTGCCTATAACGAAGGAAGAAGAAGCTCAAGACAATCTTATTCTGACAGGAGTACGAGAAATTCTTCTGTTAGTACAGCACGTTCAAGAAACTCCTCTTATTCACGAAGCATAAGGGAAATAAGAAATAACAGATCTGCAGATTATAGCGGTTCCCGCAGCAGATCTGTAAGATCTTCTAGTGACGACTCTAACGTCTATAGCAGAAGTGCCACCAGATCTACTCCTGTAAGAGTAAATACCGAATCATCAAGAAGAAATAATTCCTACCAAAGATCCTCCTCCCCTACCAGGAGTAGAAGTACGCAAACAAGATCTTCCACCCCTACAAGAAGTAGCAGCGGAAGTGTACGCAGCTCCAGCAGCTCAGGAAGAAGTAGTTCTGGCACCAGAAGTTCTGGTGGAGGACGTTCTTCTTCAAGAGGAGGCAGAGGATAGGATAATATAATTTCATCAAAATTCTTTTACATTCGACCTTACAGCAAAAGACTGTAAGGTCTTTTGTAATACCTATTTAAAAAATTCCATACTATGAAAAAGTTACTTTTAACGATTTGTATTGGCTTGCTCTCGCTCTCATACGTAGCAGGACAAACTACTGCAGATGCTTACAGATATTCTTCAGAAGAATTAACCGGGACAGCACGTTACCTTGCTATGAGCGGAGCCTTTGGTGCTCTTGGCGGTGATATGTCTGCACTAAATATAAATCCCGCCGGTTCTGCGGTCTTTTTGAATAGTTTTGCAACCATTACTCTGGATCACCGTAACTCTGAAAATGCGGTTAATTATTACAATGGATTAACTACAAGTGAAAGATCAGACTTTAATTTTTCACAGGCTGGTGGTGTATTAGTATTTCAGGGAAACGACGACAATTCATGGAGAAAATTTACTCTGGGTATTAATTTCTCTGAAACCAATAACTTTGATGATAACTTTATTGCCCAGGGAACCAGTAATGCTTCAATAGATGAATATTTTTTAGGCTATGCTGAAGGTTTTCCTTTAGATTTACTTGAAAACAGGGACTACTTATATCTTGGAGAAATAGAAGGATATGGTGCACAACAGGCATTTTTAGGATATCAAGGATATATTATAGATCCGGTTAGTACAGATCTTGACAATACTTCTTACACCTCGGCTATTGCAGAGGGTAGTTTTTCTCAAAATTACGCTATGGCATCGACAGGGATGAACGGGAAATTGTCTTTTAATTTCGCAACACAGTATCAGGATTTCCTTTATTTGGGGTTAAATTTGAACAGCCACTTCTTAAACTATGAGAGTTCTTCGATTTTTACTGAATTTAATAACAATTCTGGCAGTAATACTACTTATGTCGAGTTCGAGAATAATCTTAGCACAACTGGTGATGGGTTCTCTTTCCAGCTCGGTGCCATTGCTAAAGTAAACAAAAGTGTAAGATTAGGTGCTTCTTACGAATCGCCTACATGGTATAACATAAGAGAAGAAAGCATGCAATATCTGGAAACGGATAATGATGTGGAAGGCACAACCGTAGTCAATCCTGATGTCCTGAATGTCTACCCGGATTATACTCTAAAAACCCCCGGCAAGTACACTGGAAGTCTTGCAGTGCTATTCGGGGGCAGTGGATTAGTTAGTTTTGACTATTCTTATAAAGATTACACTACGATGGAATTTCAACCTACAAATGATCCCGATTTCCGTATACAAAACCAGGACATTGCGAATAATTTTCAGGCAGCTTCAAGCTACAGGCTTGGTGGCGAATATAGAATCCAGGGCTGGAGTTTACGCGGCGGATATCGCTTTGAAGAAAGTCCATATAATAATGACAGCAACTTAGGAGAAGTAACCGGATACTCTGGAGGTTTGGGATATAATTTTGGATCGGTTAAACTGGATCTTGCCTATAACCAAACAGAGTATTCAGAATCCAGAGAATTATATAATGTCGGATTCACCAACACAGCAAATATCGACCGTGATATTTCTAATTTTGTAATTTCCCTAAGCTTCGGTTTATAACTAACACAGTTTAAGATAAAAAAGGTCTAAAAAAGTGAGGCTGTCTCTTGTTTTTTAGACCCTTTTTTATCTTACAAGACTAAAATTACCGCTGAATTCTCCTTTATTACCGGTAAGCTCATCCACAAATATTATTTTAAACCAGTAATCATCAGCGGGAAGGTCTTTTCCGTTTGTTGTCCCATCCCATCCTGGTCCTGAAGGAGATATCTGCTTCAACAACCTTCCATACCGGTCAAAGATATAAATGACCCTTATTGCTAAATTGCTTTCTTCATTTTGATTAATCAAGGTCCAGGTGTCGTTATAACCATCGGAATTTGGTGTGAAAAAACGCATGTAACCTACAATGCTAAAATCATCGGAACTGGTAATACCGCAGCCATTGATTTCTCTTGCCCTAACCACATGATTTCCCGGCTTTACATTCTGGAATACGGCACCAGATTGCCATCTTCCGTCATCGAGTTGGTATTCATATTCTGTTGCTTCGCCAACACCCTGTATAGCTTCAGCCGTTACAATAGTCCCACCTGTAAAATCATTACCTTCAATATTAATAAGCACTTCAGAAGGTGCTGAAGTATATCGGAATTCAGTCTCAAAATTTCGGCTGCATCCGGTTTCATTATCAGTAAGGAGCAGCCTGTAACTCTGTAAAGGCGGAACTTCAGAAAAAGAGAGAAAGGCTTCATTAGAAACTATTCCGCTATTATTCCTCCATTGATAAGAATATCCTGTTCCCAGTTCACTCCCAATCACTATTTCACTTTGCAAATCTCCATTAGGGTTCAGGCAAACCTGAGTTATTTCATCAAGATTTACTTCAGGAAAAACCGTTTGATCAAACCCAAAGGAAACCAAACCTGATCTGCAGCCACTCTCTACGCCTACAACTTGCGCAAAAACTTCCTCGCCTTCTTCCCAAATGTATGCTGCAGGAGAATTAACCGGTATATCTTCCTGTCCTGCTGCTTCAGAATCATAGAATCTTACACTGTAGTTTTCCCGGTTTGAATTACCGGATAAAATTTGTGCAGATGCTTCAGTTAAATTTACAGGCTCACCTTCCTTCGAGCAGATCACAAAATCTGCAGGTAAAGTAGCCACAGGCTCATCATAAAAGGTGACGTCTACATCATCCTCTGACGTCTCATCACCTTCAGAATTAGTTACTACTACTCTATAATTTCCGCTCGACAAAACACTTAAAGTAGGACTGGTTTTGCCCGGAAGAAGATCATAGGTAGCAGAATCATCATTGTAAACAAACCATTCATAATCTGTCGCTCCCTCTGTTTCGCCATCAAGAATAACTTCCTCTTCACCACAACCTATCCTATCATCTCCTAATGTGCTCTCCAGAATACTACAATCTGTCGCACCAGCACCCGTCTGGGAAGAATTTGTTTGCTGCAGGCTAATATAACCCGGGGACTCCGAAAAATTTGTGATAAGAACAATATAAATATCATCGGCCTTGGCGTTGTTAATAGTCATACCCTCTACAGCTGATTCTGAAAAACTACAATCAATGAGGTTCTCCCTGCTTAAAGCAGCATCATTACAATAATCTTCATCTTCATTAAAAGGGCCCCACACGGCAAAATCTACATCGAGATTTGTTCCTGAACCATTTTCATATTGAAATTGCGAAATTTTAAATTCAAGATTTCCTGAATTTTCTATCTGAAGATAAAACCAGGCTGGGTATGGTTGTGAAAGCAGGCATCCGTAATATGGACCTGCTTGTCCATTGGCCAGAGAACCACTTGAAAAATTTGAATTTGGAAAAACCAGTTCCTGATCTCCCGCACAAAAAGGTTCAACATCCTCACACAAGCTCCCCTGGCCGTAGGATTTTGCCATAAAAAATAAGCATATCGCAAATAAATGTATTAAAAACTTAGGTTTCATTAAATATTGGCTCTGCTGCAAATTAAAGAATAAAATCCTAATACTTTTTATTAGGCTTTCAATTAACTATTCTCCTAAAAGCTTATAAATATGTATCTTTGCAAGCTAAACTCCCGGTTTACGACTATTATTGTAAAAATAGGATGAAAATAGATAAGATTTTGAATGAAATAGATGAATTTGGAGAAGCGCACGCAAGTAGTAGTGCTGAAACTCCTCTTCGTGATGATGCTTTTGAAATAAGTGACCTTGAAAAAATTGAACTTATTAAAAAGGATGTAAACAGCATCATGAAGACTCTTGGTCTTGACCTGACCGACGATAGCCTAAAAGGAACACCACAGCGAGTGGCAAAGATGTTTGTTAATGAAATTTTTTCTGGTCTTGATCCAAAGAGAAAGCCTAAAGCATCAACTTTTGATAACAAATACAAGTATGGCGAAATGCTTGTTGAAAAGAATATCACGGTTTATTCTACATGTGAGCATCATTTACTACCTATCGTGGGAAAAGCACATGTGGCATACATCTCCAACGGATCGGTTGTTGGTCTTTCTAAAATGAACCGTATAGTAGATTACTTCGCTAAGCGCCCACAGGTACAGGAGCGTCTCACTATGCAAATTGTTCAGGAATTACAGCGCGTACTTGGAACCAAAGACGTTGCCTGTGTAATAGACGCAAAACATTTATGCGTTAATAGCCGGGGCATTCGGGATATCGAAAGTAGCACGGTTACCAGTGAGTTTGGAGGAGCGTTTAAAGAAAAAGAGGTCAAACGTGAATTTTTAGATTACATTAAACTGGACACTACTTTCTAACTAGCTGTACAATTATTATTAAAACAACAAGGTATCTATGGCGCTTTTCCAGGAACAAAGCTTAAAGATTTACAACTCCATGACGGGTGAAAAGGAAGAATTCACTCCTATTAATGAAGGTAATATTGGAATGTATGTTTGCGGACCAACCGTTTACAGTAATGTGCACCTTGGCAATTGCAGGACTTTCATTTCTTTTGACCTTGTTTTCAGATATTTAAAACACCTGGGATATAAAGTACGATATGTCAGGAATATAACAGATGCCGGGCATCTGGAAAATGACGCTGAAACAGGGGAAGATCGCATAGCCAAAAAAGCACGCCTTGAGCAAATCGAACCTATGGAGGTTGTGCAACGCTACACTATTGATTTTCACAACATCCTTGAGAAATTTAACAACCTTCCCCCCAGCATCGAACCTACAGCCACCGGTCATATTGTTGAGCAAATTGAAATCATTAAAACTATAATTGAAAATGGTTTTGCTTACGAAGCAAACGGATCAGTATATTTTGATGTCCTTAAATTTAATGAGAAAAACAATTACGGCAAATTAAGCGGCAGAGCCATTGAGGATATGATCGCCAATACAAGGGAACTTGCTGCACAGAGCGACAAGAGAAATCCGCAGGATTTTGCGCTTTGGAAAAAAGCAGAACCACAGCATATAATGAGATGGCCTTCTCCCTGGAGTGACGGTTTTCCTGGATGGCATCTGGAGTGTACTGTTATGAGTACAAAATATCTGGGTGAAGAATTTGATATTCACGGCGGCGGAATGGATTTGAAATTCCCACATCACGAATGTGAAATTGCCCAGGGAGAAGCTGCAACAGGAAAAAATCCCGTTAATTATTGGATGCACGCTAACATGCTTACCTTAAATGGTAAAAAAATGGCCAAAAGTACAGGTAATAATATCTTGCCTAACGATATTTTCAGCGGAAATAATGATATTCTAGATAAAGCTTTCTCGCCAAACGTAACCCGGTTTTTTATGCTTCAGGCTAATTACAGGAGCATTCTCGATTTTTCCAATGAAGCCCTTTCGGCAAGTGAAAAAGGCTTTAAAAGATTAATGGAGGCCTATCATTCTATAGAAAATCTTCCTGTGAGCAACTCATCATCTTTTTCTTTACAAGACTGGAAACAGTCGTGTTATGATGCTATGAACGACGACTTCAACAGCCCTATAGTAATTGCGAAATTATTTGATGCCGTTAAGAATATCAATAACATCAAAGAAGGAGCATCCACTATTACTTCAGAAGATAAAGAAGCTTTAAAGAAAACAATGTCGGACTTTATGTTTGATGTACTTGGATTAAAAGATGTGCTGGAGGAGAAGAATGACTCTACAGATAAACTCTCCAGTACTATTGAACTTCTTATAGGCCTGAGAGCTGAAGCCCGTGCAAATAAAGATTTTGCCACGAGTGATAAAATCAGGGATCAGTTACAGGAGATGGGCATCCAGTTAAAAGATGGAAAAGAAGGCACTACGTTTTCCTTAAATT
This sequence comes from Autumnicola psychrophila, assembly GCF_031846645.1. Lineage (NCBI taxonomy): Bacteria > Pseudomonadati > Bacteroidota > Flavobacteriia > Flavobacteriales > Flavobacteriaceae > Autumnicola > Autumnicola psychrophila. The sequence goes on from NZ_JAVRHN010000001.1 coordinate 51,240, forward strand.
GATACTGTGAAGCGGTGGCTGGCATACCCATTTATAATCCTGGTAAAATTTTACCGGAAATTTATTTCGCCACTAACCCCTGCCACGTGTCGCTATACTCCTACTTGTTCCCAATATACACTCACTGCCCTTGAGAGGTTTGGAATGTTTAAAGGCGGATGGATGAGTTTAAAAAGGATATTTAGCTGCCATCCCTGGGGAGGTTCCGGATATGATCCCGTACCTTCAAAATCTGCACATAAATGATATGGCAGAAACGTTCAAATATGTATATTTACTCTCCTAACAAATAAATTCCCTTCATGTTATTCAACGCCATACAATGGAATCCTTCAGAAGGCCTGGATCTAGGTTTCTTTATGCTTCACTACTACAGTTTAATGTTCCTAATCGCCTTTGGATTGGGATGGTATATCATGAAAAGCATATTTGTTAGAGAAAAGATTGAAATTGAGAAACTGGATTCCCTCTTTATATACACCGTTCTGGCAACTCTTATTGGAGCCAGGCTCGGCCACGTTATTTTTTATGACTGGGATTACTTTCAATATCACCTGCTGGAAATTTTTCTGCCGGTAAAATTCGAACCCGAATTTCAGTTTACCGGATTTAGAGGCCTTGCCAGCCATGGAGCGGCGCTGGGTATAATTGCAGCAATGTTCCTGTACAAAAAAAGGATATTAGATAGACCTGTTTTATGGATACTAGACCGGGTTGTTATTCCTGTAGCCTGTGGAGGAATATTTGTAAGAATCGGGAACTTTATGAATTCAGAAATTGTTGGTAAACCTACGAATTCTGATTACGGAGTTATTTTTCAAAACTTAGGAGAGACATTTCCGCGGCATCCCGCCCAGTTATACGAATCGGTTTGTTATTTGGCAATTTTCGGATTCCTTTGGTATTTGTACTGGAAGACAGAAAAGAGATTTAAAATCGGATATATCTTTGGAGCTTTTCTTGTACTTCTCTGGACGGTTCGTTTCTTTATTGAATTCTTAAAGGAGCCACAAGTAGAGGAACGTGCAGTATGGCTGCTTAATACCGGGCAATGGCTAAGCATTCCATTTATATTGGCTGGATTTTATTTCATGTTCAGATCCACTAAGAAACGTATGTTATGATTGGCAGGAATTATTTTCTTATTTTTTTCTTCTTCGGAATATTATTTACCGGGTGTAAAAGTGATTCTGAACAACCTGAAAGTATAGAAACAGAACCTATTGTTTTTACCAAAGAAGCGGAATTATACCTGATTAAGCCTGAAGGAGACACGATTCAGAAAATTGATATCGAACTTGCCGATGATGACTACGAAAGGGAAACAGGTCTAATGTACCGGGAAAGTATGGAAGAGCACCAGGGAATGCTTTTCGTTTACGACATAGAGTCTCCCCGTATTTTTTATATGAAAAATACTTATTTCCCCTTAGATCTTATCTTTTACAACAGCGACAGTACCGCGGTAAGTTTCCAGGAGAATGCGCAACCTTTAAATGAAGATCATCTGCGATCGGGAGAAGCCGCACAGTATGTTCTTGAGATCAATGCCGGCCTTGTGGAGAGATGGAATATTGAAGAAGGTGATACATTTTCTATAGTAAAAACAGAGGAATAACAATCCATTCCGATATTATCCTTACCATCTTAACACCTTACCTCCTCCAGTCCTTTTAAAGCATGCCTGAAAATGACAATTTTCGGCCTTAGAGCTGTTTGGAATCAGGTAAAGCAAGAGGTAAATATTATCTTAAGAATAAATTCAGATTAAACTTTAAGCAGTACTGCCTGAAAATGCCAATTATAGGCCTTAGAGTTCTTCGGAATCAGGTAAAGCAAGAAGCAAATATCACCTTCAGCAAAAATTAGGATTAAACTTTAAGAGTGCTGCCTGAAAATGACAATTTTCGGCCTTAGGAGTATCCAAAATCAGAAAAAACCTGATGCAAACATTAGCTTCAGAATCAATTCAGAGTGAACTTTGAAAGGGAGGCCTGAAAATGACGATTATCGGCCTTAGAACTATCCGAAATCAGCAAAAATCCAAAGCAGACATCAGCTTCAGAATAAATTCAGAGTAAATTTTGAAAGGGAGACCTGAAAATGACAATTATCGGCCTTAGAACTATCCGAAATCAGAAAAAACCTGATGCAAACATTAGCTTCAGAATCAATTCAGATTAAACTTTAAAAGGAGACTTGAAATTGACAATTATCGGCCCTAGAGTTGTTCGGAATCAGCAAATATCACCTTCAGGGTCAATTCAGAGGGAACCTCGAAAGGGATAGCCTGAATATGACAATTATCAGTAGTTTTATTACAAATAAAAAGGCTCTCCATATGGAAAGCCTTTTTTAATTTTATATTTTCAAGAATTTAAGCTGTGGTAGTAGTTGTACCTGCTTTCTCTGTTTCATCTTCATTTTTATTTTTCTTCTCTATCTTAGATTTATCTGTTACACTGTCAAACATGATTGGTGTAGCGATAAATATAGAGGAATAGGTACCAACAATAACCCCAACAATAAGAGCAAACATAAATCCTCTGATGCTTTCTCCTCCAAAGATAAAGATTGCAAGCAACACTATCAAGGTAGTAAGCGAGGTGTTTAAGGTACGGCTTAAAGTACTGTTAAGTGCACTGTTAATGGTTTTACCCAATGGCCAGCTGGTATGCTCATTTACAAATTCCCTGATCCTGTCAAATACTACCACGGTATCATTTAGCGAGTAACCAATTACCGTAAGGATTGCAGCTATAAAAGCCTGATTAATCTCCATACTAAAAGGCATTACTTTATAAAGCAGGGAGAAAATACCCAGAACAATAAGAACATCATGGAAAACAGCGGCTACCGCACCAAGACTAAACTGCCATTTTCTAAATCGCAACAGAATGTAAAGGAACACCACTATAAGAGATCCTAAGACAGCCCAAAAAGACGCATTTTTAATATCATCTGCTATAGTAGGTCCAACTTTCATAGACTGCATGATCCCAAGAGATCTATCTCCAGAACCAGCGGTAAAATCGTCATATGACATATCTGTTGGCAGGTAATTTTGTAAAGCTTCATATAGATTTTGCTGAATCTCTTCATCTACTTGTGCTCCTTCATCATCTACACGGTAGTTTGTGGTAATTTTAAGCTGGTTGTTTGGACCAAATGTTTTTGCCTCAGCACTTCCAAAGACAGCAACAAGATCCTGTTCAACTTCAGTAGGATTAACATCCTGATCAAACCTCACTGTATACGTTCTACCTCCTACAAAATCAACACCCTGGTTAAGTCCCTGTACAAATAAAGACCCGATGCTAATAATAACAAATATAGCAGAAGCTACATAAGCAATTTTCTTTTTCCCCAGGAAGTCTATATTCATATTCGTGAACAACTTCTTAGTAGCTCCGGTTGAGAATGACAGGGATTTTCCATTTTTCCCATATCCGTCAATAAAAAGCCTGGTAATAAAAATTGCAGTAAAAAGAGAAGTTGCAATACCAATTAATAATGTGGTAGCAAAACCTTTAATGGGTCCGGTACCTAATATTAATAATATAAAACCAGTTAAACCTGTAGTTATGTTCGCATCGAGAATAGAAGATAGCGCATTGCTAAAACCATCCCGAATAGCATCTACCTGCGACTTACCTTTAGCAAGTTCTTCTTTAATCCTTTCAAAGATAAGTACGTTAGCATCTACCGACATACCTATTGTTAACACAATACCTGCAATACCAGGTAAAGTAAGTACGGCTCCCAGACCAGCAAGAATTCCAAAAATAAACAGGATGTTTACCACTAGAGCGACATCTGCAAATATACCCGCCTTACCATAATAGAAGACCATCCATAAAAGAACAAAAATAAGTGCTATAACAAAAGATAGCACTCCACTGTTAATGGCCTCCTGTCCTAATGAAGGTCCTACTATTTCACTCTGAATAATTTCTGCTGAAGCGGGAAGTTTACCTGCACGTAAGACGTTAGCCAAATCCTGACCTTCAGTAATTGAAAAATCTCCTGAGATCTCACTTCTACCTCCGGAAATAGGTCCAGTGGAAACACCGGGAGCAGAATAGACAATGTTATCCAGTACGATAGCAATATTACTTTGCTGATTTGAAGCCTGACCAGTCATTTCCTCCCAAATCTTAGCTCCTGTACCGTCCATTTGCATAGAAACGGCTACATTACCTAACTGGCCGTACGTTTGCTGTGCATCTGTAATTACACTACCACTTAAAGGAGGCTCCATATTACGATTACCTCTCAAAGCGTAAAGACCAACAGTACCTGTTTCTTCGTCTGGTACACCCCATACAAATTTCGCATATCGGTGCTCTGCCGGCAACAAAGATCGAACTCTGGGTCTGCTCAAATAATCATTAACCGTCGCCGTATCGGCAACTGCAAAGGTAGCGAGTACCGGGCTTCCCTGGAAACCTGGCGATTTTATAAGTTCGAATAATGGATTGTTTCCGGTGGCTACTTCTGTAGTATCTTCAGCATCTGCAAGAAGTTCGCTAATATCTTCATCTGCGGCAGTTGTAGTATCCGCAGTAGTTGTATCTGTCGTTTGAGGCGCATCTTGTTCGTTAGACACGATATCTGCCAAAACATTGTTTGCTTCAAAAAGGAAATTCCCTAGTTCTGTGTTTTTGTAGACATGCCAGAATTCCAGCTGAGCTGTACTCTGCAACAGATTTTTAACCCTGTTCACATCCTTAGCTCCCGGCAATTCAACAAGTATTCTACCGGAATTTCCAAGCCTCTGAATATTTGGCTGAGTAACTCCAAATTTATCAATACGTTTCCGAAGTACTTCAAACGCCGAAGTAATAGACTCATCAACACGACGCCTAATGATTTCCTCTACCTCCTCATTCGACAGGTTAGGATTAATTTCATCACTAAGGGCTTTATTAAAGAAAACATCAGGAGAAGCTAAACGTGCATCAGGAATATCATTAAACTCTTCAAAAAAGAGATCAATATAATCTTCCTGACTATCTTCCTGAGCTTCATCGGCCCGATTTATAGCCTGATTAAATGAAGGATCATTTGTATTATCTGCAAGACCTTTCAGGATATCTCTAACAGAAATCTGAAGAATAACATTGATCCCACCCTTAAGGTCAAGACCTTTGTTCAATTCTTTTTCCTTTGCACTGCTATAGGTAATCCCTGCAATTATTTCTTCATTCCCAATAGAATCAAGATATCTCTGCTCCTCGGCATCTCTTAACTCAGAGTAATCCTCTACTTCTTCACTAACTCTTCGTTCTGCATACTCTTCAGCATCGTTTTCAACTTTATTACTTATAAAGGTAAACGACAACTGGTAAAGACATACCAGTCCAAATAAAATTGCAAAAACTTTGATAAGTCCCTTATTCTGCATTATTCCTTAAATTATAATTAAATAGGTCTATTTTAAAAACGGACAAATATAGGGTTTCAAAAATGAAATCCCAATATTTTTTTTTTGAATATTTTAACTTTTAAGCATAGGAAAGGCCACTAAATCAGTGGCCTTTCCTGCTTAAACTATTCTTATGAAGTTCGTACTAGATCTCCAGTAAACTGTTGGTCTTCTTTACACCTTCAGCACTTTCTTTAATTTTGTTCTTTTCTGCCTCGTCAAGCTCGATTTCTACTATTTCTTCTAATCCGTTTTTTCCAAGAATAGCAGGAACACCTATACAAAGGTCATTAAGTCCATATTCCCCTTCCAACAAAGCAGAACAAGGGAACATTTTCTTTTGATCGCAGGCAATTGCCTGTACCAAACCAGACACTGCAGCCCCGGGAGCGTACCATGCGCTTGTACCCAGTAATTTCGTTAAAGTTGCACCTCCTACTTTAGTATCTTCAGCAACCTGGTTCAATCGCTCTTCAGATAAAAATGCAGTTACCGGTACGCTATTTCTGGTCGCCAGCCTGGTAAGAGGCACCATACCAGTATCACTATGTCCACCGATCACCATTCCATCAACATCAGACGGAGGACATTCCAAAGCTTCACTTAATCTATATTTAAATCTTGCACTATCCAAAGCTCCTCCCATTCCGATAATTCTGTTTTTCGGAAGATTGGTAGTTTTATGAACAAGGTATGTCATTGTATCCATAGGATTACTAACTACTATAAGAATCACATCGGGAGACTGTTCAATTAGTTTTGATGACACTTCTTTAACGATTCCGGCATTTATACCAATTAACTCCTCCCTGGTCATCCCCGGCTTACGTGGGATACCGCTGGTAATAACAGCAATATCACTACCTGCTGTCTTTGAATAATCGTTTGTACTTCCGGTAATTTTAGTGTCAAAACTGTTTAATGTAGCAGTCTGCATAAGGTCCATAGCCTTTCCTTCTGCAACCCCTTCTTTAATGTCCAGTAAAACAACTTCTGAAGCAAAATCTTTAATTGCAACATATTCCGCACAGCTGGCACCAACCGCACCTGCTCCTACTATAGTAACTTTCATTCTTTAAAATTTATTCGGTTTATAATGAAGACGAAAATACGAATTATGTTAATGATTTTATAATAACAAATGGTTAAAGTACATCTTCTTAGATCCTGAAATGAAGGCCAATATTAAGATTGAAAAATTTTCCGGCTGTAGCCATTGTGCTAACCTTAAAGTCATTAAAATATACATTAAAACCAATATCGCCTTTAAATTGTGCTTCAGAATCTCCTAAATCTTCCAAAGCCTCATTAATTGTACTTAAACCAAAATTGCTTCCCTGCATCATGTAAGAAAAATTAGAGCTTGCAACTCCAAGAGCTCCAAAAATTTCAAAATTCTCATATCGTTTTGAACCTAATAATTCTGCAGTCCATACATCTGCATCTACGTCTATCGCGTTCAATTGTGCAAACTCCGCCAGGTCAACGGGCTCAAAAGCGTATTCCACATCAAAGAGACTGTAGGCTACAAAAGCAGAAAACTGAAAGTCTTCAGGTTTGTTATACCTTAAATACTGACTGAAGTTATGTTTAATTCCCGCGCCATATTGGCTTACCTGCACATCGTTAACAGTTAATTTTGGCATAGCTCTCACCGCAAATTCTGTTTCGTAAGGAAGACCGACGGTAACCTGCGCAAAAGGATGCGCCACAAAATTTTTATCTACTCCTTCGATAGCCTGAAAACTAAAATCCTGACCCACTACTTCTCCTTCAAATACGACATCAGAGGAAGAACCAAAAGCTGTAGGAACTATAGCATTACGTGCCCCACCTTGAATACTAAGATTATTATAATTACCAGTAGTAAAGGATTTTCTACTTTCTGGAACAATTAAAGCATTGGCATGCAAGGAAACTTCAAATTTCCAGGGGTCCAGAGTTTGCGCAGAAGAAAACCATCCTCCATTAGCCTGGTATGCAATACTGGTAGCTGCAGGATTGGCAAAGTCATTAGCTATATCTTTTAAATCATTCACTAAATCCTCCTGGGCCGAAGAAGAAAGACCCAATAGCAATGTTGTAAGACATAAAATGTTATTTTTTAATTTTTTCATGGATGAAATTCAGTTTTAATTTGGGGTGTAAAAATAGTAAATATTTTGCGCAAGGTTTCACAAAAAAAAACAGGCCTGCAAATCTGCCGGCCTGTTTATCATTTATTTAATACAATTTATGCATCAATATTCGCATACTTCGCATTCTTTTCTATAAATTCTCTTCGAGGCGGAACCTCATCTCCCATAAGCATTGAGAAAATTCTATCTGCCTCTCCACTATTATCAATAGTCACCTGTCTCAATTTTCTACGTTCAGGATCCATTGTTGTATCCCATAGTTGCTCAGCGTTCATTTCTCCCAGACCCTTATATCTTTGGATTTGTACACCTCCGCTGTAACTCTCTGCAATTTCATCACGCTCCTTTTCTGACCAGGCATAGCGTTTTTTTGAAGCTTTTTTCACCAAATAAAGAGGCGGAGTCGCGATATAAATGTGCCCACCTTCAATTAACTCCTTCATATATCTATAGAAAAAAGTCAGGATTAACGTTTCAATATGGCTTCCATCCACATCGGCATCACACATAATCACAACTTTATGGTACCTTAATTTTGACAAATTTAAGGCTTTACTATCTTCTTCTGTTCCAATAGTAACACCAAGAGCCGTATAGATATTTTTAATCTCTTCGTTATCGAAAACGCGGTGGGTCATTGCTTTCTCCACATTAAGAATTTTACCTCTCAAAGGAAGAATAGCCTGGAATTTCCTGTCCCTACCTTGCTTTGCTGTACCTCCTGCCGAATCTCCCTCTACAAGAAAAACCTCGCATTGTGCAGGATCCTGTTCAGAACAATCTGATAATTTCCCAGGCAACCCGCCAATACTCATCGCAGTTTTACGCTGCACCATCTCACGGGCCTTCTTAGCTGCATTTCTGGCTTGCGCTGCAAGGATTACCTTCTGCACAATAGTTTTTGCATCATTGGGATTTTCTTCCAGGTAAATATCAAGCATCTCAGAAACCGCCTGAGAAACAGCCGATGTCACTTCACGGTTACCCAGCTTTGTCTTTGTCTGTCCCTCAAACTGAGGCTCTCCAACCTTAACTGAAATTATTGCTGTTAAACCTTCACGGAAGTCATCTCCTGTAATTTCAAATTTCAGTTTGTCGAGTAATCCTGAAGCATCTGCGTACTTCTTTAAGGTAGTTGTTAAACCCCTTCGAAATCCAGAAAGGTGCGTCCCCCCTTCGTGGGTATTAATATTGTTTACGTAAGAGTGTAGGTTTTCATTAAAAGAAGTATTGTAGACCATGGCCACTTCTACAGGAATATCATTCTTTTCCCCTTCCATGGAAATAACGTGACCTATAATAGGCTCACGGTTACCGTCTAAAAATTTTATAAACTCCTTCAGTCCTTCTTCAGAATGAAAAGTTTCAGAAACAAAATTCCCTTCTTTATCTTTTTGCCGCCTGTCGGTAAGACTTATGGTAAGTCCTTTGTTCAAAAAGGACAATTCACGCATTCTGCTGGAAAGTGTATCGTAACTATAATCTACAGTTTGCTGAAAAATACTGGGATCTGGCCTAAAAGTAACCATGGTCCCGGAAAGCTCGGTTTCCCCCACTGGTTTAACAGGGTAAAGTGGTTTACCCAGCTCGTACTCCTGCTCCCATATTTGGCCGTCACGATATACAGTAGCTTTAAGCGCAGAGGATAATGCATTTACACAACTCACCCCTACCCCATGCAAACCACCGGAAACTTTATAAGAGTCCTTATCAAATTTCCCTCCGGCACCGATTTTAGTCATTACCACCTCAAGAGCAGAGACACCTTCTTTTTTATGAAGATCAATAGGTATACCCCTACCATTATCTTCTGTGGTGACAGAACCATCTTCATTTATAGTAACTTTTATTGTATCGCAATGGCCCGCCATTGCTTCATCAATAGAGTTATCTACTACTTCATAAACCAAATGATGGAGACCTCTTACTCCGGTATCCCCAATATACATAGAAGGCCGCATACGAACATGCTCCATACCCTCGAGGGCCTGTATACTATCTGCCGAGTAAAGTTTTTTCTTGGCTTCTTCGCTCATGTATTGTGTAAATTAAATTCGTGTATTTTTGGTAACGAACAAATATAGCAAAACCCATGCTTTTACACTGTGAGAGCGAACTTTAAAGCCTTTAAGTTATTAACAATTAATGTGGAAAACCCATAGCAGAACCGATCAAAAAACCGGGAGCTATGGGTTAAACAAACCACACGAAAATTTTTTCTCTAGACTTTGGCTAATTCATCCAGTTGCTTCTTAGCAGTAGAAGCTACGTGTGAGGTATTTGCTCTTCCACTTGGATCCAAATCTGCCTGCCATTTAGGAACCCATCTCTTCACTGTTTTAGCTGCACTTTCCTGTGGAAAGTGGCTATGGAAGATTTCCCTGTAGAAGTAAGCTTCTTTTGTCGCAGGTGTATTGTGAGGGAATCTTGTTGCTGCTTCTGCCATTTGATCATCAGTTACATGCGCAGCTGCATATGCTATAAGTTCATCTATCCAGTTATAACCTACACCGTCGCTAAATTGCTCTTTTTGTCTCCATAAAACCTCATCAGGAAGGAAAGGACGCTCCGGAGTATCAAAAGCTTTCCGAAGAATGTACTTTTCAACACCATCATATGTGCTTGGCATTTTCTCTTTTGGTTCTGTCTCTATAGCTGTTTTTAGAAATTGTTTATCCAGGAAGGGAACACGTGCTTCAAGGCCGTGTGCCATTGTAGATTTATCTGCCCTTAAACAATCTGCAGTAGCAAGTCGCTGTACTCTTCTTATTGTTTCTTTCTGAAATTCTTCAGGAGAAGGAGCATTTTTAAAATATAAATATCCTCCAAAAATCTCGTCTGCACCCTCGCCAGAAAGTACTACTTTCACACCCTTATCTGCTATCCCTTTGGAAAGAAAGTACATTGGCGTACTTGCCCTAATAGAAGTAACATCGTAAGTCTCCAGGTGCCATACAAGCTTTTTAAGAATTTCTATTCCTTCTTCAACAGTAAAGTATAGTTCCGTATGTTCTGTTCCTAAGAACTCAGCAACTTTTCTGGCCGCTATTAAATCTGGAGCAGTTTCATCCAGACCTATAGAAAAGGAATGTAATTTTTGATCTGTTCCTTCAAGCAATCTTGCCGCAATAGAAGAAGTCAATGAAGAATCAAGACCACCGCTCAATAACACTCCTAACGGAACATCTGCCATTAAACGTTTTTTTGTAGCCGCAATTAAACTTTCTCTCAATTTTGTTAGATCCAGTTTTTCTGTGCCTTTTTTGTAATCGTACCAGTCCGGAGTGTAATATTCAACAAAACCTGTTTCGGGAGTGTAGTAATGTCCAGGAGGAAATGCTGCAAAGTTCGAGCATTGATCTGCTAAAGCCTTCATTTCACTTGCAAACCAAATAGCTCCGTCATCATCTGTACCGTAATATAAAGGCTTTACACCAATTGGATCACGGGCAGCAATAAAATCCTTACCATCTATTACCACAAAAGAAAATACCCCATCCAGCTTATCTAAAAAATCATAGCCGTATTCTTCATACAAATGCACTATAACTTCAGAATCTCCTGTAGTACGGAACTGGTGATCTTTTAATTCATTTTTTCTAAGTTCCGCATGATTATATATTTCACCATTATGTATCATCCAGGCAGTTGATGTACCCTGGATTGGTTGTTTTCCTGTTTCTAAATCTACAATAGAAAGTCTTTCGTGACTTAATACATAACCTTCTTCGGTTATATGAACATCACTTTCGTCCGGCCCGCGGTGAGACATCCTCTTAGACAGGCTGCTTACTTTCTCTTTACTTAATCGATCTCCGATTACTGCTAAAATTCCACACATGACATTTTCGTTATTAGTTCGATACAAATATGCACCGAAGCTTACAGTTTTTAAAACCTTAATTATAAATTAGTTTCATCTGAAAACATCAAATAAAACATTTGTACCTAAAAGATAGTTCACGCACCAGTATTACTTATAAAAAATTACAGATGTAAATATTTTGTATTTTAACAGCATCTAAATAAATTTTTAACATAAAAGACTCCACAGCTAGAGTACCTTTAGAGAAGATATAGAAATAGTTAACAGTAAAATTAAAACAAGCAATGAAAACGATATTAATAGCAGCATTCGGACTAACACTTACATTTGGAAATTTAAATGCGCAGGAAGAAAATATGAGCACTCCTAATTTCTCAAAAATGGACTCCAGTCCTATGGATCTTGCCCTGTACCGGGACACAAGTGAGGAACCTGTAGCAAGGGTTATATATAGCCGCCCACAAAAAAGAGATCGGGAAGTGTTTGGAAAGCTGGTACCTTATGGAGAAGTATGGCGAACCGGAGCCAACGAGGCAACAGAATTGACCCTTTACAAGGATATGCAGGTAGCCGGAGAAAAAATTCCGCAGGGAACTTATACGCTTTACACTATTCCAAATGAGAACGAATGGACTGTAATACTTAACAGAAAAACACTCACCTGGGGCGCTTACGAATATTCAAGCGAACAAGACCTTGTAAGGATTAATGTACCTGTAAGAAGAGCTCCAAATGATATTGAGGCTTTGTCCATGGCATTTCAGGAATCTGGAAATGGTGCCGACCTTTTAATAGGATGGGATGACAGTTACGTAAAGATTCCTTTTGAACCGGCAATGTGAAAATATTTTAAAAATTGAAAAAGCGCCCAAGAGGCGCTTTTTTTTATGGGATATTGAGATATTTATGCGTTTGCAATGAAACTTTCCATTTTGGATTTTTCATTACATAATCTACGATAAGCGGAATCATTTTTTCCCTGTTGCTCCACTCCGGCTGCAGGTAAAGAATACAATTTTCACCAACTTTAGCTGCCTGCTCTTCCGCAAACTTTAGATCATGTTTATTAAAAACAATGACCTTCAGCTCATTGGCGGCAGCATACACCTCTTCTGTTGGCAGTTTTATTTTTTTTGGAGATAGACAAACCCAGTCCCACTCCCCGGTTAATTTATAAGCTCCGGAAGTTTCGATGTGGGTTTTACAACCTTTATCTCTAAGGCTTTTCGTTAAAAGCGTCATATCCCACGTAAGCGGTTCTCCTCCCGTTATAACCACGGTATCACTACTTGCAGCTGCCTTTTCCACCATTTCACCAATATGCGTAGGTGGATGCACTCCGGCATCCCAACTCTCCTTAACGTCACACCAGTGACAACCTACATCGCAGCCTCCAATCCTGATAAAATACGCCGCAGTACCTTTAAAAAAACCTTCCCCCTGTATCGTATAAAAATCCTCCATTAAAGGAAGCATTATACCTTCATCTACCAACGCCTGTGTTTCTTTTGTAATCATAGCGTGCAAAGATACGGAAACTGTTAGTTTATAGCTTTAAAATCCTTTTTCTTTCAAACCGACAAAAAATTTCCGCGGAATTGCACATATTTAAAGTAAATTCACATCATTCTAACCGGAAATCCTGAATTTTTGACGACTTCTAATTTTCACTATAAATCTTCTACGTTTCTACTAGTTTTTCTGCTACTTATGCTTTTAGGTGGCTGTAGCGCTACAAAAAATTTAAACCAAAACATAAGTAAGCAGATCAACCAAACTGAAAATTTCAGCACAGGTTTTACCGGTTTTGTGCTTTACGATCCCACTACGAAAAAAACAATTTTCGAACATAATTCAGATAAATATTTTACTCCGGCGTCCAATATCAAATTATTTACTTTTTACGCCGGACTCCAGACTCTGGAAGATTCTATTCCGTCTATGCGGTATGCTATTAAGAATGACAGCCTGATTTTTAAAGCTACCGGCGATCCTTCTCTTCTGAATCCTGATTTGCCAGATTCCGGACTGCTGGAATTTCTGAAAAGCCGCAATGAACAGTTATTTTATCTGAAGCCTTCTTATTCTGAAGAAAAATTTGGCCCGGGCTGGGCATGGGATGACTATAATTACGCTTTTTCTGCAGAAAAGGCTGCTTTTCCTATTTATGGCAATAAACTGAAGGTGATTTTTAAAGAAAATAATCCTCTTCCACACACAATTCCATCATCCTTTGAAAATTCGATTGCTTCTGAAAAAGATTCAATGAAAAAATACCGTGGAATTCGCCGAAAATTAAATTCCAATCATTTTACTTACATTCCGAAAGAAAACAAGAAGAATTTTGAAGCAAACGTTCCTTTTATTTATTCCGAAGAATTATTTCTGGAACTTCTAAGCGACACTTTGAAGCGTGAAATTCATTCAATTAAACTCCTGCCTCAAAAATGGCAATTATCATCCTCCTATAATGGAATTGCCACAGATACGCTTTACAAAAAGATGTTGCAAAAAAGTGACAATTTTATAGCAGAACAAATCCTGCTTTTAGCTTCAGAAAGTATTGCAGACACTCTAAAATCTGACATTGCGATAGAATTTATAAAGAAAAACCATCTCCAGGACCTTCCGGATGAGCCAATTTGGGTAGATGGTTCAGGACTTTCCCGGTATAATCTCATTACACCACGCACAATTGTAAAACTGCTGGAAAAAGTTCAGAATGAAGTGGACTGGGAGCGATTAACCGCTCTTCTACCGGCCGGCGGTGAATCAGGAACGTTGAAAAGTAACTTTAAAGCTGAATATCCCTATATTTTCGCCAAATCGGGAAGTATGAGCAATAATTACAGTTTAAGCGGATATCTGAAAACCGATAATGGTAAAGTTTTGATCTTCAGTTTTATGAACAACAATTTCACCGTTAGCAATCAACTCCTCAAAAAGGAAATTGAGCAAATACTGCTGTTCATAAAAGACAATTATTGAAAAATATTTTCAGGAAAGTCGGTAAAATGTCTAATTTCGGTAAGTATCAACCTTCAAAAATGGAAAGAAGAAAATTTATTCAGAATATTGGAGCTGCAGGAATGGCAATTCCGCTGAGTTCCTTCAGTAGTAGCGTTAATTTTTCTACTTCCGAAGAAATTATACGTCCTAAAGCACTAAAAGAAGGTGATACCATAGGTATTATAAGCCCTGCAAGTGCCATTTTTGAATCTGAACCCTATGAAATTGCCCGGGAATCGTTTGAAGCCATGGGATTGAAGGTGAAATTCGGGAAATTTGCCAAAAACAGGTACGGACATCTCGCAGGAACAGACGAAGAGCGGGCAGGCGAATTAAATGAAATGTTTGGTGACCCTTCAATAAAGGCAATTATCGCCCTTAGAGGTGGCTCCGGCTCAGCAAGGATTCTGGATAAACTGGATTACGATCTCATCAGGAAAAATCCAAAAATTTTTATAGGTTACAGTGATATTACTGCACTACACCTGGCGATTTTTGAGATAACCGGGCTCGTCACTTTCCATGGGCCGGTAGCAGTTTCTACCTGGAACAGCTTTAGCACAAAACATTTTAAAAAACTCCTCTTTGAGAAGGAAATGCTTACACTTCAAAACCCTCAGGACAAAGGAGACGAGCTTGCACAAACCGAAAACCGGATTCGTACTATTAAACCAGGGAAGGCCAGAGGAAAACTTCTTGGAGGTAACCTTTCAGTCTTAACCGGAATTATGGGATCTGAATATTTTCCGAAGGACTGGAAAGGGAAAATATTATATATTGAAGATATTGGCGAGAAAATTTATGCGGTAGACCGTATGATGTCCCAATTGCGACTTGGCGGAGTGCTGGAAGAAATTAGCGGATTTGTACTTGGCAAATGCAGCGATTGTGAGCCCGGCGGCAGTGGTTTTGGTTCGCTAACACTGGAAGAAGTTATAAATTCTTATATTGAACCTCTTAATATTCCTGCTTTTAGTGGCGCTATGATTGGCCATATTGATGATAATGTGACTATTCCCAATGGCATAGATGCAGAAATTGATGCTGAAGCAGGGACCATTAGCTTGCTTAATGCAGCGGTACATTAATCTGTAAAAGAATAAAGTGGAGAAAAGACAACAATTCATTGATCATATTTCCTCCGGCTACCAGCCCAAAGGCCCTTATATTTACCTGGGTGCGGCAATGTATAACGGAGAAACTATTCCCGAAGCCGCTGTAAAGGTTCCACTGAAAATGATGAACCGGCATGGGCTTATCGCCGGTGCCACGGGAACGGGAAAATCTAAAACGCTACAAATTCTTGCCGAAAATCTTTCTGAACAGGGGGTTCCGGTCCTTTTAATGGATGTGAAAGGTGACCTGAGCGGAATTGCAAAACCTTCTAATGGAGAAACTTTTCTATATGAAAGACACGAGAAAATAGGATTTCCATTTGAAACTAAAGCTGCCCCTGTTGAGCTTTTAACAATTTCTGAACAAAAGGGAGTACGGTTAAGAGCTACCGTGAGTGAATTTGGCCCCGTATTGCTTTCCAGAATTCTCGATGTGACCTCAACCCAGGCGGGAATAATGGCTATTATCTTTAAATACTGTGATGATAATCACCTTCCGCTTCTGGATCTTAAAGATTTAAAAAAGGTATTGCAATACGCCACAGATGAAGGTCGTGAAGAAATTGAAAAAGAATATGGGAGAATCTCTTCAGCATCCACAGGAGCTATCCTGAGAAAAATTGTAAGCCTCGAACAGCAGGGAGCAGAAATGTTCTTTGGAGAACGATCTTTTGATGTAAAGGACCTTACCCGAAAAGATGAAAATGGACAGGGTTATGTGAATATATTCCGGCTCACCGATATCCAGGACAAACCTGCTCTTTTTTCTACTTTTATGCTGAGTTTATTAGCTGAAATTTATACTACTTTTCCTGAAAAAGGAGATAGCGAAAAGCCGGAGCTGGTATTGTTTATTGACGAAGCACACCTGATTTTTGATCAGGCTTCCAAGGCGCTCCTCAACCAGATTGAAAGTATTGTGAAGTTGATACGATCGAAAGGCGTCGGAATTTATTTTGTAACACAAAACCCCACAGATGTTCCTTCCGAAGTACTTGGACAGTTAGGACTGAAGATTCAGCATGCTTTGCGAGCGTTTACAGCCAAGGACAGAAAGGCGATAAAATTAACTGCAGAAAATTACCCAATTTCTGAATTTTACGATACAAAAAATGAAATAACGGCGTTAGGTACAGGTGAAGCTTTAATTTCTGCCTTAGACGATAAAGGACGACCCGGGCCGCTTGCAGCCACAATGCTGAGGGCGCCCATGAGCAGGATGGATGTACTCACGGGGAAAGAACTGGATGAAATAATCGGGAAATCTGATCTCGCTGAAAAATATAATGAGGATATTGACCGCGAGAGCGCCTACGAACTGCTCACCGAAAAGATTGAGGAAGCTGAAGGAGAAAGAGCGAGAAAAAAAGCAAAATCAGAACGGGAAACTGTAAAGGAGTCTGGCTCCCGCAAACAAACCAAAACGGAAGGAGCTATAATTAAAGTATTAACAAGCGCAACATTTATAAGGGGAGTTATGGGAGTGTTAAATAAACTTTTAAAATAATCCAGATCTAAATATGAAAAAGAACCTTCTATTTATATTACTTAGTTTTTTCCTGTTTTCCTGCAACAACGATGAAGATAATCCTTACCTGATCACTCCAAGCCAGGTGGGAAAAATTAAAAAAGAGACCAGGATCAATCAACTGGATTCAATCTTCGCTGAGGATTCAATAATAAAACGCACGAGTGGCATTGATCAATTTAGAGCTACAGATGAGATACGGATTTATGAAAAGGGCGGTAAGCCATATATGTACCTCGAGCCCCTCCAGGAATTCGATTCTACAAGCACTATTGGACATATAAGGATAATGGATGCCAGGTATGAAACCAAAGAAGGTTTAAACATCAACAGTACTTTTAAAGATATTGTCAAATATTACAACATTTCGAGAATAGAAAATACGCTTAATGCTGCCGTTGTGTTTCTTGATGATATTAATGCTTATATCACTATAGACAAAAAGGAACTTCCGTCTAATCTTAGGTATGATACCGATACAAGGATACGAGCTTCACAAATACCTGACGAATCCAAGATCAAATATCTTATGATTTACTGGAATTAATTGATTATACAATTCCTGGAAACAAAAAAAGGTTCCGGAATTCCGGAACCTTTTTCTATTCAGTCTCTATTAATTAATCTACATTATCATGTAGAAAGGAATTATTTCTTCTAAACTGCAAGTCGTCATTATCATCCTTTCCCAAACTTGTTCTTGAAAGCTTGCTCTCTCCAGGCTTCCTGTCGTCCAGATCCACACCCTGTCTTTTATAAGCTGGCTGCTTTTCTATCTCATCAATCTGAGCGGCATTACTCCTGAATTTATAATTAAACTCTTTCATTTTAGCCCGTCGCTCTGCAGCACGTTCAATAAGCATTTCAGATATTGGGCTGTTAAACGGATCTTCTTCCTCTCCAGAACCCTGTTTCTTTTCCGGTGCCGGAGCTACCGTCTTCTTTTCAAAAGCGATAGTTTCATCTTTTGGCTCTTCCTTTTTTGCAGGTTTGGAATTTTCGAGTTTTTGTTCAAATTCCATGTAGTCATCAAGACTGTACCGCTTAACCCCCTGCGCAGAATTTTCTGTTACTGGAACGATTTCCACAGGTTCATTAACTTCAATATTCCGGGTTTCGTGTGAACTACATTTCTCCTCTTCCCTTCTTTCTGGTTTTTTATTCTGCGGAGTTACCGGTTTGGATTCTTCCTTTTCTTCATTTAAAGGAAAATCAAAAGTGAACATGATCTGATCGTCATTTGCCTCTTCAGGCTCCCTGGTTTCCATCTCCACAACGTCCTCTTCAGAAGCATCATTGATGATAAAGTCTTCAGGATTTATTTCCTCGTATATTACGTCCATATTTCTCGCGGAAGGAGGAGTATAAAGGTTGTCGTTCTTCTTAGTTGAAATATTCCCAACTTCATCTACTTCTTCCACACTATCGTCCAGTGTATGTACTATTTTATTCTCTTTCGGCTCTTCAAAATCTTCCTCCGCTACATTTTCTTCAAGAGATGAAGAATAATAGCCACCTTTCTTAGGCATTAATTCATGTTCGGCCTTCTGCTCATCTTCTAAGGTATGAATGATCTTCTTGGTTTCGGTATTTACGATATCATCCTGCTGCTCTACATTAAAACCCGTGGCGATAATCGTTACTGCAATAGCATCATCCAAAGTATCATCTTCACCAACCCCCATAATAATGTTTGCACTATGACCGGCTTCTGCCTGGATGTGGTCATTAATTTCACCAATTTCGTCTATAGTAATTTCTTCGGCACCAGAAACTATAAGCAGTAATACATTTTGAGCTCCGGTAATTTTATTGTCATTTAACAACGGAGAATCCAGGGCTTTACGTATTGCATCGTTCGCCCTGTCGGCACCAGATGCGCTTGCAGAACCCATTATAGCAGTACCACTATTGCTTAATACAGTCTTGGCATCACGCAAGTCAATATTCTGAGTATAGTGATGGGTAATAACTTCAGCAATACCCCTGGAGGCTGTTGCCAAAACTTCGTCGGCTTTGGAGAAACCGGCTTTAAAACCGAGGTTTCCGTATACCTCGCGAAGCTTGTTATTATTAATTACAATTAGTGAATCTACATGAGAACGCAATTTTTCAACTCCCAGCTGAGCTTGTTCATTTCGCATTTTTCCTTCAAACTGAAAGGGAATGGTACATATACCAACTGTTAAAATACCCATTTCTTTAGCCTGTTTGGCTATTACGGGAGCTGCACCTGTACCAGTTCCACCACCCATTCCGGCAGTGATAAATACCATTTTGGTATTTACATCCAGCATCTGCTTTATCTCGTCAAAACTCTCTACTGCGGCCTGCTCGCCCACACTGGGGTTTGCACCTGCACCAAGCCCTTCGGTAAGGCTAACCCCCAGTTGGATTTTATTGGGAACGGGACTGTTATCCAACGCCTGCGCATCGGTATTACAGATCACAAAATCTACTCCTTTAATCCCTAACTGAAACATGTGGTTAATGGCATTGCTACCACCACCTCCTACGCCAATGACTTTTATGACGTTTGATTGATTTTTCGGTAAATCGAATGAAATGTCTCCAAATTCTGTACTGCTCATAAATTCAATTTTACTGGTTGTATGTTGTATTACTCTGCGTTATCTAAAAAATCTTTAAACTTCTCTGCCCATTTATCAAAAATGCTTTTCCTGGGCTCTTTTCGTTGGGAGTCTAAACTTTCCTGTGAAAAAGATTCATCCTCCGGATCATCAGAAATCTCCTCCCCTATTTCATGCGCGTCATCTTCTTTTTTAAGAACAACTTCTTCCTGAAACCGGCTTTTACTTTGTTCCAGGCTGTTCATTACCAGTCCAACCGCGGTTGCGTAAACCGGGCTGGTGGTTTCAGAATCGTTGGTACCGGCAAGATGCTCGTTTGGATAACCAATCCTGGTATCCATTCCGGTAATATATTCTGCCAACTGCTTAAGATGTTTTAACTGTGCGCCACCGCCCGTTAATACCATCCCGGCAATCAGTTTTTTCTTCTGCTCCTCGTGGCCGTAATTTTTAATTTCCAGGTAAACCTGCTCAATAATTTCAACCACTCTTGCATGAATAATTTTTGAAAGATTTTTAAGGGTAATTTCCTTAGGTTCCCTTCCGCGTAATCCCGGGATAGAAACAATTTCATTATCCTTGTTTTCCCCCGGCCATGCAGAACCAAATTTTATCTTCAGTAATTCTGCCTGCTTTTCAATAATGGAGCAACCTTCTTTAATATCTTCAGTAATAACATTTCCGCCGAAAGGGATTACAGCTGTGTGCCTTATAATTCCATCCTTGAAAATTGCCAAATCTGTTGTACCGCCACCTATATCGATTAAAGCCACTCCGGCTTCTTTTTCTTCCTGACTTAAAACTGCGTTTGCTGAAGCCAGCGGCTCCAGAGTTACTGCAGAAAGTTCGAGTCCCGCGCTTTTAACACATCTTCCAATGTTTCTAATAGAAGAAACCTGGCCCACCACCACGTGAAAGTTGGCTTCCAAACGACCGCCGTACATTCCGATAGGCTCTTTAATTTCGGCCTGCCCATCTACTTTAAATTCCTGCGGAAGCACGTGTATGATCTCTTCTCCCGGAAGCATTACCAGTTTATGCACCTGATTACAAAGGGTATGAATATCCTCTGCATCTATAACCTCATCTGGATTTGGTCTTGTAATATAATCGCTGTGTTGTAGACTTCTTATATGTTGCCCGGCAATCCCCACCACAACATCTTCAATTTTTAATCCTGAATCTGCTTCAGCTTCCTGAATAGCCTGCTGGATAGACTGGATCGTTTGGGTAATATTATTTACCACACCACGATGCACGCCAAGACTTTTGGACTTCCCGATACCGACAATTTCTACTTTGCCGTACTCGTTCTTACGTCCAATCATGGCTACAATCTTGGTTGTTCCAATGTCTAATCCTACTGCTATCTCCTTCTGTTCCATAAATTAATTTTTAGTGCAAACAACCTGATTACCAAATTGCAAGTTCACTTTTCTGTAGGTATTTAACTTATCGTCCTTTAAAGCTTTCTTGTAAAAAGCCTTAAAATTGTTGAATTTTAATTCTATATGCTCTGCCTTTCCAAAATACACCACGAAATCCAGCTTTCTCATTTCCAGCTCAAATTTCCCTGTACTTAGACGATTTATTCCTGTAATATGTTGAATTAAAAATTCATCATTCCTTATATAATCCAAAAGGGGATAAGCCTCTGCCACATTTCCCCCGTCAAAGCCAATCATTAGTGGCACCCGGGCAGAATAATATGGTGAAAGCGGCATTAACTCGCCATTCCTGTCGAGGTAAAAAGAGGAATTTCCCACCACCCTTCCAATAGGTTTACGCTGACTGATTTTCGCCTGAAGCTTCCCGTCGAGGGTCAAATAAACTTCAGCGTTTTCAATCATATCGTGATTATTCAAGAGTGTTTCTACCCTATTCAAATCTAAAGTTTCTTTATCCATGTTTGGAGCGGCCACTTTATTTTGTATCAACAATTTATTAACCGCTTCCTCAGTAACATACAGGTTTTCATCGGCTGTAAATAGTACCGCTACTTCATTGATTTTACGCGCTTTCTGCCTTTTTTCAGCAAAACCAAAAAGAAACGCAACGAGAGCGATAAGCAAAACAGCTTTTATGTATCCTAAAATTGGTCTCATTGCAGCGCTAGTTTTACTTTTTCAACTTCTTCTCCAATATCCCCGGCGCCCATCATAACTACCACTTCAGCATTTGCACGTTTTATTTTTTCTGAAAGGTTTTCCTTCTGAATAAGCTCTTTATTCTCATTATTAATTTTGTCCAGAAGCCATGCTGAAGTAATTCCTTCTACCGGAAGTTCCCGTGCCGGATAAATATCGAGCAACATTACCTGATCAAATTTGCTGAGGCTTTCAGCAAAATCATCTGCAAAATCCTTTGTTCTGCTGAATAAATGCGGCTGAAAAACAGCCAAAACTTTCTTTCCTGCGTGCATTTCCCGAACAGCCTGATATACCGCCGAAATTTCTGCAGGATGATGTGCATAATCATCTATAAGAACAAAATTGTCAGATTTAATTTTATAGGAAAATCTACGTTTTACTCCTTTAAAACTATATAGAGCCCCGGCAAGCTGATTCGTGGGGGAACCATATTCTATCGCCATGGCCAGGGCTGTTATAGCATTTAGCAAATTGTGTTTGCCGGGTAAATAAAACTTTAAATTTTTTATAGTCTCTTTCGGAGTTTTTAAATCAAAATTATAGGCTCCGTTTTCTATTTTTATATTAATTGCTGAAAAATCAGCATTGTCATTAATTCCGATTGTTGCACCTTCAAGAGGTAGTCCATTCCGCACAAATAACCTGCCATTAGCGGGAACCAGCGAAGCAAATTTTCTAAAGGTGGCCTGTAATTGCTCATTTTCGCCATAGATATCCAGATGATCTGCATCCATAGAGGTAATTGCAGCAATATTTGGCGATAATTGCAAAAAAGAACGATCGAACTCGTCTGCTTCAGCAACAATTACTTCGTCCCCCTGCATAATGAGATTACTTTGGATATCTTCACTAATTCCACCCAAAAAAGCGGTCACTTTTGCACCGGTTTCCTTCAAAATATGCGCTAAAATGGCCGTTGTGGTCGTTTTTCCATGTGTACCGGCAACTGCAAGCGTCAATTTCTTCTGAGTTACCATTCCCAGTACCACCGCTCGTTTTTTTAGATCATAATTATTCTTTTCAAAATAATTATATTGCTCATGCCCCATTGGAATAGCCGGAGTATAAACGATAAGTGAATTTTTGTCTGAAATAACGGCATCCGGAATTTGCCCAATATCGTCCTTATAAATAACGGTAATCCCTTCTTCCTCCAGTTTTTTTGTAAGCGGACTAGGAGTTTTATCGTAACCGGATACGTTCCTGCCCTTTGCGTTAAAATACCGCGCAAGGGCACTCATGCCGATCCCACCGATCCCGATAAAGTAAAAGTTTTGTATGTTGTTTATATCGTTCAAATTTCGTTATTCTTATTCTTTGTTTTCTATTTGTTCATACCTACAAGGTTTAAAAAACCTTGCAGGATTTGCGGCCTAGACCTCACAGGTTTTCAAAACCTGTGAGGTCTGATCCTTATCTCTTTATCAGTTTTTCCACCTCGTCTACAATATTTGCGGTCGCATTTGGCAGCGCCATTTTTTTAATATTATCACCTAATTCTTTCTGCTTTTCTTCCGAGTTAACCAAATCCAAAAAGGCTTCTTCAAATTTTTCTTCCAGTTCAGCTTCAGTTAAAGTAAGCGCTGCATTATTTTTTGTGAGTGCCATCGCATTTTTGGTCTGATGATCTTCAGCAACATTTGGCGACGGGATAAAAAGCACTGGTTTTCCCACAATACTTAATTCTGAAACGCTTCCTGCTCCCGCGCGGGAAATAATGACATCTGCCGCGGCATAAGCCCAGTCCATCCTGTTCAGAAATTCGTAGGTCTGCACCAGGTCGCTGTTATGCTTCCGGTATTCATCATAATATAATTTTCCTGTCTGCCAGATAAGCTGAATGTTTTCTTTTTCAAATTTCGGTACCCAGGTTTCTATTAGCTGGTTTATTCTTCTAGCACCTAAACTTCCGCCAATTACCAGCACGGTTTTCTTCTTTTTGTCCAGATGGAAAAAACGTTGCGCTTCTTCTCTCTTTTCAGAAACTTTTAAAAGATCCAGCCTCACCGGATTTCCTGTAATCACGGTTTTTTCTTCAGGGAAGAATCGTTTTACTTCTTCATAAGCCGCACAAATAATATTGGCCTGCTTAGAAAGAATCCTGTTGGTAATCCCCGGATAAGAATTCTGCTCCTGGAGCAGGGTTGGAATTTTATTGGAAACCGCCACCCGCAGCAAAGGACCACTGGCAAAACCACCTGTTCCTATTACCACATCTGGCTTAAACTTCCTGATTATCTTGCGGCTTTTACTGAGGCTACTCATTAACTTAAACGGAAACATCAAATTCTTCAAAGAAATTTTCCGCTCAATTCCGCTAATCCATAAACCTTCAATATCATATCCCTCCTGCGGAACTTTTTCCATTTCCATACGATCTTTTGCGCCAACAAAGAGAATTTCGGAATCAGGATAACGCCTGCGGATCTCATCTGCAATAGCGATGGCCGGGTAGATATGTCCACCGGTCCCTCCTCCTGATAATATGACACGTAAATTCTCTTTCACTTTAGATCGCCTCACTTAATATATCTAACGGATTCTCATCATCAGTTTCCTTAGATTCCGCTTCTTTAATTTCTTCTCTTTTTGCACTAACACTTAAAATAATCCCCAGCGCCATGCAGGTCATCCAGATGGACGTTCCACCGCTACTTATAAGCGGTAGTGTTTGCCCCGTTACCGGAAATAATTCCACCGCTACAGCCATATTCACCAGTGCCTGGAATACGATGGGAATTCCTACTCCCATTACCAGCAGCTTTCCAAAAACCGTATTCGCTTTAGTAGCGACAATTACAATTCTAAAAAGCAGCATGAGGTAAGCCAGCATAACGCCAAAAGCACCTATAAGTCCCATCTCTTCCACAATTATCGCATAGATAAAATCTGAAGATGATTGCGGAAGAAAATTCCGTTGAATAGATTTGCCAATTCCGGTACCTGTAATACCCCCTCTTGCAATGGCAATTTTCGCCTTTTCGATCTGATAATCTGCTTCAGTGTCGCCATCGTTAGTAAAACTATCTATCCTGCTGGCCCAGGTATCCACCCTACTGGGCAGTACGCCGGGAAAAGCTTTTGCTGTAAGTATGAAAATTGCCAAAAAAACGAGTCCGACTCCCACAATGGCAGCAAGATATTTTAAAGGATATCCACCCAGGAACATTAAAACCAGCGTCATTGCAAATATTAATGCTGCAGTAGAAAAGTTAGCCGGGAGAATAAGCGCCAGAATCAGAAAGACCGGCAGCCACAAAGGCAAAATAGTCTCCTTGAAAGTGACCGTTCTTTCTGTAATTTTAGATAAATACCGCGCTACATAAACCATAAGCACCACTGAAGCAAGCGTAGACGACTGGAAGGAAACCCCTAAAACAGGGATTTGTATCCACCTACTGGCATAAGCACCCCCAATAAAAGTGCCTTGCGCCACAGTGTATATAAGCAACACAATAATAACGGGCAGCATTAAAATCGAGAGTCCGCGAAAATAAGTGTACGGAATACGATGCACCGCAAAGAGCAAACAAAATCCCAGCAGCAGATGAAAGAAATGCACCACAAGATAATTGAAGGTGCTTCCATCTCCATGAAGATAAGCAAGATTACTACTGGCGCTATAAACCGGCAGGAACGAAAAAATTGCCAACAGCCCCGCGGTAGCCCAAATAACCTTGTCTCCTTTAAGATTTGAAAAAATACTGCTCATTTGTTACTTAATTCTTGTTCCAGACCTCACAAATTTTGAAAACCTGTGAGGTCTTACCAACACTCTATAAATTTCTCACCGCTTCTTTAAACTGGCGTCCCCTGTCTTCATAGTTTTCAAAAAGATCAAAACTCGCACATGCCGGTGATAGCAAAACGCTTTCGTTTTTTTCTGCAATTTTGTAGGCGATTTTCACCGCTTCGTCCATAGATTGTGTTTCCACAATGGTATCTACACAATTTCCAAACGCAGCCATTATTTTAGCATTGTCTACCCCAAGGCAGATAATCGCTTTTACTTTCTCGTTTACCAAAGGCAACAAATCGCTGTAAACATTGCCTTTGTCTACCCCACCAACAATCCACACAGTCTCGGTCTCCATACTTTCCAATGCATAAAAAGTCGCATTGATATTGGTAGCCTTAGAATCGTTGATGTACATCACATTGTTGATCTTAAGCACCTTTTCCAGACGATGTTCCACACCCTGAAAATTTTCCATACTTTCCCGAATAGTTTGTTTCCTGATTCGTAAAAGTTGTGCAACCGTAGCGGCCGCCATCGCATTCTTTGTGTTGTGCTTGCCCTGAAGGCTAAGATCTGTTGTTGGCATATTAAATTGGGTATTATTTATTTTTACTATTATTTCTTCATTTTCTAAAAAGGCCCCGTTTTCAAACTTTTTTTCTAATGAAAAAGGCAATTTTTGCGCTTTGATCTGGTTTTTCTCCAACCACTTCATAATATTTTCATCATCTGCATCGTAAATGAAGTAATCTGATTCTGTTTGATTCTTCGTAATCCTGAATTTTGATTCTATATAATTATCCAGACTGTATTCATACCGGTCTAAATGATCTGCAGTTATGTTCGTTAAAACGGCAATTTTCGGCCGGAAATTCAGGATTCCATCCAGCTGAAAACTACTCAGTTCCAGAACATACCAGTCGAATTCGCTCTCTGCGACCTGTTTCGCAAAGCTGTCACCTACATTGCCCGCCATTCCTGCGGAAATACTTCCGGCTTTAAGAATATGGTGGACAAATTTTGTAGTGGTCGTTTTTCCGTTGCTTCCGGTAATACCAATGACTTCTGCTGAAGTAAATTCTGAAGCAAATTCAATTTCAGAAATCACGGGAACGCCTTTGCCTTTCAGTTTTAAAACCAAGGGAGCATTATCGGGTATTCCCGGACTTTTCATCACGACTGAAGCTGTCAGAATCCTTTCTTCAGAATGAGTGTACTCTTCCCATTCAATTTCATGATGTTCAAGAACTTCCCTGTACTTATCTTTTATCTTTCCCTTATCAGAAACAAAAACTTCAAAGCCCTCCTTTTTGGCTAATATCGCCGTGCCTACCCCACTTTCGCCTCCTCCCAGGATTGCAATGCTCTTTCTTTCCATATTATCTCACCTTCAGGGTAACTACAGTTACAATCGCGAGGAAAATCCCAACGATCCAGAATCTTACTACGATTTTACTCTCGTGATGCCCTTTCTTCTGATAATGATGATGCAGAGGGGACATCAGAAAAATTCTGCGGCCTATACCGTATTTCTGTTTTGTGTACTTAAACCATCCTACCTGCATTACTACAGATAAGTTCTCCATCAGGAATATTCCGCAGAGAATGGGAATAAGCAGCTCTTTTCTGGTCGCTATGGCTAAAACGGCAATTATCCCCCCTATAGTAAGGCTGCCGGTATCTCCCATAAAAACCTGCGCCGGATAGGTGTTATACCATAAAAATCCAACTAAAGCACCCGCCATTGCGGTGATATATATGGTCATTTCCCCCGAACGTGGGATGTACATAATATTCAGATAGTCTGAAAAAATGATGTTACCAGAAACCCATGCAAAAATCCCCAGCGTAAGAACAATAATTGCTGAAGAACCTGCAGCGAGGCCATCTACACCATCGGTAAGATTGGCTCCATTTGAAACTGCGGTTACAATGAAGATCACAATTGGAATAAAAATTAACCAGGCATATTTGGAATAATCTGGATTGATCCAGGTTATTAAACTTGCATAATCAAATTCATTATTTTTCACAAAAGGAATCGTAGTTGTGGTGGTTTTTTGTTCCGGGCCCATTTCTCGTAGCCCCCCCACTTCCACTAACTCCTGATTAGGCACTACAGAATTTGCCTCTTCCTTTACGGTAATGCCGGGATGGAAATACATAGTGCCGCCAACAATTAAACCCAATCCCACCTGACCAATAACTTTAAAAACGCCCTTAAGACCTTCTTTATCCTTTTTAAAAATTTTAATATAATCGTCCAGAAAACCTATGGCTCCCATCCAAAGCGTAGTGACAATTAGCAAAATCACATATATATTATCCAGTTTCGCAAAGAGCAAAACCGGAATAAGTGTGGCAATAATGATAATTAAGCCACCCATGGTTGGGGTTCCTGCCTTTTCACTCTGACCTTTAAGCCCAAGTTCACGAACACTTTCGCCCACCTGTTTTGCCAACAAGTAAGTAATTATTTTTTTACCATATATTGTGGAAATCGCTAAAGACAAAATAATGGCCATAGCCGACCTGAAGGAAATATATCCAAACAACCGCGCTCCCGGCAACTGATATTCTGACCCTAAATATTCAAATAGATAGTATAACATCCTTTATCTTTCCGATTTTCCTTTTTAAAAGAAAAAAGCTTCAGTTACTTATTCTGTTGTTTCAAAAATTCTTTTACGATCTGGAGATCATCAAAATCATGACGCTCCCCGTTTACCTCCTGGTAAGTCTCATGACCTTTTCCGGCGATTAAAATGATATCATTCTTTCCAGCCAACTGGCATGCGGTTTTAATCGCCTGTTTCCTATTGGTAATAGACATTGTTTTTTTAAAGTTTTGAGGCTGCACACCAGCCTCTACATCTTCAATAATTTTTTCAGGATCTTCAGTTCTTGGATTATCACTGGTAAAAATTACTTTGGTGCTTAAAGCTGAAGCTATATGCCCCATCTTTGGTCTTTTAGTTTTATCCCTGTCACCACCACAGCCAACAACAGTAATTAACTCTTCGTTTTTGGTGCGAATCGCATTAATCGTTTCCAGCACATTTTTTAAAGCATCAGGAGTATGTGCATAATCAACGATGGCTGTAATTTGCTCATTATCGGAAACTACATACTGAAACCTTCCACTTACAGAATTAAGTTCACTTATAATCTTCAGGCTTTCCAGTGTTTCTAATCCGAGTAGTTCGGCAGTGGCATAAATTGCCAACACATTGTAAGCGTTAAAAGTTCCTATTAACCTGGACCAAACTTCCTGCTCGTTCACCTTCAGCAATAATCCGGTAAACTGATTTTCCAGAATTTGCGCCTGATAATCTGCATAAGATTTTAAGGCATAGGTATATTTTTTTGCCTTTGTATTCTGAAGCATCACCTCACCATTCTTATCATCTACATTGGTGAGCGCAAAAGATGAGACCGGTAGTTCGTCGAAAAAACGTTTTTTAACATCCCTGTATTCTGCAAAATCTTTGTGATAATCTAAATGATCATGTGAAAGATTAGTGAAAATACCGCCAGCAAATTCCAAAGCAGTCGTTCTATGCTGAGCGATTCCATGAGAACTGACTTCCATAAAACAAAACTCCACACCTTCATCGTTCATTTCCTTTAAATAGGAATTTATGGTAACTGAATCTGGAGTAGTTCTTATAGCTGAATATTCTTTATCTGCAACCATAACCTTTACTGTAGAAAGCAAACCAACTTTAAAGCCTGCCTTTGTAAACAAATTATAAAGCAAAGTGGCTATGGTAGTTTTCCCATTGGTACCGGTTACCCCAACTAATTTTAATTTTTCTGAAGGATTTTCAAAGTAATTCGAAGCCATATAAGCCAAGGCTTTTTTGGAATCATCTACCTGAACATAGGTCACTCCATTGATGATCTGCTCCGGTAATTCTTCACAGATAACAACCAGCGCTCCTTTTTCTATCGCCTTTTGAATGTATTGATGACCATCGGAAAGACTTCCGCGAATTGCAATAAAAACATCGTTAAGCTCCACTTTCCTGGAATCGAAATGGAGGTTATTAACAGTCACCCCAGTGTTTCCAACCACGGCTTCCATTCTTACACGATATAAGATGTCTTTTAAAATAATCAACTTAATACTAATTTTATATTCAATTCCTTATTCTGACTAATTTCTATTCCCGCAGCCACAGACTGACTTTTAACGTTCCCCTGCCCCCTGAAATTGACTTTAAAACCCAGGTTTTCCAGTAAGGAAATGGCATCCATAGCAGGCATCCCAGTAACATCTGGCATTAGGATTTTTTCATTCTGAATTTTACTGTAATACTTATTGAAGTCCGCTTTCACATCCTCATTTTCAATCTGAAGAGAAGGCAGCTCATCCATTATTGGAGTATCAGTATAAATTTTTTGAGCAATGCTTTTAAACACTGGTGCAGCTACGATATTTCCGTAATAACCTTTTCTCCTGTTTGGTTTATGGATCACCACAATGCAGGAGTATTTAGGATCTTCAGCTGGGAAATATCCCGAAAAAGATGCAATATACCTACCGGGTTCAATCCAGTATTCTACCTGACACGTTCCAGTCTTGCCTGCCATGGAGAAATTAGGAGTGTAAATATTGGCTGCCGTCCCACGCTTTACTGTATTCTCCATCATTTTCCTCACTTTTCTGGCAGTTTCCGGAGAACAGATAGCTGGGTTTATTATTTCCTTTTCCACCTTCACGATGGTTTTATCCCATTCTTTCACTTCCTTTATAAAACGAGGCTTCACCATTTCACCATTGTTGGCAATCGCATTATAAAAGGTGAGCGTTTGCAGAGGAGTTAAAGAAACTCCGTACCCAAAAGCCATCCACGGAAGACTAAGTCCATTCCAGTTCTTATCATCTGGATGCGGTATTTTTGGCTGACCCTCTCCATTAATATCTAAACCGATTTTTTTATTAAGCCCCATATCATAAAGCCGGTCCACGAATTTTGAAGGATTTGTTTTATACCCTTCAGTAATCATTTTTGTAAAGGCTGTATTAGAAGAAAGTTCAAAAGCTTTTGCTGCCGAAATTTTTCCGTAGCCACCGTGATGAGAATCCCTAACAGCACGACCGTAATAACGAACTACTCCGTTCTCTGTGTCCACAATTTGTGCAGTATCTACTACCTTATCTTCCAGGGCAGCTACCATTGCCATTAATTTAAAGGTCGATCCCGGCTCATGCGACTCATAAACAGCGTAGTTTCTCTTTTCGAAATAAGTACCCTCTTTAGTCCTGCCAAGATTAGACATCGCTTTAATCTCCCCTGTTGCAGTTTCCATAACCACTACAGTTCCATGCTCAGCTTCAAAATCTTCGAGTTGCTTTAAAAGTGCATGGTGGGCGATATCCTGAATATTAACATCTATAGTAGAAATTACATCATAGCCATCCCGCGGTTCCACTTCATTGTTATCACTAATTGGTTTCCACTGGCCTTTTGCAATTTTTTGTTTGAGCCTTCTCCCATCAGTTCCTCTCAGGTAATTCCCAAAAGCACCTTCCAGACCTACCCGGGTAAAATAGCCATCTGCATCTTTTCTTTCATACCCCACGGTTCTCTCACCCATTTTACCAAGAGGATGCTCCCTGACCGTTCTTTGTTCTACAATTAAACCGCCTTTATAGGCACCCAAATTGAACATGGGAAAGTTTCGGAATTTAATATACTCTGAGTACCCAAGGTTTTTTGCGATTAGGAGATAGCGCTGTTTATTAACTCTTGCTGCTCTAATCTTCTGTGAATAACTAGATGCACTTCCTCCCAGTGCTGCTGAAAGTTTTTCAGACAATGGCCCTATATTAGTTTCAAAATCTTTATCTGAAACAGTAACTGCATCAAACCTAATATCAAATTTGGGAACTGAAGTTGCTAATAAGCTGCCGTTGGAATCGTAAAGATTCCCTCGGTTGGCAGGAATTTTGAAATTCCTGTACGTCCTGTCCTCTGCCAGCTCCTTGTAATACTCCCCTTCTACGAACTGAATATCCATCAACTTAAAAGCAACAGCAAACGCGAAGATGAACAGGCATCCCGCGATAAAGTATAATCTGTTTAATATGCTTTTTTCAGTAGTTGCCATGAAATCGCTACTCTTTTAAGTTTACTTTTATCTTGTATGGCGGAGTTTCAGAAGGTTGAATTCCTGTTCCGCTGAGTTTGTCAATAATTGTTGATTCCATTTTAATACGCATTAGCGCAGATCTGCGGTCTACAAATTCACTTCTCAACTCCCTCACTTCGTTATTAAGCCGTGCGATTTCATGCACCTTTCGCTCGGCACTGTGAGAGCTGGCAATCATCACAATGGCCAGAAGCGTACAAAAAACTATAAAACGCCAGTTTTTTACAGCGTCGTTACTTATGAGAAAATTTGCCTTTAGTATGTTGTAAATACCCTTCTTCATTTTCATTCTTTTTAATCATCACTTCATCAGAAAAAGCTTCTGACTATAACTTCTTTGCAACGCGAAGTTTCGCACTCCTCGCCCTGTTGTTACGGACAATTTCCTCTTTACCAGGAACTATTAAGCCTTTTACTTTTTTAAAAGGAACAGATATGTTTCCGTAGAAATCTTTTTCCGGCTCACCTTTAAACAATCCGCTTCTTATATATCTTTTCACCAAACGATCTTCCAGAGAATGGTAAGAAATCAAACTCAGTCTTCCTCCGGGCTTAAGCAATTCCTCTGTTTGCAATAAAAAATCTCTTAAAGCTTCTATTTCCTGATTTACTTCAATCCTGATCGCCTGATAAATCTGCGCCAGAATTTTATTCTCCTTTCCTTTAAATAAGCTCGGCTTTAGCAAATCATTAAGCTGTTCACTGCTTTCAATTGGCTTCTCCTTCCGCTCTGTCACAATCATGCGAGCCAATTTTGGAGCATTCTTTAAATCTGCATATTCGTAGAACATTTTCTTAAGCTGTTCTTCATCATATTCATTTACCACCTCGTAAGCACTAAGTTTACTATCCTGGTTCATCCTCATATCCAGCTTAGCATCAAAGCGCGTTGAAAAACCACGTTCAGCTTCATTAAACTGATGAGAGGAAACCCCAAAATCACCAAGGATACCATCTACCTGTTTCACTCCGTAGAATCGCAAAAACCTCTTTATAAATCTGAAGTTCTCATTTATAAGTGTAAAGCGCTCATCATCTATGTTATTCTGCAAAGCATCCTTATCCTGATCGAAAGCATAAAGTTTACCTTCCGGCCCCAGCTGTTTCAGGATCTCTCTGGAATGTCCTCCACCACCAAAGGTCACATCCACGTAAACACCATCTGGCTTTATATCCAGACCGCGCACGGTTTCTTCCAGTAATACAGGTTTATGATATTCCATCAAAATCATCGTTTCCCATCACCTCTTCCGCCAGATCTGCAAAATCATCTGAAGCGGCATCGATAGCATTTTCATATTTATCTTTATCCCATATTTCAATAATATTAATTGCAGAAGAAAGCACTATTTCTTTCCCAATTCCTGCAAAACCAATAAGATCTTTAGGGATTAACAACCTTCCGTTAGTATCCACCTCAACAGTTTTTACACCTGCAGTGAAGCGACGAATAAAGTCGTTGTTCTTTTTTTTGAAGCGGTTGAGCTTGTTTATTTTCTGCATCATTTCATCCCACTGTTCCATAGGATATAACTCGAGACAAGGCTGAAAAACCGAGCGCTTTAAAACAAATCCATTTTGCAACATAGGAGCGAGCTGCTTCTTTAGAGCTGAAGGAACCATTAACCGCCCTTTCGCATCTACCTTGCACTCATATGTTCCAATTAAATTTACCACTCCTGAATTTATAGATCAAATATATCGAAAAAAAAACCACTTTTTACCACTTCTTACCACATTGTTGATAAGTTTTACCACCGTATTTCACTGAAACACTTCTTAATAGCTGTATTTACTTATAATTCAGAAGGTTGATAGCAGTGGGAAATATTTACCAAAAAATCTGCTTAATTATAAAGCCAGAGATCGTATTAAGCTTTAGCAAAAACTCTTTGCTATTAGGCAAAAATGATTATACTTGTATTGAAATCGCTATATTTGCGATTGCTAACCGCAAAGGGCATCAATGAAAAATCACTTAAAGCAAGAAGGAAAGTTTACGTACTTAGAGGAGGGAGAAGGCACACCAATTGTAATTTTACATGGGCTTATGGGAGGCCTCAGTAATTTTGATGGTGTCGTGAATTTTTTTCCATCTAAAGGTTATAAAGTTTTAATTCCGGAATTGCCTTTATATTCAATGTCTCTTCTTAAAACCAGCGTCGCAACTTTTGCTAAATACCTTAAAGAGTTTATTGAGTTTAAAGGTTTTGAGGAGGTTATCCTGTTAGGGAATTCTCTTGGCGGCCATATCGCCCTGGTTGCCACTAAACTTTACCCCAGTCTTATAAAGGGTCTTGTAATTACAGGAAGTTCTGGTCTTTATGAAAACGCAATGGGAGAAAGTTACCCGAGACGTGGAGATTATGAATTCATTAGAAAAAAGGCGCAGAATGTTTTTTACGATCCCGAAGTGGCCACAAAGGAAATTGTGGATGAAGTTTATGAAACCGTGAGCGACAGGAATAAGCTGGTAAAGACTTTGGCTATTGCAAAAAGTGCTATTAGACACAACATGGCTAAGGATTTACCAAAAATGCTTACCCCTACCTGCATCATCTGGGGGAAAAATGACAATGTCACTCCTCCCGAAGTAGCTGAAGATTTTGACAGATTGTTACCGGATTCTGATCTTTACTGGATTGATAAATGCGGGCATGCAGCTATGATGGAGCACCCGGAAGAGTTTAATGCCTTACTACATGCCTGGCTCGAAAAAAGGCAATTTTAGGCATAGACTTTCCTGCCCCCGCAACTAAACCAGGTTTGAAAAAATAGAGATTAAAGATGAAAATCAAGAATGCTGAATTTGTGATAAGCAACAGCAGCGTTGCGAAATGCCCTGATAGTAAGCTTCCGGAGTACGCGTTTATAGGAAGAAGTAATGTAGGTAAATCTTCCCTAATCAATATGCTGACCGGGCGTAAAGCTTTGGCCAAAACCTCTGCAACTCCAGGGAAAACGCAGTTAATAAATCACTTTCTTATTAATGACAACTGGCACCTGGTAGATTTGCCAGGTTATGGGTACGCCAAAGTTTCAAAATCCACAAAAAACACCTTTCAAAAGTTTATAACGGCATATTTTGAGAAACGGGAGCAAATGATTTGCGCGTTTGTTTTAGTAGACTCAAGGCATAGTCCTCAGAAAATTGATATGGAATTTATGCAATGGCTGGGGGAGCACCAGGTTCCATTCTGTATAATATTCACAAAAGCTGATAAAACCAAGCCTAAAGAACTTGAATTAAAACTTGAAAACTACGAAGCAGAAATGCTAAAGACATGGGTGGAAATGCCCCAATATTTCGTCACCTCAGCAAATACAGGTATGGGTCAGGAGGAAATACTGGACTACATAGAAGAGATAAACAAAAATCTAAAGTTGAGATAACGATTGTTTTTTACTATAAAAAATAGTATTCTCCTACGCTATGCTCTCGCAGTAATCAATTCTTTCAATTCTACATCATCCTTCAACTTATTTAATTCTACAGTAGAAATTAACACCTGTAAACCTTCGTCGCTTTCAGTTAAAACAATAGGATAATCAAATTTATATCCGAATTTTGAAGCGTACTGCTTTCTGAATTCATCAGCATGCAGAAACTCCATTTCCAAACCTGAAGATTTCCTGAAGTGTTTCCAGGATTTCTTTTCTCCTGTAATTCCATAAGTAAGCTTGCAAAGGCTGCAACTATAAGTACCCGGACTAAAAATTTTATGCAGGCTGTCAAGCACTCCGTTTCCGGGTCCTGAAGCTGCATTATATATAAAAATCAATTTTTTCAGGTGATCAATTTTATAAAGGTTTCAAACCTGGACATCGCCAGGAAAGCTTCAGAAATTATTCCTGCTTAAGATTCATTTTTTCAGCAAAATAGTCACAAAAATCCTGCATTGTTGCTGTCATTTTTTCGTCTTGTGTGGAGCGATTAAAAGTGTTACTCATAGCCACAAGTGTCTGGTGAAAGAATTTTTTCATCTCATCTACGGGCATGTCTTTGGTCCACAGATCTATCCTTAAGGTTTCCTGGGCCTTACTATCCCATACAGAAAGCATTAGGGCTTTTGCTTCTTCTTTATAGATTTTCCCATCTTCTGCAGTCCAGTAAAGTTCCTCCGGAACGTGGTTTTCATCTGTAACTACCTCTATATTTATCTCAGATTTCTTGAATTGAGCCATTATTTCTTTGGTTTATAATTTGCATCATTAAATAGTTCTTCAGCACTGGCATCCAGCATTTCCTGAATGCTTACATCATTTTTATCCATATACTGTCTCAGCATTTGCCATGCAATATATTGCCCGAGCCTGTCTGGAGTTTCACTATCCAGCAACAAATAAAACTTCGAGAATGGTGCAGGATACAGGAAACGCGTATAAAGTTCTGAATTTGTATCGAAGAGCACCTCTTTTTCTACAAAGTACCTCCAGGTTTGCGCTTCGTTCTTTCTTGCCCACTCCAACTCCTCTTCAGTATATCCCATTTTTTCGGCATCAGATTTAAAAGGAATCCAAATATCCTTGAGATAGAGAATCTTTCCATAGTAGATCATATGAGCTAAAAATGTACGGGATTTTGGGCGAGGCACATATTCCTGAGCTATTGCAGTAGCCGCATCCGGGACTATTTGTGCTTTTTCGAAATTCTTCTTCAGATATTCCTGAATTCCCATATAAAATGGGTGATCTTCACCAAGGTATGTATCCAGCGAAATAAGCAGTTTACTTCCTGTATAAATAACTTTATTTTTATAGTCTACTTCAGAAGTTACCGTATAGACATCGGGCACTTCAAAGGTGGGAAAATAATATTTCACGTGCTGAAAAAGACTCTGCAACTCATCTTCCACTTCAGAAAATTTGGGATAAGCTTCAGCAACTTCAGTGTTTATTTCCTGCTGTATGGTATCTGAAATTTTATTTATCCAAACGCTGTCATGATATTGCGGCGGAAAGAAAAACGGAAACTCTTCTTTTAACGTCCCCAGCTTCCCCGGTGTTGCATCTGCAAATCGTTTGTCAAACCTCATTACTTCAAAATCCACCTGAATTTTCTCTATTTCCTTCTCAACATCAGATTTAGAATCGCATGCAATTAAGGCAGTAATACTTAAGATGAATAAAATTTTCCTGATCATTCTATCGTTATTGTGAAGGGTTTAACGCCAGCACCTTTTATAAATTACGTATAAGTATTAGATTTGTGTGCAAAGGTATTATTTACAAATTTAACCACCCAATATTATGCAGACCGAAAAAGTGACGAATCATATCATTGACTGGCTAAAAGATTATGCCACAAAGTCAAACATGCAAGGTTTTGTTTTAGGAATAAGTGGAGGAATAGATTCTGCAGTCACCTCAACTTTATGTGCAAAAACGGGCCTACGCACTTTATGTGTAGAAATGCCAATCCACCAGGCTCCGAATCAGGTAACAAGGGCGAAGAACCACATAAAGGCGTTAAAACAAAACTTCGCAAATGTTACTAATATCACGGTGGATCTTACTACAACTTTTGATCAATTTAAGGAAGTACTCCCTGCCGGGGAAAAAAACCAGCTGCTTGATCTCTCTCTGGCAAATTCCCGTGCCCGGCTTAGAATGACTACGTTGTATTACTTTGCTGGCCTACACCGATACCTGGTTGCCGGAACCGGAAATAAGGTAGAAGATTTTGGTGTAGGTTTCTATACTAAATATGGTGATGGCGGCGTTGATTTAAGTCCTATTGCAGATTTAATGAAAAGTGAAGTTTATGAAGTTGGTAAATATCTTAACGTTGCAGATGAAATTTTAGATGCAGCCCCTACAGACGGGCTTTTTGATGATAGTCCAAGTGACGAGGAACAGTTGGGTGCAAGCTATGACGAGCTGGAATGGGCTATGAAGCAACAAGAAAATGGAAAGACTTACGAGGATTTTTCAGGAAGGGAAGCAGAGGTTCTTAGACTGTATCATATATTAAATACTAAAAATCAACATAAGATTCAACCTATCCCGGTGTGTGAAATACCCGTTCATCTTAAGAAATAATCTCTTTATCGAAAACTTACCTAAGTCTCTAAATATGACAAGATTATCATCTATTTTTAAACAACTATACATGTATTAAGATCCCCCGGTTTGATACATGCCAATATCAGCCAAACTATGTATAAAGTATTAGTCGCAGACCACCATCCCGTGATTAGCCGGGGTATTGGCTTTATCCTCAAAAACAATCCGGCATTGGAAATCATCGGAAACGTTACAAATGGGGACGAGTTGTTTAAATTTCTTGAAAATGGAGTTCCAGATGTCCTTATTATAGAACTGGATTTACCACAGATCAATGGAATAAATGCATTGAGAAAAATAAAACAGGATTATCCGGGCACAAGAATGTTGATTTTTAGTACGCATCCTGAAGAAATGTATGCTTTAAGTACAATTAAGGCTGGAGCAGCGGGATATATTTCTAAAACAACAGATCCTGAAACTCTGGAGAAAGCTATTTACCAGGTGGCAAGAGGTGGTATTTACCTAAACAAGAAAATCACCGAACGTTTAAATTCCGGGATTTCCCAGGGAAAAGGACTTGTCGCGAAATTTAAAAGGCTTTCTACAAGAGAAACCGAAGTGCTCAATCTTCTTTCTTCAGGAAAAAGAAATAAAGATATTGCTGAAGCATTGGCAATTAACGAAAAGACCGTAAGTACTTATAAAACCAGGTTACTGAAGAAATTGAAGGTGGATAACGTTGCCGATCTTATAACCCAGTCCAGACTATTGCAACTCAATCTTACATAACCCGGTTAAGTTTATTGGAAAGCACCTTGTTAAGACTTAAGTAATCCATTACATCCTGGAGCGTGGCAGAATTGTCCTGATCTGTAACTTCTTTTACTTCCTGCTTTAGCTCTTCAATCTTTTGAGATACAAGATGCCGGCGCAGGTTTAGAATTGTCTCGCTAACAAGCCGGGAGACCCCCTCTTTTTTATCTTTTACAAAAATATCATTCCGTTCCCAGTCATGTAACTGATATTGCTCCTCCTCCATTAATATAGTCGTAACCTCTGAAACTTGTTGAGATTCCATTTCGTTGATAAAGCTCTCTATAGTAAAATTAGGATCGCTGTTAAACTTCTGAATAAGGATAGAGTAAATTTCCTGGAACTGAGGATTGGTAAAAGCGATTTCATCTTCCTGCAAATCCAGGAAAATCTTTTCAAATACTTTAGCCGTATGCTTTTCCGGCTCAAGCAGAAGTTCTCCGCTTTCGCTTTGCTTTAAAACAAGGTCTTCAAATTCTTCTTCCCTGCTCCCGTATAGTAATAAAAGACTTATTATATTCCGCTCCAGCTCATACAACTGGTTGATCTTTGGCTTTACCTTTTGGTCATCTTTTACAAGTTTGAGAGGTTTTTCAGTAGATTTTTTTCCTGAAGAACTTCCCTTGGAATCCCTGGAGTTTAACTGGGCCAGAGTTGTAAATAAAACGTCTTCAGAAATATCCATGATCCGGGAGCATTCCTGTACATAAATCTCCTGTTGAATATTATCAGGAATTTTCGAGATAGAACTTACCATATCCCGTATAACATCAGCCTTCTTTACAGGATCATTTTTTGCCTCTTTCACAAGAAGCGAAGCCTTATAGGAAATAAAATCGTATGCATTTTCCTGCAGGAATTTCCTCAACTCCTCTTCACTATACTTCTTAGCGAAGCTGTCCGGATCTTCACCCTCGGGAAACGTACAAACTCTCACATTCATTCCCTGCTCCAGGATAAGATCAATTCCCCGGAGGGAAGCTCTCGTTCCTGCCGCATCCCCATCAAACAGAACAGTAATATTCCGTGTTAGCCGGTTTATTAGCCTTATTTGCTCTGAAGTTAATGCAGTTCCCGAAGAAGAAACCACGTTTTCAATCCCGGTCTGGTTAAACTGAATAACATCTGTATAACCTTCTACAAGGTAACAATTATCTTCTTTTGCAATTGCCTGCTTTGCATGGTAAATTCCGTAAAGAACTTTGCTCTTATGATAAATTTCACTTTCTGGCGAATTCAGGTATTTGGCAGCTTTCTTATCATTGGTTAGGATTCTTCCTCCAAATCCTAAAACACGACCGGACATCGATTGGATAGGAAACATCACCCTTCCCTTAAACCTGTCAAACTGCTTCTCACCTTTTACAATAGTAAGACCGGTTTTTTCCAGGTAATCCAGTTTATAGCCGCTGCCCAGAGCTTCTTTAGTAAACGCATCCCACTCGTCCAGGCAATATCCCAAGTCGAATTTCTTAATCGTTTCAGCAGTGAATCCGCGTTCTTTAAAATAGCTTAAACCAATGGCATTTCCGGGATCGGTTTTATGCAGAATTTTCTGAAAATACTTGCTTGCATATTCAGAAACCAGGTACATACTTTCCTTCTCATCTGCCTGCTGCCTTTGCTCGTCTGTCTGCTCGGTTTCTTCAATTTCAATTCCGTACTTTTTGGCCAGGTATTTAATAGCTTCGGGATAGGTAAAATGTTCGTGCTCCATCAAAAAAGCAATCACATTACCTCCTTTTCCGCTGGAAAAATCTTTCCAGATTTGCTTTACGGGAGAAACCATAAAACTTGGCGTACGCTCGTCACTAAACGGACTAAGACCTTTTAAATTACTTCCAGACTTCTTTAACTGAACAAAATCTCCGATTACTTCCTCTACACGGGAAGTTTCAAAAACATTGTCGATTGTGGTTTTAGAAATCAAGAATTAGAAAGTTTTTAGCTAAACAGGCCACAAAAGTATACAATTCCATCCACATTGCATGGCTGGCTTAATTGCAAAAAAGCCTCATAAATTCTTCCAATCTATGAGGCTCTCTCTTAAAAAATCATGAATTCCTATTCCAGGTCAAATCTCAACCCGACAGAAAAATTATTTAGCTCCACATTAGGATCCTGAAAAATAGGATTCAAATCATATTTAACATACAAAGAAGTACCTCCCCATCCCATGTAACCACTAAGACCGTAGACAAAATCGTTGGTATTATAGTCATTCTTAAGCTTCTCCTTTACCCTATCGCCATCTTCTTCATATTTCAGTTTTTGCCGCTCTCCAATATTAAATCCTGCATAACCTCCAAGACCTATTTTAAACATTTCATTGGTGTCAAATTTTACACCACGGTAGGATTCATAACGCCTCGAAGGACCAAATTCAAAATGTACGGGAAAAACCAGGTTGTCCATACGAAATTTGGATTTATCTAAATCATATTCGAATTCTTCTAAATAAGTAAGATCTCCATCTTCAACAAAATAGTGGTTATCTTTAGGCTTCAACCCGTTCAACTGAAAAGAAGCTCCGTATCGTAATCTCAACCAGTTGGACTTATTGAAAACCCGAGTAGTAAATGCAATTCCAATTTCAAAGAAGCGGCTACCACCGATTTTAAAGTCTGAATCCTGCAGCGACTGCCCCTCAGAAAGCGCGTTGTTAAATCCTGCAGCAACAACTAGCGCAGAAGTTGTTCTTGTATAATAATTTTCATCATTATGCGGGCGCGAGTCCGTCTCAAACCTC
Organism: Autumnicola psychrophila; assembly: GCF_031846645.1. Taxonomy (NCBI): domain Bacteria; kingdom Pseudomonadati; phylum Bacteroidota; class Flavobacteriia; order Flavobacteriales; family Flavobacteriaceae; genus Autumnicola; species Autumnicola psychrophila. The sequence continues at coordinate 92,494 of NZ_JAVRHN010000001.1, forward strand.
CAGAAACTATCAGAATCATCTTCTTCCTCTTCGCCGCGGGAAAGCAAGGCGATTTTGTTCTCCAAAATAGCCACCCTGTTTTCGATATTTAAAGCATGTTTTTTTGCCGCTTCTTTTTTCAAGCTCTCAGCTTCTTCCCTGTTTATTTCTCTATTTTCCAGTTGAGAATTTATCCGTTCCACTTTTTCTTTTAGTGCAGCTTTTTCTTCCGCGACAATTTCCTCTTTTTGCTTCTGAAGATTTTCAATTTTTTCAGCATTCTCAGTTGTTTGAGTTTGCGCTTCGCATACCTCATAACTAAATAAGCTAAGAGCAATGTAAAAAATAACAGTTTTCATGATTTTTGATTTTTTAATGAAAGATTTCTCCTTCAAATTGATTGATGAATGACCCTTACGGGATCTTGATGATGATTATTAACTTTTTAGTACTAATCGTTTCTTGCTGCTACCGCTGTTCTTGCTTTCACAAAGCCATCTTTTAACATATCGAAGACTTTATCTCTAAAAGACGCATCCAGCTCTTCCTCTACATCTGCCAAAAGCGAAAGTGCATCTACCGATCCCGCAGTATATTGAAATTGTGAAGATTTGCTTATCTCTTTTGCAGCACTTGCCAGCAACTGGTCCACCTCATTATTTGTCAATTCAGGACCCTGGGCCTCTTTTGCAGCTATTTCAGCAATTATCTGCTCCAGTTTGCTCTTTAAAATTTCATTTTTAGTCAGTTCCTCTTCAGAAGTAGGTATTTTACTTTCGTTGATCGTATTTTCTTCAATTTTCTTCGGAATTTCAGCAGTTACAGCGACGATTTGCGTATTATTTACTGCTTTTTCCTGTTTCTGAACACTTTTTTCTTCCGGAGAATTAAAATTTGCTTCTGAAAACTCTTCAACTTCATTTTCTTCTGAAGCAATTCTTTCTTCAGGTCGATAATTGGCATTTTCAGGGGCTGCCTTATTTTCTTCCGTAGGATTATCTACGATTGAAGGTGAAGTGTTGGAAATGTCAGTTTTCAACAAAAAAGTTCCAATGAGGAGCGCTGTAATTGCCGCAGCGGCAATCCCCATCCACCATTTGCGGCTAATTCCGGATGAATTTTTCTCTTCAGCATCCAATTTCCTGCTTAATTTGTCCCAGCTGTCTTCTGAAGGCGATATTTGCCTTTTTTCGAGCTGCTCCTTAATATGTTTTTCAAATTTATTTGGTGCCATAACCTGTAGTACTTTTTGATGTTAATTTCTCCTGCAACATTTTTCTCGCTTTAAACAATTGTGATTTTGAAGTTCCTTCAGAAATATTCAGCATTTTCGAAATCTCGCTGTGCTTATAACCTTCTACAGCATACATTACAAAAACCATCCGGTAACCCTCGGGTAGTTCATCTATTAATTGCTGTAAATGTGCCACTTCCAATTCAGAATTAATATTATTTCCGCTTTCAGAATAATGGGACATTTCCTCCTGCTCAAATGCTACTTTGTGATTTGTCCGTAAAAAAGAAATTGCTTCTCTAACCATTATTTTGCGTATCCAGCCTTCAAAACTTCCTTCATCTTTAAACGAATTTAAGTTGGTAAAAACTTTAAAAAATCCATTGAGCATTACTTCTTCAGAATGATGAAGATCTTTAATATACTGCCTGCAAACGCTAAGCATTTTCCCCGAATGGATCTCGTACAAACGCTGTTGCGCCTCCCGGTTATTGTTGGCAGCACGCTTGATGAGTCGCGTATCGTTTTTAAAAAGCTGAATTACTTTCACCTGATAATTGTTATTAAAGGCTTCTATTTATATAGACGCGGAAAAGTTACAAAAGGTTGCCTGACCCAATTATTTTTTATTAAAATTTCTTTTGAAGAAAAATTACTCTTGAATTTACAGGTCGAAAATTGCCATTTTGAGCACGTGCCTATTGGGATTTAAATCTTGTATCTTTGCAACAGAATTCATTTTATGTCTGAAATTATACTTACCAGAATCAATAAATACCTGAGTGAAGTGGGCTACTGCTCGCGCCGGGAAGCCGATAAATTAATCGAACAGGGCAGAATTACCCTAAACGGAAAAGTCCCTGAAATGGGAACCAAAGTGGCTCCCGGAGATGAAGTGCGGGTAAATGGAAAATTAGTTTCCAAAGAAGAACTTAAGGAGCCGAATGTTTACCTGGCTTTTAATAAGCCAGTCGGGATCGTCTGCACTACAGATACTCGGGTCGAAAAAGATAATATTATAGATTACATCAATTATCCAAAACGGATTTTTCCAATTGGCCGGCTGGATAAACCAAGTGAAGGATTGATTTTCCTTACCAACGATGGGGATATTGTAAACAAAATTTTGCGTGCCCGCAACAACCACGAGAAAGAATATATTGTTAGCGTTAATAAACCAATCACCAAAGATTTTATAAACCGAATGGGCTCCGGAATTCCAATTCTGGGAACAACTACAAAGAAATGTGAAGTAGAGCAGCTCGGGAAATATGAATTCAGGATTATTCTGACCCAGGGATTAAACAGACAGATTAGAAGGATGTGCGAATTTTTAGGCTATGAAGTTGCATCACTGAAGCGTATTAGAATCATGAATGTGCAACTGGATGTTCCGGTTGGAAAATGGCGGGAACTAACCGAAGATGAACTTAAAACCATTAATAGTATGGTAGATGAGTCGGTAAAGACAGAAGAAGCCTCAAAACTTAAAGATTCGCCCAATAAGCAGAAAATTAAGAAGCACCTTCCGAAGAAAGAAAACCTTCATAATGTAAGGCGTAAGCGCAGAAACAAATCTTAACAGATTATTAGCGCCCGGCGCAACCTTCATCTAAATATATCTTGCTAATTTTAAGCGAAATTGATTTTCTCTGGCCTAGAAAAATCAGAATGCCATAAACCAACCAATATTATGAGAATACAACCTTTTCATCTTGCCATACCGGTTTCTGACCTTCAGAAATGTAGAAAGTTCTATAGGGAAACCCTCGGTTGCGGAGAAGGACGTAGTAGCGATCATTGGGTGGATTTTAATTTTTTTGGTCATCAACTGGTCATTCATTATAAAGCACCTGAAGAAACAGCTTCTTCCGGGAGCAATCCAGTGGATGGGAAAGATGTGCCGATACCCCACTTTGGAGTTGTTTTGCAATGGGATGTTTTTCAAGAGTTTACCAAATTATTAAAATCCAAAAATATTGATTTTGTTATTGAACCCTATATACGTTTTGAGGGACAGGTAGGCGAACAGGCTACAATGTTTTTTAAAGACCCTTGCGGTAATGCGCTGGAGTTCAAGGCTTTCAGAGACAAGGATCAGCTTTTTGCCAAGTAATTACCAACTAAATATACTATGAACACATTAAAACCGGCTCTGGTACGTCAGATCTTCGTGCTTTTGCTAATTCTTTTTTTAACGGTTTTAATATTTAAGGAAATTGTCCCTTATTTATCCGGAGTTCTTGGCGCAATTACACTTTATGCACTTCTTATAAACTGGATGCGAAAATTACTTTATCGTGGATGGAAACCCAGCCTCGCAGCAGCCTTTTTAATGTCCGGTTCTTTTGTTGGTATACTTGTACCGGTAACGCTAATTGTTCTTATGCTTTCTTCTAAAATAGGAAAAGCCGTCGCAAATTCAGAGAGAGTGGTTTCTGCTGTAAAAGAACAAACTTTTTATCTGGAGGATTATTTTGGATACAATTTGAGTCAGACCATCGACACCTCCTCTGTTACAAGCTGGATCTCTACTAATCTTCAAAGTCTTGCAGGAGGCACCTTTGATGCTTTTATAGCAATAGGGATTATGTACTTTATGCTCTATTATATGCTTACCAACAGAGAGGCTCTTAAAGATTCCCTAATTGCATATATCCCACTGGGAAAAGAAAACCTTACTCATATTGGCGAAGAAAGTAATCAGCTGGTAAAATCAAACGCATTGGGCATACCATTGGTAGCGCTCTGCCAGGGGATTATTGCGTTAATAGGTTATCTCGTCATAGGTGTCCCCGATCCTTTCTTCTGGTTTGTAATTACAGCAGTTGGCTCCATGATCCCATTTATAGGAACCGCACTGGGGATTCTTCCGGTAACCATCCTTCTATTTGCCCAGGGAGATAATCTCCAGGCGATTGCGATACTAATTTATGGATTTGTAGTGGTAGGAGCAACAGACAATATTATTCGTCTTTATGTACTGGAAAGACTGGCGAGTGTTCATCCTCTAATCACGCTCTTTGGAGTAGTTGTAGGGGTACCGCTCTTTGGCTTTATAGGTTTAATTTTTGGACCTATTTTGATCTCTTTGTTCTTATTAATTCTGAAAATATACAAGAAGGAATATGGAAATGCCCATAATAGATTATAAATAACTATTAACTAAAACACGAAACAATGTTAGAAAAGAAGCTAAATGAATTAGACGAAAAGTACCTGAAAGAAGGAGCTGCAAAAATTAAAGATGGAGATGTGGAAATTGCTGCGGAAAATCAGGAGCAGATTTCAGACAAAATCCTCAATTCCAGTATGCTGAAAAAATATACTGAAATAGGAAAATTAATGTTTGGTATGCTGCAGGATTACCGTAAGGGAATTTACAGCAATATACCATGGTTTACGATCGCGGCTATTACATTCGCACTGCTGTATATTCTAAACCCTCTTGATGTTGTCCCCGATTTTATTCCCGGACTAGGCTATATAGATGATTTTGCCATCATGACCGTAGCCTTAAGATTTCTTGAAACCGATCTACACAGTTACCTCGACTGGAAACTTGCTGAAGGAGATTCGGGAGAAGAGGAAAATCCGGAAAACGCTTAATATTAGCTTTGGTGTTCTTTTTTTAGAGCTCTATGACGTTCTCTTGCAAGTAAAGTGTTTTTCAGCAACATAGAAACAGTCATAGGGCCTACACCTCCCGGCACCGGAGTGATATAAGATGCACGTTTACTAACATTTTCGAAGTCCACGTCTCCTTTGATGATATATCCCCTGGGACTATCTTCATCTGGAACGCGGGTGATCCCCACATCAATGATTACGGCATCATCTTTTATCATTTCCCCTTTAAGAAAATCGGGGATACCAACGGCGATAATAATAATATCTGCCTGAGAGGTAATTTGAGTAATGTTTTTGGTAAACTCGTGGGTAAGTGTAACCGTAGAATTCCCTGGGAAGCCGCTACGCCCCATAAGGATGCTCATTGGTCTTCCTACAATATAACTTCTGCCAATCACCACAGTATGTTTTCCTTTGGTAGGAATATCGTATCGCTCCAGTAATTCTAAAATCCCAAATGGCGTCGCCGGAATAAAGGAGGTCATATCAAATGCCATTTTCCCAAAGTTGGTAGGGTGAAACCCATCTACATCTTTATCAGGATCTACTGCTAACAGCACTTTTTGCGTATCAATTTGTTTAGGCAATGGAAGCTGAACAATAAACCCGTCGATATCATCATTCTGATTTAATTCTTCAATCTTATCCAGCAATTCCAGTTCACTCACGGTAGAAGGCAGTCTATAGAGCGACGATTCGAAACCTACCTGCTTACAGGATTTTACTTTACTATTTACGTAAGTAAGGCTTGCTCCGTCGTTTCCAACAATAATTGCAGCCAAATGCGGAACCTTTTCTCCGCGTTCTTTCATTTTTGTAACCTCTTCAGCAATTTCATTTTTAATGTCGTTGCTGATTTTCTTACCGTCGAGTATTGTCATATTTAGTTAACAGTGTTCAGTCTCAGTTTGCAGTCATTCTTTACTTGCTCCAAACTTAGCAGGATTGTTTATCATATAGTTTAGCAGCTTTCCAACTTCTAAACTTTTTTGGTTTAGTTCTTCTTTGGTACTTTTAGTAATATACTCACAAGCATAAGCAAATTCCAACCAACTTTGTGTTTCAGCATTTTCAGCATCACTATCAGTCAATTTACTAACAAAGTGATTAGGATACCGCCGCTTTCGATAAGCTTCCGCAACATTTGCACAAACCGAACGCGAACTTCTTCTGATTTGATCTGTCAAAGAATACTTCTCTTCTTTTGGAAATTCTTTTGTGAGATTAAAAATATCCATTGCAAGGCCAAAACCAATTTCATAAACTTTTAATGATCTAAAATCCATTAACCCGAAAATTTACTGCCTACTGCCCCTGCAGACTGTTTTTTTACTTCATCCCCTTCATCATATTCATCATCTGCCGGCCTCCGCCACCTTGCATCATCTTCATCATTTTGCCCATCTGGTTGAATTGCTTCAAGAGCTGATTCACTTCCTGAACAGAAGTTCCGGAGCCTTTGCCAATTCTCTTCTTCCTGCTGGAATTAATGATTTTTGGATTACTTCTTTCTTCCGGAGTCATTGAATGGATTATTGCTTCAATTCCTTTAAAGGCATCATCATCAATATCTACATCCTTCAGCATTTTTCCTGCTCCCGGAATCATCCCAAGAAGATCCTTCATAGATCCCATTTTTTTGATTTGCTGAAGCTGATTCAGAAAATCATCAAATCCGAATTTATTTTTGGCAATTTTCTTCTGAAGTTTCCTCGCTTCCTCTTCATCATACTGTTCCTGCGCACGCTCCACAAGGGAAACCACGTCACCCATCCCCAAAATCCTGTCGGCCATACGGGAAGGATAGAACACATCCATTGCATCCATCTTCTCACCGGTACCAATAAACTTGATGGGTTTGTTTACAACAGATTTAATCGAAATTGCCGCACCACCACGAGTATCACCATCTAATTTAGTAAGGATAACACCGTCAAAATTAAGGCGCTCGTTAAAAGTCTTCGCTGTATTTACCGCATCCTGTCCAGTCATGGAATCTACCACGAACAAAGTTTCCTGTGGCTGGATGGCACTGTGAATATTTGCAATTTCGGTCATCATCGCCTCGTCGATCGCCAGACGACCCGCGGTATCTATGATCACCACATTGTGTCCGTTTTCTTTGGCATACGCAATGGCAGCCTTTGAAATTGCAACCGGATCCTGATTTCCTTCATCACTAAAAACCTCAACACCAACCTGCTCTCCAACTACATGAAGCTGATTGATCGCCGCCGGCCTGTATACATCACAGGCAACCAAAAGCGGTTTTTTAGTTTTTTTAGTTTTAAGATAATTCGCAAGTTTCGCTGAAAAAGTCGTCTTACCACTACCCTGCAAACCAGACATTAATATTACAGAAGGATTTCCTGAGAGGTTTACTCCTGCAGCTTCACCACCCATAAGTTGGGTAAGCTCATCTTTTACAAGCTTTACCAACATCTGGCCTGGTTTTAAGGCTGTAAGCACATCCTGTCCAAGAGCCTTTTCCTTAACCTTACTGGTAAATTCTTTTGCAATTTTATAGTTAACATCGGCATCTACCAAAGCCCGTCGCACTTCCTTTAAAGTCTCTGCTACGTTAATTTCGGTAATCTGGCCATGCCCTTTTAAGACATGAAAGGCATTATCTAACTTGTCACTTAAATTATCAAACATATTCTTGCTACGTTTTTAAGAGTTGCAAAGATAAGGATTGACAACTTAGTTACAAAGGCAGTTATACGGAAAAGATTGAAGATTAAATTGTTTGCTCCAACAAAAAACCACCATACTAAAAGCACAGTGGTTTCTAAATAAAATCTTATTCTAAGGCCTAATTTCTCCTTCTGCTGTAATTGCCGCCAGATTTCGGCTTATTATTATTCCTTCTCGGGCGGTTATTCGCCTTGTTTTCAGCTTTCTTTTCTAAAACTTCATCAAGACTTTCAGTTGGTTCAAAACCAGTAATCACTTCTTTTTCCAGCGTTTCACCAAGAAGTTTCTCGATGCCCCGCACATATTCATTTTCATCTACACTCACCAAAGAAATAGCTTCTCCACTCGCTCCTGCCCTTCCGGTACGTCCAATCCTATGAACATAATCTTCCGGAATATTGGGAAGTTCGTAATTTATAACATGCGGCAAAAGTGGAATATCAAGGCCACGGGCGGCAATATCTGTTGCAACCAATACGCGTACATTTCCTTTTTTAAATCCGTCAAGTGCTTTTGTTCGTGCACCCTGGCTCTTGTTACCGTGGATTGCTGCGGAAGTAATTCCGGTTTTTCCCAGTTTTTCACTTAATCGATTTGCACCGTGTTTGGTTCTGGTAAAAACAAGCACCTGTTCCCAGTTTCCGTCTGAAATCAATTTGGTAATTAAAGCAGTTTTCTTGGATTTGTTGGTCCTGTAAACTTTCTGGTCTACCTTTTCTGCCGTTGTATTTTCCGGAGTAGCTTCAACTAAAACAGGTTTTGTAAGGAAAGTATTCGCCAGTTTCTTTATTTCCTTTGAAAAAGTTGCTGAAAAAAGCAAATTCTGACGCTTTTCTGGCATAAGTGCAAGAATTTTCTTGATATCTCTAAGAAACCCCATGTCGAGCATCCTATCGGCTTCATCCAGAACTAAAATTTCAATATTGGATAAACTAAATGCTTTTTGCTGATGCAAATCCAGCAAACGACCAGGTGTTGCCACCAGAATATCTACTCCCTGGCGTAAAGCACGAATTTGTGGTGCGGAATTTACTCCACCAAAAATCACATGTGATTTGATATCCAAAAATGTACTATAATCCTTAACATCTTCTAAAACCTGTGCGGCAAGTTCCCTCGTTGGGGTCAAAACCAAAGCGCGGACGGGCCTTTTTCTTAAATTTTCTCCTTCAGATAATATCTGAAGCATTGGCAAAGTAAACCCGGCTGTTTTACCGGTTCCTGTTTGCGCCGATGCTAAAATATCTCTTCCTTCTAAAATAAATGGAATTGCCTTTTCCTGAATAGGGGAAGGCGTAGTGTGTCCTTTTTTACTGATTGCTTTCAGCAAGGGTTCAGACAGACCCAATGATTTAAATGACATAAAAATTGTTTAAAAAATGACAATTTTAAGCTATGCCATTTTTATATAAGCGGCAAAGGTACAGCTAATTCCCGAGCTAATCTATTTTTAGAGTTTTTGAGGGTTTGTTGTCTGTTGTTTGTGGTTCGCCGCAGGAACCCGTATACTTCTTCACGAAAAAAGTAAAAATTGAAAAGTGAAAATTCTAATTTTCCTCTCTCCTCTAAAAAAGTTGAGCTTCAAAAATGGCAAATATCGACCTATTATCTTTGCCACAAATTCATCTATTTTTTTTCCTCTCTCCTCTTTTTCTCTATTTTCTCCTCTGAAAAAAGACAAGCTTCAAAAATAGCAATTATCGGCATAAAAGGTTCGTACTTCTAACTTTGTTTCCCATAATTCTATTTCTCCCGCAGATTTCGCAGATATGCGCAGATCATTTTTATGAACTTTGCAGAAAGTAAAGACACTCAAATGATAATTACCGACCTACTGAAGATTCTTTTGCCACCAATACACAGAGAAACATGAAATACTTCTGAAAACATGTCTATTTTCTTTCCTCTCTCCTCTTTTCTCTATTCTCTATTCTCTTTCCTCTAAAAAAGCTAAACCTCAAAAATGGCAATTATCGGCACTACGTCTCAATTTGCATCTCCCACTTCCCACTTCGTTACCTCGAACTTCTAATTTCGTACTTCAACAACTACATTCTCTCCGGAACCTCAATTCCCAATAAAGCGAAAGACGATTTTATCACGTTTCCAACTGCCTTAGATAATTGAACCCTAAAAATTTTCTCTTCCAGTTCGTCTGCGCCTAAAATGGTGACGTTTTGATAAAAGGAATTGAACTCCTTCACCAAATCGTAGGTATAATTGGCGATAAGCGCCGGACTATGATTCTCTGCAGCTAATTGAACCGTTCCAGGGTAAAGCTGAAGCTGCTTTATCAATTCTTTCTCCTTGTCGTGCAACTGATAGTCTGTAGGGACTTCTTTACTATGGTCAAAATTGGCTTTTCTGATGATCGATTGGATCCTGGCGTAGGTGTACTGGATAAACGGGCCTGTATTTCCCTGGAAATCCACCGACTCTTTTGGATCAAATAAAATCCGTTTTTTAGGATCCACCTTCAGGATATAATATTTTAAGGCTCCAAGACCAATGGTGCGATACAATTCATCTTTTTCTTCTTCAGAATAACCGTCTAATTTTCCTAATTCTTCAGAAATAGTACGGGCTGTTTCCTTCATTTCAACAATAAGATCATCGGCATCTACAACCGTTCCTTCGCGGCTTTTCATTTTTCCGCTGGGTAAATCGACCATTCCGTAGCTAAGGTGGTAAAGATAATCTGCCCAATCAAAACCAAGTTTTTTCAGAATAAGGAAAAGCACTTTAAAGTGATAATCCTGTTCGTTTCCTACCGTATAAACCATTCCGTTAATATCGAAATCTTTCACACGCTGAATGGCCGTACCAATATCCTGCGTCATATAAACCGCCGTACCATCGCTTCTAAGCACAATTTTCTCGTCCAAGCCTTCGTCTGTAAGATCTATCCAAACACTGCCGTCGTCTTTTTTATAAAAAACTCCTTTTTCCAGTCCCTGGTTTACCACATCTTTGCCAAGAAGATAGGTGTTGCTTTCGTAGTAATTTTTGTCAAAATCTACTCCCAGTGCATCATATGTTTTCTCGAAACCATCGTAAACCCACTGATTCATCTTTTCCCAGAGCGCAACCACTTCAGGATCTCCCGCTTCCCATTTTAGCAACATTTGTTTTGCTTCAACCAAAATAGGTGCTTCAGCTTTTGCTGCGTCTTCAGAAAGACCTTTTTCCTTTAATTCAGAAATTTCTTTTTTGTATTCCTGGTCGAATTTCACATAGTAATTGCCGACAAGTTTATCTCCTTTAAGCCCTGTAGACGCCGGAGTTTCTCCATTTCCGAAGCGTTCCCAGGCCAGCATGGATTTACAAATATGGATTCCGCGGTCGTTTATAATCTGAGTTTTATAGACTTTATTCCCGGCAGCTTTCAGAATTTCTGAAACCGAATAGCCTAATAAATTATTCCGGATATGTCCAAGATGTAAGGGTTTGTTGGTATTTGGCGAGGAATATTCTACCATAATTCCCTTGGCATCCTGAGCCGGAGGAAGAATTCCGAAATCTTCCCTGTTCTTCATATTTCCGAAGAAATTGAGGTAAAAAGAATTACTCAGAACTATATTTAAAAATCCCTGCACCACGTTAAAATGAGAAACCTCAGCAACATTCTCCTGAAGATAATTGCCAATTTCCTGCCCTAACTTTGCAGGATTAGTTTTAACCTGGCGCAACATAGGAAAAGTAACCAGCGTAACATCACCTTCAAAATCTTTACGTGTAGGCTGAAATTCTATCTGGTCTATTTCAACATTATGAATCTTTTTTACAGCTTCTTTTACGTGTGTTGCAAGAATGCTCTGAATTGCCATTTTTTCCTATGTTTAAAATTATATTCTGAATTAAGAAGGTGCAAAGATAAGAGAAATTAGACGTTTGCCTACAGGCTTTACATTCAAATAGCTATCTTTAGTGTTCCAAAAAAAGAGTTCGGAATTCGGAGTTCGGGTTTGACCTTGCCTGCAAATCAAATTATAATTATATGCTTCAGAACATTTCCTATAATCGTCCCGCTATTAAAGCTAAAATTGAAACTGAAGTAGGTAAAACTTTTACGCTTCTGGAAAGAATGCGGCTAAATGGAATAGGCTCTCCTAAACTTCATATTACCGATACCAGTATTGAAATTCAGAATTTACTAATCCTGGACAACAATGCAAAAACCTGTAATATCGAAATGCGCCCCAACGGAATAATTGTGATGTTCCGCAGTATTCTGGAGACTTACGCTTTAATAATACCGTATTACAAGCTTACGCTGTACAAGGGAAAAGCCGAAGAATATTCGATTTACCGCGATCACTATTTTATTAAAGTAAAAGCAAATTCCCCAGCCATTCATAAATTCTTCCGAAAAATAATTGATTATAAAGCAGATAACGCACCGTCTCAAATTGATGATCTTTGATAAAACTATCCTCTAAAAGTCTACTTTAGACCTTTTAGCTTTTGTTTAGAGACCTTCCCGGCAAATTACCTCCGTCTAAAAGCCAGACCGCCTATAAGTGCAAGTATTCCGAAGCCTATCATTGCATAAGCCTGAGTGTTATCCCCGTGTGCTTCTACCTGGATTGGCCCCGCGTTAATGGCAAATTCCGGAGTAATTACAGCATAAAGTCCGTAGGCTATAAGTCCGATACCTATCACTAAAAGCACGATCTTCAGGACGTTATTCATTTTATAAAGTTTTATTAAGTATAGGTGAAAGTACTAATATATTCTTTAAATTATAACATAAACTACTTATATGCGGATTCTACTGACGGGTGCAAATGGTTATATTGGAATGCGCCTGCTTCCCGAACTTCTGGAGCAGGGTCACGAGGTAGTGTGTGCCGTCAGGAACAAAAATCGCTTTTCTTCTTCAAGCGAACTAAGAAAACAGGTGGAAATTGTGGAAATCGATTTTTTAGAAGACAATGAGCCGCCGGAAAAGGTCCTAGACATTGATATTGCTTATTATCTCATTCACTCCATGTCTAGCTCCACCACAGATTTTGAAGAAAAAGAAGCTAAAGCTGCACACAATTTTAATAAAATGATGGCCGCCACTTCTGTAAATCAGGTTATCTATTTAAGCGGAATTGTTAATGAGGAGCACCTCTCCAGGCATTTAGAATCCCGAAAAAAAGTTGAAGACATTCTCTACAAAGGAGACTTTAACACTACAGTATTAAGGGCGGCTATAATTATAGGTTCAGGGAGTTCTTCTTTTGAAATTTTAAGGGATCTGTGTGAAAAATTGCCGGCAATGATCACTCCGCAATGGGTGAGAACCAAATGCCAGCCACTGGCGATTAGAGATGTGATTAAATTTCTTACCGGAGTGATTGGTAAGGAAGAATGTTATAACGAATCTTTTGATGTTGGTGGCCCAGACATCCTGAGTTATCAGGAGATGATGGAGCAGTATGCAAAAGTGCGCGGATTAAAAATCTGGATCTGGAGTGTACCTGTAATGTCACCAAAGTTATCTTCTTACTGGTTGTACTTTATTACCTCTACCTCCTACAAACTGGCGCAAAATTTGGTGGATAGCATGAAGATTGAAGTGGTTACCAAAGATAAGCGGCTTCAGGAATTACTGGATATCGAACCTTTACATTATACTGAAGCTATAGAATTAGCTTTTTACAAAATTGAACAAAACCAGGTGATTTCCAGCTGGAAGGATTCCCTAAGCAGCGGACGTTTTAAAAAGGAACTTAATAAATACGTACAGGTACCTAAATACGGATGTTTAAAAGATGAACAATCTGTAAAAGTTAATCATCCTGAAGAAGTGCTGGACAGGATTTGGTCTATTGGCGGACTTAAAGGCTGGTATTACGGAAACCAACTTTGGAAATTCCGTGGCTATGTCGATAAATTATTTGGTGGCGTAGGCCTTCGCAGAGGGAGAACCCATCCTACAATGATCGCCAGCGGAGACTCGCTGGATTTCTGGCGGGTTCTACTCGCAGACCGCGAAGAAAGAAGGTTGCTGTTATTTGCTGAAATGAAAGTTCCGGGGGAAGCATGGCTGGAATTTAAAATTGATGAAGAGAATATTCTCCACCAGACTGCTACCTTCCGGCCAAAAGGAATTTGGGGAAGACTCTACTGGTATTCTATGTATCCATTTCATTATTTTATCTTTGAAGGCATGTTGAACAGAATTGCCAAAGGAGAACCTCAAAATCCAAGTAGAATTGAACAACTTCAGGAATAGAATCAAAAAGAATCCGCTTTTTTATTTCTCTACCGGAATTCTTATTATTTTCTCTTTTATCATCTTTTTATTTACTGAAGTCTTCTATGAAGTTATAGAAAACGGTTCCATTTGGGTAAGGGAAATCTTTGGAAGCTTTTATTTGTGGCTCGGCCTTATTTGCGTGGCATTTTTGCTCTTTATAGCATTTTCGAAATTCGGAAAAATACGTTTAGGTAATTCGCCGCCCGAATTTGATAAGCTTTCCTGGATCGCAATGCTTTACAGTGCCGGAATGGGCGCCGGAATTCTCTTGCGCGCCGTCCAGGAACCGGTTTATATGTATCTTAATCCGCCAATCTCCACTTCTTCCTCCCATGAAATTATTGCGCTGGAATACACTTTTTATCAATGGGGCTTTACCGCCTGGGCATTTTATGGCGTCTTTGCCATTGTTATTGGTTATTCCATTTTTGTAGAAAAAGCAGATGTGCGGCTAAGCTCTGGATTAGCAAATAGTCGAAAATTGCCATTTTTGCCACTGCTTACAGATTTGCTCACCATTCTAACCACCGTCTTTGGCCTGGTAGCAGCAATCGCATTGGGAACCACACAAATTGAAGGCGGACTTAGCCATTTACTGCAAAAACCTGCCGGAGAGCTTGCTCCTGTTCTAGGAATCGTCTTTCTTATTTGCCTGCTTGCCTTTTTTTCGGCATGGGCCGGTGTGCAAAAAGGAATCAAGAGAATTTCAAATTTGAATATCTACACCACAGTGCTCCTTATGCTGTTCGTGCTATTTTCCGGTGATATTTTGGCAATTTTCAGCAACTTTTTCCAGTCGCTCTACCATTATGTGGTAGATTTTATTCCGTTGAGCCTCGCTTTGGGAGATTATAATCCCGGAAAGCAATTCTTGACCGACTGGACGTACTATTATTGGGCATTCTGGCTGGCATGGGCACCATTTACGGGAATTTTTATAGCCCGCATTTCTAAAGGCCGCAGCCTACGGGAGATGATAATTGGCATTTTACTGGTGCCATCTTTAGGAAGCTTTTTTTGGTTTAGCGTGTTTGGAACTTCAGCATTTGATGTCATAGAAGGAATGAAGACTTATAACGGCGAATTTAATAATGTATTTACTTCTATGTTTGTATTTTTTGAAAACCTGCCGTTCTCCGGAATTTCCAGTGTGGTGGTAATTCTACTGCTTATTAGTTTCCTGGTCACTTCAGTAGATTCAGCAATATTTGTGCTCAGTATGTTTAGTGATAAAGGAAAGGAAGAGCCAAAAAAGAAATTCCGACTTATTTGGGCTGTCCTTATCTTTGTTTTTTCTGAAGCTATTATTCTGTTGGGAAATATTAAACCCGAAAGTGATGTATTAACAGCTATTCAGAAGTTTTTAATCATCAGTTCCCTCCCATTTGCCATTTTTACGGCGGGAATGCTCATCCTTTTCCTGAAGAGACTTCTACAGAAAGTCTAATTCTTCGGAAGAAAAACTTCGGCCATCATACAACGGGCGCTTCCGCCGCCGCAGGTTTCAATCATGGTTAGATCACTGCTCAAAATTTCACAGTGCTTTTCAATTTTGGCTATCTGGTCTTTAGTAAGACTTCCATGAGCCTTTTCACTCATCACCAGGTATTTTTTATCAAAAGCTCCCTGCACCTGCAGCATGTTTCCGGCAAATTCATGCATCTGTGCTTCAGAAATGGCAATTATCTCCTTCCCGTCCTGCTTCAGGTGTTTAAGAACATTTTTTCGCTCCTTGGCATCATCAATAGTATCCAGGCAGATCACTGCAAATTCTTCAGCTAAACACATCATCACATTGGTGTGATAAATAGGCTTCCTCTTCCCGCCCACACTCTGGTTTGCTGTGAAAATCACCGGAGTGAATTCAAAATCCTCGCAAAATTCAATAAGCAAATCTTCATCTGCCCGGGGAGAAATTGCGCAGTAGGCTTTTTGATTCACCCTGTCCAGCAGCATACTCCCTGTACCTTCAAGAAAAATATCATCTTCTTCGGCTGATGTATAATCTACGATATTGCTAATTCTAAAGCCTGCTTCTTCCAGACGTGCAAAATATTCCATACGGCGTTCTTTGCGGCGGTTTGGTGCAAACATGGGATAAAGAGCAATAGTTCCGTTTTCATGAAAAGAAACCCAGTTATTTGGGAAAATAGAATCTGGTGTATCTTCTTCAATGATATCATCTACAACAATTGTTTTAACTCCAACGCCATTTAATTTTTTTACAAAATCATCAAACTCCTGTTGTGCCTGCTTATTTACATCTGCATTCCTTATATCCTCCTGAAAATAATTATTTACGGCTGTTTGCTCATTCATCCTGAACGCTACAGGCCTAACCATTAATAGCGTATCTGTTATCTGCTTCATAATTGTCAAATTTAATCCCTTATTAAGGGTAATGTAGAACAGCGCAATAATCCTTCCTGTTTTGAAATTTCCGCATAAGGAACTTCTTCTACAGTAATGTCATTCTCCCTGAGCCAGTTGTTTAGCCTGCTAAAATTTCTTTCTGAAATTACCACATCTTCAGATATGGAGAAAACATTGGAATACATGTGGTACATCTCATCCCGCGTTATCTCGAATATATTTTTACTTCCGAAGAGGTTTATCAGCCATTTATACTCCCTTTCATCAAGAAATCCGCCTTTATAAATTATTGCTTTATCCTTCCCAACCTGCTGAAAACAACAGTCGAGGTGCAGTGCATTCTCCCGGGCTTCTGTATTGGATTTCTTCAGGTTAAACGGAACCACTTTCTTTTTCGGAAAAATCTCCCGCAACGCATCTACTGCGTGCTTGTTTGTTCTTGCTGTGATATAATTTTTATAATCTTCGCCGGTGTAAGTGCCAACCAGAATATAGTCACCAAAAGGCATCACGTCACCCCCTTCTATATGCGCATTTTCAGGTAATTCTATTATTTTTTCTGAGGGTATCTGGTTCATTATATGACTAATGGCTTCGATTTCCTGCTCCCTATCGGGTAATATATTGGCAGTTACAAATTTGTCCTCAATAACAAAAGCAATGTCCCGGGCAAAAATTTGATTATAATTCTCAATAACTTTAGGCCTATAGACGTTCACATCGTACTTTTTCAATACAGCGGCAACAGATTCTATTTCGTTGATCATATCCTCCTCTTTAGGATAAGTTCCCGCTTTTATATGTTCAATGGATTTAGGATCATAAGCTTTAGAAACTTCCGGAATACCACCCGTACTTTCTGCAGTTCCCAAGATCACAGCCCTTAATCGACCGGTTTCATTATTAATATTTAAGTGCATCCTGCAATTTTTTGCAAATATAAAAAAAGCCTCATGCAGAGATGAAGCTTTTTTCGGAAATTAATAATGTGAAATATAGAATTATCTATTATCTAAATTTTTAAATTCTCTTAGTCCTTCACCAATATAAATCTGACGTGGACGCCCAATTGGTTCTTTCATTAACCTCATTTCTCTCCATTGTGCAATCCAGCCCGGCAAACGTCCAAGAGCAAACATAACAGTAAACATCTCTACTGGAATTCCAAGTGCACGATAAATTATTCCAGAATAGAAATCTACATTAGGATATAATTTTCTTTTTACGAAATAATCATCTTCCAAAGCTTCTTTTTCCAGGCCTTTGGCGATATCCAAAACAGGATCATCGATTCCTAACTGACCAAGAACTTCATCTGCTGACTTTTTAATAATTTTAGCGCGTGGATCAAAGTTCTTATAAACCCTGTGTCCAAAGCCCATTAATCTGAAAGGATCTTCTTTATCCTTGGCTTTAGCCATGAATTTTTTAGTATCCCCACCGTCTTCTTTAATTTTCTCAAGCATTTCTATAACCGCCTGATTGGCACCTCCATGTAAAGGTCCCCAAAGGGCAGAAATACCTGCTGAAATTGAAGCAAAAAGACCAGCATGAGAAGACCCCACCATTCTTACCGTTGAAGTAGAACAGTTCTGCTCATGATCTGCATGCAAAATAAGAAGCTTATCCAAAGCATTAATGACAGCTTTGTCTACGCTATACTTCTTCCCGGGTTTCTCAAACATCATTTTATGCAGATTCTCTACATAACCAAGCGAGTCATCACCATAATTAAGAGGATCACTTTTTTTCTTCCTTAAAGTCCAGGCTGCCAATACAGGAAATTTTCCGAGAATTTTAACTATAGCTTTATACATATCTGCTTCTGAAGAAACATCTACAGAAGAAGGATTAAAAGCGATTAATGCACTGGTAAGAGAAGAAAGCACTCCCATTGGATGTGCCGATTTTGGAAAACCATCCAAAATCTTTTTCATTTCTTCATCTACTTCAGATTCTTCTTTTATATCTGAATAGAATTTGTCAAGCTGTTCTTTAGTAGGAAGCTCACCGAAAATCAATAAGTAAGCTACTTCAAGAAAATCAGCTTTTTCTGCAAGATCTTCAATAGCGTATCCACGGTATCTTAAAACTCCTTTCTCCCCATCCAGGAAAGTGATTGCACTTTCGCAACTTCCGGTATTTTTAAATCCCCGGTCCAAAGTGATAATACCAGCTTGAGAACGCAGAGTTTTTATATCTACTCCTATTTCATTTTCGGTGCCTTTGACAACCGGAAACTCATATTTTTTTCCTTGATATTCTAATGACGCTTTATCTGACATTTTGATTGTTTCTGATTAGACTTACTATAATTGCGAAATTAAGAAAAATTAACAAGTATATCAATTGATAAATTGTGTTTAAGGTATAATTAACAGGGGGGTAGAGCGGTTTAAATATCATTATTTCCTATTCCTTAAGAATTTATAGAGTACAAATGTTTATAATAATCGTCTACTGATTTTTTCCATGTAAACTTTTGCTTTTTGGCATTGCTGCAAATCTTTTTCCATTCTTTTTTATCATTGAAAAACAAATCTACTGTTTCAGAAAAAACCTGTATAAAATTCTGCTTCTTTTCCTCGAGTGTATCTCCGCTAAAACTAAAACCTGTTTTCTTATGAACTACTGTATCCTTTAAGCCACCTGTTTCATGGACTAAACAAGGCTGGCCATTCCTCATGGCCAACATCTGGCTAATGCCACAAGGTTCAAAAAGGCTCGGCATCAAATAAAGATCTGATTCCTGATAAAGCATATCGATGATACTTTCTGATTGCGCATTAATGAAAATAAAATTCTTATGCTCATAGCTGGCAGCCCTAAAAATAGATTCATATTCTGGTGCGCCGGTTCCTAAGAGAATGAAGACACCGTTGTTCTCATTTAGCTTCTTCATAAGTTCTGGAAGAAGGCCTGGATCCTGATGAAAAAAATAAAATTTCTGTTCGGTAAGACGGGCGACACTGGTGCAAATAAAAGCTGGATTATCTTGTTGAAACCTTGTAAGCTTTTCTCCTGTATGAGCCAGATAATGCGCTTTATAATCTTTCTTTTCTTCCTGTAACCACCTGAACAACCTACGGATGCATTGCCTGAAAAGAATTCCTTTTTCAACTTTATTAATATTAGAATAATTTGCTCCGTTTAGAATACCAAACAACCTACCTTCCTTATTGGCTTGCTTCAGTTCTTCTTCAAGTCCTTCACCACCTATAAACTCGGGCGGAGCACTGGGTTTAAGAATGTCTTCTTTATAAGATGGCGATACGGTATGCACGGCATCGGCAAAACGAATTCCTATAGCCATAAGGTTTATACAATCCCGGAACCTGTGATCCTGCAATTCTTCATAATTAAGTTCCAGGTCTGGAAACCAGTTCTCGACAGAAGAATAACTTCCAGAAAAAGGACGAATGCCCTGGATAGCAAGATTATGTATCGTGTAGACAAAACGGATCTCCTTAAGCGACTGGTAAGCGGGGTGAAACCTTCTAAGAAAAAGAACGAGACTGGAATGCCAGTCATGCAAATGCACAACGTCCAGTTTACCAAACGCCCCACTCTTTATAGCTTCAGCTACTGCTGTACAAAAAATAATAAATTTAATAGCATCGGTAAAGAAAGGTTCAGTTAAATCATTGTGGTAGATATGAGCAATGTCACCCGCTTTTATATCAGGATGATGAATTACGTAATGGTGAATATTTTCAAATTCAGTTTTTGGTTGAACTTTATATAAATCGGCACTATACGTTTCCCCCCTTAGGTTAAAATTTAACTGACTTATGAAAGTACCCTGTTCGTGCAAACGTGAATAAGAAGGTGTTATAACATGAGCTGTATCTCCTCTCTCCGCAATCTGCCGTGGAACATCACGAACTACATCTCCCATTCCACCCGCTTTACACTTAGCAATAGCATCATTTTCTGCAGCTACAAATAGAAATTTATTCATAAAAAGTTATAAGTTGGTTAGAACTATAAGTTAATTATTTATTTGCTAAAATTCCGCTAACGAATTGGTAAATATCATAAAAAAACCCCTCAGTAATTGAGGGGTTTTGAATAATTTATGATCTAATTTATTTTAACTTAAAAGCTTTTTCAGCAGGATAATAAGCCGTATCCCCAAGCTCTTCTTCTATTCTAATTAGCTGATTGTATTTTGCCATACGGTCGCTACGTGAAGCAGAACCTGTCTTAATCTGTCCTGTATTTAAAGCAACGGCAAGATCTGCAATTGTATTATCTTCAGTTTCACCAGAACGGTGAGACATTACAGAAGTGTAACCTGCATTATGAGCCATATTTACTGCCGCAATAGTTTCGGTTAAAGTACCAATCTGGTTCACTTTAATAAGAATGGAGTTAGCGATCTTTTCATCGATACCTCGTGAAAGTCTTTCAACGTTGGTTACGAATAAATCGTCTCCTACAAGTTGTACTTTGTCTCCAATTTTTTCGGTTAAAGCTTTCCAGCCCTCCCAGTCGTTCTCATCCATTCCATCTTCAATAGAAATGATTGGGTACTTTGAAGAAAGTTCAGCTAGATAGTCTGCCTGCTCCTGACTGCTTCTTATTTTTCCTGAGTCTCCTTCAAATTTCTTATAATCATACTTTCCGTTCTCGTAGAATTCAGCAGCAGCACAATCCAGAGCGATCATAACATCATCTCCACCTTTGTAACCTGCATTTTCTATAGCTTTAAGGATAGTATCCAAAGCATCTTCAGTTCCGTCTAAAGTTGGCGCAAAACCACCTTCGTCCCCAACAGCAGTACTTAGACCCCGGTCATGCAACACCTTCTTAAGGTTATGGAAGATCTCTGTACCCATTTTTAAAGCATGAGAGAAATCTTTAGCCTTTACCGGCATCACCATAAATTCCTGAAAAGCGATTGGAGCATCACTGTGCGAACCGCCATTAATAATGTTCATCATAGGTACAGGAAGCGTGTTTGCGCTCACCCCACCAACATAACGATATAACGGAAGACCAAGTTCGTTGGCTGCAGCCTTAGCCACGGCAAGTGAAACACCAAGAATGGCATTCGCTCCCAACTGGGATTTATTTGGCGTTCCATCTAAATCGATCATAGCCTGATCGATTTGATTTTGTTGAAAAACCGAATAGCCCAATAATTTTTCTGAAATCGTCTTATTTACATTTTCTACTGCCTTGGTCACTCCTTTTCCCATGAAATCACTTCCACCATCACGAAGCTCTACAGCCTCATGTTCACCTGTTGAAGCACCTGAAGGCACAGCAGCCCTTCCTAAAATTCCATTTTCTGTAATTACATCCACCTCTACCGTAGGATTTCCCCTAGAGTCAAAAATCTGACGTGCATGAATATCTACTATAACACTCATAGTCTGTTTAATTAGTTAATTGATTAATCTGCAATATACAAAGAAGCCCCTAAAATTGCGAGGAATAGGTTTAGTTTTAAGGCTTTTATAGTTTAAAATTCACTAAAACGTTTTCTTCGTCCCCATTAAATCAATTTTTTCGCACGACAGCCGCATATTATAAGAATTATTCTAAATGTCTGAAATTTGGAACGCTTATTAGCTTCATTTTATTAAGATAAATCTATTCGCGTTCCAGACCTACAAAGTTTTAAAAACCTTGCAGGAGAGGCATGGTTATTCAATGCAGAAAAATTTATAGGTCGATAATTGCCGATTAAGAGGATACGCTTTATTACCGGGAAATGTCCAGAGGATTTCTAAAATGAATGAGCTGGTAAAGTTGAAAAAAGCCATAATCCCTAGCTGATAATTGTCAATTTTAGGCTGAAGCTTCAGATTGACTTGAAAAGCACGGTCAAAAATTAGCTTTGGTGAAAATTCCGGCTAAAAAATTAGAAAATGAAGCACAAAACCTACAACTTCGGGTGTTTTTGCCTCTTTTTGCTTCACAAGGTGGAATTTTAAGAGGAACTTGTTATTTTGGAAGAAGAAAATGCTTTTTAGCTTCCCCCTGAAAGTCAAGCGAAGAACGGAGGTGCTAAAAATGGCAAATATCGACCTCTATTCTCCCAAAAATTCCAATTATTAAATTAGAAATGAAATGCTATTGATGACATAAAAAGAAAAGCCCGAAAACATCAATTTTCGGGCTTCTAATAATATATAGTATATTTTTAATTACGCATTGACAGGCTGGAGCCTATCTAAGAATTCATCAAAAAGATAATGAGCATCATTTGGACCCGGACTTGCTTCCGGATGGTATTGTACAGAGAAACAATTCTTGTTCTTCATCTTTATTCCAGCAACCGTATGATCGTTCAAATGTGTATGGGTAACCTCCACATCGGGATGATTTTCAGCTTCTTCTTTATTCACCGAAAATCCGTGGTTTTGAGAAGTCATTTCCCCTTTTCCTGTCTGTAGGTTAAGGATCGGATGATTTATACCTCTGTGACCGTGGTGCATTTTATAAGTACCTATTCCGTTTGCAAGAGCTATTATTTGGTGACCAAGGCAAATTCCCATTAAAGGTTTATCCTCTTCCATAATGTCTTTAGCCACTTGAATAGCGCCTTCGAGTGGTGCGGGATCACCAGGACCATTGGAGAGCAAATAACCATCTGCTTCCCATTCTTTCATTTCACTGTAACTGCTGTCGTATGGAAATACTTTACAGTAAACATCACGATTGGCCAGGTGCTTTAGAATACTTCTTTTTACTCCCACATCCAAAACCGCTACTTTATGTTTAGCATCTTTATTTCCGAAGAAATACGGCTCTTTAGTGGACACTTTTGATGCCAGCTCTAAACCATTCATATCAGGAACATCGGCAAGTTGCTTTTTAAGCCCTTCAATATTATCAACATCGGAAGAAATAATAGCATTCATTGCCCCATTTTTCCGGATATAGGTAACAAGGGCACGGGTATCCACATCTGAAATAGCGAAGAGATCACTTTTCTTCAGAAAATCCTGAAGGGACATATCTGCTGCCGGTCTTGAATGAAAGTAGCTGAAGTTTTTACAAATAAGACCCGAAATTTGGGCTGTATCGGCTTCTTCTTCATTCTCATTAGTGCCATAATTCCCAATGTGGGCATTTGTGGTCACCATAATTTGTCCGAAATAAGAAGGATCTGTAAATATTTCCTGATAACCAGTCATCCCTGTATTAAAACAGACTTCCCCAAAGGCAGTACCTCCTTTGTCTCCAACAAGTTTGCCATGAAAAATTGTACCATCTGCAAGTAATACAATTGCTTTTTTCTTAGTTTGATATTTCATAGGTAAAAAAACTTCAGTTAATTTCGCTTCGTACTTATTATTTGATTAATGTATATAAAAAAAGGATAAACTCACAGAGCTTATCCTTTTTTCTAATTTTTGATTTAAAAGAATCATCTATTCTTCTTTTTTATCTTCCTTATTTTCTGAAGTAGTTTCTTCAGATTTAGTTTCTGCTTGTGGAGCCGGTGCATCTGTAGTAGATTTTTTCTTACCTGCTCTACGAGTAGATTTTTTCTTCTCTGGTTTTTCAAGATTATAAGTTTCGTTATAATCTACCAGTTCGATCATTGCCATGTCAGCATTATCTCCCAATCTGTTACCTAATTTAATCACCCTTGTGTATCCACCCGGACGATCTCCAACTTTAGGTGCAACTTCACGAAACAATTCACTTACTGAATCCTTATCACGAAGTTTACTAAAAACCAATCTCCTGTTATGAGTAGTATCTTCTTTAGATTTGGTTACTAAAGGTTCAACAAAAACTCTTAAAGCTTTGGCTTTGGCAACAGTGGTATTAATGCGTTTGTGCTCAATTAGGGAACATGCCATATTCGCCAACATAGACTTGCGGTGTGCAGTTTTACGCCCTAAATGATTTATTTTCTTTCCGTGTCTCATTACTATTCTCTTTTAGATCTAGAATTCATTAAAGAATGAACTAGTCTTTATCTAATTTATATTTTGAAAGGTCCATACCAAAGTTTAAACCTTTATTATTAACAAGCTCTTCAAGTTCTGTCAAAGACTTCTTACCGAAGTTTCTGAATTTCATAAGATCGTTCTTGTTATATGATACAAGGTCTCCAAGGGTATCAACTTCAGCCGCTTTTAAACAATTCAAAGCTCTCACTGAAAGATCCATATCTACCAGTTTGGTTTTCAATAATTGTCTCATGTGAAGAGATTCTTCATCATAAGTTTCAGTTTGAGCAATTTCATCAGCTTCCAGAGTGATGCGCTCGTCAGAGAACAACATGAAGTGGTGAATTAAAGTCTTGGCAGCCTCTGTTAAAGCATCCTTAGGATGAATAGAACCATCACTAATGATTTCAAAAACCAATTTTTCGTAGTCAGTTTTCTGTTCTACACGATAGTTTTCGATACTATACTTTACATTTTTTATTGGTGTATAAATAGAGTCTGTAAAAATAGTTCCTAAAGGCGCATTGGATTTTTTATTTTCTTCAGCCGGAACATAACCTCTACCTTTTTCAATGGTGATCTCCATATTCACGTTCACCTTTTTGTCAAGGTGACACACTACAAGATCTGGGTTTAGAACCTGAAATCCTGAAATGAATTTCTGAAAATGACCTGCAGTAAGTTGATCCTCTCCGGAAACAGAAATTGTAACGGCTTCGTTATCTATTTCATCAATTTGCCTCTTGAACCTAACCTGCTTCAGGTTTAGGATAATTTCTGTTACATCTTCAACCACTCCCGGGATAGTAGAAAATTCGTGCTCTACTCCTTCAATTCTAACTGAAGTAATCGCGAATCCTTCTAATGAAGATAACAGCACTCTTCTTAAAGCGTTACCAACGGTCAATCCATATCCTGGTTCCAAAGGGCGAAACTCAAATTTCCCTTCGAAATCGGTTGAATCAATCATTATAACTTTATCGGGCTTCTGAAAATTTAGTATTGCCATATTACGACTTCTGTGAATTATTACTTCGAATATAATTCGACGATGAATTGTTCATTTATATTTTCCGGAATCTGCACCCTTCCAGGTACAGAAACGAAAGTTCCTTCTTTTGTCTCATTATTCCAGGTAATCCATTCGTATACACTGCTAGAATTAGCAAGTGAATCCTGAATTGCCTGCAAAGATTTAGACTTTTCTCTTACTCCTACAACATCTCCAGCTTTTAACTGATAAGAAGGAATATTTACTTGTTCCCCATTTACGGTAATATGCCTGTGGGAAACTAATTGTCTTGCACCTCTCCTGGATGGAGAGATCCCCATTCTATATACCACATTATCTAAACGTGATTCACATAATTGTAAAAGCACCTCACCGGTAATTCCAGTTGATCTTGTTGCTTTTTCAAACATGTTTCTAAATTGACGCTCAAGAATACCATAAGTATATTTCGCTTTTTGTTTCTCCATTAACTGGATAGCGTACTCAGATTTCTTTCCACGACGACGGTTGTTTCCGTGCTGTCCAGGAGGATAGTTTCTTTTCTCAAAAGATTTATCGTCTCCGAAAATAGCTTCACCGAATTTACGGGCTATTTTTGTCTTTGGACCAGTATATCTTGCCATTAAATTTTAATTTATTAGAAAGGGATTATGAATTAAGGTCACTGTCCTTCGATAATCGTAATATCCTTTCTTATTATTATACTTATTAATTAAACTCTACGTCTTTTAGGAGGACGACATCCATTGTGTGGAAGTGGTGTAACATCAATAATCTCGGTTACTTCGATACCACTATTATGAAGGGAACGAATAGCAGATTCTCTACCATTACCCGGTCCTTTCACGTATACTTTTACTTTACGCAAACCAGCTTCGTGAGCTACTTTAGATGCATCTTCTGCTGCTAACTGAGCCGCGTAAGGAGTGTTCTTTTTAGAACCTCTAAAGCCCATTTTACCAGCTGAAGACCAGGATACAACATCACCCTTTTTGTTTGTCAAAGAGATAATGATATTATTAAAAGAAGCAGTAACATGTGCCTCTCCATTAGCCTCAACGATAACTTTGCGTTTCTTCTGAACAGCCTTTTTTGTTGCCTTTGCCATATTACTTACTATTTAGTCGCTTTTTTCTTATTAGCAACTGTTTTTCTTCTACCTTTTCTGGTTCTTGAGTTGTTTTTGGTTCTTTGACCTCTTAAAGGTAAACCAGATCTATGTCTGATACCTCTGTAACTTCCAATATCCATTAGACGTTTGATACTCAATTGAACCTCAGTACGTAACTCTCCTTCGATTTGATAATTACCTACAGCTTCACGAATACGACCAATCTCATCATCATCCCAGTCGGAAACTTTTTTACTCTCATCTACTTTGGCCTCTTCCAGGATGCTTTGAGCCCTGCTTTTGCCAATTCCGAAGATATAGGTCAATGCTATAACTCCTCGCTTTTGTTTAGGTATATCAACCCCTGCAATTCTTGCCATAATTAGCCTTGTCTTTGTTTAAATCTAGGATTCTTTTTGTTAATTACGTAAAGCCTGCCTTTTCTGCGAACTATTTTACAGTCGGCGCTTCTCTTTTTTATTGATGCTCTAACTTTCATCTCT
Source organism: Autumnicola psychrophila (assembly GCF_031846645.1). Lineage (NCBI taxonomy): Bacteria > Pseudomonadati > Bacteroidota > Flavobacteriia > Flavobacteriales > Flavobacteriaceae > Autumnicola > Autumnicola psychrophila. The sequence goes on from NZ_JAVRHN010000001.1 coordinate 119,202, forward strand.
TCAGTTTTTTATGTTTACCGGATGTAAAACTGAAATTTACATCCAATATTATTGCTACATAATTTTTTTTCAGGTTGCAAAAGTACTGAAAAAAAATTAAATAGCTCAATTCTAAATTAGTATCTGTATGTAATTCGAGCCTTAGTTAAATCGTAAGGGCTCATTTCCAGTTTCACTTTATCCCCGGGCAACAATTTAATGTAGTGCATACGCATCTTACCAGAGATATGTGCAGTCACAACGTGACCATTTTCTAATTCAACACGAAACATCGCATTGGATAATGCCTCGATAATCGTTCCATCCTGTTCAATTGCTGGTTGTTTTGCCATAATTTAAGCTACTGCTTTTCTGTTCTTACCTGATTTCATTAATCCGTCATAATGCCTGTTAAGCAGATATGAATTCACTTGTTGCATCGTATCTATAGCAACTCCCACCATAATTAAAAGCGAAGTACCTCCAAAAAATAAAGCCCAATTTTGTTGCACACCCAGCAAACTAACAACTATCGCCGGGAACACAGCTATTAAGGCAAGGAATATAGAACCAGGTAAAGTAATTTGTGACATTACCCGATCTAAAAACTCCGCGGTCTCGGTTCCAGGACGAATTCCCGGAATAAAACCTCCACTTCTCTTAAGGTCATCGGCCATCTTGTTGGTAGGTACAGTGATTGCTGTATAAAAATATGTGAATATAATAATCAATAAAGCAAAAACAAGATTATACCAAAATCCAAATATATCACTAAACACTGTTGCTAATCCCTGTGCTGCATCAGAATCTGAAACTCCAACAACAGCAAGAGGTATAAACATAATTGCCTGGGCAAAAATGATAGGCATAACACCCGAAGCATTTAATTTTAATGGAATATATTGTCTCGAACCAAAAACATTCTTCTCATAACCTCCAGAAGCACTTCTCCTTGCATACTGAACAGGAATTTGACGAACTGCCATGACTAGCATTACAGAAGCAAGAATAATCGTAAACCAGATTACCAACTCAATAAGGATCATTATTAATCCTCCATTAGATTCAAAAACTCTGGAAGCGAACTCCTGAATAAAAGCTTGTGGTAAAGTTGCAATAATACCAACCATAATTAATAATGAAATACCATTACCAATACCTTTATCTGTAATTTTTTCACCTAACCACATAGCAAATATGGTACCTGTTGTAAGGATCACCACAGAAGAGGCTACGAAGGTTATTGTATCACCCAACATAAAAGCGCCCTGCGGAAGAGTCGCAAATAAGTTGTAAATATAACCAGGTCCCTGTACCAGTGTAATAGCTATGGTTAACCAACGTGTGATTTGGTTAATTTTTCTTCGACCACTTTCTCCCTCTTTCTGCAATTTCTGAAGATAAGGAATAGCGATCCCCATCAATTGAACTACAATGGAAGCAGAGATGTAGGGCATAATTCCCAAAGCAAAAACGGATGCATTAGAAAATGCCCCGCCTGTAAACGCATTAAGAAGACCTAAAAGTCCTCCATCAGTTTGATTGGCAAGATTAGCCAATTGCGATGCGTCTATTCCGGGAAGCACAACCTGCGCTCCAAAACGATATACAAGGAGTAAACCGAGGGTTACTAAAATTCTATTTTTTAGTTCCTCGATTTTCCAAATATTCTTAATAGTATTGATGAATTTCATTTGATTTCTATTATAAAGTTACAACTTCACCTCCGGCAGCTACAATAGCTTCTTTCGCTGAGGCAGTAAATTTATGAACAGATATTTTCAACTTTGCTTTTAATTCACCTCTACCTAATATCTTAACAAGCTCATTCTTTCCAGCCAATCCATTTTCAACAAGCACATCCATATCTACAGTATCCTTTATTCTACCTTCATCCACAAGTGACTGAAGAGTATCTAGGTTAACACCTTGATATACCTTACGATTTCTGTTGTTGAATCCAAATTTAGGAACACGGCGTTGCAGCGGCATCTGACCTCCTTCAAATCCAATTTTCTTGGAGTAACCAGAACGTGATTTGGCCCCTTTGTGACCTCTGGTAGCAGTACCACCTTTCCCGGATCCTTCTCCGCGGCCTACACGCTTGTTATTACTTTTAACTGAACCTTCTGCAGGTCTTAAGTTACTTAAATCCATGTGTATTATTATTTTGTTCCTTCTACAGAAACTAAATGTTTAACTTTATTTACCATACCAAGGATGTTTGGCGTCTCATCATGCTCCACCGTCTGACCAATCTTCTTAAGACCTAAAGATTCCAGAACTAATTTCTGGTTCTTACTACGGTTAATAGCACTTCTTACTTTTGTAACTCTAATCTTTCCCATCTCTGTCCTTGATTTATCCTTTAAATACCTTGTCTAACGAAATTCCTCTTTGCTTAGCAACAGTCTCTGCACTTCGTAATTGCAATAAAGCATCAAAAGTAGCTTTAACCACGTTATGAGGGTTGGAAGATCCCTGGTTCTTCGAAAGTACATCATGCACACCTACTGATTCCAGTACAGCACGAATTGGACCACCAGCAATAATACCTGTACCCGTGGCAGCTGGAAGTAGCAATACTCTCGCTCCACCATACTTACCTTTTTGCTCATGCGGAAGAGTTCCTTTAGTTAAAGGAATTCTGACCAAATTCTTTTTAGCATCCTCTACAGCCTTGGAAATAGCGTCAGCAACTTCTTTAGATTTCCCTAAACCTTGCCCTACAACACCATTTTCATCTCCTACTACTACGATAGCAGAAAAACCAAATGCTCTACCTCCTTTAGTAACTTTTGTAACACGCTGAACTCCAACAAGACGATCTTTTAACTCAAGTCCTCCCGGTTTAACGTGCTCTACGTTTTTATAATCTTGATACATAATTTCTTAGAATTTTAGTCCTCCTTCTCGAGCACCTTCTGCTAATGATTTAACTCTTCCGTGATACAAGTAACCACTTCTATCGAAAGAAATAGTTTCTATTCCAGCTTCTTTAGCTTTCTCAGCAAGGGACTTACCTACCAAAGTAGCTTGCTCCATCTTACCTTCAACTGAAGAAATGTTTTTATCTCTTGAAGAAGCTGCTGCTAAGGTCTTACCTTCAACATCATCTATAATCTGAGCATAAATTTCTTTATTACTCCTAAAAACAGATAATCTTGGACGGCTTCCAGTTCCTGTAATATCCCTACGGATACGCTTCTTTATTTTTTGTCTTCTCTTTTCTTTTGAAAATGCCATATCTAAACTTTATTAAGCTGATTTACCTGCTTTTCTTCTTAATTGCTCTCCAACAAACTTGATACCTTTACCTTTATAAGGCTCTGGTGTTCTAAATGAACGGATTTTCGCCGCAATTTGTCCAACCAATTGTTTGTCGTAAGAAGTAAGCTTTATGACAGGGTTTTTCCCTTTTTCAGAAACTGTTTCCACTTTAACTTCGGGCGCCAAATCTAGCACAATATTATGGGAAAACCCAACAGCCAAATCTAATTTTTGACCCTGGTTAGATGCTCTGTAACCTACACCTACCAATTCCAATTTCTTGGTATATCCTTCAGTAACACCAGTTATCATATTATTAACCAAAGCGCGGTACAAACCATGCTTCGCTTTCTGATCACTTTTTTCAGAAGATCTCTCAAAATAAATAACTCCATCCTCGATATTAAAATCGATGTCATTAATTTCCTGCTTAAGCTCTCCTAATTTTCCTTTTACCGTTATTACGTTTCCATCTATGTTAATATCAACACCTTCTGGAACTGTAATTGGGCTTTTACCTATTCTTGACATTGTTTAAGTCTTTTAAGTATTAGTAAACGTAACACAATACTTCGCCACCAACTTTCTCAGCTTGCGCCTGCTTTCCTGTCATAACTCCATGTGAAGTAGAAACAATAGCAATACCTAAACCGTTCAAAATTCTAGGTAGTTCGCTGGCACCAGAATACTTACGTAAACCGGGTTTACTTATTCTTTGAATATCTTTAATTACGGACTCTTTAGTAGATTTATCATACTTAAGAGCAATCTTTATACTTCCCTGAGCGGTCGTATCCTCAAATTTATAACTAAGGATATAACCCTGATCGAATAAAATTTTTGTAATTTCTTTCTTAAGGTTAGAAGCCGGGATCTCAACCACCCTGTGGTTTGCCGCAACAGCATTTCTAATCCTTGTTAAATAATCTGCAATCGGATCTGTATTCATCTCTATTTATTTTTGGTAGTGGTTTTCCCAGAAAATATCCAAAGAACCTTCCACCCATTTATATTCTTACCAACTTGCTTTTCTTACCCCAGGAATCAATCCATTATTAGCCATTTCCCTAAAAGTTACACGGGAAAGACCGAATTGTCTCATATATCCTCTTGGACGGCCAGTTAGTTTACAACGATTGTGCAAGCGTACAGGGGAAGCATTTTTTGGTAATTTCTGTAACGCCTCATAATCTCCAGCTTCTTTCAAAGCCTTACGTTTTTCAGCGTATTTTTCTACCATTTTTTGTCTCTTCACCTCACGGGCTTTCATTGATTCTTTAGCCATAATTAATTCTTTTTAAAAGGTAATCCTAGTTCGGTTAACAGTGATTTAGCTTCCTTATCGGTAGAGGCCGTGGTAACAAAAGTGATATCCATCCCAGCAATTCTATTAACTGCATCTATATCAATTTCAGGAAAAATAATTTGTTCTGTTACACCCAAATTATAATTTCCTCTACCATCAAAACCATTCGCCTTAATTCCGTTAAAATCACGTACACGTGGCAGTGCACTAGTAATTAAACGATCTAAAAATTCATACATTCTATAACCCCGCAAAGTGACTTTAGCACCAATTGGCATTCCCTTACGTAGTTTAAATGAAGCAACATCCTTTTTTGAAATTGTAGACACTGCCTTTTGACCGCTAATAGCAGTTAATTCATCTAAAGCGTAATCAATAAGCTTTTTATCTGCAACAGCTCCACCAACTCCACGGCTTATCACTATCTTCTCAAGCTTTGGCACTTCCATAATATTGGAGTAGCTGAATTCTTCTGTAAGAGCAGATTTTACTCTGTCGTTATACTCTTGTCTAAGTCTTGGTACGTATGCCATAACTATATTACTTCATTAGATTTTTTGGAAAATCTCACTTTCTTTCCATCCTCCGTTTTGTAACCAACTCTTGTTGTTTCACCATTCTTGTCAATAAGCGCAAGATTAGATACATGAATAGGAGCTTCTTTCTTTTTAATGCCTCCTTGTGGATTAGCTGCACTTGGTTTCTCATGTTTAGAGATCTCATTTACACCTTCCACAATAGCCTTATTCTTATCCAGAAGTACTTTTTGCACCTTACCTTCCTGTCCTTTATGCTCTCCGGCAATAACGCGAACTGTATCTCCTGATTTTATTTTAAGCTTTGTCATCTTTTTAATGTATTAAAGCACTTCTGGTGCCAATGATACAATTTTCATGAATTGCTTATCACGAAGTTCTCTCGCCACCGGACCAAACACACGTGTACCACGCATTTCTCCCGTTGGGTTTAACAGAACACAGGCATTATCATCAAAACGGATATAAGATCCGTCTGGCCTGCGAACTTCTTTCCTGGTACGCACAACAACTGCTGTTGAAACTGCACCCTTCTTGATGTTTCCGTTAGGTGTAGCCTCTTTTACGCTGACAACTATTTTGTCTCCAACAGAAGCGTATCTTTTCTTTGTACCTCCTAATACACGTATAGCTAAAACTTCTTTAGCACCTGTATTATCTGCTACTCTTAGTCTGGACTCTTGTTGTACCATGGTTTACTTCGCTCTTTCAATTATTTCTACTAATCTCCAAGTTTTGGATTTACTTAAAGGTCTTGTTTCCATGATCCTTACAGTATCACCTTCATTGCAGTCGTTTGTCTCGTCGTGTGCTACGTACTTTTTAGTTTTTAAAACGAACTTTCCGTACATAGGGTGCTTTACTTTCTTAACTTCAGAAACCACAATGGACTTCTGCATTTTATTACTTGTAACTACGCCTACACGCTCTTTTCTTAAGTTTCTTTTTTCCATCTTTCAGCAGAATAACAATTATTGTTGTTCTCTTTTATTTAACTCTGTAGCAAGTCTCGCTATGCTTCTTCTTACAGTTCTTAACTGTATAGGGTTCTCCAGTGGCGAAACTGCATGAGCCATTTTCAAATCTGAATATGCTTTTCTAGATTTTCCAAGCTCTTCTTGTAATTCTGCCACAGACAGTTCCTTTACTTCTGATTGTTTCATAAAATTATATATTAAGCTTGATAATCTCTAGCTACAACAAATTTAGTTTTCACAGGAAGTTTTTGTGCAGCAAGACGCAACGCCTCTTTAGCAACATCCATCGGCACTCCGCCAATTTCAAACATAATTCTTCCTGGTTTCACAACAGCTGCCCAATACTCTACAGCACCCTTACCTTTACCCATACGTACTTCAAGAGGTTTCTTTGTAATTGGTTTATCTGGAAATATCTTAATCCAAATAGACCCTTCCCTTTTCATGTAACGAGTAGCAGCAATACGCGCAGCCTCTATTTGGCGAGATGTAATGAAACTAGAATCCATTGATTTGATCCCGAAAGTTCCATTTGAAAGTCTATGTCCTCTTCCGGCATTTCCTTTCATGCGGCCTTTTTGTTGCTTACGATATTTTGTTCTTTTAGGTTGTAACATTTTTCTTTACTTTAAAAAATTACTTTCTACGACGTGATTTATTACCACCTCGTCCGGATCCCGATCCTCCTTTACCTCCTTGTTTCTTTGCAAGACCAACAAGTGGGGAAAGTTCTCTTTTTCCGTACACTTCACCTTTCATGATCCATACTTTAACACCCAATCTACCATAAGTAGTATGAGCTTCAACTAAAGCATAATCAATATCGGCCCTAAAAGTAGACAAAGGAATTCTTCCATCTTTATAGGATTCATTACGTGCCATTTCAGCACCGTTTAAACGTCCGGAAATCTGAATTTTGATTCCTTCAGCATTCATCCTCATTGCAGCCGCAACAGCCATTTTAATTGCACGACGATAAGAAATACGATTCTCAATTTGTCTTGCAACACTGGATGCTACTAAATGAGCATCAAGTTCCGGCCTTTTAATTTCAAAGATGTTAATTTGAACCTCCTTATCGGTAATCTTCTTAAGCTCTTCTTTCAGCTTGTCTACCTCCTGTCCGCCTTTCCCAATAATAATACCAGGTCTTGCAGTGGTGATAGTAACGGTTACAAGCTTTAGGGTACGCTCAATAATCACCCTAGATACACTCGCTTTCGAGAGGCGAGCATGGATATACTTTCTAATCTTATCGTCTTCGGCTAATTTATCGCCGTAGTCATTTCCTCCGTACCAGTTAGATTCCCATCCTCTGATAATACCAAGGCGATTTCCGATTGGATTTGTCTTCTGTCCCATACTCTTCTTAGCTTTGTGTATTGTTGTTTGCTCCAAGCACCAATGTAACGTGATTGGATCTTTTTCTAATTCGGTGTGCTCGACCCTGTGGTGCCGGACGAAGTCTCTTCAGCATACTTCCACCGTCTACACGAATCTCTTTTACAAATAATTCAGCTTCCTCAAGATTTGCATCCTCATTCTTAGCCTGCCAGTTGGCAATAGCCGAAAGCAAAAGCTTCTCCACGCGTCCTGATGCTTCTTTCTGACTGAATTTCAATATCTGAAGCGCTTTTTCTACTTTCTCTCCACGAACCAAATCCGCAACTAAGCGCATTTTTCTTGGCGAAGTAGGGCAGTTATTTAATTTTGCAAAAGCTACCTGTTTCTTGGCTTCTTTTATTTGCTCTGCTCTTTCTCTTTTACGAACTCCCATAGCTTCAATTATCTTTTACCTTTATTTTTCGCACCAGCATGCCCTCTAAAAGAACGTGTTGGTGAAAATTCTCCTAATTTATGTCCTACCATGTTCTCAGTAACATAAACAGGAACAAATTGTTTCCCATTATGAACTGCTATAGTTTGCCCAACGAAATCTGGAGTAATCATGGAAGCGCGTGACCAGGTTTTGATAACCGCCTTCTTACCAGACTCAACGTTTTGAGCAACTTTCTTATCTAACTTATAGTGAACGTAAGGTCCTTTTTTTAATGAACGTGCCATATCTTATTATTTCTTTCTACGTTCTACAATATATTTATTACTCGACTTGGTCTTAGATCTGGTTTTAAACCCTTTAGCAGGTAAACCTTTTCTAGAACGTGGGTGACCACCTGAAGCTCTACCTTCACCACCACCCATTGGGTGATCTACAGGGTTCATCACAACAGGTCTGGTTCTAGGCCTTCTACCTAACCAACGTTTCCTACCAGCTTTACCAGAAATCTGCAACTGATGATCACTGTTTGAAACAGCACCAATAGTAGCCATACACGTAGAAAGTACTCTTCTAATTTCCCCTGAAGGTAGTTTTATGGTCGCATATTTCCCTTCTCTTGCCAACAATTGAGCAAAAGCACCAGCACTACGAGCCATAACGGCTCCTTGACCAGCTCTGAGTTCGATACACGAAATAACGGTACCAAGAGGAATGTTAGCCAAAGGCATAGCATTTCCGATTTCCGGAGCCGCAGCCTCATTACTTGACACAACATTTTGACCTACCTGCAAACCGTTTTGAGCAATAATATACCTTTTCTCACCATCCTGATAATTCAATAAAGCAATAAAGGCAGTCCTATTGGGATCGTACTGTATACCAGCCACAGTAGCAGGAATACCCTGCTTATCCCTTTTAAAATCAACTACTCTGTAACGTCTTTTATGACCACCACCTTTATAGCGCATGGTCATTTTTCCCTGACTGTTTCTACCACCTGATTTTTTTATCGGAGCTAATAAGCTTTTCTCCGGCTTGTCAGTAGTAATGGCGTCAAACCCATTAACTACTCTAAAACGCTGACCAGGGGTGATTGGTTTTAATTTTCTAACTGACATTTTTTAATCTTAAAGATTACTGTATAAATCAATAGTTTCACCTTCCGTCACCTGTACTAAAGCTTTTTTGTAAGCTGAAGTTTTACCAGTAATCATCCCAGATTTTGTATACCTGGTTTTGCGATCTGGACGGACATTCATTGTGCGAACTTTAGTAACTGAAACGCCATAAGCAGACTCAACCGCGTCTTTAATTTCAATCTTATTCGCCTTATTATTTACCACAAACGAATAGCAGTTATTCAACTCGCTATCAGCCGTGGCTTTCTCTGTAATAATAGGTTTTATTAAGACACTCATACCGTTTATTTACTTAAATTCGACTCAATTCCTTCTAGAGAACCTTCTAAAAATACAATATTATTTGCATTTAATATTTTATAAGTACTTAATTCTGTGCTACTTACAACTTCAGAGGTTTTCAAATTTCGTGATGACAAATATACGTTTTTATTTGACCCACCCAACACTATCAGAGATTTTTTGTTTTCAATGCCTAAGGCCTTCAAAACATCTTTGAAATTTTTGGTTTTTGGTGCATCAAATTGGAAATCTTCCACAACAATAATTGATTTGTCATTTGCTTTGATAGACAAAGCAGATTTTCTTGCCAAACGCTTTAGGTTTTTATTTAATTTAAAACCATAGTTTCTTGGTCTTGGACCAAAAACACGACCACCACCTCTAAAAATAGGAGACTTAATACTACCAGCACGTGCTGTACCAGTACCTTTCTGCTTCTTAATTTTTCGAGTACTACCAACAATCTCTGCACGCTCTTTAGCCGAGTGCGTTCCCTGGCGTTGATTCGCCAGGTACTGTTTAACATCAAGATAAACAGCGTGATCGTTTGGCTCTATAGCGAAAACAGCATCAGAAAGGCTTGCCTTTCTACCTGTTTCTTTTCCTTTTATATCTAAAACTGCTACTTCCATTACTTACTAATGATTACGTATGAGTTTTTATGTCCCGGAACAGCTCCTTTTACTACTAAAAGGTTCTTATCTGCAACAACTTTTAAAACTCTCAGGTTTTCTACTTTTACTTTTTCGCCACCCATTCTTCCGGCCATTTTCATTCCCTTGAAAACTCTCGCAGGATATGATGCAGCACCAATAGAACCAGGAGCTCTTAAACGGTTATGCTGACCGTGGGTCGCTTGACCTACACCACCAAAGCCGTGTCTTTTAACAACACCCTGAAAACCTTTACCTTTAGATGTACCTGCTATATCAACAAATTCACCTTCAGCAAAATGCTCCACAGTTATAGCGTCGCCTAATTTATAATCCCCATCAAAACCCTGGAATTCAACGACTCTACGCTTTGGAGCGCTTCCTGCTTTTTTAGCATGCCCTGTAGCAGCCTTGTTTGCAGTCTTTGCGTCATCGAAACCAAGTTGAAGCGCTTCGTACCCGTCAACCTCATTGGTTCTGACTTGGGTAATTACACATGGTCCTGCCTCAATAACGGTACAAGGGATATTTTTCCCATTTTCGTCAAAGATGCTGGTCATGCCTATTTTTTTTCCTATTAACCCAGACATAATTCTTAATTATTATTAATTTTTATTCCCTATTCTTTATCAAAATCTAAAACTGCTTTCCCTATAGGGTTGGGGAAAGAAATTATCTTAAAAAAATTCAGGGCAGAAAAATACTTTCGCCCTGAATGTATCTTTCTTCCGTTTTTCCCTCGCCAACTGCTCAGGACATGTCACTGAAAATGTCAATTTTCAGCCTATAACTATCACACCTTAATCTCTACTTCTACCCCACTCGGTAATTCAAGCTTCATCAAAGCATCAATTGTTTTTGATGAAGAACTATAGATGTCAAGAAGCCTCTTATATGAGCTTAACTGAAACTGCTCTCTGGATTTCTTGTTCACGTGAGGAGAACGCAACACTGTAAAGATTTTTTTATGTGTAGGTAACGGAATTGGGCCGGTAACTACAGCACCCGTAGTTTTTACGGTTTTTACAATCTTTTCAGCAGACTTGTCTACCAGGTTGTGATCGTAAGATTTTAGTTTTATTCTTATTTTCTGACTCATGTTCCTAATATTAATCGTTTGATGTACCCTTTGCTGCTTTTATCACGTCTTCAGAAATATTAGAAGGCGTCTCAGCATAATGAGAGAATTCCATTGTTGAAGTTGCTCTACCCGAAGACAATGTTCTTAATGTCGTTACATAACCAAACATTTCAGAAAGCGGCACTTCAGCCTTCACAACTTTAGCTCCAGATCTGTCAGACATACTATTTACCTGACCCCTTCTTCTGTTAAGGTCACCAACAATATCACCCATGTTTTCTTCCGGAGTAACAACTTCATTTTTCATGATTGGTTCAAGGATAACAGCCCCTGCTTTCTTGGCAGCTGCCTTATATCCCATTTTAGCAGCCAATTCGAAAGAAAGTTGATCAGAATCCACAGGGTGGAAAGATCCGTCTTTCAAAACAACTTTTAAGGTATCCATCTGGAATCCAGCGAGAGGACCGTGTTTCATAGCCTCTGTAAATCCTTTTTGTACCGAGGGAACAAATTCTTTTGGAATACGTCCACCTTTAATTTCATCTACGAACTGCAGTCCCGGACCTTCAAAGTCTTCGTCTGCAGGACCCATTTCAAAAACAATATCAGCAAACTTACCACGACCACCGGACTGTTTCTTATAAACCTCCCTATGATCTGCGCTCCTGGTTACCGTCTCCTTATACTCAACCTGAGGTTGACCTTCGTTTACTTCAACCTTAAATTCTCTTTTCAAACGATCTACCAAAATCTCGATATGCAATTCTCCCATACCAGATATAATAGTTTGACCAGAATTCTCATCAGTCTTCACCTGGAACGTTGGATCCTCTTCAGCTAGTTTAGCCAAAGCCATACCCATTTTATCCACATCGGCCTTAGTTTTAGGCTCAACAGCAATACCAATTACCGGTGCAGGGAACGTCATAGACTCAAGAACAATAGGATGATTTACATCTGTAAGAGTATCTCCTGTCTTAATATCTTTAAATCCTACTGCCGCACCAATATCCCCAGCTTCAATTTTATCTATCGGCTCCTGTTTATTGGAGTGCATTTGATAGATACGGGAAATACGCTCTTTTTTGCCTGAACGAACGTTCAACACATATGAACCAGCATCAAGCGTACCTGAATATGTTCTAAAGAAAGCCAAACGACCAACAAAAGGATCGGTAGCGATTTTAAAAGCTAAAGCAGAAAATGGAGAATCTACATTAGGCTTACGCTTTTCTTCTTCACCTGTTTCCGGATTAGTACCTTCAATAGCCTCTACATCTACAGGAGAAGGTAAATATCTCATCACAGCATCCAGCATTGCCTGGACACCCTTATTTTTAAAGGCTGAACCGCACATCATAGGTATAATAGACATATCTATAGTAGCAGCTCTTAAAGCAGCAATAATTTCGTCTTCCGTAATAGAATCTTCATCTTCGAAAAATTTCTCCATTAAAGCTTCGTCATACTCTGCAACAGCCTCAACAAGCTCAGTACGATATTTCTGAACATCTGCTTTAAGCTCTTCAGGAATATCGATGATCTCGTAAGTCATCCCCATATCCTCATCACTCCAGATAACTGCCTTTTTAGAGATAAGATCCACAACTCCTTTAAAGTCAATCTCATCCCCAATTGGAACTTGTAATGGAACAGGATTACCTCCCAACATCTCCTTAACCTGCTTACACACATTAAAGAAGTCAGCACCCTGACGATCCATTTTATTTACAAACCCCAAACGCGGAACTTTATATTTATCTGCCTGCCTCCATACAGTTTCAGACTGAGGCTCTACCCCGTCTACCGCACTAAACAATGCAACCATCCCATCCAAAACACGTAATGAACGCTCTACCTCTACAGTAAAGTCAACGTGCCCAGGAGTATCTATAATATTTACTGTAAATTCCTGGTCTCTATACATCCACTTACAGTGAGTCGCAGCAGAAGTAATTGTAATACCTCTTTCCTGCTCTTGCTCCATCCAGTCCATTGTTGCAGCACCGTCATGAACCTCTCCAATTTTGTGACTTACACCAGTATAATAAAGGATACGCTCTGTTGTTGTTGTTTTACCAGCATCAATATGAGCCGCAATTCCTATATTCCTTGTATATTTTAAATCTCTTTGTGCCATTTTTTCTAGAATCTAAAGTGAGAGAATGCTTTGTTAGCTTCAGCCATCTTATGAGTATCAACCCTTCTCTTAACTGCAGCACCTTCTTCCTTAGCAGCAGCAAGAATTTCCGCCGCCAATTTTTGAGCCATAGCTTTTTCATTTCTCTTTCGAGCAAAGCTAATCAACCACTTCATAGCAGTTGATACTTTCCTGTCTGGCCTAATCTGCATAGGTATTTGAAATGTCGCACCACCAACACGTCTACTTCGAACTTCTACGTGTGGCATAACGTTAGAAAGAGCATCTTTCCATATCTCCAAACCGGATTTTTCCTCGTCTTGTTTCTTTTGTTCTACCACATCAATTGCGTCGTAGAAAATCTTAAAGGCAACCGACTTTTTTCCGTCCCACATCATCATGTTCACAAAACGTGTAACAAGTTGATCATTAAATTTAGGATCCGGTAAAAGTGGTCTTTTCTTAGCCTGTCTTTTTCTCATTTCTTCTTTGTAATAAGTTAATCGTTAATTGTCATCAATAAAAGAGAAGAACCTCCATACTTTTATCTTTAACTCTAACCTTGTTTTACTTCTTAGGGCGTTTTGCACCGTACTTAGACCTACGCTGTGTTCTACCTTCGACACCAGCGGTATCTAAAGCTCCACGAACGATGTGATATCTAACTCCTGGCAAATCTTTCACCCTTCCGCCTCTAACTAATACTATCGAGTGCTCTTGTAAATTGTGACCCTCTCCCGGAATGTAAGCATTCACCTCTTTTCCGTTTGTCAACCTAACCCTCGCTACTTTTCGCATAGCCGAGTTAGGCTTTTTAGGAGTGGTAGTATACACACGCGTACACACCCCTCTCCTTTGAGGACACGAATCCAAAGCAGCCGATTTACTCTTCTTAGTTATTTTGGCTCTTCCTTTTCGTACTAATTGTGAAATTGTTGGCATAATTTCTTTTACCTAATTATTAATAAATTTTACCTCCCCATTTTTAAGGGTTTGCAAAGGTAGAAATAAAAACAAATTATTCAAACGATAATGAATTAATTTTCAGTGCTTTTTATATACTCCTCTCCTATTCTCAAAAATAAAGCAGGCGTGACGTCAATATTGATAATGTATCCAAATCACGAAAACCTTGTATTTCTTCTAATCGATCATTAAAAAGAGGTGATTTTATTCATGAATATGAAGGAAAAACCTCATTCTAAAAAATTTAACATAATTTGTTAATTTTGTTACCCCCTCAAAACTAAGGCCCTATGACATGTTTTTAACATCCAGCCAATATAATGGTAATGATTTCCTAAAAGATCACTTGTGTAATAAACCTTTTATCATCACTTTTGATACGGCTAATTCAAACAAATTTTAAAAATGAAAACAAAGTTAAGTAGTATTCTAACGCTATTACTGGCGTTTGTTGTGCAAATATCCTTTGCACAGGAAAGGACTATTTCTGGTACGGTTACAGACGAAGACGGTCTGCCCCTGCCTGGAGTAAACGTCCTTATTCAGGGAACATCCACAGGTGTTCAGACAGATTTTGATGGAAATTATTCCATAGTAGCTTCTCAGGGAGATATTTTGGTGTTTTCCTTCATTGGATTGGAAACAGCAGAATACGCTGTGACAAACGTGGATGAAATTGATGTGGTGCTCTCTAATGACGCAGCACAATTAGACGAAGTGGTAGTAACCGCTTTAGGTATTAAAAGAGAAAAGAAGTCATTGGGGTATGCAACTCAGGAAGTAGATGGTTCTGAAGTTTCTGATGTTCCTACTCAAAACTTTGTAAATTCTCTTTCGGGAAAAGTTGCAGGTTTAAAAGTTAGTTCAACTGGTACCCTGGGAGGATCATCCAATGTGATCATTCGTGGTAATTCTTCTTTAACAGGAAACAACCAGGCACTATTTGTAATTGATGGAACTCCTGTAAGTAATGCCAACAATAACTCTGTAGATCAACAGAGAGGCGCAGGAGGATATGATTACGGTAACGCTGCATCAGACATCAACCCGAATGATATTGCTTCCATTAACGTATTGAAAGGTGCTGCTGCCACGGCTTTATATGGAGCAAGGGCAGCAAACGGAGCGATTATAATTGAAACTAAAAAAGGTAGCAAAAACAAAGGTATTGGAGTTGCCATTAATAGTACTTTAATGGTCTCTAATGTAAATGATCAGACACTACCTGAATATCAGGACCAGTACGGTGCTGGTTATGGTGCATACTATGATACAGGCTATTTTAACCTTTATGATGTAGATGGAGATGGAAACTTAGACGAGGTCACTCCTTTTACAGAAGATGCTTCCTTTGGTGCGACCTTCGATGGTCAACCCATTTACCAATGGAATTCCATTTATCCACAGTTAGACACATACCAACAGGCAACTCCCTGGTTGCCCGGCGAAAACAATGCGAATACCATTTGGCAAACAGGCTATACAGCAATTAATTCCATTGCTCTAGATGGCGGAACTGATAAAAGTTCTTTTCGAGTAAGTGCTACAAACTTTAATCAGCAGGGGAACCTCCCTAATAGTGAGATAAAAAGAAACACTATAAAATTTAGTGGCGGGCATGACTTCACAGACCGGTTTAGCGCCCAAACCAATGTCACCTTTACAAAAACAGATGGTAAAGGACGGTATGGTACAGGTTATAGCTCTTTGAACATTATGCAACAATTCAGACAGTGGTTTCAAACCAACGTCGATTTGCAGGAGCAACGAGATGCTTATTTCGGAACAGGAGAAAATATCACCTGGAACCCGAATAGCCCGGATAATCTTTCTCCAATATATTCCGATAACCCCTACTGGACACTTTATGAAAATTATCAAACCGATACACGTAACCGATATTTTGGTAACATTAATTTAGATTACGAAATAAGCGATGTGTTCAGTGTCTTAGGAAGATTTACATTTGACACTTATGATGAGTTACAGGAGGAAAGAATTAATGTAGGGAGCGCTGGTGTATCTGAATATAGCAGATACAATAACAGGGCTGCAGAATACAATTACGATCTTATTCTTAATTTTAATAAAGACATTACTGAAGATCTTAACTTGGATGGAAATCTAGGTATGAATATACGTAGAAACGAAAGAAGTTATATCGATGCCGCTACAAACGGAGGGTTAAATGCTCCCGGATTTTACGCTTTAACCAACACGGTTAGCCCGCTAAACCCACCTACTGAGTACGAAATGACAAGAATGCTTGATGGTGTATATGCAAGAGCAGGAGTCGGTTATTTAGGCACCTACTACCTTGAAGGTACTATTAGAAGAGACCGTTCTTCAACGCTTCCTGCTGAAAATAATACATTTTGGTATCCTTCTGTTTCTACCAGTATACTGCTATCTAACATTATAGAAGCAAACTGGCTTGATTTTGCAAAGGTAAGGGCAAATTATGCGGAAGTAGGAAATGATACAGACCCATACAATGTTTTCAACACTTATCTTCTTGCCAGTCAAGCTGGAGGATCTGAGTTTTCAGCTTTTGGTAACGCAGGTTGGGCTACAAATGCTAATTCATTAAACAACCTTAATTTACGTCCTGAACGTATGAAATCATATGAGGTAGGCCTTGAGGCTAATTTCTTAAATCGTTTAATCGGATTTGATGTTTCCTACTATAATTCTCAAACTGAAGACCAAATTACGCCTGTTAGAACATCAACTGCCACAGGATTTACTTCAAAATTATTAAATGCAGGAACAATTGAAAATAAAGGTATTGAGGCACGACTTACTTTAAATCCAATACGAATTGACGATTTCCGATGGACAATGAACGTAAACTGGGCTAAAAACGAGAGTACGGTTCTTGAATTGGCAGAAGGAATTAACAATTTGCAGTTAGACAATAACCTTCAAGGAGGTGTTTCTATAAATGCTGCCCCGGGAGAGCCATATGGCGCTATTAGAGGTACAGCATATGTATACGATCAAGAAGGAAACCGGTTGATCAATCCAAGCGGTTACTATGAGGTCACACCGAATTCAAATTATATCATAGGAAACATACAACCAGATTGGACAGGAGGTGTATCAAATACTTTCGAATACAAAAATCTATTATTAAGCTTTCTTGTAGATGTCCAAAAAGGTGGAGATCTTTTCTCACTAGACACCTGGTATGGAACTGCCACTGGTCTTTATGAAGCCAGTGTAGGAACAAATGACCTTGGAAATCCGATGCGGAATACTATTTCAAACGGAGGCGGTGTTATATTAGACGGAGTACAGGGAGATGTTGAATATGATAGTAATGGAGAATACACAGTAACTAACACTTCTCCAAATGCTACACGTGCGAGAACAGATTATTATGGAAATCCGTTCGGATACGCAAGAGCTGCAAATGAAGGGCACGTCTATGATGCTTCTTACGTGAAATTAAGAGAGGTAAATTTAACTTATAACTTTGGCGATAAAGTTCTTGATGCCATTCCTTTCACCAGGGCTTCTTTTTCAGTAATTGGGCGAAACCTTTGGATAATCCACAAAAACATCCCTTTTTCTGACCCTGAAGCCGGATTAAGTTCAGGTAATGTTCAGGGATACCAGTCAGGTGCTTACCCATCTATGAGGGAAATAGGTGCCAGTCTTAAGTTTAACTTTTAAAAAAAAATTATGAAAAGATATATAATTGCTATAACAGCATTCTTGAGCTTATGGTCCTGCCAGACCGATGAGGAGTACGAGAATCTTAACAGGGATCCAAAAAATCCTACCGAGGTAGCTTCAGACTTTCTTTTTACAGCAGCTACTGTAAGTTTATCGGATAACATGGCAAGCCCTAACGTGAACGACGGGCTTTACAGATTTCTGGCACAGTACTGGACAACCACAACTTATCTTGATGAACCCAATTATAACTTAACATCAAGGAATAATCCAGATAATGTGTGGTCAGAGATTTATAGAGATGTTCTTTATGACCTAAAAGATGCACGTAGTATTGTAATGGAAAATGAAGAATTAAGTCAGGCTGAAAAAGATGCTCGATTAGGGCAAATAGAAGTTATAGAAGTATATGCCTGGCATGTACTGGTTGATACTTTTGGTGATATTCCATATTCCGAAGCATTGCAACCTGATAATTCTCTACCTGTCTATGATAATGATGAGGTTATTTATGAAGACCTTATAAGCAGATTAGAATCAGTAGACGCACTTCTTTCAGCGGGTCAGGGATACACTACCGCCGATGTAATTTATGGAGGTGACATGGATCAATGGTTAAAATTCGCTAATTCTTTAAGCTTAAGATTAGGAATGAGAATTTCGCAATCTAATCCTCAACTTGCTCAGTCTACCGTAGAAAGTGCTGTCTCAGACGGAGTTTTTACATCTAACGGAGATAACGCAACTATAGAGTACTTAGGCACCTTCCCTAATACAAACCCATTATGGGAAGACCTTGTACAAAGCGGACGATCGGATTTTCTTGCATCTGCAACCATTGTAGACTATATGAATGAGCTTAACGACCCAAGACGTATGTCATATTTTGATGACAATATTAGTGGCGGATATTTAGGTGGTGTTTACGGGGGAAGTAATAACTATTCAGCATATACCCACATCGGAGATCCGTTTTTAAACCCTACAAGAGAAGGTATTCTTCTTGATTATGTAGAGGTTGCATTTAATCTTTCCAGAGCAGCTGAAATTGGTTACTCTGCAGGAGGTGATGCAGAATCACATTATGAAAATGCTATTACGGCATCTATTATGTACTGGGGAGGAAGTGAAGCTCAGGTTACAGCATACCTTGCACAGCCTGCAGTATCTTATGATGGATCTGTTGACCAGTTTGCCTTACAGTACTGGATTGCCATGTTTGACAATCCTTTCCAGGGATGGTCCATTTGGAGAAAATATGATGAGCCGGAATTAGTGTTACCAGAAGAATTTGGAACTCCAGTACCATTAAGGTTTACTTACCCTGTAGATGAACAGAATCTTAATGAAGACAACTATATAGATGCATCAGAAGCCATAGGTGAGGATGACCAGCAAACTCCGGTTTTCTGGGATGTAGATATGGAATAATTGCTTTAAACAACATTAAAATGCAAAAAATGAAAAATATACAATACTGGGGTCTTTGCTTATTTATCGCAATAGGCCTGGCTTCATGTGAAAATGAAGAAGACGACTATTTGGTAGATAATTACAAAGACGTTGGAGGTTATGCGAAAATAACAGATCGCAGTCTTAGCCGATTTGACACCAATGAAGATCTTAATATAGATTTTATCACTGCGGAAGGCGTTACAGCTGAATCTGTAGAAATTATTCAGGATGGTGAGGTTATAGGAACTGCAACAGTATCTGGAGAAAGTGCATCCTTTAATTCCTCTATCTTAGGAGACTTCATGTTTCCTGATGATGATGGAGTAGATGAAGAAGAAGGAGAGTATGATATCAGAATCAGAACGACTTATTCTAATGGAAATTTTTCAGAGGATCCCTTTACAATTTCAGTAAGTAAAGCTGTTTCTTTAGGAAACGCAGGAGATGAATACAGTAATCCAACTGAAACAACCATTGATAGTCTGTCATCTGTTGAATTGGCTTATGAGATTAATACTCTTTCTGCACCTATAGATGATGTAATTCTCATGTTCAAAAAGAATGAAGACGGCACCTACACTGGCAGCGGTGCTGACCTTTCTGCCGAAGGTGGATATATTGAGTTATCTGACACTGATTATGAGGATCTAAATTTAATGGTTAATGATACTTTATATTATCAAATTACTGCCACCAGTGGAAGTATGACAGACGTAGTGGAATCCATGATTGCCATTACTCCAAAAGCATTCAGCACATCAAATTCTGTCACTCTTACTGACGATCCACTTCTTAACCAGTTAAACCTTTCTACAGGAGAGATTTCAGCTGAAGGTAATGAAGAAGGTGAAATCAGATTTTTAGAACCTACTGGTTTTGAGGTAATAAATGATGCTGATATTTCCTTTGTACAGGTAGATGATGATTTCTTTGATGATGCTGATGTCTTAACTGCACAAGCAGCTTTTGAAGAAGGTGATCCTATGACTTCAGTGACAAACCTGGAAAACGGGGATACTTTTGTTTACAAAACCACCAGGGAAGTTGAAGATGAAGACGAAAATATGGAAACTTTCAACTTCTACGGAGTCTTCAGAATTGGCAATGTTACTTCTGTAGACGGAGAAGTAATAAGTTATGAAATTGAATACGCTGAAGGATACTAAATTCCTTTTAAGTTTAGATTTTAAAACCACCCACTTTGGGTGGTTTTTTTATTTATCAACTATTCAAAACGTAATTTTAAAAACTATCTTTGCCTTATGAATGAAAAAGAAACCACCAGAATTTTTGGAATTAGGGCTGTTATTGAAGCTATTGAAAGCGGAAAAAGCATCGATAAAATATATATTCAGAAAGGTCTTTCCGGAAATATTATTAAAGATCTTGAAAATCATATCCGCAAAGGCAATTACAACATTTCCTATGTTCCTGTGGAAAAACTTAACAAGTTAAGTAAAGGAAATCATCAGGGTGTGATAGCAAGTATTTCACCAGTAGAGTTCAAAAGTATGGACGAAGTTGTAAGGGATGCTTTTAATTCCACCTCTACTCCACTCTTCCTACTACTTGACCAATTAACAGATGTTCGGAATTTTGGAGCTATTATACGGACAGCTGAATGCTGTGGAGTAAATGCTATTATTATTCCTGAAAAAGGTGGCGCACCTCTTAACGCCGACGCAGTAAAAACCTCGGCTGGAGCAATTTTCAACGTTCCTATTTGTAAGGTAAATCATATCAAGGATGCAGTTTTTTATCTACAGTCTTCTGATGTACAATTAGTGGCCGCAACAGAAAAAACCAATGATACCATTTACGACATTGATTTAAAAAAACCCACTGCGATAGTGATGGGTAATGAAGCAAAAGGAGTAAGTAGCTCTATCCTAAAAACAGTTGATCATCGCGCCAAGTTACCAATGATGGGAAAAATAGAATCTCTAAATGTTTCTGTTGCTTGTGGAGCTATTTTATATGAGGTGGTAAGGCAGAGGTTATAATTTCTTTCAAAAGAATTCTTAAAAGGTTGTAGAGATGAAATGGATGTGGAGACGCGCTATAGCATGTCTGTTCTCTGTTAAAGATTAAGAATCTTTATCTCCTTCCTTCTCCTGATTTGAGTGCTTATAATGATAAGCATATTTTAGTTCTTCCGGCTCAGGATCTTCGATAAAATTTCCATCTTCATCAAAATGCTTCATAAAATCATCATCATCCTCGCTATAATCCGGCCTCTCCCACTCATATTTTGGAGGCTTTGCAATATTTTTTCTGTAGAGAAGTGCAAGGCAGAAGCCCGATATCAAGCCGGCCAAGTGTCCTTCCCAGGAGATATCCGGATCTATTGGTGTTACGTACCATAACATCCCACCATACAAAAAGACTACAACTAAGGAAAGAGCAATAAGCCTGTAATGTTTTGAGAAAACACCTTTAAAGAATAAAAAGGACGCAAGTACATAAATAATTCCACTGGCACCAATATGATTAGCCTCTCTACCTATAAACCAGGTCAAGGATCCGGATAAAATTAATCCTAGGAAAAGAACCTGCCAACTGATCTTTCTGTAAAAGTAAAACAGTGCCATTGAAAGAACAAAAAGAGGAATTGTGTTATTAAAAAGATGTTTTATTCCCGAATGTATAAAAGGTGAAAAAATAATTCCTCTTAATCCTTCTATCTTGCCTGGTCTAACTCCAAATCGATTAAAATCGAAACCAAATCTTATCTCAAACCAGAATACTATCCATATTACCAGCACGAAAATAATAGGGTAACCTACTACCCCGGGAGAAAAAGTAAATGGACTGGTCTGCTTCAAAATTTACATTTAGAATTTATATTACAAAAAAACAACCAAATCTTTCCTTTCTGAAAAGTTGTCATCATAATTCTTAATTTAGCGAAATGAACAAACCGCTAGCAGAACGATTAAGGCCGCAAAAATTAGAAGACTATTTGAGTCAGCAGCACCTTGTGGGAGAGAAAGGTGCACTTAAGCAACAGCTGAAACAGGGAATTATACCCTCCATGATTTTCTGGGGTCCCCCAGGAGTGGGGAAAACCACGCTCGCCAACATTATTGCCGAAGAATCGAGTCGACCGTTTTTCACTCTTAGCGCAATTAGCAGCGGAGTAAAAGACGTCAGAGAGGTTATTGAAAAAGCCAAAAAAAGCGACGGACTTTTCACAACGAAGAGCCCTATCCTTTTTATAGACGAAATTCACCGCTTTAGTAAATCCCAACAGGACTCTCTATTAGGAGCAGTAGAGAAAGGCTGGGTCACTTTAATAGGAGCAACCACAGAGAACCCAAGTTTTGAGGTTATTTCGGCACTTCTTTCCAGGTGTCAGGTTTATGTATTAAAACCGTTTACTAAGGATGATCTTATAGCCCTGCTTCAACGTGCTATGAAAGAAGATTCGATAATTGCTTCCAGAAAGGTTCACTTAAAAGAAACAGAGGCTCTACTGCGATTAAGCGGCGGCGATGCCCGTAAGCTTCTTAATATATTTGAATTATTAGTGACTTCAACTGAAGACGGGGTGGAAATCACTAATGACCTCGTTTTTGAAAAGGTTCAACAAAATACTGTGCTCTACGATAAAACCGGAGAGCAACATTATGATATCGTTTCGGCTTTTATTAAGTCTATAAGAGGGAGTGATCCTAACGGGGCAGTATATTGGCTCGCACGTATGATAGAAGGCGGTGAAGATGTCAAATTCATTGCCCGTAGATTATTAATATTAGCAAGTGAAGACATAGGAAATGCAAATCCCACAGCACTTGTCATCGCCAACAACACTTTTCAGGCGGTAACCACTATTGGTTATCCTGAAGCCCGGATAATATTAAGCCAATGTACTACTTATCTGGCCACCTCTCCAAAGAGTAATGCAGCTTACATGGCAATTAATAATGCCATAAGCGTGGTAAAGAAAACAGGTAATTTATCTGTTCCTATGGCTATAAGAAACGCTCCTACAAAATTAATGAAAGACTTAGGTTATGGAGATAATTATAAATATGCCCATAACTACGAAGGTAATTTTGTACAGGAAGAATTCTTACCTGAAGAAATAAAAAACACAAAACTGTATGAGCCGGGTCAAAACCAGCGGGAAAATGCACAAAGAGAATTTTTAAAAAAGCGCTGGAAGAATAAGTATGACTACTAATCCTGAATCCGATAAACAGTTTTTATCATTTCATTTCTATTTTTATCAAAATACTCTACCACAAGATTTCCTTCAGTATCAAAATATGCCAATCCCTGTTTAGTAATTGAAGAATAGATAAAGCTATCCTGTCCTTCAGATTTTATGAGAGACGCAAAAGGCTCTGCCATTCCTTTCTGGAAGAACGAAAATCCGGAATTACTTTCTTCGAGAAAATAAACGGCATTATCAAGAACATAGTAGTCACCATTCTCCTCAGTAATTTCATTTCCCGTCACTTCTTCTTCAATCTCTTCATCCTCCTGTTCACCATCTATGGCAATTTGGGAATTTTTCTCCGGGATTTCAGTAACCACTTCACCCTGGACAGCAGCTACTGCTGTAATGGCATCTTTACCAGCAGTCTCAGCGTCGCGCTCCGAATACTGGTATTTTAACTCTTCCAAAGATTTAAATGCTTCTCTTAAAGCTTCGTGATGTGCCGCTTTAAATTCTTTTTCGCGACTTGTACCTTCTTCAGATCGAAAAATAACTTCTCCATCGCAGTTTTCTAATAAAACTACAAGCTTAGTGACAAAAAGACCGGAATCCTCCTCTACATTAGCATACAAGCCTAAACAGCCATTAGCTTTAAGATCGGATGGTTTTTGCTCAGATTTCATAAAGGCGTTGAAATTATATTTCTCAAAGAGAAATTTCGTTAACGCATTTAACTGGTATTCATTTGGAGCATCTGAAAACTCAAATGATTCAGGAACAATCACATACTTGTATTCGTTAAGGTTTTGCGATTTAACTGTTGTTACAGTCAAAAAAAGAGCAATGCTCAAAATGGCAATTTTCATATGTATGTTTTTTATCACTCAACCTCTTCATTCATGCAGGTGATTTTTGACTTTTAATTATCTTTAAAGATAAACTGCATCCCAAATTGAAGAGAAGTGCTGTGCGCTTTTGCGAAATTAGGAAATCCCAGTAAATTATTTGCTGCCAGATAAATATTAAAACTCCCAAAGGTCCTGTGAGCCATTAATCCTATGTTTGTAAATGAATAATCATCAATTGTATAGGCCGCCCGTAGTCCAAAATTTTCAGTAAAAAGCTTATCGTAATATCCCGTCATAGAAAGTGTTATTCCCTTTGGACGATAAACTCCAGAAAGCAATAATCCGGCAGCGTTCATGTATCGGGCTTCCTTTACAAGACGGTAATTACACGGCAGGAAAGCTCTTCCGAAGCCAAATTCCATAGTTGTATTAAATTTAACAGGTCGCCAGGTCACATAAGGATCTTCTAAGGTTTCGTCCTGCAAATTTGCGTCCACTTCATCTTCAAAAATGTCCCAGTAAGGAATAGCCTCTGTGTTTTCCTGTTCAGGAAATAGCGGTTCAATACCTTCAGTTTCGTAACTCCCGTAATAGCGATAATTCTCTACATCTGTTCGCTGAAACAAAATACCTATATCCTGTACCGCACCCGTAACAATAAATTGTTCATTTACCTTATAAGTAGCACCAAGGTCTAAACCCAAACCAAGGTTTCCGCCCAACATAGAACGCTTAAGTAAATCGGCAGCAGCCTGATCTACAGTATTGTCTTCCTCATCTCTTAAACTCGCAAAGCCTGAAGTATTTACAACAACATCAATATTTGAAGCAGTTTGGCGGTAAAAGCCACTCCCTCCTTCATTAAGAGTTGTTGTAAAGGTTCCCTGATTATTTGTACTCTCTACATTAAAAATTCCTGAATACATCTTAGCTCTTGCCCCAATTGTAAGTCTGCTATTAAGTTTATGGTTAAGTCCTAAATGATAAACTGTTAACACTTCTGCTGTAAAAGAAGCTTGTGAGAAGTCGAAAGGCTGATTTATATAGTTTGTATTCCCTTCATTTACTAAAATGGCCAAATCTTTTGGAAAATATGCAAACACATCTGTTTCCTGATAAACTCCGGCAGATAAATAATTTTGACGATCAAGTCTCCAACCAATGGATAAGATTTCCAATTGCTCATTTACAGAAAAATAATCCCTGTGAGTAAGTTCACGTATTGCATTTCTTACCCGTAGATTCACATTGGGATTGGAATCATCAAAAATATCAAAAGCTGTTACACCGGTAGAACCGGCAGAAAGATGCACCTGTGAAAAAAAAGGTATTCCAAAATGTCCGCGGAAGCTTATTTCCGCTCCCGGATTGCTCATCAAGGTTTGCGGAAGACCGTCTACATTATAAAGCAGCGGTTTATTTTGAGAAAATAAAGATAATTGTATTGAAGAGAAAAAAAAAAGGTAAATTAATCCTCGCATAGTTAAAACTCAAACTTGAAAAGTCCTTTAGAAGCAAATTCAAGATCGCCGGTAAAGGCTTCTTCATTTGTTTGGACTTCAAGTTCGACAACCATAATAATTGAATTCTTCACTTGCTCGATCCTATCTGCTCCCATCACTTCAATTCTTTCGGTCGACACCGGATTATCAGAATTTCCAGGGGAAATCGGATAATTTATGCTAAACTGTTTTCTCCCCGACGCTGATAAAAAATGAACTCTGCTTACAAAAGCCTGAGGAAAGGTATTAATATTTCTAAAATAAAACTCAACAGAATTTAAATCATTTTGAATATAATCATCATCTAAAAATTCCAATCTTACTGTATCTCTAATAACTGTATGAATATCCTTAGTGACAGGATCCACAAAATCTGCTTCTCCTACCGAATATAATACAAGATTAGATTGAATATCCGGGCTTAGAACAATGTCATTTGCCTGGCTAAAATCTACATCTTTTACACAACCAGTAAAAACCCCAAAACAGAGAATTGTAACGTTAATTAAGATTGCAATCTTCTTCATAGCTTTTCAAGCTCTAGAGTAATATGCAACGAACTTAACAAAACTTTAGTTTTTACAAAAACTTAACAAGTTCTTTTAACGTTTGAATTTGCTTTATGTCGGAATTTTCTTCCGTTCTATAATAGTCAAAATATATTGATTGAAAGCCAGAATTTTCTGAACCTAAAATATCAGCTTCGTAATTATCTCCTATCATTACTGACCTTTCAGCGACAGCCTTGGCCTTTTCCAGAGCCTTTCTGAATATTAATCCGTTCGGCTTTTTTACTCCGGCTTCTTCCGAAGTAGTTATCGTATGAAAAAAATCTAAAATTCCAGAAGTAGTCAATTTCCTACGCTGAACATTCTCAAAACCATTTGTAATAATATGGAGCTTATATTTATTCTTCAGATATGGTAAAATCTCTAGTGTACCGGTGAGCAGGTGCGTATTTTTAGGTAAATATTCCATGTAATCTTTTGATAATCCGTAAATAACATCATCTGATGTTCTAAACTTCAAGGCGTCAAAACTGTCCTTAAGCCTTCCGTAACGGAGCATCTCCTGAGAAATCTTATCATTTCTGTACAACTCCCAATACTTCAGGTTGATCTTTATATACACTCCCAAAAATTCATCCAGGTTCAGCGGTATATCCCATTTTTTAAATATTTCTGAAAAGGTAAATCCGGAGTTTTTATCAAAATCCCACAATGTGTGATCCAAATCAAAAAAAACATGTTCAATGTTACTTAATTTCATAAATCATTTTCACTAAATTATAGTAAGTTTCCGCTTGAGCATATTCAGAGAAATCCTGATTTCTAAAAATTGCCCGAAATTCCCCTCCTACTTCACGCACCTGATTTATCGCTTTTTGAACATCTTCAAAAGCTTTTTCAGGTTTAACATCTTCAAAAATTGCCGAATTAAAAACATAAGGATGAACGAGTAATGGAGTAGTTACTTCCATGTTAATATCATAAAACAGGAAAGGCGTACATGTTCCGGCACGAAATCCCAGTGCGTCGGGATAGCCCATAGAAAAATCGTTCTTCACCTCCAGCTCCACCAGATTATTAAAATTTTCAGGCAAAGAAAGGTCGTGGCTGGAATTTAAGGAATACTCCAGTGAGCTGTGAATAATATTTTCCATTCTTAGCTTTTCTGTCCTGAGCGTTTTCATGTCCCGAACTGCGTAATAGCCAAGCAGTAATCCCACTTTGGCGTAGTCTCCCACATATTTTATAACAGATCTATAAGGGATACGATTGTGATTAATATTTCTATCGTGAATAGTAAAATCGCTTAACTGAAACATAAAGTACATCTTCAATTTATGTTCTTTTATGAGAGCTATTAGATCTTCAAATATATTGAATGGATCGTTCTTTACCTTAAAAGCCACTTTAAGACGATCAAAAACCTTGGTAAGGCTCAGCCTGAAAAAATCACGTTGCATTCCCGCAATAGTCCGGAGAATACCCTTGTTCTTGTAACCAAAGACATGCTCTACAGCTATAATAATATTAGATGAAAATTTTTTGGACTGCACCTCCATGTGTGGAAATCGCTCTGCCAGGACATCCTGAAACTTAAGCGCCCACTTATCTACTACGGGAGAGCTTAAAAAACCCTTCTGATAAGCCAGGCTTTCTACAACAGGAAAACGTTCTGCCTCATCTTTCACATGGGGGACATATTCCTCATACCTGCTCAAAAGAAAAAACGAGGATGCGAAAATATCGAAAGGCAGTGCACTGGCTTCTGAAACAGGAAAAAAGCAAACAGAATCTTCCCAGGGGAGCACCTTAATTTCAACTTCAGAAAAACCCTGCTCCATTAGAAGGTCTACCCTCTGAACAAATAATTCGTTTCCCAGGGCTTGCTTTCCATAAGATAATTTCATCCCGTCATGGGCGATAAACTCCTCTATCTTGGAGGTGAATTTTATAGATATCCCTAATATTCCCGTACAAATATGCTTGAAAATATAGATTATACGTGGTGTAATTTTTTGTGTATAAATGAGTAGCATGCAAAAAATATTATAAGATACCTTCGTCTGCGAAGCTAAAGTAGGATTTTTCAGTAACAATAATATGGTCCAGGACCTTTATATCCAGGCTTTCAGAGGCTGTTTTCATTTTTTGAGTTAGCTGCTTATCTGCCGCGCTAGGCGCCAGGTTGCCTGAAGGATGATTATGTACAAGTATAATAGCAGTCGCCCCTAATTCCAATGCTTTTCTAAGGGTAATCCTTACATCCACCAACGTACCAGTTATTCCCCCTTTGCTTAACTGAAGCTGATCCAGGACTTTATTGGAATTATTTAGGTAAACTATCCAAAATTCCTCGTGCGGTAATTCTCCTATTATCGGTTGCATCAATTCGAACACAGAATTACTGGAAGTAATCTTTTTTCTATCCAAGGCTTCCTCTACCCTACGCCTTCGCCCCAGCTCCAGGGCAGCCACTATGGTAATCGCTTTTGCTGTACCAATTCCCTTAAATTCGCACAGCTGAGGAATACCCAGCCTCCCCAGTTCACTCAGATTATTTTTTGTTGAAGCCAGGATTCGCTTACTCAGTTCCACAGCACTTTCATTCCTGTTTCCAGAACCAATAAGAATTGCTATAAGTTCTGAATCACTTAAACTTACTCTGCCCTTCTGAAGTAATTTTTCCCGGGGCCGGTCTCCCTCTGCCCAATTCTTGATACTAATTGATTCACGTTCCATGGTCATAATAGATTAAAGATAAAAAATGCATTCATTTAGACGCATTAAAACCACTGAAAATGAATTATTTATTAACCCAGGTCCTTACTTCATCAAAATCCAGCCCACCATAATTCCCACTGCTCATTAGAAGAAGTACTGAATTTTTTAGTTCCAGGTTTTTTAAAGCTGAGTGAAGCTGAGCCGGATTTGTGAAAACTTTGAGGTGAGCATTTTGAAATGCTGAATAAATTTGCTCTTCAGAAATAGAATCGAGCTTCTTTAGCTTTACCGCTTCAGGTGAATAAAACACAAAAGCTTCATCGGCAGTGTCCAGACTTCCTTCATAATGCTTTAAGAAATCAGCATTTAAACTACTGTAGGTGTGCAACTCAAGACACGCCACCACTTTACGGCTCGAAAATTGCTCTTTTACAGCTGTCGTAGTAGCTCTTACTTTAGAAGGGCTATGTGCAAAATCTTTAAATATAATAGCTGAATCAGCTTCAGCTATTTTTTCCAATCTCTTCGATGCCCCTCTAAAAGTGGCAATTGCCTCATAAAATTCAGCTTCATCAATCCCCATGTGCTGGCAAATCCATTTTGCACCAGCAAGATTGCTCAGGTTATGTTTTCCGAAGATCTCAAGAGGCATTTCCCCTTCCGGGGTGGTTACAATCGTTTTTTTATTTTCTATAGAATATTCGGGAGCGTGGTAAGGATGTTTTCTTATCGGATTCTTCGTCTCTTCCGCAATTCTTCGCAATTCTGTATCTTCTTCATTATATACCAAAATTCCACCATTCACAATTGAGTCCACAAATACTTCAAATTGTTTAACATAACCTTCATAATCAGGAAAAACATTAATATGATCCCACGCTATACCACTGAGTAAAGCAATGTTAGGCTTATACAAATGAAATTTAGGTCTAAGGTCTATTGGAGAAGACAAATATTCATCTCCTTCTATAAGAATAAAATCATTGTCTTCTGTGAGGTGTACCGAATTTTCATAACCATCCAAAGCTGCACCCACCATATAATCTATAGCTTTATCGTGATAATGCATTACATGAAGAATCATAGAGGTAATACTGGTTTTACCATGGGACCCCCCTATAACTACTCTCGTTTTATCTTTGGACTGTTCAAACAAAAATTCAGGATATGAAAAAATTTGCAGTCCAAGCTCTTTTGCCTTTTTTAATTCAGGATTATCCTCTTTTGCATGCATACCCAAAATAACAGCATCCAGATCTGAGCTAACTTTGGAAGGAAACCAGCCTTCTTCCCCTGGCAGGATACCTTTTTCCTTAAGTTTAGATCTTGAAGGTTCAAATATGGCATCATCACTACCTGATATTTCATAACCTTTATCTTTTAATGCTATTGCCAATGCATGCATGGCACTACCGCCAATGGCGATAAAATGAAGTTTCATAAGGCAAGTTTTCACAAATGTAATTTAATTTATTTTCTGAAGTAAATCTTACCGGCTAGTTTCCTCTTATGGATTAGTATTTTTTAATATTTAAAATTAATCCTAAACTCATAAAGCCCCAATCGTTCAACAACTTTTAATATATCAATAGATATCAGTCGAATTTATGGAACAAAATCCTGAAAATAAATACTTCAGAAGTTATACACCCCAATCACAGACAGTTTTTTAACAAAAAAGAATAGGAAAATGACGACATAGTATTAATGTTTGTTAAACCTAAAGTTATTTTATTCCCTATTGTTAAAAATTATTCTAATATTTGTGCTTAATTTTTTAATTGAGTTTAATCCTAAAACTAATAGTTGAACCTAACACCTAGCCTATGCAAAATTTTACTTTAGGTAACATGGGGAATTATCTTTCCTTTTTTGCCTTTATTCTATTAATTGGAACCAACTCCTATGGACAGCAGACAGATAGCTGTGGAGTAACAGACCAGAACACAGGGACTGCCGGAAACCAGCAGTATTTCTGTGACAGCCAAGAAGCTGAACTTAATGATCTCATAGTAGAGGGAACTAACATCATCTTTTACGACGACGCCAGCTATACAAATGAACTGGATGCCACGACTTTGTTGATTGGCGGAATGACTTATTATATTGAAGTAGACGGTTGTCAATCTTCTGTTACAGTAACAATTTTTAATCAACCTCAAATTCTTGGAGTTGAAGAAGATGCATTAACAAGACAATCTGAATCTTCCAATAAGCAATCGCTGGGAACAATAGAAATTTGTGTTGCTGATGTAGAAGATCCAAATATTTTTGTTTCTGACCTTAGAACAAGTGCTCCAGCAGGAACAATCCAATGGTTTCGAAGTAGTACTCCAACCGGCACACCTGAACCAATTTCTAACCCTTCAACTGAAGAGTTAGAAAACGGTGTTTACTATTATGCAGCTCGTGTTTACGAAGACCCTGCTACTTCTGACTTAAACTGTACTACTAATAGAAGTAGAACAAGGGTCCTGTTGACCGAAGTAGAAGCACCAGAGGCAGATGCAGAACAGCTTTTCTGTGCAAATGACGAACCAACTCTAGCTGACATTGTAGCTGAAGGAGATAACAGATATTATCCTACAGCGGCTTCACAAGTCGAATTGAGTGAAAACACTTTACTGGAAGACGGAACGACTTACTTTCTTTCCAACGTTGGTGTGACTTGCGAAAGTACAGATAGAACTCCTGTTAATGTGTCAGTTACAGCCGCAGATGCCGGACCAGAGAGCACAAATAATATTCTCTGTACAGCTGAAGCAGATAGTCAGTTAAATTCCACCGGGAATGCACGCGTTTATTTTGAAAGTCTTTTAATAGATGGAGTTCCGACAGGAGGAACTTTTTCTCCTTCACTTCAAAGTATAGTTGATGATTACGATGGTTCTCCTAACTCTTTCCAAACCACATATACGGCAATTTTTGAAAATGGTTGCGAGGACGAAGTGTTACTGGGAGTAAATATTGAAGAAGGACCAAATGCCGGTGATGATGTTGACACAATTTTCTGCGAGTCAGAAATTCAGACTTTGGCTGCTGAGTTTATACAAAATCCTACTCAAGATCCTGAAGAGTTTTTTGCAAGTTTTATTGGGGACAGAGATACAGGTGGTACTTTTACTGGTGAGCCACTGCAGAGTATTCTAACTCAACTTGCAACTGATACTTGGCCTATTGAGGTTAATACTATATATACTGTAGGAGAAGATGAATGCCAGGATTCAGCTGAAATCATTTTAACTATAGAAGAAACAATTGAAGCTGATGCAGGAGAAATCGAAGATTTCACATTATGTACCGGTGACGAGGCAGTTAACCTCTTTACCTATTTAAGTCTTAATCCTAATGAAAGAGGAGAGTTCACTAATGTAGCTGGTGAACTTTTAGAAGATGGGAATTTTACGCCATCTGATGTTACCACCTATACAATAACTTATACGGTTAGCGCAGACAACGAAGGCACAGCTTGTATTAGCGGCTCTGACTTTATCGAATTTGATATTACAGTAGTTAACGAAAGTGAAGCTGTTGTTCAGGATATTGCTGATTTTGACACTTGTACTCAAGCAAGCACTATCACTCTAGCCACATTGTTAGTTGGAGATACTACTACTGGTGGAACCTTCACTGTAGATGGAACACCTGCTACAACTTTTGATCCTGCAACTATGGGCGTGGGTACTTATGAAGTAACCTACACTGTGAATGGTGATGAATTAGAATGTGTGACTGGTACAGCTTCTACAACTTTTGAAATAGAAGTTACAGATGAAATCAGCGAAGCAGTTGTTCAGGATATTGCTGACTTTGATACTTGTACTCAAGCAAGCACTATCACTCTAGCCACGTTGTTAGTTGGAGATACTACTACTGGTGGAACTTTTACTGTAAACGGAACACCTGCTACAACTTTTGATCCTGCAACTATGGGCGTAGGTACTTATGAAGTAACCTACACTGTGAATGGTGATGAATTAGAATGTGTGACTGGTACAGCTTCTACAACTTTTGAAATAGAAGTTACAGATGAAATCAGCGAAGCAATTGTTCAGGATATTGCTGACTTTGATACTTGTACTCAAGCAAGCACTATCACTCTAGCTACATTGTTAGTTGGAGATACTACTACTGGTGGAACTTTTACTGTAAACGGAACATCTGTTACAACTTTTGATCCTGCAACTATGGCCGTAGGTACTTATGAAGTAACCTACACTGTTAATGGTGATGAATTGGAATGTGTGACTGGTACAGCTTCTACAACTTTTGAAATTGAAGTTACAGATGAGATCAGCGAAGCTATTGTTGAAGATATTAACGATTACCCTACTTGTACTGAAGCAGGCACAATTACATTAAGCACTTTATTAATTGGAAATACTACACCAGGTGGAACTTTCACCGTAGATGGAAATCCGGCTACTACTTTTGATCCTTCAACTATGGGCGTGGGTACTTATGAAGCAACCTACACTGTGAATGGTGACAACTTAGAATGTGTAACCGGTACAGCTTCTACTACTTTTGAAATTGAAGTTACCGAAGGTTCAAATACAGTAGCAACAATAGAACGCACTTACTGTATCTCTGAAGTTCTTGAATTAATCGACAATCCGGATAATGCTGTTTCTCTCTTCAATGATCTTTTAGAGGAAGAAGGTAATGTTGATTTAACTGGTGAATTTACACCAGATGCAGAATTAGTAGCCGCACAAATAGCCGCCTACCTTGCAAATCCAGCAACTTCTTTCCAGGAGTTTGAAACTACCTATACTGTTTCTAACGGAGGTTGTGAATCTTCTACTATTATTGAAATAACAATCATTAATGAAATAGAAGCTGAGTTAACACCGGTTGATAATCCTGCTCCAATTTGTCAGAATGCAGGTGTTCAGGATTTAACCGATTTTATTGGTGACAACCCGGACTTCGGAATTTTTGAAGGATACGAAGATGGAACATTCAATCCTGGTACAATGGGACCAGGTGAATATGAAATTACTTACTCTTTAGATCAAGAAGATATCTCCTGTGTTACAGGTTCTGCCTCAATTACTTTTACAGTAACGGTACAGGATGCTGCTTATGCAGGAATGGACGATACTTTTGCAGTTTGTCAAAATTCTGGGAGACAAAATCTTTTCTTAAGATTAGATGACGATACCGTCGACATGACTGGGAAATGGACATATAATGGATCTGTTATTGAAGACGGGATGGTAAATCCTTCACAATTTGATCCGGATACGTATGAGTTTATTTATACTGTTCCTGCAGAAAACGAATGTGGTAATGATACTTCCTCGCTTTTCTTAACTATAAGAGCTGTTCCTAGTGCAGGGCCAGATCCAGATGATGAACTGGTTGTTTGCCAGAATGAAGGAATTCAGGATTTATTTAACTTGCTTGGACAAGAAGCCGATATGGGCGGAAGATTTACTGTTAATGGTAATACTATAGCTAATGGAATGATGGATCCATCTCTATATGAACCAAATACCTATATTGTCACTTACATTGTAAGCACAGGTGATGGTAACTGTTCAGACTCAGCTAACATCACAGTAGTAGTCCTGGAATCGGCTAACGCTGGCGCAGATATGGAAGTCCCTGTTTGTTCTAACGAAGGTCCTGTTAATCTATTTGGAGAACTGTCTGCAGATGCAGATATGGATGGAACATTCACTTTAGGTGACGACACTATTACCGAGGGACTTTTTGATCCTGCCGTTTATGGTGAAGGTTCTTATGAAGTAATGTACTCCGTAGAATCTGATAATGAACTTTGCGGAACAAGCACTTCTACAATGACTGTAGAAGTAAATGCTGCTCCAGAAGCACCAACAGTAACAGATCTTACTTTCTGCGCCATAGAAGGTGCTACAGTTGCAAGTCTGAATGTTAGCGGAGATAATATTACTTACTACTCCAATGTCGAATTAACGGACGAATTAGAGCTTTCAGATTTACTTGTAGAACAGCCTTACTATGTTACCGACATGAGTTCAGAAGGTGGATGTGTTTCTGAAGCGGCTATCCTTATGGTTGCTATTAACGACGCCCCTACTCCAACAATTGACCAGACCCAGCTTGAACTATGTGTCTTCGATAATAACACTCTGGCAGACCTGAATGAAGCGATAAATGAACCTGGAGATATCAGATGGTATGCTTCTGAGGATGGTAGTGATGCACTTAGCGTTAACACTCCATTAGAAGATGGCGTTACTTATTACGCAGCCTTGTACGATGGAACTATAGAATGTGAAAGTTCACAAAGACTTGAATATACTGTACAACTTGAAGATTGCGACCTCGTATTCCCTGAAGGTATTTCACCGAATGACGACGGAAGAAACGAAAGGTTTACAGTTCGAAATATTGCAGAAAAATATCCTAATTATAGCCTTGAAATTTTCAACAGATGGGGTAACACCGTCTATGAAGGAAATGCCAATACACCAGACTGGAATGGTACATCAACCGAATCTGGTTCTCTTGGTGATGACGTGCTACCTGTTGGAGTTTATTTCTACATCGTAAATTTTAACGATGGAACTACAGCTCCAAGACAAGGAAAGATATACTTAAGTAGATAATCAGGATAAATACTAGATAGAAATGAAAAAAATAACAAAATATTTAATATTCGCAGGCATTATCCTTTTTTCTCTAAAAGGTATGGCTCAACAGGATCCGCTCTTCACTCAATACATGTATAACATGAGTGTGGTTAACCCGGCTTATGCTACCGACAATCCCGGTATGCTTAATCTTGGTGGGATTTACAGATCACAGTGGGTAGGAATTGACGGTGCACCAAGCACCGCCAATTTCTTCGCTCACACTCCGGTGAGTGAAAGAGTTGAATTAGGTTTAACTGTAGTTCATGATGAAATTGGAGGCTGGATAAAGGAAAACAACATAACCGCAGATTTCGCTTATGTTCTTCCTACAGGAGAAACCAGTAATCTCTCCTTTGGAGTGAAAGCCGGCCTCTCCACTTTCGATTCAAATACTTCTGGAATTATAGTTAATGACCCCACCGATCCTGCTTTTGAAAACATCAACGAAGTGTTTCCGGTGTTTGGTGTTGGAGCATTTTGGTTTGGTGATAACTATTACTTAGGATTATCTGCCCCAAACCTTTTTACTTCTAAACACTTAGAAAATGAACAGGGTCTTACGGCTTTAGGAGAAGAAAACATTCATTACTTCCTTACAGGGGGGTATGTTTTTGATTTAAGTCAAAACCTAAAGTTGAAACCAGCTTTTATGGCCAGAGGAGTTGAAGGTGCTCCATTATCTGTTGATGTTACTGCTAACGTGCTTTTATATGAGCGTTTGGAAGCGGGTATCGGTTACAGGTTCAATGAATCGGTTACCGGCCTGGTAAATTTTAAAATCACACCACAACTTCGTGTAGGTTATGCGTATGATTACACCACTTCTAACTTAGGTAACTACAGCGACGGAACCCACGAGATCATGGTACTATTTGATTTTGATCTATTCGGGCTTACCAAAGGATATGACAAATCACCTAGATTCTTCTAAAAACTGCATAACATGAAAAATATATATAAAACTATTTTATTAACACTAATAAGCATTTCTGCTTTCGGACAAAAATCTGAAATTAAGAAAGCTGATAAACTTTTTGTTCAACGTGCATACGTTGATGCGGCAGATGCTTACGAAGATGTTGCTGACAAAAATCAGGAAGTGCTTCAAAATCTTGGTGATTCCTATTTTTATACGAATCAAATGCAAAATGCAGCTGAAGTTTACAAACTGTTATTCCTAAGACATGAACAGAACGTCGCTCCTGAATATGAATTCAGGTTTGCACATTCCCTTCGTGCTGCTGGACAAGATGATGAGGCAGATAAATACTTTGCATCCTATTATGATAGAGAAATAGCCTTTGAAGATTTTCAGGCAAGTATAGTAGATTCAAGCAATCTTTTCATCTATGAAACAACCATGTTGGCTACAGACAATAGTACGTCTTCAGATTTTGGTATTTCTTATTTTGGGGAAGATCAGATTTCATTTGCTTCAACAAGAAACACAGCTCGTCCAATTTACCCCTGGAATAAAAAGCCCACTTTGGACCTTTATTCGGGAAATATTTCTGAAGAAGGGGAAATTAGTAATGTTGTGCTTTTTTCTGATGTAATTAATACAGACGAGCACGAAAGTTCAGCAGCATTTTCTCAGGATGGACAAACAGTTTACTTCGATCGTACTAACGAGAAAAGATTTAAGGATACCAGCGGAATAAGAGTTGCCCATATCAGCATCTTCAGATCGCAAATGGTAGACGGCGCATGGGGTGAACCTGAAAAAATTCCATTTAGCAGCGAAGAATATTCTGTAGAGCACCCGGCTTTAAGTCCCGATGGCTCGACACTTTTCTTTGCCAGCGACATGCCTGGAGGAGAGGGATCTTTTGACCTTTACAAAGTAGCTGTTAACGAGGATGGAACTTTCGGAACTCCGGAAAATCTTGGACCTGGTATTAATACAGAGCATAGAGAACAGTTTCCTTTTGTAAGTGAAAACAACACGCTTTACTTCGCTTCAGATGGCCATTTAGGTTTTGGTAATCTTGACATTTACAAATCTGAAGGAGATTATAGTGAAGCAGAAAACCTGGGAAATTCGCTTAACAGCCCATATGATGATTTTGCTTTTATCATTAAGGAAGGTGAGAAAAAAGGTTTCCTTGCTTCTAACCGAAGTGGAAACGACAACCTCTACTCGTTCACAAGAGCACAGTATATTAAGAAAACTGTGGAGATCGAAATTCCGCATGAAGACAGAATCTATTTTGCGTTCGATAAATCCAATATTACTCCTGAATATCAGCAAGTACTGGATCAAATCATCGACATTCTTAAGAGTAGTGAAGCCACCGAAATTCAGATTGCTTCTCACGCAGATGCGAGAGGTACTGATGAATATAACATGGATTTATCACAAAGAAGAGCTGAGTCTACTAAGAATTACTTGGTAGAACATGGTATAGCTGCCAGTGACATCAGCACCATAGGTTATGGTGAATCACGACCAGTGAACGATTGTACCGATGCTACCGGTTGTACTGAAGCAGAATATGCTCAAAACCGTAGAAGCGTTATTACATTCTCTACCATGGAAGAAGTTGTTGAGGAAGAGACTAAATAGTTAAATTTGGAAAGATAAATCTTCAAAATTACAAATTTCCAATTACCAACCAATTAATTAAGAAGAGCCCCGGATTCGGGGCTTTTTTTATTCCCCATTTTTAATTGGCTGAATACTATAGGTCGAAAATTGCCATTTTCAATACCTCCTAAAATATCCATTCCAGGCAGGGTTTTTTAAATAAGAGTTAATGTTTATTTATTCTAAATTTCTCTTTCTTCGGAAGAATTCTTATATAAATTTTGCTGAAACAGATCATGAAATCCCCATTTGCCAAAAAATAGCCCACATTTTAAGCTACAGAAAAACCATACTTCGATAATAGCCATTTTTGAGCAGTTATTTCCATCGTTATGATCTGTCGAAAAGATCCAGATGCCAATGCTTCAAGTTTTTCTTACGTTTTCGAACATGATTAAATGACAGACAATACTGCAGAGCGATATTTGCCATTTTCAGGCCCTCTTTATAGTATTAATTCTTCAGTGTCAGAAGAAAAAAAACTGAAAATAATTACCGAATAAGATTAAAAGAAGTTGACCATAAAAAATGGCAATTTTCGGCAAATATATGTGGCTCCTATTTCCTGAAGGATCGCAATTCCTTCTTAAGCTCTTCCATAGATTGCTGTAATTGCTGAAAGAGTCCACTTTCTGAAGGATTATCGAGATTAAAAGTAAGCTTACTGTTTACCTGCCAAAGTTCCTGAATGTCGTTCACCTTCACCTCCAAAGGCAAATACTCTTCATTTAATGAAATCAATAATAACTTAGAAGGATCAGGCAATTTTTGCAGTTTTTTGATGAGTACAGAGTCGTAAAGCACTACAACATAGACCTTATTGTTGCTTGCCTCATCAATACCACCAATCGCCTTAGCCATTACCCATTCTCCGGGTCTGTAATTAGGCAACATACTATCTCCTTCCACCTGAAAACCTCTGTAGGTGGCATTTCTGAATTCGGGGAGCGGGATATCAAATGCCGGTAATTGATTGTACCATTCCACATCCTGAACATTGTGAGGATAACCGGCTGCTGCCTTCTGGTTCACCATAAGGATATTCTCACTATCGGAGCTGTTCACAGTAATTACCTTTGGACTCACATCTCCCTTGGTAATTTGCAGGTACTTTTGACCACTGTCTCCAAAAAGCCACAGCGGATTTACTCCAAATTGCCTTAAAAGTTCGGCAACTACTTTTCCGGAAAGTTTAGTACGTCCACGCTCAATATCAGCTGTAGAATTTTTTATTCCGAGGAGGTCAGCAAATTCAGATTGTGTAAAATTGTTCTCCTCTCTTACTTCCTTAAAGTGCTTGATTTCAATTGTTGCAGGTGTTCCCATAGTCGTGCTAATTTAGGAAATAATCCAATACAATTTCTATTATGGTGGAATTTTTCCCATTTCTTAATATTATTATTAATATTTTTAAATTGAAATGGAATGACTTATCTTCTCTAAAAAATAAAAACGCTTAATTGAAAAATTACTTTAAAATGAAAAAGATCAAAATCCTATTTTTCTCTTTTTTTATCGTTTTCCTGGTATTTTCCTGTGACACCGATATAGATGATGCCGATGTAAACTTTATCATGCTGGATTTAAACAGCAACGAGGATCTTACTTTTACCAATCCTGCTTTCACACTAAATCTGTATGGTGTAAACGACACAATAACTAATGCTACTGAAGTACTACTGGCAAGTCAAAACTATGAAGTAGAAGAGCTGCCTTCCCAAATAAGAATGGAAATCCCGGAAGATCCCTATGCTCCCATTCCAGACCTAGCAGATAATAATAATGCTCGTTTTTATCTGGAAATCGAATGGGATTCTGATAACAACGGTCAACTTTGCCAGGGGGATATTGACCTTAACTACAGTATTCAAAATGTAGAGCTTATCAACATTAATCGGCGCGATCCCCAGGAGGTTATGTTGACCACGGTCCCGGAAACTGTACCTTGTGAGTAACTTACTACAGCTTTCTGAAGTTTCTAAAAAAAATCATTGGTTAAAGAAGGACATCTTCTTTTCCTTTCAATAGATATTTTGCGCGCTGCACTTCAAAACAGGCCCGCATCAGTAATTTAAAATCACCGCCCTGCAACGCTTCAGTTAAAGCTTCCATTTCGGGGATATAGCGACGTGCAAAATTACGGTCGTTCTTAATAATATCCCGGGTATTGTCTATAACATCAGCAAGTTTAATGGTTTTGGCTTCGGCACTCATTTTTGACTGTCTTGCCACCTCTCTCTCCTTCCGTTTTTTCCGGTTCAGGTGCTCATAATTTTCCTTAACATATTGATCGGTAAGCTCCTGCACCAGTCCCGCAACTTCCCGCCCAAACCTGCGTTCAATATCTTTTACAGATACGTGGGTATCTTCCACCACATCATGCAGGTAAGCAGCGCAAATCATGGCGGTGGAATGAGGAACTGTAGTCACCATCATTGCCACCCGTTTTGGATGTTCTATATAAAGCTCTTTTGTGTACTTTCGTTGTTGCTCGCCATGTGCCTGCCGCGCAAATTCAAGCGCTTCTTCTTCCATATTTTCTACTCTTTAAGATCATTTAATCGTAAATCCAGTGGCTTCGAATTATTTTGATCTTCATTCTTTCAGCAAATCACTCTTCTTCTTTTCTCAATGTACTGGTTTAAATTACAGATTTTTTTTTACTGTCGTAAAACAAGTACCTAAAAATGCCCATATTGGCTATTAAGATTAATATGAAAACTAATTTAAAGTAACGTTAAATACTTTCCTTCAGCATATGCTTTTTGTAATTTAATAAAAATTAGAAGCAATCAACTCTTCCATCTCCCCGTAATGTTGATTTGTTTAGCTGAAAAAGAAAATATTTAACTAAACTGAGAAAATTATGTTAGCAGTAAATTATCGCGGACCATTTCGTATCCGCGCCGACAAAAACCTACCCTATCCTGAAATTGAACATCCCGAAGATGCGATAGTAAAAGTACTCCGCTCCTGTATTTGTGGATCGGATCTTCATCTTTATCACGGGCTTGTTCCAGATACGAGAGTGGGAACAACTTTTGGCCATGAGTTTATAGGAGAAGTGGTAGAGACAGGATCATCTGTAGAAAATCTTAAAGTTGGGGACAAGGTGATGGTTCCTTTTAATATTGCCTGCGGAAAATGTGCATTTTGCAAACAGGAGCTGTACGGAAATTGTCACGAAGCGAATCCACAATCTACAGCCGCAGGAGGGATATTTGGATATTCTCACACCACCGGCGGTTATCATGGAGGGCAGGCAGAATATGTGCGTGTTCCTTATGCTGATGTTGGCCCAACTGTTATTCCTGAATGGATGGACCCAGATGATGCCGTTCTTTTAACAGATGTTGTTCCTACTGGCTATCAGGCTGCAGAAATGGGAGGTATCCAGGAAGGAGATACCGTTGTTGTTTTTGGTGCGGGCCCTATAGGAATTATGGCTGCAAAAAGCGCATGGTTATTTGGAGCAGGCCGTGTAATTGTAATTGACAAGCTGGATTACCGGCTGGAGTTTGTGAAGGAATATGCGCAGTGCGAAGTCTTCAACTTTCAGGAACTGGAAGATCCGGTTGTGTTCATTAAGCAACAAACAGACTCTCTGGGCGCCGATGTATGTATAGATGCAGTAGGTGCTGAGGCTGCAGGAAACAAAGTAAATTCGCTTATGGGAAGAAAGTTACTTCTTCAGGGTGGGTCTACAACCGCACTTCACTGGGCGATAAATTCAGTAAAAAAAGGAGGAATTGTCTCCATCGTAGGAGTATATGGACCGGTAGATGCGCTTGTTCCTATTGGGAATGTGCTTAACAAGGGGATAACTATAAGAGCCAATCAGGCTTCAGTAAAAAGATTATTACCTAAAATGATAGAGCACGTGAAAAACGGTGTCCTGGATCCTAAGGCGATCATTACTCACCGCATACCTTTGGAAGAAGTGGCAGAAGGTTATCATATCTTTTCATCTAAACTTGATAATTGTATTAAACCGGTACTTATCCCTCCTGCCGCCGGAATTTAAGCAAAAACAAGCCTAAACTATTAATTAAAAAGAATTGATTATGACTACAGATGAAACCAGTCCTGAAGATTTTAAAAACAATAGGGGCGGAGATCACAGCCATATAAAAGGATGGGGAATTGATATAGACCCTAAAAACGATCCCACTTACCCACTTAAAAAGCGTACAGACGAAGAGATTAAAGGTTACTCCTGGGAGCGATCGGAACAACAAGCAATCGATATAGAAGTGCTGCACTCGGTAGAGCGGCCTAAT
Organism: Autumnicola psychrophila; assembly: GCF_031846645.1. Taxonomy (NCBI): domain Bacteria; kingdom Pseudomonadati; phylum Bacteroidota; class Flavobacteriia; order Flavobacteriales; family Flavobacteriaceae; genus Autumnicola; species Autumnicola psychrophila. The sequence continues at coordinate 161,688 of NZ_JAVRHN010000001.1, forward strand.
ATAACAGCTGTTTTTGGTACCGCAGCACCTCCCCGTGGGCTTAGCGGAATGATTCGAAGGCATGCATTTAAGAAAAGTGAATCCAGCTTAGGACGATGGGTGCCCTTAATATTGGCAGATCGTATTGATATGGTTGAAGGAGTTCTAGATGACCTGAAACAAGGCTATATTCCTAATTTCTTTGAAGAACGCGGACTAAAATCTGAATGGAAATACAACCGTAAAAATTTCATTGTTAAAACAGCTACCGTTGCCGCTGTAGCTTCTGCAGCTGTTCTATTGCTTTCCCGAAAGAGCAAGAAGTAAATAACAGCCCTTTATTTTATTTAAAAGGTTGTAGTCTCTTATGAGCTACAACCTTTTTTTATGCTCCAAAGTTTAAACCTACTACCTAATTTTAAGTTTTTAAAAATTCATATAAACCATATTCTCAGCTTTAGAGTTGCCGGATATCAAGCTGAAACACTTTCAGCATGTAATCTTGACAAACAGTTTATCGCTTTCCGGAAGCAAACGCAGAACCAGGCTAAAGACGACCTTGATATCTTATAAATTGCATGAAATCAGAATATTAGTGATATATGATTTACATCATTTTTAGTAGGTAACTTCTATATTACCTTTATTACGGATAAAGCAGAAAATATTAACCTTTATACTGTTGTTATGAAAAATATTCTTTTTGCCACCGACTTTTCCAAGGAAGCTTACTGTGCACTCTATTATGCAACACGCCTGTTTAAAAATGAAGAATGCAAATTCTACATTTCAAATTTCTTTGGGGACAAAAGAGACACCTCTGTTTATCGTATTGTAAACGAGGAAGATTATAAACTAATTCCGCAATTAAAAGCAAAATCTCTGGAAGGATGTAAAGAAGTTATGCATAATATTGTTAGGGATTCCGGCAGAGAAAATCATCAGTTCGAGATCTTCACTTCAGATCAGGCTCTTGTTACTGCACTTCCGGCTGTAGTCATAAAAAAGAATATTGATTTTGTTGTAATGGGCACCCGCGGTCATTCTGGTGTTGTGGATGGTTTTATAGGGAGCAATACCAGTAAACTTATCGAGGAGTCGCTTGCCTGCCCCTTACTTGTAGTACCTAAGGAGAGGGACTTTACCTCACCTCAAAAGCTGGCTCTTGCCACAGAGTTCCGAAAACCTTTTTCCTCTGCCATACTAAAACCGCTTATTGAACTCGCAACATCTTTTGAATCCAGTATCTCCATCATTTATGTAGGAGAAGAGGAAGAATTAAATAAAAAACAGATAGAAAACCGCAATAACTTGAGAAAGCTTCTGAAAGGGATAGATACACATATTATCTATTTATCTTCTGATGAAGAAATTTCAAAAACGATTTCGGATTATATAAAAACCAAAGGAATTAATTTACTTTCAATGATTTATTATAAACATGAATTCTTCGAAAAAATATTTAGGGAGCCTGTGGTTAAAAAAATTGACCATCACCTCGCATTTCCGTTTCTGGTTTTACCGGAAGAAAAGTAGATTCATAGCAGCTGAATTATCAATTTTGAAACAAAAAAGCCTTGAAAATCAGATGATTAACAAGGCTTTAAGTACTCGGGACGGTAGTGTTGCCAAACAATTTAATTCCGTTTCCGACATCAACAAAAACCAGTATAAGCTTAATAAAATCAATAGCTCGCGGCACTATGTTGTCCCAAAGTAAGTTGATATGGAGTGCTTTAAATTCTTTTAAATTGATCCCTTGCGTACAATTTGCGTACAACAAAAATGAATATGTCTTATCTTTATATTTATTGAATATATTCCTTATGGCTACAATATATTTTCTTTACCGTTCCAGGAAGCAACATGCTCCACTTACAGTGCGCCTACAAGATAATGATAAGAATAACAAAAAGTTTCAATTTGAAGCTAAATCAGAGCTGGAGGTTACAAAAGAGTATTGGAAAACTATAAGGCATAAAAAGCGGGGCGTAGATGCAGTTGACAAAAGAAAAATAGCCGAAGTTAATTCAAAGCTATCCGAATTAGAAAAATTTCTTCTTTCTAAGTATAAAGAGCAAAAACCCAAACCTGAACAGAAATATTGGCTTAAAGAAATCCTTAATGATTTTTACAATCCCGAGGAAGATGAACATGAAGAAATTAAAAGTGATTTAATAACAGATTGTATTCAAGAAGTAATAGACAATGCTCATACCCGAGAAAATGCTCGAGGAGGCCTGGGAATATCTATAAGCAGGGTTAAATCCTATAAAAATCTTTTGAACATTTTTAAAAAGTACCAGGGCCGTAAAAAATATCGGGTGAAAGATGTAGACATCAAATTTGGCAGACAGTTTTTGGATTGGCTGCTCAGTTCACAAAATTATTCTGAGGGTTATGCAAGAAAAAAAATTGATGATCTCAAATCAGTTTGTGCGGATGCCGAAATAAATGGTTTAGAAGTTAGTCATCAACTTAAGAAGGTTAAAGGAGGAAAAACAAAAAATGACTTCATCATATATTTAACTCCAAAAGAACTTCATAGAATTGAGAAGGCCGAATTAGAATCTGAAAGTCTTAAAAATATTAGAAAATGGCTTTTATTAGGATGCAATATTGGTCAAAGAGGAGGTGATCTACTTCGACTATCGAAAGATAATTTTATCACAAGAAATGGTTTGGAATTAATTGAACTGAAACAACAAAAGACAGGTAAAAATGTTACTATACCTGTGCTTCCCACCACTAAAGAAATTTTAAAGGAAGGACTCCCCTACACCATAGCCCTTCAAAATTTTAATAACGATTTAAAAATTCTATGTAAAACGGCTGGAATAAATTCACTTACAGAAGGAGCAAAAATTGTTATGCTTGATGAAAATGGAGAAATACTTGAAAAAGACGAAAAAGGCCGGTATAAAAAGAAAGGCACTAAAAGGAAAATAACTGGCACTTTTCCCAAACACGAATTGATTACTTCTCACGTATGTCGCAGGACTTTTGCAACTAACCAATACGGTATAATTCCCACACCATTATTAATGAGAATCACCGCACATAGTACTGAAAAAATGTTTTTAGGATATATAGGTAAATCTGCTATGGATAGCGCTCAACAAATAGCTGACTTATACGAAAAACTGGCGGCTAAAAATTAACTCTACTTAAATGGAAATATTGTGAATCATATCAATCTAAAAATATGAAGCCGAAAAATATTGAATATAACCAGTTACAGCTACCAATTTTAAAGTTATGCTCCTTAAAGGAATTTCTGGAAATCGATATCAATTCCTCATTTTACGATTTTTATTTTAAGAAAGCCCACGGAAGGTATTTTAAGATTAATATGGAAATATTTATGAGTGATCTATATTACGATATTCTAATCTTCATCAATAACTATAAAGTTTTGCCCTACCAGGTTAAGGCCTATTTCAATACTACTTATAAAAGACCTCTTCTCTATAATGGAGTACCATTACAAACAAAAGAAAAATACCATTTCCTATTATTTGAAGCTATTGTTCAGCAAATAACAGGAGTCTTGGCTGTCGATAAAAATTTACCGAGCTTACCCATACAAAGTCAAGCTCATCTACTTCCTGAATATGATTTTATTCAAGCTTTTCATAATAAATTGGAGGAATTTCATACTCCGGAGAAGGATAATATTATCACCGAATTTTTCACCTTCCATAATCCGTTACCAAAATATTCCCAACAGGACACATTAGATTTCAAAAAATCTATTCTCAGCCTTGATAAACATTATAAAGTAAATAGTATTTTACAAGAGCGGGAATTGAAAAATTTACAGCAGCAAAATAAAATTCAGTGGATGGGTACTCCTCTCGAACTGGCCGAGTTGATTAAAGCACTTATCGAAGCAAAAAAAATTAATGGTGGATCTGAAAAGCAAGTATTTGATTTTCTTCAGCTACTATTTACTTTACCTTTTGATAAGCGTGAAAAACTTCAATCTATAAGAAAACGTTCGACAAACTTAACGCCGTTACTTCACGAGTTGGAATTCCATTTGAAACAATGGATAAACCGATCTTAACTTAAGAAAAAGTTAAAGTTATGGCGTACTAATGACATGGTATGCCGCTAGTATGCCACTAGATTTTATTGATTTGCATTGTAATTCAAAAACACAATGTAATGAAAAAAGTTATCCAACTACACCAGACCACCCCTGAAGAATTAGTAAATGTCATTCTACTTGGCGTGAAGGGAGAAATTGAAACCCTCAAGAAAGAATTTCGTCCAAAAGAACCGGAAGAATACCTAACCAGATCTGAAGTTTCTAAAATGCTTAAAATTGACCTTTCCACTGTACACCATTGGACTAAGCGTGGCAAACTGAAACCCTATGGATTGGGACGGCGTGTGTACTATAAGCGAAGTGAAATTGAACAGGCACTTATAGATTTAAGCCCGATCCATTAGAACCGATCTCTCAATCCACTTATAAATTTTATTCCTATGAACGGATACGAATTTTCAAGGGCGTGGTTTGATTTCAGTTTTAATCATCCCAACAAAGTTAAACCCATACATACCGCTATTTACTTTTTTGCTATAGAACGCTGCAATAGGTTAGGCTGGAAAGAAACATTTGGCTTCCCTACCGATCTGGCTATGGAAGCTTTGGGAATTAAAAATTATAAAACCTATATCCGGGCGCTTGAAGACCTGGTTGACTGGCAATTTATTAAATGGATCCAGAAAAGCAAAAACCAATACACCTCCAACATTATTGCTTTGGTAAAAAACACCAATGCACCACCTAAAGCATTGGACAGGGCATTGCACAAAGCAGTGTCCGGACATTGTACTAAGCAAGTCCATAACATTGCTAGTATAGATAAACAATTAAACCTTAAACTAAAAAACCTTAAAACTTTAAATAAAAAAGAATTTCTAAAAGTTGATAAATCTGAAATTCCAGAAAACTATCTGGGATATTTCAACTGGGCACTTAAATTTCAGCAACTCTTTTTAAAAAATTTAAAAAATAAAGGCGCACCAACAAAAAAAATAGACCAGGCGAGATTCGAGGATTGTTTGACGCCTATTCGATTGATGCTGGACAAAGATGGTGTTTCAGAAGAACAACTTCAGCTTGCTTATGAGTTGCTAAATGGTTCTGAAGAATTCTGGAAAGGAATAATCCTAAGCACCCACAAACTCAGGGAGAAAATTGGACAGTTGATCGCCCAGGGAAATAAGCCGATGAGACTTAGAACGATGGAGTTACAGGTTCAGCATAAAATCCAGAGTTATGACTAGTAATCAGTTTCCAGATATTATATCAAAGTCAGTTGGAAAAAATAGGCAACCTGACTTTAAACGAACTCTGGTCAGCAAACAGGTGTTCTGGAATTTATTTCGTGCTCAGTATCCCGAATTCCAAATAACGGAGGAAAACCAACACATAATTTTCAGCATTTTCCGGTATTTTTTACAACAGCAAGATTTTAATGAATTTGGTATCATAAAAAATAAACCGGGACTTGACAAAGGCTTGTTGGTCTTTGGTGATTATGGCGTAGGGAAAACCACACTCTTTGATGCCATTCATCACATTGGAAGAAAAATTCTTGACCAGACCCGAAGCACACAACTTTGGTTCCCAAAGATCTCAACAGTTAACCTTCTTACCAGGTATTACGAATCGCAACAGAATAAAAACAGCAATTTTAAACTGGAAGATTATTATCGCGGAAAACTGTACCTGGATGATGTGGGTAAAGAAGACAAAGCTTATAATCGGGAAGAGATCATCGGAAAATTGCTTTTTGAAAGACACCGCAAGAAATTAAAAACTTTTGTGACCACCAATGAAAAACCTTCGGCTATAGCAAAACGGTACGGACATCATATCGGTGATCGATTACCGGAAATGTTCAATATCATTAAATGGGAAGGGAAAAGCTGGCGAGAATGATTGGTACTCAAAAGTTCTCACCACATTTTCCACGCCTTCGCAAAAGCTACAGCTTAGGAAAAAGAGGTTCGTCCGAACAGCGGATTCTGGAGTAAGTCAAAAAAAGGTTGATTGTTTAATCGTTGAACATAAAACCTGAATTGGATTTTAAAAATTTTATTAAACCTATTAACTTTTTTGACTTACCCCCTCAAGATATTTTAGCCCTAAAAGATTCAAGGAAAAAGTAGTCAAAGATGAATTTTAGAAAATTTTAAAGGAGTTCCAAGGCTGATCATTAAGCACTTGATTTTTGTGATTTAGTGATGTGGAAAAGCTATTTAAATTTTAGTAGCGAAGCGGATGGAATTTGAATAGCAAGAGGGTAACCTGCTAAAGCAAGGTTACAATTTTCAAATTCCTGATATTCAATTATTTATGATTTTTAATATTTAAAACCCTGGTGCATAAATAATTAAGATCATTTGTTAGCTACTGAAAACAGGGAAATAATCTACTGTACATAGTGGATACTATTAAACCACAATTTGATTAAAAACACTGTTATTCAGACACTTATAAATTAATAAAAACACATAATAAAATGATCGATGGAGCAAAAACCAGCTCTTTGGTCTGAAGAAGCCCAACAGCAAAGAAAAAAAATACTGTAATGGAAACAAATAAAGATAGAAAAACCCTGTTTTCTGCCATTAGTATTAATCGTATCACGGCAGCACGATTTCGTAAGTTTTCGAAAAATATAGCTCCCTCTCATTCGGAAAGCCTGGATGATATGATGGACTTTTTTGAAGTCACAAAGATTCATCCTAGGAGTCCAATTTTTAGGCACTATATCGGGCTTTATAATTATGTAATTGGCCGATTGGATTTTATTGTTGCCCTGCTCAGGGAACAAGAAGATAAATATCATAAGCCTACCTATAATATACTTGCCGGACTTTTTCAGAAAGCCGAAATTATAGAAGCTAAAACAAAACCTCTAGAAGAAAATAATGTTCGAAGACTTACTCGGGAGCAATGGGAATTGGAAGATGATAGGTTTTCCCTACAAGACTATAATTCAATCAAAGATGCTCAGAAAAAGGATCGGGAGGAATTTAAAAAGATGCTATTAAAGATTATTGATGGAATAGAAAAAGTGAATCCAACCTTTGGGAAGCCATACCTTAAATTAAATATAGATGTTTCTGAACTACATATTATGAAGAGAAAGTATGAATGAATGGTTTAAATTTAAAAAATTAAGTAGGATGCGCCCTATGCTGTTTTTACTTGACGCTTAACTTCCCATACGCTATAAAAACAGCATAGGATCCGGCGCAAGTTAAGGTAGATATGGGGCAAAAGTGATTAACAATTATTTTAAAAGGATGGCAGATTATGATTACATATCAGGGAGGGTTTTCCTTCTTTTGTGGTCCTTAAAATCAAAACGCACCAACAGAAGGGGTAAAAGTATTAAATGGCTGAACAATGCACCAACAATAGCAATTGATGTTAACAGTCCAAATAAGTAAACCGTTTTCAAGGAGGCGAAAAGCATTAGTAAAAATCCGGCCAGGAGAATGAGGCTGGTGAGGATTATAGCAGTTCCTACCCTGCTTAAGGTGAGGAGTCGTGAATTTAACGGACTCTCGCCCCTATCCCGATGCTTTTTATAGTGATACATGAAATGCAGGGTGTCATCTATACAAAAACTCAATACGATGGCGCTAATGCTCGCAGTTGCTATGTCGAGATCTATTTGGAACCATCCCATAACTCCCAAAATTAATGAGACGGGAAACAGGTTTGGAAAAATGGAAAGTAAAGCTAATTTAAAACTTTTAAGAAATAACCAAACAAGCAAAAACACCAGAAGAAAAGCCAGGAGAAGACTATACACCTGAGATTGTGCTGCGTAATGCACAATTTGAGAATACATAGGTAAATATCCTGCTGGAGTTATTCCTGCAACTGCTCCAAAAGCAGTCTGTCCGGTTTTGAGCAATGCATCTTTTTTAGCAGTAAGTTCCACTGCAGAACTCATCTCCCCGAAAACTGTGATCTTCCCGGTGCCTGTACTGCGATCAATATAATATCCGCTCAACTGGGGATAACCTGCTTGTAGAAATTTATCAACCTGCGATAAACCAGATTTTCGCTGTAACATTTGTACTGCATTCTCTTTATACCTGTTTTTCAGCCCTGCATAATAAAGTTGAGGAAAGCCGAAAGAAGAACCTATTCCCGGAATCTTCAGAATAGAATCTGAAAAATTAAGCCCCGCCTGCACTACTTCCGGGGAGTAGAGTGTGTATCCATTTAAAGGAGTAATCATAAGCTCAAAAGGCATATAGGGACCCCAGGTATTTTCTATCTCAACGTGATCCTTTAAAACCTGATGGTCCTGGGGAAAATAGCCTAACGTATACGTGTCATTATTCAGTTTGAAGATACCTATGGCAGAGGCAAGGATAATTATCCCTGCTAATGTGGAATAGCTAAATTTTTTTCCCAGTACATGGTCGTGAAGGGAAGTTAGCCAGCCTTTGGGAAAAACAGGATTTACTTTCCGACTTATGAGCGGCAGGAAAATGAGCCCTAGGAAAAAACTGAATGCAAGGCATAAAAAGATCCCCAGGGCGGTATAGATCCCAAAATTTTTCAGGATTGCCATTGGGCTACTTAGCAGAGAAAGAAATCCTGCCATAGTGGTAAGGCTTGTATATAAACAGGGTCGAAAAACCTTCTTTAAACTTGCTATTACATCTGGCGTCTCGCCATTATTTTCAGACGACCGGTGCTCATTCATAATATGAACAATATCCAGGATCCCCAGCAGGATAAGCACCGTAGGAATTAAAGTGGTCATTAAATTGAGTTGATGCCCCAACATCCCATAAATACCTATGCAGATATAAGTGGAAAAGGCAATCGCAAGAAAAGTATAGGCCAGGACATAAAAACTTCTGAAAAGTACCAGGATCAGTAAAAACATAAGTAGATAGCCAAGTCCCAGGAAAAAAGTAAAGTCCTCCTGAGATAAACTGTTCAGGCCAGAAAAAATAACTCCTACACCTCCTAAAAAGGTATTTCCTCCCGGAAATTCTGCCGCCACGGTGTTCCGAACTTCCTGAATAAGCCTGTCGCGATGAAGATCAAAATCTGGCAGAGGTTTGAAAACAATCACAAATCTGGCTGCTTTTCTATCATCGGTGAGAAATTCATCTCTAATGTAGGTGTGCTCCTCCAGATCCTGTAAAACATCTTTCACTTCAGAATCTTTTCTAATAAGATTTCTTCCTCCAGGACCAAGTAAGTTATTGGTCGGGATCTGTATATTCCCCGGCCCCAGTACGCCTTCCACTTCAGGAATTGCTTCAAGGGAATTAGTGATATCTATAAAGGAGTGGAAATATTTTGATGTTATAACTCCGGCGGGATCTTTAATAAGAAGTACAATGCTCTCATCATTCCCAAACCGCTCGGTATATTTATTATACTCCAGAAGAGCAGGGTCATCTTCAAGAAACCAAATATTTAGGCTGTTATCTACTTTAATGGCTTTTTCCACTCCCGGCCATAAAAAGTAGCAGGAAATAAGGAGCAGCAATAAGATGAGGTACCTAAAAGGATAGATGACACTCCTTATAAAATTCATTTTGTAGTATTTGTCTTAAAATTAGTTAAATTTACCTCGCTACCAAGATTATTTATGATTCCAAAAGATATTTTCGCCTACTTCCAGGAGCGCTTTCCGGTAATAAATATGGCACTTTTTGCCATCCTTTTTTTTACGGTCAATGCCGTTGCCGTCTATTTCGTTTCTACAGGGACTACCCGGGAAATATGGTGGATGCTGTTAGGAGTTGTGGCTGTTATTTCATTTTTTTTCAGGCTTCGGGTATTTGATGAAATCAAGGATTTTGATATAGATATGAAAAATCATCCGCAACGGGTATTACAATCTGGTCGGGTAAAGAAAAAGCATCTTATTTTGATTTCGTTTGTGGGAACTATAATTGAAATAATCTGGTCACTGGTTTCAGGTTTTCCTGTCTTGATCTGCTGGAGTATTGCGGTAGGTTACAGCCTGCTGATGCGCTATGAATTTTTTGTGGGAGATTTTCTAAACAGGCACCTCCTGCTGTATGCCATAACTCACATGCTGGTGATGCCTTTGATCATTCTTTGGGTTTATTCCGGTTTTCATCCACAGCTGGACTTGCTGTTCCCTTTCTATATCCTTGCAGGACTAAGTTTGTTTTCAGGATTTTCTTTTGAAATCGCCAGAAAAATTTATGCGCCAGAAGCAGAAAAATCGAGCATAGATTCCTATTCTAATTCGGTCGGATATAATGGTTCCATTATTCTGGTTTTAGTAGTATTACTCTGTGGGGTTCTAATCCAGTCCTATCTTCTCCACAAAATAAATTCCCGTACCTGGACCTACTTCCTCATAAGTTTCATTTTTCTGTTCGCCCTGTTTTTATACCTAAAGAATATTTTTAAGCCTGTTGAAAAAAGTTTGCGCACTGCGGAAAAAGTGGTTTCCTTGTTTATGCTGGCCAGCTATGTGAGTATTATAATAGAAGTTCATTCCCAAAACATATGATCTGTTATTCCACAAAATACAAAGCCGGGATTGGAGGTAAGGCAGAAGGGCTTTATAAACTTCGGGAACTGGGATTGCAGGTGCCGGATTTCCTGGTGATCCCCTATGAGAACTTTGAAAATAGTATTGCTGAAAGTAATGCTGAAGGAAAAGGGCCGGAAGGAATTTCAGGAAAATTATCACAGTATAAATTACCTGCCGAAGATTGGGAACAGCTGAAGAATATCCTGCAGCAGTGGGATTTCCCTCAAAAACCTGTTGTGGTGCGATCATCCGTCTTGGATGAGGATGGGTCAAAAAATGCTTTTCCCGGGGTGATGGATTCTTTTCTCAATATTGGCTCATATGAAGCTCTTGAAACAGCTATAGCAAACTGTGCAGCAAGCGCGTGGTCGCCACGGGCAATGGCTTATAGAAAGCAGCATCACCTGAATCCTGTGGCACATCCGGCAGTAATTGTCCAGCAGCAAATAGACCCGGATTCCAGCGGGGTCTTATTTACCACCTTCCCCAATTTTCCGCAGGAAATGGCTATACATGCGGTGCCCGGCTTTGCTGAAGGATTGATGAACGGCACTGCAGAAGGTGATGAATTTTATTTTTTAAAAAAATCGACCAAACTTCACCGGCAAATTATTTCGACCAAAACCTCAGCCTTACAAAGATCAGGAAACCTGGGGCTTAAACCTGTCAAGATCACAAAGGAAAAACAGGAAATTCCTTGTATGGATGTGGCCGTATTGGAAGAGCTTTTTCAGGCTGCACAGGCTGCTGAAAATATCTCGGGATATCCCTTAGATATAGAATTTGCAGTTAAAGAGAAAGAATTGTTTATTCTGCAGGCACGCCCAATAACGCAGGAAATTCCGGAAGTAGTGGTTTATGATAATTCTAATATACAGGAGAGTTATTGTGGGGTGACCACTCCTCTAACTTTTAGCTTCGCCTCGCGTGCCTACGAAACTGTCTACAGGCAAACAATGCAAGTGCTGGGGTTATCCTCCCAAGAGATTGCGAAACACGATAAGGTGCTGTCCAATTTGTTGGGGCTGGTGAAGGGAAGGATTTACTACAACATAAATAACTGGTACCGCGGACTTCAACTCCTCCCCTCTTTTAAACAGAATAAGGCCGATATGGAATTGATGATGGGTCTCCAGGAACCGGTTGATTTTATTGGGGATGTGGAGAAACCTCTCAGGGAAAAGATAAGGCTTCTGCCGGGGCTCGTAAAGAATTATTACCGGCTTTGGCGAAAGTTCAGCAAACTGCATATTCTGGTACCGGAATTTCAGCAGAAATTCCAAAAACATTATTCCGGATTTTATAAGGAACTGTCACCTGTTTTAGAACCCTCAGAATTTCTTCAGAAGAAAAAAGCCCTGGATGAAAATCTTCTTAATTCCTGGTCAATTCCTATCATTAATGATTTTAATGTGATGATGCTCAATGGATCGGTGATCCGAAATTTGAAGAAAGCAGGTATAAATGAACCGGAAGAATTCCTTGGTAGGTACCTTTCGGGAGACCAGGAAATTGAAAGCACCCAACCTACTATTGCCATGATAGAACTGGCAGAGCAGGCGGCAAAAGTAGAAACCATCAAAAAAGTAATTCTGGCTCTTCACCCGGATTTGCATCAAAGCATAGAAAAGGATCATTTTAAATTTTTCCTTAAGGTGAAAAATTTTATTCATCACTATGGTGACCGTACTGTAGGAGAATTAAAGCTGGAGACCACTACTATGAGAGTAGATCCGCAGATATTTTACAAGTACCTGCGTAATTTTTTAGGTCGAGAAAATCCGGCAAAGATCAATTTGCAACAAATTTCTGAAGAGGCCAAAGCGGAGCTGGATAAGGCTCTAACCGGGAAATCCTTTTTCTTTAAAAGGAAATTGAGAAAAAAACTGAAAAAATTACAAATGGCGATAAGGTACCGTGAACGCATACGCCTGGAAAGAACGCGGCTTTTCGGCATGTACCGCTCCATCTACCGCGCTTATGGAAGTTACCTGGTGGAAAATAGTTTTCTGGAAAAGGTGGAAGACGTGTTTTACCTTGCAGAAGAAGAATTGCTGCATACTAAATTCAACGGTGAATTAAAAAGGAATATTACTGACAGACAAGCAGAATATGAAAGTTATCGAAAACAGGAAGTTCCTTCCCGCGTAACTATTCCCTCACCTCCTGTGGAAGAAGAGAAACGAGTGGAAGATCCATTTGTTTTACAAGGCCAGGGGTGCTATCCCGGGCAAATAAGTGGGGAGGTTGTGGTGATAAAAGATCCCGGAGATAACCTTGATGTGAACAACAAGATCATCTGCGCCCTTCGTACAGATCCCGGATGGGCAGCATTGTTGCCTACCAGTAAAGGAGTTCTCATTGAAAAAGGATCTGCCTTATCCCATTCTGTAATTTTACTCAGGGAATTGGGAATTCCAACAATCATTAACATTCCCAATCTTTGTAACAGATTAATATCTGGTGAGAAGGTCACAATGGATGGCGGTACCGGGGAGATCCTAAAGGAAAATGTAGACAAAGAAGCTTTGTAAAGGGAGACTCTATCAGATTTCCCAGAACATATTTAAAGGATAAAATGCCAAAAATCGAGAAAATAATATATCAAAGTAAAAAATCCCTCCCCAAAAGTTTTTTTTCGATCCCTTCGAAAATCTATTCTGGTCTGGGATTTACTCCGGAAGAAACCCGGGAGGAGGTGGAAGATCTTTTTGAACTGAAAAGTAAGGATCACGATATGGTTCTATATACAGATCATCAAAACCTTCGGCTGGTGGGGATTTTCCCAAAAGTAGGAGCCACTGCCCTATTTGGATACTGGGAAACTGTAGAAGCAGCAACAGAATTAAACAAAGAGGCCTTTTGGCTACTCCAAGCCGATGCAATAGCCTACGAGAAAACCTCACTTACCGGCCCCTTACACTTCAATACCTTTCACCGCTACAGGCTGCGCCTGGGAGAAACTCCTTCCTGGAAAATTTTTGACCGGGAACCTGTGAACCCCATCTATTATCCCCAAATCCTTGGAGATCTTGATTTCAGGAAAACCCTTACCTATGAAAGCCGCCGGATCCCTGCTTCAGAAATCAGAAATATTTATAGGGATAAAAAAAAGTTTGTACAGGGAATTGAAGAATTACCTTTTACTATCATCCCCTTGAACCCGGAGAATTGGAAAAATTATGAAGAAGAGATCTATGAACTTGTAGAGTCAATATTCAATGCAAATCCCGGGTACAAAACTATTGATCCGGCAGAATTTAAATTACTTTACAACCTTCAGTTTTCAGAAAAACTCTGTCCCTACACCGCAAGTTTATTTAAGGACAGCACAACCGGAAAACTTGTTGCACTTACTTTTTGCCACCCAAATTATAAGAGCATACAGGAAGAGATCACCGGCACCCCTTCATTCAAAAGGGATTTTCCTAAACTAAAAAATCCTACCATGCTTGCTAAATCATCGGGGGTTCACCCTGATTACCGCAAGATGAATTTAATGAACTACTCCGGTGCCTATGTAATGCTTTCTTTCCGGGAGCTATACGAGGATACCATTTTCTGCCTTATGAAAACAGATAATTATTCCAGGCATTTTACTGATGGAATAGCGTGTGAAAAAGCGTTTTATGGTTTATTTGAAAAACACTTAGGGCAGTAGGTATTTCAGCTGTTTTAATGTATCAAAATAACTGTGGATCACCCGCGGTAAAAATGGATATGGGCTTATACTATGTGCCATCATATACATTCCAAGCCGGTGTAATCCAAAATCCAGGGCGGCGTAGGCGAATATCCTCTGGAAGTCTTCCCCGTCTTCATATCTTCCGGTAAGTCGGTTCAGTTCCTCACGATAATACTCCATATACTTCAACCTTTGATCATAGTTTTCCGGAATTAAAACAAAGGATAAAAATTCAACAACATCATAGTGGGGCACGTGAAAAGTGGCCAACTCCCAATCGTAAAGACATAACTGAGGTGAACCACCGGTATTTTTAAAGCAAATGTTCCGTGGATTAAAATCGTTATGGATCAAAGTTTTTGGCTGCTGCTCCAGCACATCCCAATATGTTGGGATCTTTTCAATGGCATCTTCAAGTAACCCTGTATTCTCCTTCGTATAAACTTCCGGCAGATTCCTTGCAGCGCTTTTGAGCAGTGCCAACCAAAGAGGCTGCAACTTCATCATGTATTTCTTTGAAGGGACATCCCGGCTCCAGTAGTGTTTGTTTAAAGTGTTGTTATTATCTATATGAGCCACGTGCCACTGCGCAATTTTTAAAAGCGCTTCTTCAATATATTCTTCTGTCCATTTTCCCGGCTTCATAACGGAATTGAGCAAGTCTACCTCTTCCAGGGCTTCCATAAGTACCAGGAAAATATTGTTGGGCCGATCTTCCATTAACCCAAAAATCTCCGGCTGCAGCGAGGCCGGGAGTTTTTTATAAACTTTTAGTTCCCGCATATGGGTATTTTGAAATCCTGTGAGTTTGGTAAAGGGAGCGTAAATAGAAGTTAAAGGCTCTCCATTCATTTCGGCGAGTCCCCGGAGCATGCCGGAGGTTACGTCTCCATGAGGTTTCACCTTCATTACCATCCTCCGGGAGCAGGTTTTTCCATCTTTTAAAAAATTCACCTCCAGACCGAAATGACCAATTTCCTGTCCTGTAGTTCCTGCATTTAATGTGGAGAGTATGCTGGCCGAATTATCTACTGGAAATTGATTTACGCTTTGGACTTTTATCTCACTCTCCGGCGCCTGTTCCCGCATAAGCTTCTCAAGAAAATCCGGCTTAAAATAGTCTGAGGTTCTCATATTTATTTTCGGTTATTCGTTAAAACCGTATCCATTACCCTTACGTTCTGGAAATAAAAACAACCTTCGTTTGCTGTAAGATCTTCTGATAGTTTTTCTAAACGGTGTTCTTTGCAGTGTTTGTCCCCCTGGGATTGCAACAAATTCCAAAAGATGAACCTTAAAGGATTCTCCCTAAAGTTTAAAAGGTTTTGGCAAACTTCAGCAAATTGTTCTTCGGCAACGTATTCAAAGATATTTGAAAGTCCGGCTTTATTGATGTCATCTCCCTCCTGCGACAAAAGGTATTCTATGGCCTCTCCGGCAACAATTTCCAGTTTATGTAGTTGCTCCTTTAATATCTGGAAATTTTCTTTGCGATAGCAGGGCGGTAAAATTTCTTCCGGCATATTCTGCGGACCAAACATAAAGAACCGGAAATAGAAGTTATCCTTTAAAAGTTGCTTCCCTATAAATTTTTTAAGGCGGGAGTAAAAGATTTCCCCACCAGATTCTTTTACGTGTTTAAATAATTTGGGATCCCGGCCCTTACTCAAATTCTGTTGATCAAAATAATCAATAAATATTTTTTCAAACTCGGTGCTATTAAGTTCTTTCTGAAAAAAATCCTGCTGTTCCTGTATAGTTCCGAATGATATAAGCTGCCTTAATTTTTGCTGAAATTTTTCAGATAAACCAAGATAAAATCCGTGGATATAGGTTTCCAATTTTCCGGAAGAGAGAATACCATCAGGATTTTTCAGGAAAAAATCTACTCCATGTTCTTGCAGTACCGGCTCTAGGGAATTTACCACCTTCTCCCAGGCTTCTTTTACTGCACTCCTTCCGAAAAAACCTAAAAGAGCAGAAAAAATTTCGTGATCGTAATTCTCTATAACGTGTATTTTGAATAACAACAACCTGTTTTGCTCAGGGTTGAGATCAATAGCCGTAATGGCAGCGGGTTTTTTGAGCAGGGCATTAAGCACATTACATCCCGCAGAGGTGATCATGAGCAGGCGATCTTTTTCATCGATTTCAAGTCCGTTGTACAATGTATTAGCATCCTCCCATACAAGAGAATAACGTATGAGGTCAAGATCTACATTTTCAAATTCTGAGTGCATAGTTTCTGGTAGAGAATTTTAGAGTGATGCCGGTTGTCCATTGGCATTTTTTCGATAGGCTTAATTAAATTAAATACAGATTGCGGAAAAACTTCCAGGATTTTCCTGATCTTTTCCGGATCTACATCTCCTTCGTAATAAATATCAAAAGAATCCTTGTTTGCAATAGCAGCAACCTGTTTTGCATCGGTTAAAGTAGTCAAAAGATTTTCAATTTGATAGTGGCTGTAGCCCTGGATTAAAGTATTATTTCCCTGCCGACCTGTCAAAAATAGTTCTCCATTTTCGTTTAAATAACCATAATCCCCCGTCTTCAACCATTCTTCATCCTTTTGAAGGACAACATGCTTACCCTTTACTTCAATATGTCCTGCAGAATAAATTTTACTTCTCGCTTTTATTTTTTCTGAAGAAGTTAGCCTTAATGAAATATCCGGATGAATAGTTCCGACAAAATAGCCTAAAGCAGGTTCTTTACGTTCCTTAACCTCTCTTATTGCAATAGGTTCCGCCTGTGTTGACCCATAGATAAGATAAATAGTAGCGTTTATAAAATATTGCTTTAGTAGATGCGGAAGATATTCGGGTACAGGAGAACCTCCTATTCCCAATTCCTTAACATCGGGTAAAAGCACGTCGTTTTGTTGCAGGTAATTCAACAGCTTTTTAAAATAGAAAACGTTCCCGGTTAAACTGTCCACTTTTTCATTCAAGATCTGTTTCAGCAGCCTTTCCGGTTCCAGTTGTCTAACATCTAATTTCGGAATATCGGGAATGATCGTAGTAATCCCAAGAGCTAAATTGTGTAAGAGGATATTAGGAAATAGGGGAAAATCATTTTGATTGGGCACCGGAGGAAAACTTTCCTTTAAAGCTAAATGCTGGGACTGGAGAATTTTGTGTGTCCTGTAAACTGCCTTGGGTTTTCCGGTAGAACCTGAACTAAAAGAAATTAAAGCAGCCTGATCTTGTGCAACTTCCCGCGGCTGAAAATTTGGAAGATCTTTATTGCCGGAGACAGGGCAAATTATTTTTATACCAAAGATAACCAGCAATAACCGGATTCCAGTTGGAATATTACTATATACACCTTTTATTTTTTCCCGGTGGAGTAGCCTCAATAAACTTACCCGCGTACCGGCTACGGGAGGAAGAACAGGAATAGCTCCATAAGCCATTACACCTAAAACGGCAAAAATAAAATCAGGTGAAAAAGGAATGCCTATTACTACCTTTTCCTCTTCTTTGAGATTTTTTTGTTGTAAAGAGTTACCTACCGAAGCCACTTTATTAAGGATCACCTGCCCCGAAAAAGTGGAATTAGACTGCCCCTGGTTTGACCACTTTAAAAATTCCTTATTAGGATTATTAGAAAGATTTTTATGAATTGCTGAATAAAAGTTAGAAGTCATAACTAAAGGCAAAGGTGGCAAGAGCTAATTTATCGTTTTAATAATCATAAGCTCAAAAAATATTACTTTTTATAAAACATAGAGGTTTAGTGAATGATTCAGTAAATATATCCACTGGATAAAAAATGAAGTGGATGGCGACCGGCTTTTGAGGAGCTGCGAATTTGCTGCCAGCCCTAAGGACCTGAAAAAAATTATGGTATTACTAATCACTTCGGCTTCAGTTTTTTTCTCTTTACCCCCATCATATTAGCGGGTTCCGGAAGAGGATTGTGATCCCTCCGGGGAGCCAGTCTTAGATATCCTGCTAAATGTTTTAGACTGCTGAAGACTCTTGATCCCCAACTCTGGAATAATACTAAACTCCATATAAGAGCGCAACTGCATTATATGAGAATATTAATTTTGACTTTCAATTTATAAATGAGATAGCCAAATATCCCGTAAAATTAAATTTTTCAAAGCCCATTTTGTATGTGATTCTTTATTTTTGCTATGCATGAAAAAGCATCCCCATCATTAAGGTTCTAATTCAAAGCGAAATTTTTGAAACTCTCAATGAGAATGAAGTTTAAAAAACACTTTTTAATAATACTTTTTATTACTTACCAAATCAATGCTCAAAAAGATGCATCAACTGACGGAATAGAACTTAATTTAAGGCCACAATTTTCAGCAATATTTGTTCCTGTACAGGATTACTATAGTGGTATACTTCCGGATTATGAAATTGGAAATAATTCCATGATTTACGGCCGGGAAATATCCGCCTCCGTTAATTTTATTTATTTTGGGGTAGGAGCCGGAATTGGCACAGAAACCCTTCATTTGAAAAATGAAAAGATTGATTATTTTCCTGTTTATCTGGAATTGACTCCATTTCCTTCTAAAAACCCTAAGAACGGATTTGCTTCTTTCTCTGGAAGGATAGGTACACATTTTGGAAATTTAGATAGAAATGGATTTTATTCAAGAATAGAAATTGGATATTACATTCCAATATTCAACCATTTCTCTTTATTTATAAAGGGAATTTATACTCATCAAAGGCTATATAAAGCATTTCCAGAGTCCCATGAACCCGTTAATGTATACACTTTTGACGGTGCTGGTTTTGGCTTCGGAATAGAAATATATTAGCTTGTGCCAAAAAAAGACATTGTATATCATTTGCTGAAAAATCAAATTGAATGAAAAAATTTTTATTAAGCTTAACCCTTTGTGGGTTGACCTTTATCGTATCATCACAAAATGCAAGCGTGGAAGAATCTACTTACGGGATCCAAACTGGATTTTTAGGAATTTGGGTACATAATGAAACGAAACTATCTAATCAGATAGCTTTACGAAGCGAAATCGGATTTGATTCAGGATTTTGGGGCGGAGCTTTTTATGAAAAAACTGGCTATGCATTTGCACCAGTAATTACTTTAGAACCAAGATGGTATTATAATTTGAACAAAAGAGTTAAAAAAGACAGACGAATTGACGGAAATAGCGGAAATTCTATTTCTTTAAAAACAAGTTACCATCCAGATTGGTTCGTAATTTCTAACTATGACAACCTGAGCCTAGTAAGTGATATTTCAATTGTTCCAACTTGGGGTATTAGACGAAATTTAGGAAACCACTTTACTTACGAAACTGGAATTGGAATTGGATATGTGTATTATTTTGCAAAGAGTGCCGGATACTTAGAAAATGAAAGTGATGTTGCTGTCAACTTACATTTAAGAATTGGCTACAGATTTTAAAATAAAAAATGTGCTTCTTCGGGAGACAATAAAAGATTCTCTAGAGTATTTAAACGGATGCAAGTATTGCCATTGATTTTGTGGGTTTACAGTGCAAAAAAATTGAGCATCTTCATCCTTCCCAACATTAGCTGAGCAATGCATAGATAGGGCGTCACTTTCCACTGGTAGGATATTATTAAATACTGAAAAAATTCCTTTCTTGATCTCACCAGTATATATCCCCACCAATTAAATAGCTATTCTGTAAATTTATTTGGGAAGTTTGATTGCCTCATACCATGTACCTCTGAATCGGCTAAAAAGCCTAGAGCATCTATAACTACCCATTGCTTTTAAAAAATCTTAAGGAATGGATGAATTTTGAATTTCAATTACTCTGACTTTGAAATCACGAATTTCGCGCTCAGCAATTTCCCTAGAATAAGAAACCTTATCCTTTTTCAATTTTAAAGTGTACCTCATAATTAACTTTTTAAGCGAATGGTTTTTAATTTAGTCTTTGCTAATATTGATGACCACTTAAAAAATCATTCTTTTTAATATGATAAGAATTCTGACAAGTGGAATCTGGCTCCTGCTTATGACCTCACCTACCCATTAAACGTAGATTTGAATTATCATAAAGTCAGTCGTACGCTTTCCATAAATAATAAACATGAGAATATACAGTTGCAGGATTTGCTTAGCCTAGCAGAAGAATTTTCTGTAAAAAACCCGAAAGGAATAATAGAGAAAGTTCAGGAGCAAATTTCTAAATGGCCAGTGATCAAAAAGGAACTCAATATTTCTGAAAACGTAGTAGAAAAAATCTCCAGAGACTTCAAAATCTTTAATTAACTACAGGTTTCTCCATGTTTTTTGTAGGAAATTGTAATTATTTTTAGTAATTATGTTAATCTCTTTTGGCCTACCCTGCTACTCCAAAAAATAAAAGCGACCCGTTAAGGCCGCTTTAAATGTTTTCACAACGGAATAATCCTTATTGTGAATTGCTTCAAAATTGTCTAACAAGTATAAAACAAATATTTGAATTGTACAATGTGGATTTCCGTATAAAGATAACACTTACATTAATTAAGTTACCGAAAATCATAGTATATGAAACGAATATTAGGCCTGGACTTGGGTACGAATTCCATTGGGTGGGCACTTACAGAACAAGATTTTGAGAATAAAGCAGGTAGAATTCTAGGAATGGGCACCCGGGTAATTCCGATGAGCCAAGATATTTTAGGTAAGTTTGACAGTGGAAACTCTATTTCTCAAACTGCTGAAAGAACTGGATATCGAGGAATGCGTAGGCTAAATGAACGCTATCTTTTACGCCGCCAGCGTTTACATCGGATTTTGAACATCTTAGGTTTTCTTCCCAATCATTATTCAAAAGCTATTGATTTTCATAATAAATTAGGGCAATTTCTTCCTGAAAAAGAAGTAAAGCTCAATTACAGGTTAAACGGTGGCCCGAAACATCATTTTATTTTTCTGGATTCTTTTGAAGAAATGGCGAAGGAATTTGAAGCTAAACACCCTGACCTAAAAATTCCTTACGACTGGACTTTATATTATCTACGTCAAAAAGCATTGAAAGATAAAATATCGAAGGAAGAGTTAGCTTGGGTGCTTCTTAATTTTAATCAGAAACGAGGATACTATCAACTACGAGGAGAGGAAGAGGAAACAGATAAAAACCAGGAATACGTTTCGCTGAAAGTGAAAGAACTAATTAGTACCGGCGAAGCTATAAAAGGAAAAACCCTGTATAAAGTGATTTTTGAAAATGATTGGGAATACGATCGCGATATTACCAAAACTGAAGATTGGGAGAACCAGGAGCGGGAATTTATTGTTACTACAAAAACAAATAAAGATGGAAGTACCAAACGCACTTTTAAAAAAGTGGATTCTGAACAAGATTGGATCGCAATAAAAAAGAAAACCGAACAGAATATCGATGAATCCGATAAAACAGTAGGATCCTTTATTTATAAAAACTTACTCGAAAAACCTAATCAAAAAATTCGAGGGAGTTTGGTAAAAACTATCGAGCGGAAGTACTATAAAAAGGAACTGACAAAAATATTGGAAGCGCAAAAAGAGTTTCACCCAGAATTACGAAATAAAGACCTATACCAAAAGTGCTTAAATGAATTATACCCAAGAAATGAAGCACATCAATCTAATATAACAAACAAGGATTTTACATATTTAATTGTAGATGATATAATATTCTACCAACGTCCACTGAAAACAAAAAAGTCCACTATTTCCAATTGTGCGTATGAAAAAAGGTTTTTCAAAAAAGATGGGGAAATTCAGGAAAAACCTTTGAAAGGGATTCCAAAATCTAATCCATTTTATCAAGAATTTCGATTATGGCAGTTTATTCAAAACCTCAGAATTTATAAAAAAATTGCTTTAGATAAGGAAAAGGCCAAGATTGATGAAGATATTACAAACCAATTATTCCCCGACACTGAATCTATGGTTAAGCTATTTGATTTTTTGAACAATAAAAAAGAAATAGACCAAAACCAATTATTAAAATATTTCTCAGATTTAAAGTTAATCCCTAAACAAAAGAAAGACGCCTTATCATATCGATGGAATTATGTGGAAGACAGAAAGTACCCCTGCAATACAACGCGAGCCGAGTTTTTGTCAAGATTAAAAAAACTTAAAGATATACAAGAAAATTTCCTTGATGAAAAGACTGAAAAAGAATTATGGCATATTGTTTACTCCGTAAAAGACAAAAAAGATTTTGAAAAAGCTTTAGACACTTTTGCTAGCAAAAAGGAAATCTCAAAATCAGAATTTGTCGAAAATTTCAAGAAAATAGCTCCTTATCCAAATGAATACGGAGCTTATTCAGAAAAAGCTATTAAAAAACTTCTACCGCTAATGCGGATGGGAAAATATTGGAATGAGGAATCTTTAAAACCTGAAATTAAAAACCGGATAAAAGATATTCAGGAACGATTAAGGGCTATTAAGTTTAATAAAGATAAAATTGAAACGGTCGCCGATGATGCTTATAAAAAGCAAGTACTAAAAAGCTTTATCAAATTTGAAAATAAAAAAAATCCTTTTGAAGGCTTAAATACTTATCAAGCCTGTTATGCAGTTTACGAGCGGCATTCAGAAGTTTCTGAAATAATCAATTGGCAATCACCAAGAGACATTGAATTCTACTTAAACGAAACCTTTAAGCAACATCAACTTAAAAATCCGATTGTAGAGCAAGTAGTTACTGAAACTTTAAGAATTGTCAGGGATATTTGGAAGTATTACGGGAATAGTAAACCTAATTTTTTCTCTGAAATTCATCTGGAATTAGGGCGAGAAATGAGAAATTCAGCTGAAAAAAGGCAACGTCTAAGCAATCAAAATAGCGAACGTGAGAACACGAACCTGCGTATAAAAGCGGTTCTAGAAGAACTACAAGATGAAGGTCTTAAAGAAGTAAAGCCTTATTCGCCCAACCAACAAGAAATTCTAAAATTATATGAGGAAGGTGTTTATTTTAATGCCAAATATGATCAGGTAAGTGAAGATGAAATTGAAGCTATAAGAAAAAAGAACTCGCCAACTAAGAAAGATATTTTGCGTTATAAATTGTGGTTAGAACAGGGGTATCGTTCACCATATACGGGAAATATAATTCCAATGAGTAAACTATTCACTACAGATTATCAAATTGAACACATTATTCCACAATCACGCTTCTTTGATGACTCTTTTAATAATAAAGTTATTTGCGAAAGTGCTATTAACCCCTACCCTTATAAGGATAACCAGACGGCATTTGAATTTATAAATAACAGCCGAGGATGTGTCGTGCCGGAATTAGGGCTAAACGGCAAGGAATGCACAATTTTCACGGTGGAAGAATATGAAGCCCATTGCAAAAGCTACTATAGCAAAAATCGGACAAAGTTAAAATATCTATTAAGCGAGGATATTCCAGAAGGTTTCATCCACCGGCAATTAAATGATAGCCGATATATAAGCAAATTCATAAAAGGTCTATTAAGCAATATTTTAAGGGAATCCAATGAAAGGGAAGCTACAGTAAAAAATCTAGTACCGGTAAATGGAGCTATAACCAGTCAACTTAAGCAAGATTGGGGGCTAAACGATAAATGGAATGAAATTATCGCTCCACGTTTTAAACGTATGAACGAAATAACAAAATCTAATGACTACGGCTACTGGGATAATAAAATTAATGCTTTTAGAACACAAGTTCCTAAAGATATTGAAACAGGTTTCAGCAAAAAACGCATAGATCACCGCCACCACGCCTTAGACGCCTTAGTAATTGCCTGTACCACTAAAGATCATATTCATTATATCACCTCAATTAACACCGAACGTAAGAACCACAGTTTAGTAAAAAAATTACGCAAAACTAAAGATATAGAATTGGGTGGTAAAAAACGAACTGTGGCAAAATCTTACAAACAGCCCTGGGATGGTTTTACTATAGATGCTAAAAATGCTTTGGAAGAAATTGTCATTAGCTTTAAGAAAAATATTCGGGTAATAAATCGAACCAACAATAAAACATGGCATTGGGAAAAGAAAAATGGGCAATGGAAAAAAGCTTTACAATTACAAAAAGGACATAATTTTGCTGTTAGAAAGCCACTTCACAAAGAAACTGTTTCCGGATTAATAGATATCACCACTCCCAAAGGAAAAGTGGCTACTGCCACACGGGCGAATGTTTCAGATATAAAAAACCACAAACATATCGATAAAATTACTGACAAGAGCATACAAAAAATTCTAAGGAGCCATGTCAAAAACTATCTGGATCACAATGGAAAGGAAGATTTCGCAGAAGCATTCAGTCCCAAAGGAATGACTGATTTAAATCAAAATATAAAAGAATTAAACAACGGTAAAAATCACCAACCCATTTATAAGGTAAGACAATATGAAGTAGGTAGTAAATTTAGTGTAGGAGAACGAGGTAATAAAACAGATAAGTATGTAGAAGCTGCAAAAGGAACAAATCTTTACTTTGCGGTGTATTGGGACGATAAGAAGAAAAAGCGAAACTTTGAAACCATTCCTTTAAACGAGGTTGTAGAGCATCAAAAACAAATGGCTCACATCCCGATGAAAGACAAAGAACCAATACCTATAAATCATAATAAAGGCAAATTTTTATTCTTTCTCTCGCCAAATGATCTGGTTTATATTCCTGATAGAGAAGACATAGATTCTGACATCATTCCTGAGAATCTAAAAAAGGAGAACATCTATAAGATGGTGAGTAGTTCTGGTACCGAGTGCTACTTTGTTCAGCAGCATATTGCTTCACTGATTAAAAAATATGATACCAAATCTGGAATAGGAGAGTTTGCAAGCAAAAATAAACTTGAAGTGACAATCTGGGAAGACAGTCCACAAAGGATAAAAGAGACATGCTATAAACTAAAAGTTGACCGCTTGGGTAATATTCAAAAAAAAACTAAATGATAAAACGCAGCCTCTTTTTCTCCAATCCTGCCTACCTCAGCACCAAAAATGAACAGTTAGTGATTTCTTTTCCAGGAGAAGGAAAAGAAGATAAAACAGTTCCCATTGAGGATATTGGAATGTTAGTTTTGGAAAACCCTCAAATAACTATTACCAACGGGTTAATTACAAAACTCATTCAAAATAAAGCGGCGGTGGTAAATTGCGATAAACAGCACCTGCCCTGCTCTATTCTGCAACCCCTTGTGGGGCATACCGAACAAACCGAACGTTTTTCGACTCAACTCAGTGCCAGTTTACCTTTAAAGAAGAATTTATGGCAGCAAACCATTAGTGCTAAAATTAGTAATCAGGCGCAGCACCTTTTCCGCAGAAATAAAAACCATAAAAAACTGGTGCGTTGGGCAGGAGAGGTAAAAAGTGGCGATACCGAAAATCATGAAGCCGTTGCAGCCGCCCATTATTGGCAAAACCTTTTTAATATAGAAGGCTTTACAAGATATAGACATGGAGATCCACCAAACAACCTGCTTAACTACGGCTATGCTATTCTACGGGCAATAACCGCAAGAGCCCTTATAAGTTCCGGCTTATTACCGGGAGTGGGAATTTTCCACCATAACAAATATAATGCATTCGCCCTGGCCGATGATATTATGGAACCTTATCGCATTTATGTAGATGATTTAGTTTATGAAATGGTTGTTGCGGAAGAGAATATAGATGAGTTGACTATAGACCTGAAATCACAACTTCTAAGAATTCCTGCTTTAGATGTTTTTATTGATGGAAAATGGAGCCCATTAATGGTAGCCCTCAGTAGGACGACTAATTCACTTTACGAGTGTTTTGCAAATCTAAGCCGAAAGGTTCTTTATCCGGTTTACCAGTAATATTATGTATGAAGTAGGGAATTCAACATTAATAATATGGATGAAAAATTTTCACGCCTAAATCAATATCGAAGCATGTGGGTATTAGTTTTTTTTGATCTTCCAACTGAAACCAGGATAGAACGAAAAGCGGCAGCCCGTTTTAGAAAAGACCTTCTTGATGATGGTTTCGGGATGTTTCAGTTTTCAATTTATACCAGGTTCTGCGCGAGCCGTGAAAACGCCGATGTACATACCAAACGGACCAAAGGAAACCTTCCAAAAAAAGGAAAAGTTTGCATCATGCAAATAACTGATAAGCAGTTCGGAATGATCGAACTTTTTCACGGAAGAAAAGAAACCGCCCCGGAAACTCTTACCCAGCAACTCGAACTTTTCTAGGAATTTAAAATTCCGCTTGAGTTCAAACTTGATGTTTCAAAACCATTTGAATTTTAAATCCTAAATTAACACATAAAAAACAGGATACCAGCACTTTATAGCGGGTATCCTGTGAATCCTGATTAAAAATACAATTCTGAAAGCAATTCACAACGACCAAGTTTGATAGAATCGCCAGAAGCTTCCTGTGAATCCTGATTAAAAATACAATTCTGAAAGCAATTCACAACAAAGCGGTTCTGATTTGGTCTTATACTCAGCCTGTGAATCCTGATTAAAAATACAATTCTGAAAGCAATTCACAACACCAACTACCTTGAATTGCTTTCCAGCGTCCTGTGAATCCTGATTAAAAATACAATTCTGAAAGCAATTCACAACAGGTTGTACAGCCCAAATGATAATACTGAACCTGTGAATCCTGATTAAAAATACAATTCTGAAAGCAATTCACAACTTGGATAAGCCTTAAAATAACACTCTCTACCCTGTGAATCCTGATTAAAAATACAATTCTGAAAGCAATTCACAACAAACTTTTGCCCTACCTCTGGCGGCTCTTTCCTGTGAATCCTGATTAAAAATACAATTCTGAAAGCAATTCACAACATAGCGCTTATTCGGCCTTTTCTTCGCTACCCTGTGAATCCTGATTAAAAATACAATTCTGAAAGCAATTCACAACGATCTTCAGCATGTTAGAAGTATCAGTAAGCCTGTGAATCCTGATTAAAAATACAATTCTGAAAGCAATTCACAACCACCGACACAAAAAACTCTAACGATCACACCCTGTGAATCCTGATTAAAAATACAATTCTGAAAGCAATTCACAACACCTTGCGCACTTAGTCTTTCTTCATGGTACCTGTGAATCCTGATTAAAAATACAATTCTGAAAGCAATTCACAACATTGGCCGCCGGGACAGGAATGTACTTTTCCTGTGAATCCTGATTAAAAATACAATTCTGAAAGCAATTCACAACTTGGTTTGTACCAATACCCGTACACACAACCCTGTGAATCCTGATTAAAAATACAATTCTGAAAGCAATTCACAACCATATTTCATAGTAACATTTCCGCCCGCAGCCTGTGAATCCTGATTAAAAATACAATTCTGAAAGCAATTCACAACAATACCGTCTTTGAGCATATTGTAATTGTCCTGTGAATCCTGATTAAAAATACAATTCTGAAAGCAATTCACAACGCATCCGTATAGAGAGATCAATTGTAAAGCCCTGTGAATCCTGATTAAAAATACAATTCTGAAAGCAATTCACAACCAAGTACCTCAAGGTTAGATGTGGCGATGACCTGTGAATCCTGATTAAAAATACAATTCTGAAAGCAATTCACAACGCTTTTTACTGCAGAGGATCCTGCATAAACCTGTGAATCCTGATTAAAAATACAATTCTGAAAGCAATTCACAACACACCTTGTCTTATAAATCAAGTTCATTAACCTGTGAATCCTGATTAAAAATACAATTCTGAAAGCAATTCACAACGCCGGGAAGGCGATGGTATGTCTATTTCTACCTGTGAATCCTGATTAAAAATACAATTCTGAAAGCAATTCACAACACTATCCTTTCTTTGCTATGTTCTGGGATACCTGTGAATCCTGATTAAAAATACAATTCTGAAAGCAATTCACAACGCCGCGGGCGTTTACCCGTTCCAAACTTTACCTGTGAATCCTGATTAAAAATACAATTCTGAAAGCAATTCACAACGATAGATCCGTTTTACATTTTTACTGATTGCCTGTGAATCCTGATTAAAAATACAATTCTGAAAGCAATTCACAACACTTGCTCACTTAATAGGAAAGATTTACTTCCTGTGAATCCTGATTAAAAATACAATTCTGAAAGCAATTCACAACGAGGTTTTGACAGACGTTACGGGCGGGCTTCCTGTGAATCCTGATTAAAAATACAATTCTGAAAGCAATTCACAACCCTCGGTAAGGGAAACTCCATAGGCAGAAACCTGTGAATCCTGATTAAAAATACAATTCTGAAAGCAATTCACAACTTGTGTGTAATGCTTATGTATTGCTTTGATCCTGTGAATCCTGATTAAAAATACAATTCTGAAAGCAATTCACAACTTCCAGGTAGAAGATGCCAACGGAAATGTACCTGTGAATCCTGATTAAAAATACAATTCTGAAAGCAATTCACAACTATCAAAGTCTCTTTGTGCCAGTCAAGTTTCCTGTGAATCCTGATTAAAAATACAATTCTGAAAGCAATTCACAACACTTGGACTAAACGGGTTTCGGGACTAAATCCTGTGAATCCTGATTAAAAATACAATTCTGAAAGCAATTCACAACCAGCTTTTAAATCCGTTAGTTATCCCATACTCCTGTGAATCCTGATTAAAAATACAATTCTGAAAGCAATTCACAACGTCCCAAAACCTCGTTAGTCCTTATTTCCTCCTGTGAATCCTGATTAAAAATACAATTCTGAAAGCAATTCACAACGGTATAGCTTGCATATAACATACAAATAAACCTGTGAATCCTGATTAAAAATACAATTCTGAAAGCAATTCACAACCAGGTTTTCGACTTAAAAGATATTGAGAACCTGTGAATCCTGATTAAAAATACAATTCTGAAAGCAATTCACAACTCTTTACGTAGTTAAACGTAACTCTGTCCACCTGTGAATCCTGATTAAAAATACAATTCTGAAAGCAATTCACAACACAAGGCGCAATTATTACAAAGGCCACGCACCTGTGAATCCTGATTAAAAATACAATTCTGAAAGCAATTCGCAACCTCACTAACGCAAAGAATAGAATGAAGTAAAATCACGAATTATTTAAATTCGTCTATCACTATATGTTTTTATTTATTGTAATATAATGTTCTTTGGCAGTATTTATAGGATAACTTAAATTAAAAGAAGCTTTAGGTCAATCTCACAAGAGAAACGTAATAGTAAATCTGGTATTTAACTTATGGCTTGCGTACAATTTAGCGTACAAATCTGATGTCTAAAACCAAAAAAGCCTTGATAATCAAATGATTAACAAGGCCTTAAGTACTCGGGACGGGACTTGAACCCGTACGGACGCATTGTCCATTGGATTTTAAGTCCAACGTGTCTACCAATTCCACCACCCGAGCGTGGAAATGTGGATGAAGAGCGAAAAACGGGATTCGAACCCGCGACCTCCACCTTGGCAAGGTGGCGCTCTACCAACTGAGCTATTTTCGCGTTTTATTTAAGAACATTCCTTGTTTTCACAAGGCTACAACTGTTTATTGCGGATGCAAATTTAATACAATTCCAATAATAGCAAAGAACTTTTTCAGAAAAATGACCAAAAAAAGTTAAGCCCCGAATTGGACAATTTTCGTCCCTAAGATAACCACCTTCTGCTCAACAAATTGTTGTTATTATTTCTTGATCACCGTCAACTGTTCAGGCTTTGGTTTTCTGCTTGCTACTCAGCATCCTTTTTATCTCAGCCAGTTTCATTAAAGCTTCAACAGGCGTGAGTGTGTCAATATCTATATGTAAAAGCTCTTCTTTTAGCTCTTCCAGTAAAGGATCATCCAGATTGAAAAAACTCAGTTGCATTTCATCTTCTGCAGATTTCTTCAGGATTTCACCGGAATCTTCCATAGAATGGGATTTCTCCAGTTTCTTCAGGATTTTATTTGCCCGGTGCAATACCTGCTGTGGCATTCCGGCCATTTTGGCTACATGAATTCCAAAACTGTGCTCACTGCCTCCAGGCACCAGTTTCCGAAGAAAAAGGACGTTGTCTTTTAATTCCTTTACCGAAACATTGAAATTCTTGATCCTGGTAAAGGTTTCGCACATTTCATTTAGTTCATGATAATGCGTCGCAAATAAGGTCTTAGGCCTTGCTGGATGTTCGTGCAAATATTCGCTAATGGCCCAGGCAATGGAAATCCCGTCATAGGTACTGGTTCCGCGGCCAATTTCATCCAGAAGCACCAGGCTTCGCTTGGAAATATTATTCAGGATATTCGCCGTTTCATTCATCTCCACCATAAAAGTAGATTCGCCCATAGAAATATTATCGCTCGCTCCTACCCTGGTGAAAATCTTATCTACAAGCCCGATATTAGCAGCTTTTGCGGGTACAAAACTTCCCATTTGTGCCATAAGAACAATAAGTGCCGTCTGTCGCAAAATAGCCGATTTACCACTCATATTAGGCCCGGTAATCATAATAATCTGCTGATTTCCCCTATCCAGCTGCACATTATTCGTGACATAATTTTCACCGATTGGCAGCTGCTTTTCAATTACAGGATGCCTGCCTTCCTGGATGTCCAGCTCAAATTCCTCTTCAATCACCGGCCTGCAATACTGCTCTACCTTTGCCTGTTGCGCGAAAGAGCATAAACAGTCCAGATGCGCCACCAGTTGCGCATTTTGCTGTACCGGCTGAATATATTCGCTCATCCACAACACTAGCTTCCCAAAAAGTTCCTGCTCTAACTGAAGGATTTTTTCTTCAGCTCCAAGAATTTTTGCTTCGTATTCCTTTAGCTCTTCGGTAATATACCTTTCGGCATTTACCAGCGTTTGCTTACGCACCCAGGATTCCGGAACTTTATCTTTATGCGAATTGCGGACTTCAATATAATAGCCAAACACGTTATTGCTGGCAATTTTAAGCGAAGTAATGCCCGTGGCTTTAGTCTCGCGCTCCAGCATATTGTTTAAATAATCTTTATCCGAAAATGCCAAATTTCGCAGTTCATCCAATTCTTCGGAAAAACCTTCAGCAATAACATTTCCTTTCTGAATATTTACCGGCGCGTTTTCTGATAGACTTTCTTTAATTTTGGACCGAAGTAGATCGCAGCTCTGCAGGTTATCACCAATAATTTTCAGCGCCTCATTATCACAGTTCGTCGCCAGTTTTTTAATCGGAATTACGGCATCCAGGGAATGCTTTAACTGGTTTACTTCCCGTGGCGAAACTTTTCCTGTCGCCACTTTGGAAATCAACCTTTCCAGATCACTAATCTCTTTGATATGCTGCTGAACTTCAGCTAAAACTGTAGAATTCTGAATAAAAAACTCCACCACTTCGTGACGTTTCCTAATTTTTTCGGCATTTTTAAGCGGAAGGGCCAGCCAACGCTTCAGGAGTCTTCCTCCCATAGGAGAAATTGTTTTATCGATCACGTCCAGCAAAGTCACCGCGTTCATGGCGGTAGAATGGTATAACTCCAGGTTTCGGATAGTAAAACGGTCCATCCAAACATATTCTTCTTCAGCAATACGGCTAATGGCGGTTATATGCTGAAGTTTATGATGCTGGGTTTCGGCTAAATAATGCAAAATGGCTCCGGCAGAAATCACGCCTTCTTCCAAATGTTCCACCCCAAAGCCTTTTAAAGATTTGGTCTGAAAATGGGAATTGAGTGTTTCCAAAGCGAAATCCTGCTTAAAAAGCCAGTCTTCCATATAGAAACAATGATAATCTTCACCAAATTCCTTCGCAAAATCTTTTCTAAATTTCTTCTGAATAAGCACCTCACTCGGCCCAAAATTCTGAAGCAATTTATCTATATATTCTGAAGTTCCCTGGGCGGTAAGAAATTCCCCCGTTGAAACATCCAGAAAAGAAATCCCGATAGTTTTTTTTCCGAAGTGGATCGCGCAGAGAAAATTATTTGATTTGCTGCTCAGCACCTCATCGCTTAGTGCCACGCCGGGAGTCACCAATTCTGTCACTCCGCGCTTCACTATTTTTTTGGTCAATTTAGGATCTTCCAACTGGTCGCAAATCGCCACCCGCTGCCCCGCTTTTACCAACTTTGGCAGGTAATTATTCAGGGAATGGTGCGGGAAACCGGCAAGTTCTGTACGTTCCCCGCCGTTGTTACGGTTAGTAAGCACGATATTTAAAATGCGTGCAGCTTTTACCGCGTCTTCGCCAAAAGTCTCGTAGAAATCCCCCACGCGAAACAACAACAAAGCATCAGGGTATTTTGCCTTTATGGCATTATACTGCTTCATTAAAGGGGTAACTTGCTGTGCTTTTTTGGCTGCCAAAATCGGGAATTTTAATTTCAGCTAAAATAAAGAATCGCAGGATTGATTAGAAAAGAATGCTTTGGAAGTTATTTATTTTTATTCACAGTTACCGACCAGTTATTTTAAATGAAAAATTTAAAATATTGAATTTCTGTGAACGACGAACCACAGACTAAGAACTAACAGAAACTTTTCCAACAGAGCCATTTTCTGAAGGAATCAGCTTAAATTCAAATTCCGGTTTTAAGCCCTTTTCCTTTCTGTGCGATACATAAACCACTGCGGTTTCCGTTTCAGCTGAAATAATATTGATAAGATTAGTGAATTTAAGAGCACTCTTATCGTCCAATGCTGAAGTTGGTTCATCCAGAATAAGCAACGGCGGATGCTTGATCATTGCCCTTGCAATAAGCAGCATACGTTGTTGCAGCAAAGGTAAATCTAAAAACACTTTTTTTTCCTGATGCTCCAGTTGAAGCGTTTTTATCCACTCCTTCGCCAATGCCAATTGCTTAAAACCCGGTCTTTGGTAAAGTCCGATGCTGTCCATTAATCCGGAAACTACCATTTCCAGTACTGTATTTCTCCTATTGAACAATTCGGTTAATGCCGGGGAGAAATAGCCAATTTTCTTCTTGATTTCCCAAACACTTTCCCCGCTGCCCTTTTTATTTCCGAATAAATACACATTTTCACCATAAGCCTTTGGATTGTCTCCGTAGATCATGCTCAAAATGGTGGTTTTTCCAGACCCGTTTGGGCCGGTAAGTTTCCAGAACTGCCCTTTTTTAATCTCCCAGCTGATATTTGCCAAAATTGGTCGCTCTTCATAATTAACGGAAACCTTCTCCAGTTTCACCAGGACTTCAAGAATATTCTCAAATTCTGAAGGCGCTTCCGGAATGCTCTTTATCTTCGGAAATCTTTCTTCGGAAGGTTTTTCAGCTAAGAATTCATCTAATGTTATCGTTTTTTGCACTTTTCCGCCTTTCATAAGCAGAATTTCATCTATAAATGGTAAAATATCCTCTTTCCGCTTAAAGATCTGGATGATTTGAATAGTTTCAGATACTTTTTGGAGTCTGATCTTCAATTCTGCGACCGATTCCTTATCTAGATTATCAAACGGACTATCCAAAATGAGAAATTCGGGGTTTTGCTTCAGCAGAAAGTTAAGCAAAGCCTTGCGTTTTTCTCCGCTGGAAAACGTGCGCAAAGACCGACATTTAAAAATGGCAATTTTCGACCTCCCGTGTTTGTAGTCTTCCTCTATGAACTTATCCAGGACAGCTTCAGAAAAAACCACGCCGTTTGTAGAGTTTAAGTTAGGCAGGATCGCTTCAGCGTCTCCACTTAACAACTTCTGAAACCATTTTTGATTCCCTGAATCCTCCCCGCCATAAAGGGCGTAGTGTTTTATGCGCTTCATATTATTTATTCTCCAAATTCTCTTCATTTAAAGCCTGCAGCCAATCGGCAAGCCTGTCTGTCCAGGATGACAAATAGCCTTTGCCAAGACCAAAAGAAAATCCGTGGCCACCTTCAGGATAAATATGCATTTCCACCGGAATATTTTTCGCTTTTAATGCTTCATAAAATCTCAGGCTGTTCTCCACCGGCACTGATTCATCATCTGTGGCATGAAGCAAAAAAGTTGGCGGCGTATTGGGTTTTACCTGTAATTCATTTGAAAAATTCTCAACTAAATCTTCGGAAGGATTTTCTCCGAGCAGCGCGTTTTTAGAACCCTGATGTGTAAACTTTTCATCCATCGTAATTACCGGATAAATAAGCGCCATAAAATCTGGGCGTGCGCTTAAAGCGTCTACGGAATCTTTGTCAAAAGAATCCTCGTGGTCAAAATGAGTCCCCAAAGTTGAAGCAAGATGTCCGCCGGCCGAAAACCCCATAATACCGACTTTATTTTGATCGATGTTCCAATTATTAGCATGGGAACGCACCAGCCGCATTGCCCGTTGCACATCCTGCAAAGGAGCTTCGTGTCCAACTTTAACCGATTTTGAGCCGGGCAGCCTGTATTTTAGAACAATCCCGGCAATGCCTTTGGAATTTAGCCATTTCGCAAAATCTGTACCTTCCCAGTCGTAGGCCAGGCCGGCATATCCACCGCCGGGAGCAATGACCACAGCCTGCCCGGTGGCTGTTTGCTTTGCAGGCAAATACACCGCAATATTTGGCTCCTGAACCTTAGTAACCCAGTTAAAGCCTTCTTTTTCAGATTTTTCCTTTTCTTCAGACTTCTGACTGTTAGGAATATTATTCGGCCATAAAGGAAGTATTACATCTTGCGCCATAACAGAGGTTGTTGTTAAAATTAAAATTAATAAAAGAATATTTTTTTTCATATTTTTTGGTTGTTTGTTGTCTGTTGTTTGTTGTCTGTTGTTTGTTGTCTGTTGTTTGTTGTCTGTTGTCTGTTGTTTGTTGTCTGTTGTTTGTTGTCTGTTGTTTGTTGTCTGTTGTCTGTTGTTTGTTGTCTGTTGTTTGTTGCGCCAGAGGCTCACAAATTTGAATTAAAAAAGATATTCAAACTCCCTCAAATCTTTCCTCTTTTTTTGAACTCTTCACTTTCCACTCTCCACTTCCTTTACACTTTTAAACTTTAAAACCTTGAACTCTTTTCGGACTTAAAGATTTTCAAAAAATGTCCAGATAAAGAGTAAAGACCAGAGGCCGGTTCGCCACCAATTTTTGGAAACAAGATTATTAGTAATTCTTTCGCATGATTTATCAGGCCCAATAGCATTATGCAATGGCACAAAAATCAGGAAAGTGAGTAGCCAAATAATTATGATGAAAATAATACTGCCCGCGGTATAAATATCTATCCGATTAAAAAATTGAACCACCGAAACCAGCACCTGGACGATCATTAAAGGTGCTACAATTACTGCAATGCGCTTTGTGTAGATCTTATGCCAGCTATTTAAATCTTCAGTTTTGTAGTGGCACATCCCCGGATACACTACCAACTGCACCATCCAAATGAGCACTAACATTCCAAAGTCTACCAATAGCCTTATCAGGTCAATATTCATTAAATTTTGTCTTTACTTGAGATAGGGCCGCCTTTATTGATATCCCGCTGCCTGTAAATTAAACAATTCCGCATATAGTTTATCGTTTTTCATCAGTTCCTGGTGCGTTCCAATTTCCAGCACGGCGCCATCTTTTAAAACCATAATCCTATCGGCGATCCTTACGGTACTAAACCTGTGGGAAATAATTACGGCGGTTTTTCCTTCGGTTAATTTAATAAATCTATCAAAAGCTTCAGTTTCTGCACGGGCATCTAAAGCTGACGTTGGTTCATCCAGGATTAAAACCTCAGCGTCTTTCATGTACGCCCTGGCGATAGCGATTTTTTGCCACTGCCCTCCGGAAAGGTCTTTTCCGTTCTTAAATCGTTTCCCAAGCTGCTGATTGTAACCCATAGGAAATTCTGAGACCACCTCTAGGGCCAGGCTTTTTTCTGCGGCGCCATCTAATCTTTCCTGGTTATGGATTTCTTCAATAGCACCCATGGCGATATTTTCCCGCAGGGTTAATTCAAACTTTACAAAATCCTGAAAGATCACTCCAAAATACTGCTGATATTCGCTCTGTATATATTGTTTCACCGGAATGCCATCCAGCAGGATTTCTCCTTCGGTAGGTTCATAAAACCTCAACAGTAACTTAATAAGCGTTGTTTTTCCGGCGCCGTTTTCCCCGACAAAAGCAAGTTTTTCGCCAGCCTTCAGTTGAAAATTAATATTTCGGACCACCCACATTTCAGATTTAGGATATTTGAAGCCGACATTTTTAAATTCGAATCCGTTGTTGATTTTCTTCGGCAAAGGCAGTTTCCCTTCCGGAGAATTTTCCGCATAAGTAAGATCAAGAAATTCAAAGTAATCCTGAAGGTATAAAGCGCTCTCGGTAATTGCCGTAAAGCGGGTGAAAAACCCCTGTAGTTTGGAACGCAGCCGGTTAAATGATCCGGAAAGGAAAGTAAGGTCGCCGAGCGTAAACACACCTGCCACCGTTCTAAAAATGATAAAAATATAAGCTCCATAATAGGCAGAAGTGCCGATAACATTAAAAAAAGAACCCCAGCCGGCACGTTCTTTTGCCAGTTTTTTACTCTGTGTATAATACGTATCAGATAAGTTTTTAAACCGGTTCGCGAGATAATCTGAAAGTCCGAACAACTTCACCTCTTTCGCGGTAACATCGCTGGCACCGGCATAGCGCAGGTAATCCAGCTCCCGCCGCTCCTGCGTCCAGCTGCGGGCAAGGGAATAGCTGGTGCCACTAAACTTAATTTCGTTAATAATAGTGGGAATAATGGAAACGACCAGCAAAATAATCAGCCAGGGCTCAAAGGCCACCACTCCGCCAAGCAAAGACAGAATTACAACCACATCTTCGCCTTGTGTAAGAATGTTAGACATCAAGCCAACGCGGCCGGTGGTTTGCTGCCTCGCCCGCTCCAGTTTGTCGTAAAATTCTGAATCTTCGAGCTGGTCAAGATTTAATTCCGAAGTTTTTTTGATGATTTTAACCGAAGTATTAATGGAATATTGATCTCCCAGAAGTCCGTCACTCAAACTTATTCCGCGACTGATCAAATCTGAAATTACCGCCAGTCCGAATTCGACTGCGACCAAAATCCACAGCTGGTCGAGATCCTTTTCTTCCGCAGCGATCTGCAGTACAACTTCATCTATAATAAGTTTCCCAACATAGAGAATAAGTACCGGCAAAAAGGCATTAACCACGCGACATAGCAGGTTTGCATAGAAAAGCGCCGGATTCACTTTCCTGATTTCTTTAAAAAACCTGGGAACGAATTTTAAGGAAGCAAAACTCTCCCTGAAATTAATTTTGTTAGGTTCTAATGATTTTTTCTTTGGCGGCAAAAGCTGATTTTTATTTGCAAGTTAAGGAGGAAAAATGATTTTTTGCAGGTGGTGAAGGTGCCTTCAAATTAAAAAGCTGAAAATAATAATTCTTATTTTCGCAAAATGGAAAACCGAAAGCTTAAGAATAGCGAACTGGATCGCAAATCTGTTGAAGAATTTAAAGAGGCCTCCAAAACGCCAATTATCGTCATCCTGGACAATATAAGAAGCCTTAACAACATTGGTTCTGTGTTTAGAACTGCAGATGCTTTTTTGATTCAGAAGATTTATCTCTGTGGAATTACCGCTCAGCCACCTCATAAAGATATCCAAAAAACCGCTTTAGGCGCTACGGAAACTGTTGCGTGGGAATATGCGGAAGATGTTTTGGAGTTGGTGGAGCAACTGCAAAAAGACAATATTAAAATCTTTTCTATTGAACAGGCTGAAGGCTCGATAATGCTAAACGATTTCCAGCCACAACAGGAAGAAACTATGGCCGTAGTCTTTGGAAATGAAGTAAAAGGTGTACAGCAGTCGGTTGTTTCTGCAAGCGACGGGATTATTGAAATTCCGCAGCTGGGTAGCAAGCATTCTTTAAATATTGCAGTGAGTACAGGGGTTGTTCTTTGGGACTTATTTGTAAAAATTTCTTCTATTAGAGAATGATTTGTGTATCTAAAACCTACAAGGTTGTAAAAACCTTGCAGGAGAGAATCTTTTATTCCCCCTTTGGGGGTTAGGGGCTTTAGGAGAATTCAATTTCATCTAAAAGGGTCAGGTAATCTTTCCGGTTATTCACAAAATCCTTATCGGAAATGTCAATGATCTGCACCTTCATTCCCGTCTGCGATTTAATAAACGAGAGGTAAGATTTATTGATTTCCAGTAAATATTCTGGCTGGATATTCTGTTCGTAATCGCGGCCACGTTTTTTAATGTTTTCAAGCAACCTGTCGGTATTCTGATATAGATAAATATATAATTCCGGCTTTACCAGTTCCTTGTACATGAGATGAAACAGCTTGTTGTAAAGAGAATACTCATCTTCCTGAAGCGTGATTTTGGCAAATATCAGCGATTTAAATACATCGTAGTCTGAAATTACAAAATCTTTAAAAAGGTCGTACTGCGAAATATCATCAGAAAGTTGCTGGTAGCGATCAGCCAAAAACGACATTTCCAGCGAAAAAGCATAACGCTCCTTATCTTCGTAAAATTTTGGTAAAAACGGATTGTCTTTAAAACGTTCCAGAATCAATTTTGCATTAAAATCCTGGGAGATCATTGTGGAAAAACTGGTTTTTCCTGCCCCAATATTTCCTTCTACCGCGATATACCTGTAGTTTTTAAAGCTGTAATTCTTCTGCGGAAGTTTTAATCCTTCAGAAATCTGGTTAATTTCAGTTTTGTCGCTTGTTTGCTCAAGTAGTTCACCAATCGTTTTCTTCAGAAGCGGATGCACCTCTTTGCCCGCAATGTCTTGTAAAGGCTGAAGTACAAATTTACGGTTCTGCATTTCAGGATGCGGAATCTTCAAGTTTTCAGTTTCCACAACCTCACCCTCAAAAAGCAAAATATCGAGATCCAGCGTACGATTCTGGTAATTCTTAGAGTCTGTTCTGCTACGGCCGGCTTCAGTTTCTATCTGCAGTAATTTTTGCAGCACTTCTTCCGAAGAAAAACGTGTTGCAACAGTAACACAGGCATTAAGAAAAGAATTTCCGCTAAAACCCCAGGCCGGAGTTTCATATACTTTAGAAACATCTTTGACCTCCCCTACTTCTTCAAAAAGACGATCTACAGCATCCTGTAAAAAGAGAAAACGCTCGCCAACGTTGCTTCCCAGCGCGATATATACTAATTTAGGGGAATTCAATTGAGAAAAAATTTAATAAGACCCGGTGAAAAATTTCACGGCAAATTAAGCAAAACAAAATCACATCTCCTTAATTTCGCCTCAAGTCTTTAAAAAAATAATGTGACGCAACTTTATATTAAGGACCAGCTTTCAGCACAAAAGATCTATCTTATTTTAGGGGCTTTGTTTATCGCTTCCCTGGT
The DNA here is from genome assembly GCF_031846645.1 of Autumnicola psychrophila. Lineage (NCBI taxonomy): Bacteria > Pseudomonadati > Bacteroidota > Flavobacteriia > Flavobacteriales > Flavobacteriaceae > Autumnicola > Autumnicola psychrophila. Next base: position 201,145 of record NZ_JAVRHN010000001.1, read on the forward strand.
GGTTTCGAACCTTATTTTTCAGAAATTTTTTTACTGGGATTTCTTCGGAATCTACACTTTTGAAATTTCTGTAGGAATTTTACCTTATCCTGTCACGTTTCTTATAACTGACATTATTAGTGAAATCTATGGACAACGCAAAGCCAACCAGATTGTTACTGCCGGAATTTTCGCTTCCTTTTTCTCGCTGCTTATCGTCTTTTTAGCAGACGCTGTTCCTGCCACAGCATGGTCTCCTGTTGGCGACAAACTTTTTAAAACTGTCTTTGGCGCCACCACCATCGCGGTTTTTGCTTCTATGTTGGCCTATCTACTCGCCCAATACATCGACATACAATTGTTCCATTTCTGGAAAAAACTAACTAAAGGAAAACATTTATGGCTGCGGAACAATTTCTCCACTTTCCTGTCACAATTTGTAGATACGTTTTCGGTCTTATTTTTGCTCTGTAGTTTCAATAGAATTGAATGGGACCTATTTGGCGGATTATTGCTTAGCGGATTCCTTTTCAAGTTTATAGTTGCCGCGATAGACACTCCGTTTTTGTACCTGGGTGTCTATGCGCTTAGAAGAAAGTTTGGCCTGAAGCAAGGCGAAGAATTAAAAGATCCCGGACAGGATTTAAAAGTATAGTTTATGAAAAAAGCACTTAAGATATTCGGAATTTTCATTTTAGTGGTGGTTATTATTTTAATCGCCGCTCCCTTTGTTTTTGAAACACAGATTGAAAATTTTGTGAAAAAGACAATTAACAAAAATGTAAATGCGCAGGTTGAATTCAGTGAAATTGATCTGAGTTTTTTCAGAAGTTTCCCGCAGGCCACTGTGGTTCTAAAAGATGTGAGCGTACTTAATAATGCTCCTTTTCAAGGAGATACGCTGGCGTTAAGCGAAGAAGTGCTACTGGAAATGTCTGTAAAAGAACTTTTTAAAGGCAGTGAAGAACCAAAAAGTATAGATGAATTCCGCCTGAATAATGCTTATGTAAACATAAAAGTGGACTCCCTTGGAAATGCCAATTATGATATTGCTATTGAAGATAGCACGGCTACTACCGCTACAGACACTACTACTTCGAGCGGTTTTAGTTTTGACCTGAAGCATTACGAAATAAACAATTCCCGGTTAAAATATTTAGATGAAGGTTCTAAAATGGCCCTTCACCTGGAAGACCTTAATCACAATGGAACCGGAGACTTCTCTTTGGACGAAAGTGAGTTGGATACTGAAACCACGGCCCTGGTAACTTTCGATTTTGACGGCACTAATTATTTAAACCGAAACAAAGTGGCCCTGGATGCTGTGATACAGATAGACCTTGAAAATATGAGGTACACTTTCCTGGAAAACGAGGCGATGATCAACCAGTTACAGCTAACTTTTGATGGTTATGTTCAGGTAAATGAAGACAACAATGAAATTGACCTCAGTTTTAAAACGCCATCTTCAGATTTTAAAAATTTTCTTGCTGTTATTCCTGAAGAGTACGCAAAGAACATAGAAAATGTTGAAACTAATGGAGATTTTGTGGTAAACGGAATAATCCGTGGGGTTGTTGACGAAACCTATATCCCAAAGATGGATATCAAAGTAAGTTCAAATAATGCATCCTTCAAATATCCAGATTTACCAAAAAGTGTTCAGGATATTAACATTGATCTAAAGATTATCAATGAAACCGGACTTGTAGATGACACCTATATCACATTTGACAATGTCACCTTCCAGATCGATCAGGACAGGTTTGCCGCCAACGGAAGTGTGCGCAATCTGATGGAAAATATGCTGGTAAACATGAACGTAGACGGCACCATAAATTTGGCAAATATCGAGCAGGCGTATCCGCTGGACATGGATTTAGACCTCAACGGAATTTTAACCGCCGATCTTACTACCAGTTTTGATATGAATTCCATTGAAAAGGAACAATATCAAAATGTAAACAGTAAGGGTACTGCCAGCATCAGGAATTTTAGCTACAGCTCTCCTGAAATCCCCAACGAAGTGCAAATATCCAGCGCAAACCTCAACTTTAATCAGGGAAATGTGACAGTGCCGGAATTAAAAATGACTACGGGACAAACCGATATTACTGCTTCGGGAAATATTCAGAATTTGATGGGTTATCTTTTTACAGATCAGGCTTTAAAAGGAAACTTTCAGGTGAATTCAAACACTTTTGCTGTAAACGATTTTATGGTTGCTGAAACTGAAGAATCTGCTACAGAAAATTCTGAAGTGACTTCAGAAGAAAACACTCCTGTTCAAACAGGCGAAGAAGCTGTAAAAATTCCTTCTTTCCTTGATGTGGTAATTGCATTTAACGCTAACCGGGTTTTATATGACAATCTGGAGCTGAAAAATACCACAGGAACAATTATTCTGAAGGATGAAACTGCAACACTTCAAAACGTTACCAGTTCAATTTTCGACGGAACAATAGCGCTGGAAGGAAATGTTTCTACAAAAGATCCTACATCTACATTCCAGATGGACCTGAACCTGAATGCCCTGAATATCGCCCAATCTTTTAACAGCATGGAAATGTTGCAGGCGCTTGCTCCAATTGCCAATGCTTTGGAGGGAAAGCTACAAACCACTCTTAATCTTCAGGGAGATTTAAATAATGACCTTACTCCGCAACTACAGAGCCTTGCCGGTACTGCTTTGGCACAGATTTTAACTGCGGAAGTAAATCCTGACAATATGCCGTTATTAAGCAAACTGGATGAGCAGCTAAATTTTATAAACCTGGAAAATATTAACCTGGATAATCTAAAAACCAATCTTACTTTCAATAACGGAAATGTGGAAATTTCACCTTTTAATTTTGATGTGGAAGGCGTGAATGTAGAAGTTTCAGGTTCACACGGCTTTGATATGAACATGAATTATAATTTAAACCTGAATGTACCGGCGAGATACCTGGGAAGTCAGGTTGGAGGCGCACTTGGGCAGTTAAGCGGAGAGAATCTTCAGAATATGATGGTAGCTCTTCCGGTAGGTCTAAGCGGAACATTTAATAATCCGCAGATCAACCTAAACATGCAGCAGGCTGTTACCAATTTGACGCAGAAAATCGCACAGCAACAAAAGGAGAAACTGCAGCAAAAAGGTCTGGATGCAATTAATGACATTTTAAAAGGCAACAGAAATCCTAATACGCCAACGCCACAAGATACAACCGCAGTAGATACAACAGGAACTCCGCAACAAACTCCTCCAAAAAGCAACGAGAAAAAGGTAGAGGAAGCGGCACGAAATATCCTTGGCGGAATTTTAAACAACAGGAATAAAAAACAGGATACTACTGGGAATTAGTGACTGGTGAGTAGTAAAGGGTGAAAGAGTGAAGGGTCAAAAAAAATTAAAAGTGAAGAGATCCTGCAAGGTTTTTGAAACCTTGTAGGTGTAAATTGAAAAATGGAGTTGTGAGTTTTGGATTACTGAAACTTTAATTATCCACTTTCCACTGAAAAGTCTTCTTCAAAAAAAGGTAATTTTCATCCTGTAGTTTAAATAATGTTTGGTAATTAAAAGAATACAGGTACGGTTATAAATCAAACCACACAGGTTCTGAGAACCTGTGTGGTTTTACTTCCGTTAAAATAATTTCTAAGCCTAAATTTGCCAATTATCGACCTTTATTTCACTCTGGAAAGCTAATGAAGAGTTTAAAAAAAGAATTTTCCTCTCTCCCCTCTCCACTAAAAAATTACGAAACATTCAACTCTACCACATAACCTTCATGCGCTCGCACGTTAAAAGCGGTTCCATCTTCGAAGATCAGGTATTGTCCTTTTATTCCCTTCAGAATTCCTTCATAAAACGGACTTTTTTTAAGGCTGAGCGTTTTAATTTTCTTCGGGAATTCCAGTACGGGGAATTGGATTTCAGTTTCTTTGTTACTGGACAGGAAATATTGTTTGGCTTCTTCAGGAATAAAATCCTTCAGCTTTTCTCTTTCTTCAGCTAAATCCAGATCCAGAATATCGTTAGTGAGCATTTTGCGCCAGTTGGTTTTATCTGAAACATGGTTTTTTAAAGCTACTTCAGTAATTCCTGCAAGGTACCTGTTGGGCACTTCAACAATTTCTATAGCCTCGTGCGCTCCCTGATCGATCCAGCGGGTAAGCACCTGGCTCCTGCGCGTCACTCCTACCTTCACATTGCTGGAATTAGCGAGATAAACAACGTGAGGCTGGAGTTGTGATTGCTTTTCATACTCCAGGTCACGATCTTCTTCATCTAAATGCGCTTTACTTAATTCCGGACGCATAATCCAGTCGCCTGCCTGGGGAATACTGCTCCAGCAGTCATAGCAAAAGCCGCTTCGAAATACCTTTTTCTGTTTTGAACAATTAATACATTGAAATCGCAGAAAATTTATACTTAATTTCTTATTTAGAACCTGGTTTAAATTAAGAAAGTCCGATTCAAAAAGCAGGTAATATTGTACGGTATCTGTAAGTTCCGTTTTCATTTTGGTGAGCACACCTTCATACTTCATAAAAATTGGTATTATTTTTTGATGAAATGATTTTTTTTGCAGGCTGTAAAGTTTAGTTTATTTTTAGCCAACCAACCATTTTATGCCCCTACAAATATGGCGCATAAAGTTAAAAATAAATAATGCCAATTCCATTAGTAAATTCTGTTGCCTCCTGGTTCCTGAAAAAGCGGATCCACCAGATGGAGTTATTTATAAAATATCCTCACGAGGTTCAACACGAACTTTTAAAAAATCTCATTTCCACAGCAAAGAATACGGAAGTTGGCAGGAAGTACGATTTTGCTTCCATGCAAAATTATCAGGCTTTTGCAGATCGCATTCCTGTGCAAAAATATGAAGATTACGAGCCTGACATTGAAAGAAGCAGGCGTGGTGAAAATAACATTTTCTGGCCCACTCCTATTAAATGGTTTGCAAAATCCAGCGGAACCACTAACGCCAAAAGTAAATTTATACCCGTAAGCGACGATTCCCTTGAAAATTGCCATTATGCGGCGGGCAAGGATATGTTGTGCATGTATTTGAATAATAATCCGCAGTCGCAAATGTTTGCCGGCAAAAATTTAAGACTTGGAGGAAGTAAGGAAATCTACAGGGATAACGGAACGGCATATGGAGATTTGTCGGCAATTTTAATAGATAATATGCCTTTTTGGGCAGAATTTAGCAGCACTCCCAGCAATGAAGTTTCTTTGATGAACAACTGGGAAGTGAAAATGCAGGCTATTGTAGATGAAACTATTAAGGAGAGAGTTACCAGCCTTGCCGGAGTGCCTTCGTGGATGCTGGTTTTACTGAATAATGTCCTGGAAACTACCGGAAAAAACAACTTATTTGAAGTCTGGCCGCACCTGGAGGTCTATTTTCACGGGGGGGTGAGCTTTAACCCTTATGCATCGCAATATCAGAAAATCCTGCCTAAAGAAGACTTCCGGTTCTACGAAATTTATAATGCGAGCGAGGGATTTTTTGCGTGTCAGGATCAAAATGATTCCAAAGAATTATTGCTGATGCTGGACTACGGAATTTTCTATGAATTTATTCCGATGGATACTTATAACACTTCAGAAGAGAAGATTATTCCGTTAAGTGAGGTCGAAATTGGTAAAAATTACGCGGTGGTTATAACTACAAATGCCGGGTTATGGCGTTATAAAATAGGTGATACTGTTCGCTTTACTTCAGTAAATCCTTACAGAATAAAAGTTTCCGGCAGGACAAAACATCATATTAACGTGTTTGGAGAAGAGTTGATCATTGAAAATGCCGAAGAAGCATTGAAAAAAGTTTCCCTTGTCACAAATTGCGAAATTATGGACTACACCGTGGCACCCATTTTTATGGAAGGCAAAGAAAAAGGGTCCCATGAATGGATCATTGAATTTATCACGCCTCCACGGGATCTGGAAACATTTAAAATTCAGCTGGACAAAGCCCTTCAGGAAATAAACAGCGATTACGAAGCGAAACGCTTTAATAATATGACCTTGAATATGCCAACTATTCATGAAGCGCGTAAGAATCTGTTTTACGACTGGCTGAAAAAGAATGACAAACTGGGCGGGCAGCATAAAATTCCAAGACTTTCTAATTCGAGACAGTATGTTGAAGAGTTGCTTAGCATGATGTAAAAAGAGCCAGCCGAAATTTGGCAATTATCGTGCTTTATATTCCTTCTCTTTGCCAGGAATAAAGTTTGAAGATTTCCGTTTATACGTATCTTTGGCCTCTATGAGCACCCTGGTACAAATTTCAGTTTTACCCAACCAACAGGAAGACGAATCTGTTATTCTCCCATTGGCATTGGAAAAAGCCAAAATTAAAAAGAAAGATATTCGGGAGTGGCGGATTCGGAAACGATCTATTGATGCCCGAAGAAAGCCGGTCAAGATTAATCTTCAGGTGGAATTCTGGAAGAAGGATGAGGTGCGCAAAGCCATTCCGGCATTTATTCCGCAGCAGGTTTCAGGTTCTAAAGAAATTGCCATTATTGGTGCCGGCCCGGCAGGTTTATATGCTGCACTGCGCGCCATTGAAGCCGGACTAAAACCAATTGTTTTTGAACGCGGAAAAGATGTTCGCGCACGCAGGCACGATCTCGCGAAGATCAATAAAGAGCAAATCGTAAATCCCGAATCGAATTACTGTTTTGGAGAAGGCGGCGCCGGAACCTATTCTGACGGAAAACTCTACACACGTTCTAAAAAGCGCGGCAATGTACTAAAGGCGCTGGAGTGGTTTGTTCATTTTGGTGCAGATCCTGAAATTCTCGTGGATGCACATCCACATATCGGGACCAATAAACTTCCAAAGATTATTACTTCCATGCGGGAAGCAATAGTCGAAGCCGGCGGGGAAGTTCATTTCAACTCTAAACTCACCGACCTAAAGCTTAAAAACAACAAGATTGAAGCAATTCAAATTAATGAAAATCAGTGGCTTTCTTTTGATGAAGTAATTCTTGCAACGGGTCATTCTGCCAGGGATATTTTTTACCTCCTGCACGAGAAAAACATTAAAATTGAAGCAAAACCCTTTGCGCTGGGCGTTAGAATAGAGCATCAGCAAAAACTAATAGACACCATTCAGTATCATGGGGATGATGAAAATCCTTATTTACCCCCTGCATCCTACAGCCTTGTGGAGCAGGTGGAGGGTCTTGGCGTTTATTCCTTCTGTATGTGCCCCGGTGGTATTATTGCCCCTTGCGCCACAGCTCAGGAAGAAGTAGTTACTAACGGCTGGAGCCCCAGCAAACGGAATAATCCTTACGCAAACTCCGGAATTGTGGTAAGCGTTAACCCTGAAGATTTGCCTAATTTCGACCCTAATGATCCATTTGTGTCGCTGAATTTTCAGAAAAATGTAGAACATGCATGCTGGGAAGCAGCCGGAAAAACTCAGCAGGTCCCTGCGCAGCGAATGAAAGATTTTGTTGAAGGAAAAGTCTCTGTGGATTTTCCAAAAACGTCCTATCAACCCGGAATTGTAAGTGTGGATTTAAACAAGGTTTTGCCTCCGTTAATTGCCACCCGATTGCGAAAAGCATTTGTTCTCTTCGGAAAAAAACTAAAAGGATATTATACGAATGAAGCAGTTTTACATGCGCCGGAAAGTAGAACCTCCTCCCCCGTTTCGATTCCGCGTCATCCCGAAAGTCTGGAACATATCGAAGTGAGCGGACTTTATCCCTGCGGGGAAGGAGCCGGTTATGCGGGAGGAATAATCTCTGCCGCCATAGACGGGATTAATTGTGTGGATGCTATTGCTAAAAAATATGTTGAAAGCAATTCTTAGAAACCGGTTCGGTTTCATACAAAGGTCGATAATTGCCATTTTTGAGTCATCATCATAAAAAACTGGCAAACCCTTGAGGTTTCAGTCTCTCCCGATGGAGCAAAAATAAACAACAAAAAACCCTAGCATTTCTGAAGGGGTGCGTTTTGAGCGGGAGACCGGGTTCCCTTCGATTCGTTTTTTTTAAAGCTCACTCAGGACAGGCTTCTCACCGATTAATTTTCAGCAAAATTTGGGACAACAAAAACCCCCAACATTTCTGAAGGGGTTCGTTTTGAGCGGGAGACCGGGTTCCCTTCGATTCGCTTTTTTCAAAGCTCACTCAGGACAAGCTTCTCACCCGGTGGTTTTTCAGCAAAAGTTGGGACAACAAAAAACCCCAACATTTCTGAAGGGGTTCGTTTTGAGCGGGAGACCGGGTTCGAACCGGCGACATTCAGCTTGGAAGGCTGACGCTCTACCAACTGAGCTACTCCCGCAATAGCACTGCAAATATAATCTTTAAGTTTTTCAACTTCCAAAAAAATTTAGAGCTTTTTTAGAAAATGATATCCCTTAATCACGTAACCTTCGTTCATATAAAACTTGTGAGAACGGTAATTCTGGACGTAACTATTTAATTCTGAAGTTTCACAGCCTTTTTCCCTAGCATAATCATAGATGAATTCGAATAATTTTTTCCCTATTCCTTTCCCCTGAACTTCTTCAGAAATATAAATATGATCGGGCTCGCAACTCCTTCCGGCGTAATGTCTCGTCATAAACCAGAGTCCAAAAACTCCAATTATCTTACCATCGTGAAAAATTCCGAAGCATTCATAATTCTGATCCAGCATTTCAGTAAATCTCTCCAAAAGAATTTCATCAGAAAATTCAGCTTTCGACAGCTTCTGAATGAACGGAATTATGGTTTCTATATCTTCTTTTAAAATCTTGTTAAATGCAGGTTCCATACGGGAGTTTTCTGCTAAAATAATCATATTTTTAGCCTTAACTAGATTAGATAATTTTTACAAGCAATATGAAAGATAAAACCGGAAAAATACAGGATTTAATAGATGCAAAATTTCTCAAAGAACGTAAAGTTTTTCTTTGGGGAATGGTGAACGACAAAACTGCTAAACATGTCATTGACCGGTTGTTGTATCTTGATCTTGACGGCGACGAAGAAATACAATTTTTTATAAATAGCCCAGGTGGTTATGTGACAGACGGTTTTGCGATTTATGATACCATACAATCCCTTAACAGCCCTGTTTCTACAATCTGTACCGGTCTCGCAGCTTCTATGGGCTCTATTTTACTTTCTGTAGGAACAAAAGGAAGAAGATTTATACAGCCTCACGCCAAGGTAATGATTCATCAACCAAGCGGTGGTGCCCGTGGTCAGGCTTCCAATATTGAAATCCAGGCAAAAGAAATTTTAAAAACAAAAGAGTTAAGTGCCAAAATTTTAGCGGAAAACTGTGGTCAGGACTTTGACAGGGTGATGAAAGATTTTAATCGTGACTATTGGATGGATGCCAACGAATCTATAGATTACGGTATTGTGGATGGAGTTTTAAAAAAATAGCTTATGAACATCAAACATAAAGAAAGCGAGACACGCGGAATGTTTTATATAGAGGGTGACAAAGGTATTATTGCTGAACTCACCTATAAAAGACAGGACAATAATATAATCCTTATAGATCATACTAAAGTAGATCGAAAGTTCGAAGGCCAGGGTCTGGCTACAGAACTTTTAAAAAAGAGCGTTGAACACGCCCGGGAGAACAATTTGAAAATTGATCCCCTCTGTCCCTTTGCAGAGGTTCAATTTGAGAGAAATAAATCTTATGAAGATGTAAGAGCCACACGATAGACTAAAAAGCCCTGCTCTCAGGGCTTTTTCTTTTTTAGTGCTCATGATCTGCATCAACTCAAAATCTTAAATATTGCTTTCTATGTTGAAATTGAAAGCTCAAATCTTTTGCTTTTTTTTATTTTTCACGCTGATTTTCACATCATGTCGAGATAATAAGGAACAATCAGGAATTGAAACATCAAACAATTCAGAAACAACAGGAATTTTAACTGATTCTGAAACCATTTCGGAGTTTTTTGCGGATTCTATTGCTGCCAAAGATTTATTCCTGCAACGTTCAGAAGAAGTTGCAGCCTTTTACAGTAAACGGAAATTTGAGCCGGTTTGGGTAAATCCTAAACTGCGGGAAAGTTTGTTTGAAAATATTCAAAATATCGACAAAGAGGGACTGGATCCTGAAGACTACAACATTAAGTATTTTGAAGAGTCCTTATCCAACCTTGAGAATTTGAATCAGGAAGATAAATCCAGACTTGAAATTTCGCTAACAGATAATTTCCTTCAGCTTGCACATCATCTCTATTACGGAAAGCTGGATCCAATTAAAATTTTCGAAATCTGGGATCTTAAAAAGGATGATGTGGACCTGGTGAGGCTTTTGGACAAAGCCATAAATCAGGATGATATTGATAAAACCTTGAATTCTATTAAACCAGATCATCCGGTTTACCTTGGTTTAAAAAAATCTCTTGCTGAATACGCTAAACTTAGTACTGAGGAAGAAAATATTGCGACCATAACCTCAGGAAGAACTATAAAGCCAGATGAAAATGACCCAAGAATTCCAGCTATCGCAAAGCGCCTGGAAGAACTCGGTTTTTCTATAAAGTACGACTCTCTAGCAAACAAAAATAATAAAGAGATACAGGAAACTATAAAAGAATTTCAACTTCAATATGGAATTCATGTAGACGGCGTTATTGGTCCCGGCACTATTTCCAGTCTTAATAAAGGCAGTAAAGACCGTTATCATCAAATTTTGGCAAATATGGAACGTTGGCGATGGTTTCCAAGGGATTTTGGAGATCATTACATCCTCGTAAATATTCCTAATTACAAGCTCACGGTTGTAAAGAATAAAGACACAATTTCTACTCACAAAGTAATGGTTGGCACCCAGGCACGAAAAACTCCTGTCTTTTCTGATGAAATTCAATACGTGGTATATAATCCCACCTGGACTATCCCTCCTACCATTAAGAAAAAAGATGTTATTCCCGGGGCAGCCAGTAATATTTCCTATTTAAAAAACAGAAATTTAACTGTTTATGATGCCAATGGAAATGAGGTAGACCCATCTACCATTAACTTTGGTTCTGGCGAAGGAATGAATTATACATACCGGCAGAAAGCAGGAAGTTCCAACCCTTTGGGACAGGTTAAAATAATTTATCCTAACAAATATTTGATTTATCTTCACGACACTCCTTCCAAAGCTTTATTCGAAAGAAATTCCAGAGCAGAAAGCTCAGGCTGCGTAAGGGTGCAGGATGCTATTGAATTATCTAAGTATCTTTTAAAGAACAGGTCAGAATACTCTCCTGAAAGAATAGATGAAATCATCGCTTCGGGTAAAACGAAGCAGATTGAGGTAACTCAGAAGGTAAAAGTTCATCATTTATACTGGACCGCATGGCGGGAAAACGGAGAAGCACGTTTTACTGCAGATATTTACGGAACCGATAAAAAAATCTACGATTTACTTAACGAGTAGAGCCTTGATAAAAAAAAATCCCACTTTCGACGGGATTTTTTTTTATTCTGTTTCTGTTTTACTAGGCTGTAGGATAATTAAGGTAAGAAGACTTTTTTAGGTAATCTGAAGAATTCTTATGAATGTAAACCACAGATTCCCCTTTTATAGTATTTATAAGTTCCTTAGCCAAAGAATTAGGAACCGCAGGACAACCATAACTTCTGCCCAGTCTTCCATGTTTTTTTATAAAATTGGGAGTTGCATAATCTGCACCGTGAATTACCACATAACGCTTTCTGGCATTGCTGTTAAATCCTTTTTCCTTTCCGTCGATAAATAAAGAAAGTCCGTTTCTACCATAATATGTTTCTCCGGTAACATAAAAACCAAGTGAACTTTGAAGGGAGTTTAAAGTATTAGAGAATTTTTTTGCGAATTCACCTCCGGTGTTTTTTCCATGTGAGGTATACGTGTGGAATAGCACTTCTTTATTCTCCATATCCAGAATCCACATTCTTTTTTTACTGGAAGATAGATTAAAATCTACTATAGTCAGTATTTTTTTGGTTACTGCACCTTCTTCTTTAAGTTTGTAGTACCCCTTCATCCCCTTCTCAAAAACATCGAGAGTTGGAAGGTTGAGATTATTTTTCGAAAAATTTTCATAGGTAATTGCTACTTCCTCTTTAAAACTTAAAGCTTCAGTAACCACAAGTTCATTTATCGTATTATTTTTTTCATTTTCATTTAGATTTTCCGTGCTCTTAAAAGCAAAAGAAAACACCATTACCGCCATCACAGTCAAAATTCTATACGTCATATTTTAATCTCGATTTTTAAAGTACTGTTAATATATTCCAAACGCTATGCCAACATACAAAATAATCTCCTTATTTGCTTTTGATAAGGTTTAAATCCCAAACTTTAACACTTTTAGCCTATTTATTTAGTATTAAAGCAATTAGCAGCTTTAGCGAGTTGTAAAAATAACTTCGAAACAGGTTCTTTAGTATTCAGATCTTTATAGAAAAAGTTAAAATTTGAATAAACAAATTTTGAAGAATCAGAGTTTCCTATTTCAGATTTCTCTTGAGCGAAGTAATTTTCCGGATCTGATTTCTAAAAGGAATAAGATATATTGAGATTTAGGAAAACATTTTTGCGCCTTATTTAGCAGGCGAAAATATTGTTTTTTATATTTGAAATTAAATCTAAAATACAAGATGGATAAAAAAGTCTTACTAATGATTCTGGATGGCTGGGGTATAACCCAGGATTCGGAAGTATCGGCAATCGCAAAAGCAAAAACACCATTCGTAGATTCCATTCTAAAGAAGTATCCAAATGCTCAACTCAGGACAGATGGGCTAAATGTTGGACTTCCAGAAGGGCAAATGGGCAACAGCGAAGTAGGACATATGAACTTGGGTGCAGGTCGCATTGTTTACCAGGATCTGGTAAAAATCAACATGGCTGTAGAAAATAATTCTCTTATTCAGGAACCTGTCCTTGAACAGGCTTTCAATTATGCTATAAAAAATAACAAGCCAATCCATTTTATGGGACTGCTAAGTGACGGAGGAGTTCACTCCCATATCAACCATTTAAAAGGTTTGTTGACTGCAGCAGAAGAATTTGGGGTTAAAGATAAATATGTACACGCATTTACTGATGGACGTGATGTAGATCCTCACTCCGGAAAAGATTTCTTAAGTGATCTGGAGGAGCATCTGACAAAGACAAACGCCAAACTTGCATCGGTCATTGGCCGTTATTTTGCAATGGACCGTGATAACAGGTGGGAAAGGGTTAAGAAAGCTTATGATCTTATTACTGAAGGTAAAGGCATGAAAACGACAAATGCGGTTGAAGCTCTTCAGAAAAGCTATAATAATGATATTAGTGACGAATTTATAGAGCCTATTCTAATGACAGATGCTGCAGGAAATCCTGTAGCCACTCTTAAAGAAAAAGAAGTAGTTATTTTCTTTAATTTTAGAACAGACCGGGGACGCCAGCTTACAGAAGCCCTAACGCAAAAGGATTTTCCTGAGTACAACATGAAAAAGCTTCCGCTTTATTATGTTACCCTTACTAAATATGACGACAATTTCACTAATGTAAACGTGGTCTTTAAAAAGGACAATATCAGCACTACACTGGGTGAAGTACTGGAATACACTGGCAAGAAACAGATTAGAATTGCAGAGACAGAAAAATATCCTCATGTAACATTTTTCTTTTCAGGAGGTCGGGAAAAGCCATTTAGAGGAGAAAGCAGGATTATGTGCAACTCTCCCAAAGTAGCTACTTATGATCTTCAACCAGAAATGAGTGCTTACGAAATTCGGGATAAAATAATTCCTGAGCTTAAAAGTGAATCGGCAGATTTTATATGCCTTAACTTTGCGAACCCCGATATGGTAGGTCACACAGGTGTCTTTGATGCCGCGGTTAAAGCCGTTGAAACTGTTGATTCCTGTGCCAAAGATGTGGCTGAAACCGCCTTGGAAAATGGCTATTCTGTATTGGTTATTGCAGATCACGGAAATAGTGAGACTATGATAAATCCAGATGGCAGTCCAAATACTGCGCATACCACAAACCCCGTTCCTTTGGTTCTTCTGGACAAAGACATCAAATCGATAAAGAGCGGTAATTTAGGAAACATTGCACCCACGATTTTGAAGTTAATGGGAATAGAGAAACCAGATTTAATGACTCAGGATTCCCTTATTTAAAAATTATAATGAATAAATTTCTCGGTGTTATTATAGTCATTTTTTTTAGTTGCGGAAGCAGTCATTCTGTTGCTAAAAATGAAAAATCATCAGAGAATACACCATCTTTCTCTCTAGGTCCCCACAGAGAACCTCCCACCGGAGTTTATCAGAAGGATATGTTGTTGGGAGAATTCCAAAGAGAGGAACTTGAGAAAGAACCTTTTTTGAGCTGGTTTGAATCTGGCTACTCAGATTATGATCCGAAGGAAAAGGCAATGCAAATCATAAAAGAGAATATTTCAGATTATGAAATAACTCTTGTAATGGTAACCTGGTGCAGAGACAGTAAAAGAGAAACTCCAAAGTTTTTCAAGATATTAGATATGGCTAACTACAACGTAGAAAAGTTAACTACCATCGCTGTAGACACGAATAAAAAAAATCCCGGAAATATCCAGGAAGGTTTAAATGTTGAAATGGTACCTACCATTATTTTTTATAAAGACGGAAAAGAGGTTAACAGGTTTGTAGAGTATCCGCAGGAGAGTATAGAAGAAGATATTGCAAAAATTGTTAGTGGTGAGGAATATAATCATCCTTACGCACAATAAATTCAGATAATCTGGGTTAGGACTTATTGAAATTTTCATGTTACAATCATTAATAATTGCGGTAGATTTTGACGGAACAATTGTCGAGAACCGGTATCCGGAAATAGGAAAACCTATGTTGTTTGCTTTTGAAACCCTTAAAAAGTTTCAGGAGGAAGGCCACCGGCTTATTTTATGGACCTATCGATATGGAGATAAACTTGATGAGGCTGTAGATTTCTGTAAATCAAGGGGTATCGAATTTTATGCAGTAAATAAGAGCTATCCGGAAGAAGAATTTGATAATAAGATTAGCAGAAAAATACTTGCAGATATTTTTATAGATGATCGTAATTTGGGTGGTATGATTGGATGGGGAGAAATTTACCAGAAATTATCTACTAAGAAACCTACGAAAACAAAGGAAAAAAAGAAAAAACCTGGTCTTTTTGACCGGCTGAAAAACAAGTCATGATAATACCTAAAACAAGAGAAGAGATTGAATTAATGCGTGAAAGCGCGCTTATTGTTTCTAAAACTCTTGGAATACTTGCCCCGGAAATTAAACCGGGAGTCACCACTTTACAACTGGACAAAATAGCGGAAGAATTTATTCGTGATCATGGAGCAGAACCCGGTTTCCTGGGAATGTACGACTTTCCGAATTCTCTTTGTATGAGTCCTAATGCGCAGGTAGTACATGGTATTCCTAATGAAACTCCGCTACAGGACGGAGATATTATTTCTATTGATTGTGGAGCGTTGAAAAATGGTTTCTATGGAGACCATGCTTACACTTTTGAAGTGGGAGAAGTTGCTCCAGAGACTAAGAAATTGCTTCAGGTTACCAAAGAATCTCTTTATGAAGGTATTCGGGAGTTTAAAATCGGAAATCGTGTGGGTGATGTTGCTTTTGCTATTCAAAATTACACTGAAAATCACGGTTATGGTGTAGTGCGGGAATTGGTAGGCCACGGCCTTGGAAAGAAGATGCACGAAGATCCAGAAATGCCAAACTATGGCAAACGCGGGAAGGGAAAGAAATTTGTAGAAGGTATGGTTGTGGCAATTGAGCCAATGATAAATCTTGGTACTAAAAGAATCAAACAATTACCGGATGGCTGGACGATATTGACGGCAGACGATAAACCAAGCGCACATTTTGAACATGATGTTGCTCTATTGGACGGGAGACCGGAATTGCTTTCTACTTTTAAATATATTTATGAAGCTTTAGGTATAGAAAGTACAGAAGAAGACGAATTTAGATCAAAGATATGATCAAGAACTATAGGAACGAGAAATGGTTAGACCTGCACAAAGAAGAATGGCAGGAAAGATTTGTTTACCGGCTTTCCAACTTTGGAAGGATTGTTAGCTTTCTGAAAAATCCGGAAGGAGAATTAATGAAAGGTGGCCGGGTTGGTGGATATCTTAATTTTGCCGTGAAGCTCAAAACCGGAAAGCATAAAACCTATTACATTCATAGAATGGTCGCCGAACTTTTTCTGAAGAAAAATGAGGACGACAAGTACGTAATCCACAAGAATTTTGAAAAGGACGACAACAGGGCAGAAAATCTGGCCTGGGCAACAAAAGAAGAGTGGGTGCAACATCAATACAATAGTCCTAAAGTCAAAGAAAACAAGCACAAGAGAAAGCTACGTAAAGTAGTCTCATACTCCAAGCTTTCTTATGCGCAGGCGGTTATCCTTAAAAAGAAATTGCTTGATCCGGATAGAAAGACCAGGATCAAAGTTCTCGCCAAGCAATTCGGCGTTTCAGAAATGCAGTTGTACAGAATCAAATCCGGAGAAAACTGGGGAGACATTGAAGTATAGAAATCTGTCTTCAAAAAAAGCAACCTTCAGCTAAAATCTTAACTTCCAAAGTGAATGAAAAGAGTTTTTAAGTTCTTCCTCAACACCATTCCACGTCCTCTTCTTATTCGTTTCAGTTATTTAATTCGTCCGGCATTAAGAACTGCTCTACGCGGCACCCGCTATACAGATCCTATAGACGGCAGGAGTTTTTCTAAGTTTTTGCCTTATGGTTACGGCAAGCAGAGAGAAAACGTTCTTTCTCCCTCTACGCTATCTTTAGAGCGTCACCGGCTCCTTTGGATATATTTGGAGCGAAAAACGTCATTTTTTACTGAAGACTTAAAAGTACTTCACTTCGCCCCGGAGCAGGCTTTTTACAGCCGCTTCCGAAAATTGGCAAATATCGACTATACCACTACAGATTTAAATTCTCCACTGGCTGATGTAAAAGCAGATATCAATAATTTGCCTTTTGATGATAATGCTTATGATTTTATCTTCTGTAATCACGTTTTGGAGCATATTCCAGACGATACACAGGCCATGAAGGAGCTTTACAGAGTTTTAAAGCCCGGCGGAACCGCTATTCTACAAATTCCGCAGGATTTAAATCGAAAAAATACCTTTGAAGACGATTCTATTACTGACCGAAAAGAGCGGGCACGTATTTTTGGCCAATATGATCATGTTAGAATCTACGGAAGGGATTATTTTGACAAATTAAGAAATATCGGGTTCAAAGTTGAAGAAGTAGATATGACCGCAAATCTGTCACCTTCTGAAATTGACAAATATCGACTTGCTAAGGGAGAGATTATCCCAGTGTGCACCAAATGATCTCACTTCTGAAGTTGTTCTTTGAAACCCTCAGAAGCATAGACAGCCATTTCATTATTATTTTCAGCATAAATAAAATATACATCCACACCTTCTATTCTCTCCAGCATCTCTTGTGACTTTTCCAATCCAAGTGCCATAAAAGCAGTGGCGTAACCATCTGCAAGCGTACAATTTTCTGCCAGGACAGAGGCACTGAGCAAATTACTCTGCTGAGCCTTTCCTGTTAAAGGGTTTATAGTATGCACATAAGCCTCACCTGTAAGCGTATCTTCCCTAAACTTCCTATAATTACCCGAAGTTGCCAGAGCACGATTTTCCAGTGCCAAAACGGTCTGAAAAGTACGCTCTCCCTTTTCCTGCCCAGGATCATCTATTGCAACCCTCCAGGGGTTGTTGCTCTCGATATTACGACCTTTTGCTACCAGTTCACCACCCAATTCAATAAGATAGTTATCAATATTCTTATTATCGAAATAAAGAGCAATAACATCTATAGCATAGCCTTTGGCAATTGCATTAAAATCCAGATAAACTTCGGGATGTTCTTTTTCGATCCTGTGGCCCGGTGTAAGCTTTAGTTTATTAAAGCCAACATATTGCATGATGGAATCAATTTCGCTGTCCTGAAGATCCTCTAAATAACCTTCCGGGCCAAAACCATATGCATTCACAAGAAGCCCGACAGTTGGATCGAAATAGCCTTTACTTTCTCTAAATATTTTTTTTGAAGAATTAAACACTTCCACAAAATTGCTATCTACAACAATTGAAGTCACCCCATCATTAATTCGTGAAATATCAGAATCCTCCTGATACGTACTCATGGATTTATTTATAACCCGAAAAATGGAATCGAGAGAAGTCTCTACATAGAGCTCTTCATCTGAAAAAAAGGAAATATGAAATGTTGTCCCGAGTGCAGCTCCTGAAGCAGTATACATTTCGGGATGATCTTCAGAACAACTAACAAAGCCAACAATAAGGAACAGAAAAAGAAAGCTTCTTTTTATAATACTAGACTTCCTGCCATCCTTGATAATTAACAACATAATCTTCTTCACTGGTAATAGGTTTTTCATAATCTGCTGAATTTGCCAATCCTACGCCTGCATAGAAGGTGCGCGCATTAAATTTGAGTGCATGTTCTTTGATAGTCTCCATAAAGATCCGATCAAAGTTTTTCGGATCATCGGGATATTGTATGGCACGGACAATTACAAAATGTAACTTAGTATTTTTAAGCGCTACAAACTGCGGATTTCTCTTAAGCTTAGAATTCACCCCGAGAAAATCATATCCATTATCCTCAAGATCTTTTCCCACAATATTCATTGCCAGGTTATGTAATTCCTGTTCATTTAATTTAGGCATAGCTAAAGATAAAAAAATCCCGCCGAAGCGGGATTATATTTTAACCTCCAAAGTCATCAAATCTAATATTCTCTGGTGGCATTCCGAAGTCTTCACCCATTTTCTGAACAGCTTTGTTCATTAATGGAGGACCACAGAAGTATAACTCAATTTCTTCCGGTTCTTCGTGGTGTGACAAATAATTATCGATTACCACCTGGTGAATAAATCCTACAAAGCCATCTCCTTCATCATCAAGACTTTCTTTTACTTTCCAGTTATCTTCTTCAGCTGGTTCAGAAAGCGCCAGGTAGAATTTAAAATTAGGGAAATCTCGCTCTAATGCCCTAAAGTGTTCTGTATAAAATAATTCTCTTTTAGACCTACCTCCATACCAGTAAGTTACTTTTCTACCGGTTTTTAATGTTCTGAAAAGGTGGTAAAGATGTGATCGCATTGGCGCCATTCCGGCTCCACCACCTACATATAACATTTCAGATTCACTCTCATTAATAAAGAATTCACCATAAGGTCCTGAAATAACAACCTTGTCACCTTTCTTTAAACTAAAAATATATGAAGAAGCAACTCCGGGATTTACATCCATCCAACCTTCTTTTGCACGATCAAACGGTGGCGTGGCAATACGTACGTTTAGCATGATCTCACGTCCTTCAGCAGGGTAAGAAGCCATTGAATAGGCTCTTTCCACTGTCTCCGGGTTCTTCATGACTAATGGCCATAATTTAAATTTATCCCACTCATCTTTAAACTTATCCGGAGTTTCATGTTCTTCAGGGTGAGCTGTAATATCCATATCTTCAAATTTCACTTCCGTCTTAGGAATTTCTATTTGAATATATCCACCAGCTTTATAATCCATCACTTCAGGAATTTCAACAACGAATTCCTTAATGAAAGAAGCAACATTATAATTTCTTACAACTGTAGCATCCCATTTTTTAATTCCGAAAACTTCTTCAGGAATGGTAATCTTCATGTCGTTCTTCACCTTTACCTGGCAACCAAGCCGCCAACCGTCGGCAATTTCTTTCCTGGTAAAGTGGGGTTCTTCAGTAGGAAGAATCGCCCCGCCCCCTTCTTTGACAATACATTTACACTGGATACAGGTTCCGCCACCACCACAGGCAGAAGGAAGGAACAGTTTACTTTCTCCCAAAGTAGACAGCAGCGTACCACCTGAGCCTACTTCTATGTCCTTTTCATTATTTACATTAATACTAACAGGACCGGAAGGCATTAATTTGGCCTTAGCGCCCAATAAAACGGAAACCAGTAAAAGTATTAATACTAAAAATACAACTACACTTGCGATTATAACTGTCATTGTCCTTGTTTTGCGATTATAATTTAATTCCCATAAAGCTCATAAAGCCTATAGCCATTAATCCCGTAATAATAAATGTAATCCCGAGGCCTTTAAGCGGTGCAGGTACGTTTGAATAGGCAATTTTCTCACGAATAGCAGCGATAGCAAGGATTGCCAAAAACCAACCAATTCCACTTCCGAAGCCATACGTTATTGCCTCTGTTACGTAGCTAAATTCTTTTTGCTGCATAAAAAGAGCTCCTCCCAAAATTGCACAGTTTACAGCAATTAGCGGAAGGAAAATACCTAAAGCACCATATAATGCCGGAGCGAATTTCTCAACTATCATCTCCACAAGCTGAACCATAGATGCGATTACCGCGATAAACATAATAAAACTAAGGAAACTTAGGTCTACACTTATAAAATCATCTCCAAGCCATTTTAAAGCTCCAGCCTGAAGCAGGTAATTATCAAGTAAGTAGTTAATAGGCACTGTAATAGTTAAAACAAAAATTACCGCTGCACCTAATCCAACAGCTGTTTTTACCGTTTTCGATACTGCCAGATAGGAACACATCCCAAGGAAGTAGGCGAAAATCATATTTTCTATGAAAATACTTCGTACAAATAAATTTACATATTCCATAATATCTTTCTTTAAGCTCTAGCGCTCTGATTTTACTCTTCAATAAGTTTACGGTTACGTGCTCTCTGAACCCAGATTATAAGCCCCACAACAATTAAAGCCATAGGTGAAAGCAACATCAATCCATTATTCTCATAACCCATTGCATAAAGCCCTGTGGAATCTGCCGCACTTGTTCCCTGGTGTCCCAGAATTTCGTATCCAAAGAGTTTCCCAGAACCAAGCAACTCCCTGAAGAAAGCAACAATAATAAGAATTAATCCATATCCAGCAGCGTTACCAATACCATCAAGAAAAGATTTATAAACTCCGTTTCCAAGTGCAAACGCCTCGAGACGTCCCATTACAATACAGTTTGTAATAATTAAACCGATAAATACGGATAATTGTTTACTAACATCATAGGCATATGCACGTAAGACCTGGTCTACAAGCGCCACAAGAGATGCCACAACTACCAGCTGAACAATAATCCTGATCCGGCTGGGAATCATATTACGCAGCATCGATATTATGATGTTACTAAATGCCATTACTGCCATTACTGCAATAGCCATAACCACCGCCGGCTCCAATTGCACCGTAATCGCCAATGCTGAACATATACCAAGTACCTGTACGGTAATTGGATTATCATCATCCAGAGGATCGGTTAATAATTTTCTGTTGTTTTTAGACAAGAAACTTTCTTTCTCCTCAGAATCTGACAGGAATAAGATCATTTCTTGTTTTTTCGCTTCCTTCTCTTCGGAAGTAAGGTTATTGTCTTTAGCCATAATTACTCTGTAATATTAATGTCTCTCTGCTCTTCGAAAAATGGTAAATAGTGCTCTAACCTTTCGGAAATCATATCAGAAACCCCATCTCCTGTAATTGTCGCACCTGAGATAGCATCTACCTCATGATCTGTAGAAGCACCTCCTTTTACTACCGAAACTCCTTCTAGCATTCCCGCTTCATTATAAATTTTCTTTCCTGCGAAGCTTTCCCTAAACCAGGCTTTGGTAATTTGAGCTCCTAATCCCGGAGTTTCCCCAAGGTGATCAAAAGTTGCACCTTTTATAGTATTTATATCATCCTGTAATGAGATGTACCCAAAAATTGCATTCCACAATCCATTCCCTCTTAAAGGTATGATGTAATACTTCTCTCCTTCATAATTTGCAATATAAAGCGGAAAAACCTGCTCTGATCCGTCTTTTTTAATCTCTTTAGCAAGATCTACGGCAAAAGCATCCACCCCTTCATCTATGGAACCATCCGGCTGTAGCGCGACGGTTTCTGTAATATACTGGTTATACAATTCCTCGGCTCCGGCGCGGTCTGTTTCCACACCAATGGTGTTAAGGATACTTTGCATTTTTTCCTGGCGCACATTTTCGTATTGCGTAGGCTGTAACGAGGTGGCAGTAAAGGCCAGAACCGATGCCACAACCAATACCATTATTATAGCAAAAAGAAAGGTATAGCCGTTACTATTCGTTTTATTTACTGATTTTTCTTCCATAACTAAACTGCTGTTTCAACTTGAGCGTTAGTAGTATTTATTCTTTTCTTTCGTCGCTTCACATTAGATTGAATTACATAGTGGTCTATTGTAGGAGCAAAAACGTTCATCAATAAAATCCCCAACATCACCCCTTCAGGATAAGCAGGGTTGAACACCCGTATCATGATGGAGAGAAAACCAATCAGGAATCCGTAAATCCACATCCCTTTCAGAGTTTGCGCACCAGAAACCGGATCTGTCGCCATAAAAACAATTCCGAAGGCAAGTCCACCTACAATAAGATGTTGATACCATGGAAAGTTAGTCAGTTCATTTCCTTCCAGTCCCATAGCAGGCAAGGCATTAAATATTATTCCCATTATTGCAGCTCCTATAAAAGCACTGAGGATAATCCTCCAGCTTCCCACTTTCGTCAACACAAGAAGCAAAGCTCCGGCCAGGATACAGAGCGTAGAAGTCTCTGCAATAGAACCTGGGATCACACCGGTAAACATACTCATTGCATTATAAGCAACCTCTTCACCTGCCGCAAGTGTCCCAAGAATAGTTTCTCCTGAAATAGCATCTATTGTATAAGCATCACTAACCCAAACTTCGTTACCAGACATATATGTGGGATAAGCAAAGAATGCAAATGCTCTCGCTGTAAGTGCGGGATTAAGAATATTCATCCCTGTCCCACCAAACGCTTCTTTCCCAATCAAAACTGCAAAAATAACAGACAATGCAACCATCCAAAGCGGAATATCCACAGGCATGATCATTGGTATTAAAAGTCCCGTAACCAGATAACCCTCGTTAACTTCGTGGCCTCTAAAAACTGCAAAAGCAAATTCAATTCCCAGTCCTACACCGTAAGATACAGCCACCATAGGTAGAACTTTTAAAGCACCATGACCCAAAGCTTCCCAGAAGGTGAAGTCCGCGATCACACCTGCCTCTACCAGTTGATAATAATGCTGGTAACCTGTATTCCACATTCCGAAAATTAATGCAGGAATAAGTGCCAGCACCACTGTGATCATTATCCTCTTTAAGTCTACAGCATCCCTTATATGAGCCCCTTTTTGAGTAGTGTGATTAGGTGTAAAAAGAAAAGTGTCCAGCGCATTAATTGCAGGAGCAAACTTCTCATATTTACGACCTTTTGCAAATGGTTCTTTAATCTTATCTAATCTCTGTCTAATCCATTCCATAGTTGAAATTCTTTTTATCCTACTTCCGTAATCATTAAATCTAACCCTAAACGAATAACTTCCTGAATCTCAATTTTGGAAGTATTAACATATTCCACAAGAGCGAAATCTTCAGGAGCGACTTCGTATATCCCAAGCGTTTCCATTTTTTCAATATCACCTGCAAGACAGGCTTTCACTAACTGCATAGGAAAAATATCCATAGGAAGAACTTTTTCCATTTCACCGGTAACTACCAGCGCACGCTCTTCTCCGTTTAAATTGGTGGTAGGCTCAAATTTCTTACTACTTAACCACGAAAGGGATGTACGGGAATTGGAATGGATACTATTATAAGTAAATGGAAGCCATCCAAACATCCTGTAATTGTTACCTTCAGGAATCAAGGTAACTTCATTATCATAAAAACCAATGTATTGATGATTTGACAGCTTTTGACCTGTGAGTACGTCTCCGGAAATAATCCTGACACCATCAGGAACCTCTCCAATAAGGTCGGCAACATTAGCCCCGATTTTGGTTTTGAAGTACTTCCTGTTTTCAGCTTCACTCCCGGTAACAGCTATAGTACGGTCTGCAATATATCTTCCTGTAAGAAAAACGTTTCCTATTATAGCAACATCCTCTGGAGAAACCGTCCACACCCTTTCACCTATGTTTATAGGATCTATTTTATGGATTTGAACACCCACATTACCGGCGGGATGAGGACCTTTTACATGATGCAATTCAACACCTTTTATATCTTTGAGATAAGCAGCAGAGCTCTCATCTACCGAAAGATGAACAACACCGTTTGTTAATTTCGCAAGCGCATTGACACCTTCCTGAAAAGCAGCCACCTTGTCTTTAATTATAAAGCCTTTGTCGGCAGCTAAAGGAGCAGTAGAAACTGCTGAAATAAACACAGCTTTTGGTGTATCCTTAGGATCAGCGATTATATCATAAGGTCTCTGATTAATAAAGGCGCCGCAACCGCTTCCAAGAATTCTCTCTCTCACATCGTCGGCACTAGCTGAAGAAGCATCCATCTTACCGAACTCCCTATAAGAATCCTGTGAATCTGCTTCTATGATGACCTCCATAATCTTCCGTTTAGCACCACGTTTAATTTCTTTGATGGTACCACTAACCGGACTGGTAAAGCGAACTTCGCCGGTATACTTCGAGAAGAAAATTTCGTCACCAGCTAGAAGTTTAGCCCCTTCTTTTACAACCGTTTTTGGTACAACTGTGTGAAAATCTGGTGGCTTAATAGCGTAGGTCTTCGACCTTGGAGCCTCTAAAAGTTCCTTTTCCGCCTCTCCTACTAATTTAAGAGATAAACCTCTTTTAATTCGAATGTCTTTTGACATAGGATGGGGTGTATGTTAAAAAATTTTGTTTTTAAGTGGTGCAAATTTAGGAATTTTAACCTCACTTTTCCCAACAAATAAAAGATTTTTACCGCGAGTAACTGTTAAAAAAGATGCCGAAAAACTTCCTGATCATCAGTTGCAAATTTGTCTTTATATTTAAACCATGAAAATTTTTCTTATTCTATACCTTTTTTTTGGCCTTAACTGCTATTTGTATTCCCAGGAAGCGCTGGAAATCCTCCCGCCAAACTACATTCGAAGTATCCGTTTAAGCGGCAGCAATGGCATCCAGAGTGGTAATCCTATTTTGCAGCTGGGAGAAGAACTCCACCTCAGTTTTGACGATATAATTGGGGATGAGGCAGATTACTATTATATAATAGAACATTATAATTACGACTGGACCTTATCACAACTTACCAAATCTGAGTATCTGGAAGGTTTTGACGATATTAGGATTTTTAATTATCAAAATTCTCTGAACACCCTTCAGCCTTTCTCTCATTACGAATTACAAATCCCTAACAGTGACACCGGGAATTTTAAGGTTACCGGAAACTACATGATCAAAATTTTTAGCGCTGAAAGGGAACTGGTTTTCTCCAGGAAGTTTATAGTGTACCAGCCTATTGCGCAGGTGGAAGTCGCCATTAAAAGGTCCAGAAACATAAAATTTATTGATCAAAAGCAGGTGGTTAACTTTAGCATCAATTCTCCAGATCTGCTGCTCAAGAATCCGGAGCAGAATGTAAAAGTACTAATTCTCCAAAATCAAAATCTAAAAACAGCCATTAAAAATGTACCTCCGCAATACACCATAGGAAATGAACTGGTATACAAATATGATGAGGAAACTTCTTTTTGGGGCGGTAATGAATATATTCAGTTTGATAATAAAGAATTAAGAGCAACCACAGCCGACATTAATTTTGTTGAAGTTAACGAACTATATCACCATTATTTATTTCCGGATTTTACAAGGGCTGGTGAACCCTACACCTTTAATCCAGACATTAACGGAGGTTTTGTTATTAGAAATCTCAGGGGAAACAATTCAGATATCGAAGCGGAATACGTTTGGGTACATTTTCAGCTAAAAAATTATGACGCGCTGGACGATGGTGAAATACATCTCTACGGAAAATTTAATAATTTCGTTTTAGATGAGACTACAAGGCTTAGTTTTAATGAAGAAACAGGTTTGTATGAAGGAGTGCGTTTGTTTAAGCAGGGTTTTTACAATTATAAGTATGTTCTACTTGAACCCAATGGGATTTTAAATGAAGGATTTATTAGCGGAAATTTTGATGAAACAGAAAATGAATATCAGGTAATTGTTTATTACCGGATGCCCGGGGCACGATACGACCGGGTTATAGGCCTGGGCACTGCAAATTCAGTAAATATCAGCAACTAATTTTTTAGCAATACATGAAAAATAATCGTGCTCTGCGGAAGTATCGCGGTGAAGAATGCCTTAACTGCAGTCAACCTCTGGACCTTAGTGATGTTTACTGTTCTAACTGCGGACAACTAAATAGCACGAAAAAACTAAACTTCGACGATTTCTTTTCTGAATTTTTCTCCGGAATATTTGCCTACGACTCAAGATTCCAACGCACACTGAAGGCCTTGCTTTTTCAGCCCGGTAAAATTTCCAAGGATTACATCCAGGGCAAAAGAGTACGCTACGCCAATCCTTTCCGGTTTTACCTGAGTGCTTCTATTATTTTCTTCCTGATTATGAGTTTTACAAGCTCCCTGGAAGACATGGATTTTAATAATAACAAAACAGATCTACAGGAAGAGCTGGCACGTGTGCCGCAGGACAGTCTTAATAAGATTAATGAAAACTTCAGAAAAATTCCTGGTTTAAAAGATCAAAAGCTAAATACAGATTCTCTTGCCGTAGCCTTACAAAGAGCACCATCTTATAAAGAAGTTTACGTTTCACAGGAAGTACTCGACACGATGAGTCTGAATAACTCCAGTTCAAAAAAGTTCAATATTTTTTCAGAATTCTATAAAGAAACAAATATTGCTAATGCTACAAGAGCAATGGACAGCCTTAATTACGTTCATTCAAATTACAATCAGTGGCTTTACAAAAAAGCTGTAGACTGGAACCTATTAACGGACAATCCACAGGTTTTTATCACTTATTTTATTAATAAGTTACCTTTTATAATTTTCTTCTACCTGCCGATATTTGCCCTTTTTATCTGGCTGCTTTATATACGAAGACCTTTTAACTATATGGAGCATCTTATTTTTGCTTTTCATGTACAAACCACCTTTTTCGTCTTATATTCCCTTGCATTATTTTTCGATTATTTAATTTCCGGAGACTGGGGAACCACTATTGCCGGAATCACTTTTGTTATCTACCTCTACAAAGCTTTAAGAAAATTTTATAACCAGGGACGTGTTAAAACCGTTCTAAAGTTCGTATTGCTAACTACAATATTCTTTATTTTAGCGTTAGTAACAACAGGATTAGCTTTGCTTGCATCTTTTGCTATCTATTAGATATGACCCAACAGGTAACACGTGGTATAAAAATTTCGGTTGAAACAGACTTCGAAGGAGTATTCTTTAAGGAGTACAAAATGCGTTTTGCCTTTGGTTATCGTATTACTATTGAAAATCAAAGCAATGATTCTGTGCAGCTCACTTCCCGTTTCTGGAAAATTAAGGATGCTTTAAATAAAACCGAAATTGTGCAGGGTGAAGGAGTAATTGGTGAAAAACCTATCTTAAAACCCGGAGAAAGCCATTCTTACCAAAGCGGATGCCTCCTTAATGGCCCTTTTGGAGCCATGAGCGGACATTACAACATGGTAAATTTCACTTCTACCCGAAATTTTAGAGTAAAAATTCCTATATTCAAGCTAAGCGCTCCTTTTGCCTTAAATTAATTGGAAATCTACTTCCTTTTCGGTTATTAGTGATTCACTTAAATCTTTGTACCAGAAGCGTGCCTTAAAATGGCAATTTTCGACCTGCATAGACTCAGAAAAATTCTGATGACTCAAAAAATTTTTCTATTATCCTATTTCTTT
This sequence comes from Autumnicola psychrophila, assembly GCF_031846645.1. Classification (NCBI taxonomy): domain Bacteria; kingdom Pseudomonadati; phylum Bacteroidota; class Flavobacteriia; order Flavobacteriales; family Flavobacteriaceae; genus Autumnicola; species Autumnicola psychrophila. Next base: position 228,950 of record NZ_JAVRHN010000001.1, read on the forward strand.
GCAGTAAATTGTAGCTTAAAAAGTTGTAGGTACTTTCCACATTGAGCTCTTCTTTGTCCCGAAATTCTATTAGTTATTCGGGAAGTTTCCGGGTTACAGCCACTGAATTTCAACTAAAGAATAGAGATCAAGTAATCTTTACTCGTGGGGAAATCGAAAAACGACTGTTAAGCTTACGAAATTAAAGATGTACTAACATAAATGAAGGTGAAACTAATTAATCCTTACATTTCCAGTAAGTCTAGAATACCCTTTACTTTTTCCTTATTAATTGGCTTCATGAGAAGTGCCTTCACATAAGGATGCTTTGCTGCTGCTGCCCTCTCTGTCGGATCTTTGGAAAAAGTAAGTATAAAAATAACAGGAGGTTGATTGAAGTTTATTTTATCAATTTCATCAAGCACATCCAATGCAGACATTACAGGCATGTTCAGGTCCAGGAAGATCAACAATTTTTCATTATTTTCATTTTTTTCCTTAATAATACGAATAGCTTCTTCAGGGAAATCAAATTTCATCATTTCGGTATCTGGAAAATACTCTTTTACAGAAGCCGTTTGGATAGCATTTATAAACGTTTCATCATCAATCATTAATATTTTATCAAATCCCATGTAAACTTTGTTTTAATTTACCACTTCTTCAAGAAGCCTTTTCAGGGTTTTCATTGTCACCGGCTTGACGATGTAATTACTTACCTCTTTATACTTCTTAGCACGCTCCATATCTCTTTTATCAATACTACTGGTAAGAATAAAAATCGTGATTTTTTTATCAACAGGAATTGTGGTGAATTCATCCAAAAATTGCCACCCGTCCCAAATAGGCATATTTAAATCCAGCAGTACAACTTCAGGCAAAGACTGACCCGATAAAAAGATAGCTTTAAATTTCTCATAAGCTTCTTTACCATCCCGAAGAATCATAATATTCTCTATTAATCCGCTCATTTTAAGGTAATTTTCACAAAGAAATACCTGTATGGGATCATCGTCTACTATGCAGGCAAGATTAATTTTTTTCATCAGGCAGAAATACTTTAAAAATGGTTCCTTTGTTTACTTCACTTTCCACCTCTACAGAACCATTCATAGCTTCTATTTGATTTTTAGTGATGAACAGACCAATTCCACGGGCATCTTCATGTTTATGAAATGTCTTGTACATTTTAAAGAGGCGATCCTTGTGACGCTCCAGGTCAATTCCAAGACCGTTGTCCTTAAAAGTGAGCACCGTAAATTTACCAACTTTCTTCCCGGTAATTTTCACAAAACTCTTACGGTCCAAGGAACTGTATTTTATACCATTCGTCAGGAAATTAAGAATAATACTCTCCAGGTAAGGCCTTACTCCCACCACTTTTAAATCTGGTTCAAGATCAATAATTATTGAAGTCTTATTTGTTTTAGCCAGAGCATGAACACTTTCAATGGTCTTTTTTACTACCGCCTCTACGCTGATCGTGGTGACATTCGTACCTTCTGATAAATTTATTTCAACAATTTCATTCAAATCCCTGATTGTTCCTTCCAAATTTAGAGAAGCGTTTTGAAGATGCGTAAAAGTTTCATTTTCTTTAAGTAAGACATGCTCATTTTCTAAAAAGCCTACTAATAAACCTATTGCGCTGGAATGCGATCTAAGGTTATGAGAAACAATATGGGCAAAATTTTTCAGCCTTTCATTTTGTCCATTCGTCACACTTAAAAGCTCTTCAATACGTTTAAGCCAGTTAGCTTTTATCTGCTCATCCTGTTTACGTTCAGAAATGTCTTCTACAAAACTCCAGATCCTTTTATTCCCGTCAATATCTTTTACTAAAATTCCATTTAAGAGAACAGGATACCGCTCCCCGTTCTTCTTTATGTATTCTTTTTCGTAAGGGCCATAGAAGCCTACTTGATTGAGGGAGCTGATTTGCTCGCTCTCTTTCACCTCGTAATCTTTAGGAGTCACGTCCCAATAGCTAAGATCTAAGAATTCTTCCCTGGAATAACCTGTAGGCTCCAACAGTTTATTATTTACCTCGAGGAAGGCTCCAGTTTCAAAATCATTAAGCGCCAGGCCTATAGGAGATAACTCATAAAGAGCATCTAAAAGCTTTTTTCTATAAAATATTTCATATTCTTTCTTCTTATTTTCGGTAATTTCTTGTAAAATCCCGTACATACGGGCAGGCTTTTCAAGATCTTTATGTGAAAAAAAACGACCCTTTATGTTAATCCAGATGTAATGACCTTTTAAATGTTTTAATCTAAATTGAAATTTGAACCGTTTCCTGCTTTCAAAATGCTGCGCAAGGTGATTGTAAAAATTTTCAAGGTCATCATGGTGAACCAGATTTTTCCAAAAATTCAATTTTTTTTCCTCGGTACTATCGGAATATCCTGTTATCTTCCACCACTCCTTATTGAAGCTAACTTCATCGCTACGGGTATCCCATTCGAAAATACCTGTTTCTGTTCCCTCTGTAACATATCGAAAACGGTTATTAATAGTATTTAGGCTTCTATTAGCATCCTCAAGAGTGCGGGATTTCCTACGCAATTCAAGCAATTTCATGACTTGCCTGCTGAGCATCTGTAATTTTCCCTCTTGATCTTTGCTCAAATTTTTCGACTTACTATCTATAGCACAAATTGTACCCAGTGCATAACCATTGCTGTTTACTAAAGGAACTCCCGCGTAAAAGATAACCGGCTCTTCACCAGTCACAAAAGGATTATTTTTAAAACGATCATCCTTACTCGCATCGGGAACAACAGTAACTTTATTGGGATTATTTATAGTATGTGCGCAAAAGGTGAACTCCCTGGGGAACTCCCGTACTTCCAGCTCTATTCCATAAGAAGATTTAATCCATTGTTTATCCCTCGCAATAAGCGTAATAAGTGCAGTGTTAGTATTGCAAATTTCGGCTGCCATAGCACTTAGAAAGTCCAGATCTGATTCCTCTAACGTATTATTGGGATCATATTTATAGACTTCATGAACACGCTCCAGATCGTTTACCGGAATACTAGGCTTTATCATTTCAAAAGGATTTGGATTGTAAAATACCATCAAATTTTATTTTGAACAAGTTTAAGTTCGAGTTAAAATCGTACTCTGGACTTTTTAAATTATTCTTGATCCCTTACCCGAAAGAATAATAAAGCTACTCTATATAACGAGGCATACCCGCAGAGCATCTTAATAATAAACGTTTCCAAACTTTATAGTATTTATTAAAGAGACCAGCCTTGGGGTATCACCTTTTAGAACAAAAAAAGCCAACTCGTAAAAGTCAGCTTTTGCTTTTGGTTATCGTATTACTATTGAAAATCAAAGCAATGATTCTGTCCAGCTCACTTCCCGTTTCTGGAAAATTAAGGATGCTTTAAATAAAACCGAAATTGTGCAGGGTGAAGGAGTAATTGGTGAAAAACCTATCTTGAAACCCGGAGAAAGCCATTCTTACCAAAGCGGATGCCTCCTTAATGGCCCTTTTGGAGCCATGAGCGGACATTACAACATGGTAAATTTCACTTCTACCCGAAATTTTAGAGTAAAAATTCCCATATTCAAGCTAAGCGCTCCTTTTGCCTTAAATTAATTGAAAATCTACTTCCTTTTCGGTTATTAGTGATTCACTTAAATCTTCGTACCAGAAGCGTGCCTTAAAATGGCAATTTCGACCTGTGTGATGCTCTGCGTCTTCAGAAAACCTCTATCCATTATAAGATCTACGTTTTTATCACCAATCCCGGCGGTGTGATGCCACTTCAGCAGCTTTTCTGCGCTTAAATCTCCATTATCTTGAATTTTAGAAAACCACTGCTGCCTTAAAGCTTTCATTTCTTCAGAATAAAGCGGCGAAGAGGACCAGATATGGGCTGTCAACGGCAAATCCCTGAAATGTTTATGATTTCCATCCCACACAAATTCCAGAAACTTCAATTTCTCATTCCAGTCTGTAATAATCATCGTAAAAGGCTCAATACCTTCAAAATTGTTATTTTTAATAGTAGATTCTACATCTTCAGCAGCAAGAAAATCTTTGACCACTACTCCCCTGCTTTTGCGGTACGATTCTTTCCTGATGTGAGTACGAAAACCGCCATTTATAAGACATACTGACCTTTTCCTTTCACTTAATCCAATCCAGGTTCCACCGGCAACAGCATCTTTCGGAAAAAACAGCTTAACATCTTCATAAATTTCCCAATCGGGAGCGAGGGTTTCTCTTTTCACGACCTCATCCCTGTTTGAGGTCAAAATAAAACCACTGGTTATTTCAGGATTAGCAACAAGAGTAACCGTGCACATTTTTCTTTAATTTTCATTTTTCAAAACTACATAAAAAGTTAAGCTTTCGTGAATAGCCATCCAGCATACCTCAAAGCCGCTGAAATTTTTTATCTTTAGAATTCTAGTATAATTAAATAAAAAATTAGAATATAATATGGGAAAAGGATTTTTTCACGTTCCTGTTGCGACAAACGAACCAGTAAAATCGTATGCGCCAGGAACTCCGGAGAGAGAAGAAGTATTGAAAACATATAAAGAATTATATAATACCAGGATGGAAGTGCCGCTTTATATTGGTTCTGAAGAAATCAAAACCGGCGACACAAGTACCATGCACCCACCGCACGACCACAAACATGATTTAGGCGTCTATCATAAAGCCAATAAGAATCATATTGAAAAAGCCATTGAAGAATCTTTAAAGGCCCGAAAAAAGTGGGCAGATTTGGATTGGGAACATCGTGCAGCTGTATTTCTTAAAGCTGCCGACTTAATTGCGGGGCCTTACCGGGCAAGAATAAATGCAGCCACCATGATTGGCCAGTCAAAGAACATTTACCAGGCCGAAATTGATTCAGCTTGTGAACTTTGTGATTTTCTGCGTTTTAATGTAGAATATATGTCACAAATCTACGACGAGCAGCCGGAATCTTCTGAAGGAAACTGGAATCGCATAGAATACCGCCCTCTTGAAGGTTTTGTTTATGCTGTAACACCATTTAATTTTACCGCAATTGCAGGAAACCTTCCGTCAAGTGCTGCTTTAATGGGGAACGTAGCCATTTGGAAACCAAGTGATAGTCAGATATTTTCTGCACAGGTCATCATGGAAGTATTTAAAGAAGCAGGAGTCCCCGATGGTGTAATTAACATGGTGATGGGTGACCCGCAAATGATTACAGATGTGGTGCTGGATAGCCCTGATTTTGCCGGTATCCACTATACCGGAAGCACCACCGTATTTAAAAATATTTGGGCCGAGATCGGAAAGAATATCCATAAATACAAATCCTACCCAAGAATTGTTGGAGAAACAGGAGGAAAAGATTTTATAATCGCCCACCCCACTTCAAATGCAAAACAAGTCGCTACCGCAATTTCCAGGGGAGCTTTTGAATTCCAGGGACAAAAATGCAGCGCGGCTTCCAGAGTTTATCTTCCGAAGAACCTTTGGCCAGAGATTAAAGACTTTGTTATAGAAGATGTGAAATCCTTTAAAATGGGATCGCCGGAAGATATGTCGAACTTCATCACAGCGGTGATTCACGAAGCTTCTTTTGACAAACTGGCAAAGTATATAGATCAGGCTAAAGAAGACAAAGACTCTGAAATTATCGTAGGAGGTAATTATGATAAATCTGAAGGTTATTTTATAGAGCCAACGGTAATTGTGACTTCCAACCCAACCTACGAAACTATGTGTACCGAGTTATTCGGACCCGTAGTCACCATCTATGTCTATGAAGAAAATAAATGGGAGGAAACCCTGGATTTGGTTGATCAAAATATGTATGGGTTAACAGGAGCAATATTTTCCGGAGACCGTTATGAGGCTGAAAAAGCTACAAAACGACTTCAAAATTCCGCAGGTAATTTTTATATTAATGACAAACCTACTGGAGCTGTTGTAGGACAACAACCTTTTGGTGGAGCACGTGCAAGCGGAACCAATGATAAAGCAGGATCAAAACTGAATCTTTTACGTTGGATTTCTCCAAGGCTTATAAAAGAAACTTTTGTTCCGGCAACAGATTACAGATATCCTTTTATGGGAGAATAAAAACTAAAGAAATACCATTATAATATCAACCCCGGAGAATTTTCCGGGGTTTTTTTATGGCCAAAGTTTATTGTCTTTTGCTGAAGCACTTACAGGAAAAATAGTTCAGAAGTCCCTTACCTACAAAAAATAACACAAAAATTGGAGCTCTTTCTCTGGTAATTGCGCTGAACGAGTAATTAGGAGCTTCATCGAAAACTTCCGTCGATCCCCTAAATATACTGTACTTTAGATTATTAAAACTCTTGGCCTCAGAGTTTTACCACCCCGACCTAACAGCACCTAACGGCATCGAATATGGTAAAAAATCTACTTTTTCTTCCTATCTGGATTGTATTCTTTTTCCTGGCTCCGATGGAGGGGGTTGGGCAATGCGTAATACCTACTGTTACCATTCAAAACGTTTCAGGGTCCTCTGTTTGTGAGGATGAGACTATTTCCTTCAATGGATCTGTCACCTCTTCTAGCTCAGATATCTTGTCCTATCAATGGCAGGTAAGTTATAATAACGGAGCTTATACTGACATTGCTGGTGCAACAAACGAAGATCTTTCCGGATATGATGCCGCTATAGGAAGTAACAGATTTAAACTGCTTGTAACCTACAACTGTACCGAAAATCAAGTTTCTCAGGCGGTATTGAGTCAGCCCTCGAGTACGGTCACAGTGCTTGAAAAAAGAACAGGATCTGTGACTATGACCGCCAGTAACACCAATATTTGTCCCGGAGAGAATGTTACTTTTAACACTACGGCTCCTGCAAATTTAGGAGCTTCCCCAGATTATGACTGGCAGTTAACAAGAAATGAAAATACCACTTCAATTAGTTCCCTTAAAACCTTCACAATAGGCTCACTTGTGGCAGGAGATGTGGTTCGTCTTTACGTTACCTCCAGCGTGCCTTGCGTTGACCCTGTTTATAGCACAAACACGTTCACTATTACTGAAAAACCCGGAATTCCGTCGACTCCAGGTGCTTTCACGAGCGGAGAAGCAGAAGTGTGCCCCGAACTTACAAAAACATATACTGTTCCGAACGACAATACTGCATCAGAGTATATCTGGACTTTACCTTCCGGATGGACCGGATCAAGTAACAACAATACCATTACCGTTACCACAGGAAATTCCGGTGGAAGCATAACAGTAAAGGCAAAAAACAGCTGCGGAACCAGTGAAGCCAGAACTTTAGGTGTTTCAGTAAAAGCAGGTATTCCTGCTCAACCTGCAGCAATTTCAGGCACTGCTGCGGTTTGCCCGGGGATAGCACAGACTTTTTCAGTCACTAATGTTTCCAGTGTCAGTTACACCTGGCAAATACCTGCCGGATGGGATGGAACCAGCACCACAAATTCAATAACCTTAACTCCTTCAACAACTGCTCAAAATGGTAATCTTTCGGTTACTGCAACTAATGACTGCGGAACCAGTTCTGCCAGAACATTGGCTCTTTCGGTGAAACCAGGAATTCCTGCCCAGCCCTTAGTATTTACCGCAGGCTCAGCCACTCTTTGCCCTGGCACCCAAGGCACTTATAAAGTGCCAGGAGTAACAGGTGCAACTAATTATATCTGGACATTACCCTCGGGTTTTTCTGCAACGAATTTGACTACGACCACGCCTTCATTGGTAGTTACTGCCGGCACTTCCGGATCGGGAAATATTACAGTTAAGGCTTCGAATGACTGTGGAACAGGTGAGGAACGAATTTTTGCAGTAGCAATTAATGATCCTGTTCCAGTGATGAACGAGAATATTCAAGGTTCTCCTGCAGTTTGTGCCGGTACTCAGGGGCTAACCTATTCGATTCCATTAATAACAAATGCCACGAGCTATGAATGGAGTGCAAGCTCCGGATGGGCAGTCACTGCTGGTCAGGGATCTAATTCCATCACTCTTACCTCAGGTACATCTGCCGGAACTATTTCTGTTAAGGCAATAAATAGTTGTGGAGAAAGTGCTTCTAGAAATTTACTCATCAATTTAAATCCACCCCCGCCTGCTATACCAGGCGCTATTACTTTCTCTGATGGTACAGATAAAGCCTGCAGTAATACAGCAGAAACTTATTCTTTTGCAGCTGTACCCAATGCCTCCAGTTATTTATGGACTCTTCCAAATGGTTCTACACAGAGCACTACAGTACCATCCTTATCATTTACTGCGACAGCTTCAGGAACACAAACTTTAAAAGTTGCAGCCGTGAATTCCTGTGGAACAAGTAATGAAAAATCTTTTCAAATTAATGTTGCAGGCGGAAAACCTGCAAAGCCTGAAACTATTACAGCAAGCAAGTACACCGTTTGTCCTCCAGAAACAGGTTTTCTACTTAGTGTACCGGAAGTAAGCAATGCAGATAGTTATCAATGGTTTTTACCAGCAGGTTGGGAAATTACCAATGGAGCTGGAACTAATGCAATCACAGTCAAAATCAACGCCTCTTCCACTTATCAAAATCCTACTGTTGTTGGTGTAGAAGCTAAGAATCATTGTGGGAATAGTACAAGACAGACAACCTCTTCCAACATTAATGATGCAAATGCAATTGCCGTAAGTGACTTCGTGTTTGTAGATTTAGGTGAAGATCGCGTATTATGTAATTCAAATTCTCCAGTCACGATTAATGCAGCATTAAACTTTGGTGGAAAAAAATTAAAAATAGCTAGTATAAAATCATCTTCTGGAGTAACTATAAACGATTTAGGAAATGGCGCCGTCGACAGTCATACATTTAGTTACCCCCCTACATTAACAGATTTAAATAATGGCAGTGTAACAATAACTATGATTACCGCAAATCCTGGTGGGGCATGTAACGCTGGCAAAGACGAAATGACAATTTTTTTTCGCCCCACCCCCACGTCCACAATTGCCACACCAGATCCAATTTGCGCAGGCTCTTCAACCTCTCTCACGTTTACAGGAACACCAAATACAAGGCTCACCTATAGAATTGGAACAGGATCAGACAAAACTATTGACATAGGAGCAACAGGAACTGCTATATTAAATACAGGGGCATTAAATTCTAACACCACTTATAATCTGCGCAGTATTCAATATCTTGACACCCCCTCCTGTTCCAATCCGCTTTCCGGATCTGCCACAGTTACAGTTACTCCAAAACCAACAGCAACCATATCATATAGCACACCCTTCTGCACTTCCCCAGGAAGTACAGAATCAGTAACTTTAAATACTACGGGGACTGTAACAGGAGCTCAATTTTCAGCTCCCTCTGGACTGACAATTAATCCAACCACAGGAGCAATTACACCAAGCTCAAGTACACCCGGAAGTTACACCGTCACCTACACAGTACCGGCATTAGGAGGTTGTGATGTTGTAGTTGCTACTACCGAAGTAGAAATTTTTGAAAAAGTAGTTATAACCACACCACCAACAGGAGATAGAATTTGCGAAGGAGAAAATGTACAATTCGAAGTAAGTGCAACCGGCGACGATCTTACCTATCAATGGTATAAAGGAACGCCGGGTTCAGGAACTGCCGTTAATGGAGGAACTTCTGACCTTCTGAACCTGAACAGCGCTCCAACTTCAGATGCAGGAGACTATTTTGTAGAAATTACCGGAGCTTCTCCTTGTGAGATGGTTAGATCATCAGCGGTAAACCTTCAGGTGGATTCTACAATATCTATCACAGAACAACCTATTGATACAGAAGTGTGCGTTGGAGATACTGTAAACTTATCTGTTACAGCATCCGCAGGTAACGAAACTTTAAACTATCAATGGTATAAAGGCACTCCCGGCTCTGGTACTGCAATAGGAAGTACCAATTTAACAGGGGAACTTGAAATATCCGGAACAACCACTGCATCAGGTGGTGATTATTATGTAATGATCATTGGTACAACAGGGTATCGATGCGAACCGGTAATTTCTGAAGCTGCTACACTAACAGTAAGGGAAATTCCTTCAATAACTATTACTGGTTCCGCCGAGATTTGTGACGGATTAAGTGCTGATATTTCTTTTGCCGGCACCCCTAATACAGCTGTTACGTATACTATTAACGGCGGCAACAGCCAGACCATTGCCCTTGATGCTTCAGGAGAAGCTACTTTATCAACCGGTGCCCTCAGTGTGGTTAATAACGATATCACTGATTACGAGTATACAGTTTCCAGCGTACAATATTCAAATGGCTCTCCTTGTGCTGCTACGGTAACAGGATCTGCAACTATTACTGTAAATCCTACTCCTGACGTTAATGTTTCCTTTGAAAACTCTCAGGTCACCTTTTGTAACGACACTTTCCAGGGAACTTTTACACCTTCCTTAACCGGTTCTGGTGCCTTTACAGGCGGAGTCTTCTCTGCCGAAGGTTTAAACGTGAATGAAGAAACCGGAGCTTTTACTCCCGCAAATGCGACTGCCGGTGACTATAAATTAAACTATTATCTGGAAGAAGCAGGAGGTTGTTCTGAACTTGCTGCTACTCTCGATATAACAATTTTCACCAGCGTGGAAATAACTTCTGAACCTTTCCCTGTGGCCGTATGTACAGCCAACGATACGCAGCTGGAGATTGCAGCTTCAGGAGATAATCTTAGTTATCAATGGTTCAAGGTTGTAGCAACATCCGATTCTGAAGTTGGAGCAGATTCTCCAATCCTGGAACTTAACAATGCAACTGCAACTACTGCAGGAGATTATTACGTCGTGGTTAGCGGAGATAATGCCTGTGAACCGGCCATATCTGAAACAGTTACTGTTACGGTGGACGAGAATATTGAGGTGACACAGCAACCCAATGATCAGGATGCTTGTATAGAAAGTAACGTAACACTTACAGTAGATGCAATAGCCTCCGGAAGTAACGAGAATATACAATATCGCTGGATGTTTCGCTCTGCAAACAGTAACAATGTAAACGACTGGACCTATGTGAGCGGTGGAGAGACAGCGACTCTTATATTGAGTGAAGTAAACCTCTCTCAGGCTGGACAATATCGTGCAGAGATTGACGGACCTGATTTTTACAGTTGTAGTATTGGTTATTCTGAAATAGCTGTTGTTACTGTCTATGAACAACCTACAGCCGATGCCGGAGTAGCAACATTAGAGGTCTGCAGTACTACCAACCCTATCAGCCTTGGAATAGGTGCAAATGTTACAAACCACAGCTCGGTGCAATGGACTACCAGCAATGGCCATGGCGCAATTATAAATCCTGGAGATTTAAACGGAGTTACATACATTCCTGCAGAAGCGGATTATGGTGAGACATTAGAATTTTCTCTTACTGCAATCCTGGAAGTGGACGGAGTTGAACTTTGTGCCGAAACAATTGCCTCAGATGTGAAGGTAATCACTATTATTCCTCAACCTGCTATTACCGGGTTTAGTTATACCGATCAAATAACCAATACTCAATCCGAATATTGTGAAACTGATATGTTGGAACAGTCACCAGACATTACCGGAAATTTCCTTACAGGCGGAGAGGGTGAATTTTCTGTTGCGTTCAGTGGAAATCCTACAAATCCTTTAGTTGTTAATGCCGCATCAGGAGTCTTTACACCCAATGGAACAAATCCCGGAACTTATGTGATCACCTATACATATAGCGCCGCATCCCAAACCGGAGTATGTAATAATGCTTCAGCGGAATTTTCTGTAGTAATAGGAGAAAAACCTGTTGCTGAATTTACTTATGGAGACAATCCATTTTGTAGTGATGCTGCAAATCCTCTCCCCGTTTCGCTTAATGAGGGTATTCTCGGAACTTTTACATCTGATGAGGGATTGGTATTCCTTGAAGGAGGGGAGCCAGGTCAAATCGACTTGAATGCCAGCACTCCGGGAACATACACTGTAATCAATACAGTTGATTATGAAGGCGATGGTTGCCAGCCTGTTCAATTTGAAGCAAACATCACTATTAATGCAAAACCTGCAGCTCCACAGATCGCAGATTTAAAATACTGCCTTAATGAAGAAGATGTCGCTGGTTTCGTTGCCAACCCAGCCGAAGGAGGAGAAATTAACTGGTATACAAGTGTGGATTCCTCTATAGAAATGGAGTCTGCACCGGTAGTAAACACTGCCGTAGCAACAACCACTCCCTTCTGGGCAAGCCAAACCTCAGCTGAAGGATGCGAGAGTGAAAGAGTAGAGGTAACTATTACTATAAACGCCTTACCGGAAGTTAGCATTTCTGTAGATGAAAATTTAACAGTATCTGATGATGGGAATCCTGTGATTTGCTTTGGAAGCAATATTATTTTAACTGGAAATGGAGCTGCAGGATATTCCTGGAGTACAGAATCAGAAAATTTAGGAGTTGGGTCTACAATGGCTGTTTCTCCTGAAGTTACTACTACATATTATGCTTTAGGCATAGACGGAAATGAATGTAGCAACACAGCCGAAGTAACAGTCGAAGTAAGTCCAACTACTGAAGCGGGTATTATAGATGCTCCCGCAAGTGTATGTGCTGATAATCCGGCCGGGATTTTGGAATTATCTGGATACACGGGGGAAATAATGATATGGGAATACCAGACATCAGGAGAAAACAGCTGGAACCTACTAAACTCAGGTAGTATTGATGCAACGCAGTCGTTCTCTGGTTTAACCGGAACTACTACTTTTCGTGCAACCATTAAAAGTGGTGTTTGTATTGAAAAAACAACAGAAAAAACTGTGACCGTAGATCCTTTACCTTTCGGAGGAGAATTAGCTTTTGCTGACATAGTTACAACAGATTATAATGGTAGAATTTTTACTATATGTGAAGGTGCTTCAACGGGCTATTCATCCTTATCTCTAAACGAGCATGCGGGAAATATTATAGCCTGGAAATACAGGATCAACGGTGGTGCCTGGACAACTGTTTCTGAAAATAATAGTCCTTTTACGGGTTCAAGCCTTACGGGTGCACAAATTCAGGCTCTTAACCTTACCCAAACTACTGTATTCAGAGTTGAAATAGCCAGCGGTGCATGCACTCCAAATGTTTTTTCTCAAACTGCAATACTAAGTATAATTCCTACAGATATTGAACCTCAACCAGTAACTGTGAGTAAGGATGTTGTCTGTTTGGGCGAGGAGGTAATTCTAAGCTCTGAAACAGGTTATAGCAGCTCAATTCCTATAGTTGAAGGTGGAGCTTTTGATAACGCAGGTATAAAAAATCATGGATGGCGGTTTTTAAGACCTAATGGGACAGCATTTAATTTTGAAACTAATGCCAACAATGTAAATCCGGATGTTTGGTCCAGAGCTACTCCAAGGGATTTTCCAACTGCAGGTCTCACAAGTCCTTATACCAGAACAAATCAAAGATGGGATTCGGGAGTTGAAGACGGCAATAAAGGTTTTGCAATAGTCTCAGGAACAAACTCTTCTTCTATGGAAACTTCTGTTTTTGGAATAGGATCTATGGATCAGGCAATCATGACATTTGACCAAGCCTATAATCTTACGCCGGGAGCCTCAATAAGTGTAGAAATTTCTACAAATGGTGGCGCATCTTACGATACCGTTCTTTTTTCAAGAAGTGGCGCTACTGCCAGCGGAAATCCTTCAAACTTTGGAACTGGTAGCCCCGAGAGCCGGCCAGATAACAAAATAGTAGTTGATCTGGGCAATTATCTTGGGCAAAATAATCTTAGAATACGCTTTAATTATACCGGAGCAAGAGCAGGGGATATTTGGGCTGTAGATGCAGTGAATGTACCTGAAGGCCCCAGAAACGTTTCGATAGAGTGGAATGATTATACAAATCCCGAGCAAATCATACAAATTGGCACCACCAATTCAGTTACTTACGCTCCAAAACAAATAGGACTTAATGTTTTTGAAGTAAAAACAAGTTTAATATTTGATTCTACCGGAAACGCCTGTGACGTAGCAGAAAATTCTGAAAATATTGAAGTTTTCGTTTTTGATAAATATACAACCAGCACTACAGCAGAATATGGAAGCTGTGGTGTATTTGAAGCAAAATTAACAGCTAAGATTTTAAACGGCTCTGGAATTGAAATATCTACGGTAGCTAACGGAGAAATTGTTCCGACTCCCGATGGATACGTAGGTGAATGGAAAATCGAGGGACCTGCAGGGTATCAACTAGTCGATCCTAATCCGGCAGACAATGTTCCTGCAGCAAACGAACCATTAGCTACTCTTACTACTAATTCAACAGGAACCTATAAAGTTTCCTGGTCACTGGTTCCTACGGCAAGAAATCTAGCAGGAGAGCTGTACACAAATCCGGAAGCATGCCCTCCTGTAGAAACTCAATCGGACGTTATTATAGTGGGATGTACTGCTTTGGATTTTGACGGATTAAACGACAGAGTCTTAATAGACCATACCTACCCGGGTGTAATGAGTTTTGAAGCCTGGATTCGTCCCAAAGAAAATGGAGGCACAATAATCTCGGGGCCAAATTTCCGTATAACTACTCCAGCCGATGTTGTTCCAAATTCCAGGTGGTATCATATTGCTGTTTCTAATGGAAAGCTATACATAGATGGTATTAAAAGGTCTGATTTAACCTTGGGAAACAGTGCCGGTACAAAGACAGTTATTGGAGCTGAAATTATTAACGGCGAAGCCACCAATTTCTTTCACGGCTGGATTGAAGAAGTAAGGTTATGGAAGAGAGCATTAACTGTAGATCAAATCCGGTTTATGATGAACCAACGGCTTATTAATAATGGTGCACAAATGGGAGAGCAAATTCCTATGAACGTACCTGGTGGATTAACTTATGCTGATCTTGCGGGCTATTACAGGTTAATTTCTGCAAATCCTGATCCGGCAGGATTAGTAGCATTTGATGGTGCTTTAATGCCTTTAAATGGTGAAACCCCTAATCTGGCTAACGCTGCAATTCCGGGTCGACTGGTAAACATGGAAACCAATCAGGAGAATACTGCTCCTCTCCCCTATTTTTCTGCAAATCCGAAAGTATGGGCAAATGACGACACCTGGGCAAGACCAGAGGTTTGGGATCCACCTCATACTGGTCCTATAGAATGGAATATTGCGAATATATCACACAACATTAATTCTGGCTCTAAAGACATAACTGTTCTAGGCTTGCTCTCCGATTCAGGCGAACTAACCATTGCTAATCCATCCGGAGCAGAAAACGAGAATAACAGCGGACAATTTTTAAATATTACCCATTATCTTCTGCTTAACGGCAATATAGACTTAGTAGGTGAATCTCAACTATTGCAGGGCGAAGTAGGCATACTGGATGAAAGTAGCGCCGGATGGCTGGAAAGAGATCAGCAAGGCACACGTAGTAGTTTTAATTACAACTATTGGTCTAGCCCTGTAAGTTTACAGGGAGAAGCCAATAATTCCACCTACACTATTGCCCAGGTTCTTAGAGACGGAACAGACAGCAACAATCCCCAGATCATAAATTTCAGGCCCGGACATAATGCTGCAGACAATGCAAGGACAAATGCTGTTACAGTTAGCGAATATTGGCTTTGGAGATTTAATGGTACTTCTGATGTTTATGAAGAATGGATTCATATTGGTTCCTCCGGAACCCTACGAACAGGGGAAGGGTTTACCATGAAGGGAACAGATGGAAATGCCGACATTGAAACCCGACAGAACTATGTCTTTATAGGAAAACCACATAACGGTGATTTCACCCTTCCTGTAGGAATGGACAAAAATTATCTTATAGGGAATCCGTACCCATCTGCAATAGATGCACGGGAATTCATTCTCGATAACCTAAACGGAGATGATGTAATAGGAGCCCGAAACACCCGTAATGTTTTTAATGGGGTTGTTTATTTCTGGGACCACTTTGCAGGACATACCCACATCCTGAGGGAATATGTAGGAGGTTATGCGGCATTAACTCTGGCAGGAGCTGTTCCGGCAGTTTCCATAGATGAAAGAATAAATGCCAATGAAGAATCGGGAACAAAAACTCCGCAGCAATATATTCCTGTTGGCCAGGGGTTCTTCATCAACACAGGGCTGGAAATCACCTCAGAAGGTGAGGCTGGAAACGCTATTAGCGTTGATGCAGGGAATATTGAATTTAAAAACAGCCAGAGAGAAGCTGTACGGGAGACTCCGGATAATTCCATTTTCCTTAAACCAATTTATCCTTCAAAGAAAGCTACAAAAGCACAAGATGAACGCGCAAAAATAAGGCTAAGATTTGACTCTCCTAAAGGTTATCACCGGCAGATCTTAGTCGCTGCAGATCCTATAACTACAGATAATGTCGATCTGGGATACGATGCTCCTTTAATCGAATACAACCTGGATGACATGTACTGGATTATTAATCAAAGAGAATATATTATACAAGCCGTTCCTGACTTCGGAAAGGAAAGGATACTGCCACTTGGCGTTCAATTGGAAGAAAAAGGAAATTTCACGATAGCCATAGATTCAAGGGAAAACCTGGGGGAAGATCATAAAATCTATCTTCAAGATAAACTGAGGGATAGTATCCATGATTTTAAAGATGGTCCCTACAAAGAAGAATCTGAAAGCGGCTTTATAGATGACAGGTTTAGTATTATTTTCCATAAAAAAGAAGTTCCTGTTCCCGGTAATGGAGAAGCAGAGGAAGAGGAAGAAGAATCTATTTTTGACGCAATTACTATAGCCTTTAAACATTCTTCAAGGGAATTAAAAGTGTACAATCCAGATCTTATAAATATTTCTCATGTTATATTATTTGACCTCACAGGAAAAAAAATACAGGAATTTGGTGACATTGCAACTGAGAAAGAAGTGACTCTGCCCGTGGTGCAATTTCCTTCTTCAGTGTATATAGTAAAACTGTTCAGTGATAAAAGAACTCACAACAAAAAGATTCTCATGAAATAAATAGCTCCCATCAGGTAAGCTTAGCCGCTAATATAGTTTTAGCTGAAATTTACATCATCAACCTGCATGGATTACAAAATTCTTACAAATCAAACTTCCAAAGTGTGTTTTTAACCGTAAAGTAACACCCTTTGCCGTTTTTTGTATAAATTTGCCACTCAAGTATTTATCAACTTGTGTATGGGCAAAATTACTTTTGTGGTAAAAGCCGTAGGGATTTCATTTTTTCTTGCTGTTTTTACAATTTATATTTTATCGGCTTCCAAAACCAATTCTACCGAAGTTTCTTTTAATATTTTAAAAGAAGCAGGAACTTCACTGCCGGAAAAGAAAATTGCAGATCCCCTAATTACCGCTTCAAATGTTCAAAACCCCACCTGTAATGATGCTTCAGATGGAAGTATAAGTATATCTATAACAAACGGAGTCACACCCTATAAGTACTCCTGGACGGGACCGGGAAACTTTTCGAAAACAAGTAAAAACATCGACAATCTTTCCGCCGGAAGCTACTCTCTAACTGTCACCGATGCTGAAAATACTCCATCCACCAAAAGCTTCACTTTAGAAGTTGAGGATAATATCGCGCCCACAGTTCAAACTCAGAATATCACTGTTGAACTTGACGCAAATGGAAACGCAGCAATTTCAGCAGAAGATATTGACGATGGTTCTACCGATAACTGCCAAATTCAAAGCCTCTCCTTATACAAAGAAAATTTTGATTGTGGCGATATTGGCCAAAATACGGTTACCCTTACCGCAGTTGATGTAAATGGAAATTCAGCAACGGGAACAGCAACGGTTACTGTCGATGATAATATCGCGCCCATAGTTCAAACTCAGAATATTACTATTAAACTTGACGCGAATGGTTCCGCCACAATTTCAGCGGAAGACATCGACAATAATTCAACCGATAATTGTCAAATTGATGACCTCTCTTTAAGTAAGACAAATTTCGACTGTAACGACATTGGCCACAATTCCGTAGAACTCACGGTGACAGATGTGAACGGAAATTCAGCAACGGGAACAGCAACGGTTACTGTCGATGATAATATCGCGCCCATAGTTCAAACTCAGAATATTACTATTAAACTTGACGCAAATGGTTCCGCCACAATTTCAGCGGAAGACATCGACAATAATTCAACCGATAATTGTCAAATTCAGAGCCGCTCCTTAAATATTACAAATTTCGACTGTGACGACATTGGTAGTAATTCTGTAGAACTTACGGTGACAGATGTTAATGGAAATTCAGCAACGGGAACAGCAACGGTTACTATTAAAGACGAGGTTGATCCAATAGTTAAAACTCAGAATATCACTGTTGAACTTGACGCGAATGGTTCCGCCACAATTTCAGCGGAAGACATCGACAATAATTCAACCGATAATTGTCAAATTGATGACCTCTCTTTAAGTAAGACAAATTTCGACTGTAACGACATTGGCGACAATTCCGTAGAACTCACGGTGACAGATGTTAATGGAAATTCAGCAACGGGAACAGCAACGGTTACTGTCGAAGATAATATCACGCCCATTGTTCAAACTCAGAATATCACTGTTGAACTTGACGCGAATGGTTCCGTCACTATTTCAGCGGAAGACATCGACAATAATTCAACCGATAATTGCCAAATTCAGAGCCGCTCCTTAAATATTACAAATTTCGACTGCAGCGATCTTGGAGAAAACACAGTGACACTTAGGGTCACTGATGTAAATAATAATTCCGCTACGGAGACGGCCAAGGTTACTGTTAAAGACGAGATTGGTCCCAATGACCCCAATTTGGAACAATTTATTACCTGGAGTTGCGGAGAACCTGTTGAAATTCCAACTACGACAGACAATTGTTCGGCAGAAGTAACTGCAACTACCGAAGATCCTATAGAATTTGACAGTTTTGGAGAAAAAACCATCACTTGGATTTTTGAAGATACTTCTGGAAATAAACTCGAATTTGAACAAAAAATCATTGTCCCAGAACCTACTGTAAATCCGGTAGAAAATATTGAAGTATGCAACGGGGAAGCCATTCCGGCTATAACTTTTGCCGGAAGTACAGTTGACGGCACTACTTACCAATGGACGAGTGACAACAGCAGTATTGGCACCTCAGCAAGGGGCAGCAACCAAATTCCTTCTTTTGAAGCCAAGAATAATACCAGCGAAATTACTACGGCTACGATCACTGTTACGCCGGTAGCAAATAACTGCGAAGGCGAAAGTACCAGCTTCACAATTACCGTAAATCCCACGCCTTCCATTGCAACCCCGGCAGATATTGTGGTTTGCGACGGCGAACAAATTAGCGGAGTTACTTTCTCCGGAATCGCGGTCGCCGGAACCACGATTAGCTGGAGTAATGACAATACAAATACCGGCCTTGGAGCATCGGGTAACGGAAATATTCCTTCATTTACGGCCACCAATACTATTAACGAGAGTATTTTTTCTACCATTAGCGCTACGCCCAGTGCACATGATTGCGACGGAATTGTAGAAACTTTTACGATCGAAGTAAAACCCAATCCCACGGTTACCGCTCCCGATCCTCAGATATATTGCAACGGAAATACTGCCGATGCGATTCCCCTCACCGGCTCTCCTGAAGGAGTTACCTATGCGATCACCGGCGGCGCACAAATCGGACTGTCGAACAGAAGTGCAGCTTCAGAAATTCCTTCTTTTACTCCTGTAAACAATACAAACAATCCAGTAACTGCAGAAATCTCCATCACTCCAAAAGCAAACGGCTGTACCGGAGATCCTGTAAGTTATTCGGTTACCGTCAATCCCACTCCGAATGTAAGCATCTCCCCTTCTACCCAGGCGATCTGTTCTAAAGGTACCACAGCTATTTCTTTATCGGGGAACGTCACAGGAACGGATTTTAACTGGACAGTTGCAGAAATCTCGCCGGCAGGGAGTGTAACAGGGGCTGAAGATGGAAGTGGCGACAGAATTTCGCAGACGCTCATAAACACTACTACAAGTCCTGCAACAGTAAAATACAAAGTACTTCCAATAGCCAACAATTGCTCCGGAACGCCGATTACCGTTACGGTTACAGTAAACCCAACACCGGAACTACAAATTACAAATCCGGAGGCCGTTTGTTCTCCTGCTGAAGTAGATTTAACAGCTCCGGAAATTACCGCAGGTTCTACTTCAGGATTAAATTTTACCTATTGGACAAATGAAACTGCAACCACTCCTTTAAGCAATCCCACAACAGCAGGGCCGGGAACTTATTATATTAAAGGAACCACAGGTAGCGGTTGTTCTATGATCGAACCGGTAACAGTTACCGAAAATCCTACTCCGGAATTGACCAGTCCGACCGAGGTCGCAGGATTCTGTTCAGAAACTGCCTTTATTTACGAATTTACGAGTAACGTCTCGGAAACCCAATTTTACTGGAGCAGGAATGCAATGAACGGAATCTCCACCCCTGCAAATAATTCCAGTGGGGATATTGGCGAGGTACTGGTAAACACCACCACAAATCCTATCGATGTGGTTTATGAGGTAACTCTGGTAAGTCCGGAAGGTTGTGTAAGCACTACAGAAATCAGCACTACCGTAACCCCTACTCCGCTTTTAACCAGTACTCTTTCTCCTCCATCAGTTTGTAGTGGTATTGAATTCCAGTACACTCCCACAAGTGAAACCGGAGGAACAATTTTTAGCTGGTCTCGGGAAGAAGTTGCGGGAATCAGCAATCCCACTGCCATAGGAACAGGTGCAATAAATGAAGTGCTGGAAAATACCACCAACCAGACTTTGGGCGTAACCTATAAATACACGCTGAGTTCGAATAACTGTGAAAATCCGAAAATCTTCAACGTCACCGTTCCGATCACTCCTTCACCGGATACTGAAGTATTTGTTTCTAAAGACGGAGGCACTCTGTTTCCCGATCAAATAGAAATTTGCCCTGGTGAAGATGTAGATCTATTCTCTTCGACTTCCTTTCCCACTGATTCGTCGTTGCCTTCAGAACTTCTTAACGGAGATTTCAACAATGGTCGGCAGGGCTGGACTACACAATCTGGCAGTGGTAGCAGGAGATGGAATTTAGCGTCTGATGGCACACGTGCTTACACCAATGAATGCCAATGGTGGGAGGAGCTTTTCTATGACTGCGCCGAAGAAGATGTTAATTTCCATTCCAATGACAACAGCCAGTTTTTTCTGGTAAACAGTAGTACAACAAATGGTAATTTTGATGACGTTCAACTAATTAGTCCAGTATTTAGCACAGAAGGTTACAGTTCCCTTGAATTAATATTTTGGCATCATTACAGAGATGGTTCAAATAGCCGTAATAACTATCGTGATGTTGGATACTTGGAGTATTCAATTAACAATGGTAGCTGGCGTGAACTAGACAGCTATACATCAGATGAGGGAAGCCCTGGCAATTTTGCGCAAAGAACCTATCCCGTAAACCAATTAATAGGTTACCGTAACGTCAGGTTAAGATTTAGATACAATAACGCCAATCGTGACTGGTACTGGGCTATAGATAATGTGAACATTACAGGGGATGGTACTGTTGCCCCCACTGTAAAATGGACTGCAGATGTGAGCGACTGGACCTCTACTGAACAAACTCCTGAGAACATTACACCATCTGAAACCACAGTTTACACTGCGACCTACACAGACCCAGGGACAGGTTGTCCTGGCAGCGCCTCAGTTAAAGTAATAGTTAGAGATCCACTGCAGCCAAGGATTGTAGCAAATTATTGCGCATTTGACGGAGTTGTGGGTAAAGAAAACACCATTCTTCTTTCTGTAGAAGGCGTGGATAATATTGTTGACTATGATTGGTCGGGACAGGGAATCCAGTTTAGCGATAACGATGCAGACAATGTTCCTTCAACAGTAGAGATCAATCTGGCCACGACCTACACGGTTGTGGTGAAAGACAGCTTTGGTTGTTCTGCTTCAGCATCAATTACTCCTTCTGAAAATCTAATCGAAAATGGCGATTTTGAGCAGGGAAGAACAAATGGTTTTAACACCCAGTACAATTTCGTTACAGATAATGCTAATAGAGAAGATGAAATGGTTCCGGAAGGGACTTATGCCATAGACGAAAATGCGCACTATTATCATTACAATTTTTACGGTTTAGGTCACGGAGGCAGCGGTAACTTTATGATTGTAAACGGGGATCGATCCATAGGAAATGTTGTTTGGCAGTCTAACCAAATTGAAATCACTCCAAACACCGAATATTATTTTAGTGCATGGACCACCAATGTGAATCCTGCAAGCCCGGCACGATTAAGACTTCAGGTGCTAATTCCCGGAAGTTCCAATCCTGCTGAAGAAAGTAACCTGGGAGATCTTACAAATATACCCGTGGGAACCTGGATCAATTTTTACAATCCAGAACTATGGAACTCAGGTTCAAACACCGAAGTTGTTTTGAGAATCATCAATGAGAATCCCACTGCGGGAGGTAATGATTTTGGTATTGACGATATTTCTTTTTCTGCATTTAAATCCATTGATTTTGACTTTACGCCTGAAAATAACGGCCCTTTATGTGAAGGTGATGAACTACAATTATTTACCAATCTGGAAGGCGGAAGGGAACCCATTACCTATAAATGGACGGGTCCCAACAATTTTTCCTCGGAAGAAGAAAATCCGATAATTCCCGCTGTCACCCCAGAAAATGCGGGAATCTATGAACTAACGGTGAGCGATTTTTACGGTTGTACTCCGCGTACCTTAAGCACAGAGGTTTTCATCTCCCCGGAAACAGTTGTTAATGCCGGTGAGGATCAAATAGTTTGTGCCGAAAGTCCGGAAGTTCAACTAAACGGAATAATTGAAGGTTCTGTAAGTACAGGTACATGGACTGGTGGAAATGGCAGTTTTCATCCTGATGCTACCGCTTTAGACGCTGTTTACACCCCTTCTGCTGGAGAAATTGAAAACGGAAATCTGTCTCTGATTTTGACTTCAGACGACCCGGAGATTTGTGCACCGGCTCAGGATACCCTTACTATTACCATAAACCCAACACCGGTTATTGAGGAGATTACAGTAACAAATCCTTTGTGTTTCGAAGGATCTGATGCCTCTGTCAAAGTAAAAATTACTAACGGGACTGCACCATATACAATTGAATGGAGCGATGGACAAACAGGAGAAATAGCTTCAGGATTAACAGCTTTACAGGAAGAAGATAACTTTTTTGTTACTGTTACAGATGCCAACGGCTGCTCGGTCACTTCAGAAAATATTATAATAGCAGAACCTACCCTGCTGGAAATTCTATCCTTTTCGGCTACAGATGTCACCTGCTATAACGGGAACGACGCAACTGCTTCAATCGAAATACAGGGTGGAATTCTTGAGGGAACCACTCCTAACTACAACTATCAGTTACTTAATAGCGAAGGAGATTTGGTTTTTTCCGAAGAAACCTCAGAAAATACGCTTACGGTAACAGAACTTTTCTCCGGAAACTATACGTTCCTGGTGAACTCCAATGCGAACTGTGCGGCACTTACTCAAAACATTACAATCATTCAACCGCCGGAAATTATTGTAGATGCAGGGGAAGTAAATATGCCTGAACAATGCGGAATCGCCAGCATATCCCTTAATGCTGTACCTGTAGATGCTAATCTTGGTTCCGGGATGTGGAGCATTGTCTCCGGCGAAGGTGGAAGGTTTGAAGATCCTTCCCTTCCTAATACTCTCTTTAGTGGAGCACCAAATACTACTTACGAACTGCAATGGACGGTCACACCTGCCACGGGTTGTGAGAATCTCCTGCAAACAGTAACGTTGCAATTCCCGCAAACCTGTAGCAAATTAGATTATGATGGCGTGGACGACTATGTTGATTTCAGGAACAGCAGCAATTTTAAGCAATCTGCTTTTACACTGGAAGCTTGGGTCAAACCTTCTTCTCTAAGCGGTATTCGTACAATTATTTCAAAACGAGATCCTGAGAATGCAAATATAGGTTATCACTTAATCCTTAAGAACGGCTCTCCTTCTTTTTCTGTGGGAAATAAAAGTGCGGTCTCTTCTTTTAGGCTAAACACGAACAGGTGGTTTCATCTTGCGGGTGTCTACACTCCCGGTTCAGCATTAACATTATATGTAGATGGCGTACCGATACAAACAAATAATAAAGGAATCCCTCCTGGAAGTGGGGACCTAGAAACTTCACTTTTAATAGGAGCATCTTCCGCTACCGGTAGTGGCGAGGCTACTAAAGATCATTTCCACGGTTGGATTGAAGAGGTCAGAATCTGGAACAAAGTAATTTCTGAAGAGCAAACAAGGTTTATGATGAACCAGCGCCTGGAAAAAGTGGGCAGCAATGGCATTCAGGGTGCAATTCTAAGGGATCAGGTAGCCATCCCCGGCAGCCTTAGTTGGAGTAACCTTTCAGGATATTATCAATTATGGGCAGATCCTGATCGTTTTGTAGATGGGAGAACAGAAGACCTTTCTAACAACGCCATTCACGGAGATCTAAAAAATATTCAAAGTCTTCAGCAAAACACAGCTCCCCTGCCGTACATCTCGAACAAAAACGGGGAATGGTTTTCTGAAAGCACCTGGTTACATCCCGATGTATGGGAAGCACCTAATAGTACAGGAATAGATCGTAAAACCAAAATTGACTGGAATATTGTAAAAGTTGCTCATAATGTGGAAAATCCAGCTACCACTAACAACAAGAACAGTATTACAGCCCTCGGACTTCTTTCCGATAGCGGAACGTTAAATATGCAAGGCGATTATGGTGCAGGAAATAATGGAAAGGGCATCGGTACTGGAAATGCGCTAACCATCACGCACTACCTAAAACTTGACGGGAATATTGATCTAAATGGGGAATCACAACTCATACAGACAGAAGGTAGTATCCTCGATGCCGATAGTAAAGGTTTTATTGAGAAAGACCAAAGAGGTACTAAAAACAGCTATAATTATAATTACTGGAGTTCGCCGGTTAGCACTACGGGCACCGTCAATAATTCCGGATTTACCATTTTTTCAGTACTCAGGGACGGTAGTAATACAGGTTCTCCCGGAGGAATTGCTTTTGGTGGCAGCCATACTTTTGCAGATGGCAGTTATTCCGGAGATCTAAGGATCAGTTCCTATTGGCTTAATATTTTCCATGGCACTGCAGATGCTTACGGAGAATGGAAATCCATAAACGCCAATACACATCTTGATCCCGGAATAGGTTATACCATGAAAGGACCTTCAGGAACAGCCGATATCAGCGATCTGCAGAATTATATTTTTCAGGGAAAACCGAATAATGGTACTGTAAAAATTGCAATTTCAGATTATGAAAACCGCCTTATCGGAAACCCGTATCCTTCGGCCATAAGTGCAAGGGAATTTATTTTAGATAATCTGAAAGATGTTAACGGCGGCCGGAACGATAGAAATATCTTCAACGGTACACTTTACTTTTGGGACCATTTTGGGCAGGAAAATACCCACGTATTGGCAGAATATGTTGGTGGATATGCGGCATACAACCTTTCCGGAGGCGTGCCGGGAGTTTCCAATGACAGACGAATTAATAACAGTGGGAATCGCGGAGGTTCCAAAAAGCCTAAAAGCGCAATTCCGGCGGCACAGGGCTTTTTCGTGAACACTATACTAGATCAAACTGTAGCACAGGATATCACCGTACACGGCGGAAATATCTTATTTAAAAACAGCCAGCGCATATACGGGAGAATGAATCCCTCCAACGGGAATTCCCAGTTTTTGCGTCCGGTTTACCCGCAGAAGCAATTAAAAGGGAGTGATTCCGGTGATGACAGGTATAAAATCAGGCTGAAATTTACTTCCCCCACAGGATATTATCGCCAGATACTGGTAACTGCAGACGATTTTACCACAAACGCATTCGATCTTGGTTATGACGCCCCTATGATGGATTATAATGCCGAAGATATGTTCTGGGTGATCAATGGAGGAGAATTTGTAATACAGGCTGTGCCTAATTTTGGACTTCAGCAAGTCCTCCCATTGGGTCTTGTAACTGCTGAAGAAGGAGATTTTGAAATTGAAATTGAAGAGCTGGAAAATATACCTGAAGAAATGCAAATTTATCTTCGGAATAAGGAGGACAGCACCTATCACGATTTACGAACCGAAGCCTACAAGTCCACTATAGGAGCCGGATATTTTCCTGAAAAGTATGAAATTGTCTTTCAGAAGGAGGTAACAGAAGAAACTCCTGAAAATGAAAACCCTGATGAGGAATTTCCTGAAGAAGGAAACGAATATCCCGACAAAGGAAATCCCTCGGGAGCTCCAGGTGCCGAAAATGGTCAAAATCAGCAGGGAATTTCAGCCGAGTACTTGACGAACACAAAGCAACTGGTAATTTTTAATCCGGAATCTAAGACAATTGATCAGGTACGGATTTTTACCATAAACGGTCGTCAAGTTGAAACCTTCAGTGAAACCTCTACAGAAAAAGAGATCTATTTAGATATCCTGAGGCCCGTTAGTACCGCCATTTATGTAGTGAAAATCCATTCCGGAGAGCAGGTTTACAACAAGAAAATAGTTGTAAAAAAATAAGTCATTCTTAAAACAGATGCCGAAAATGGCCATTTTGGATGGTGTCTCTAAAATGACCATTATTGGTAATTATACTTATGGGCCGAAATTTTAAAATTAAATTTCTCTACAAGACTACAGGTATTAACTCAAGTAAGAATTTCCAGTAAAGAGCTTCAGAAGAATAATTTCCCTAAATATCCAATTATAGTCTTACGTTAATAACTCAAAAAGCGTTATGTTTTTTCTTTCTTAAAAATCTAATTTTTTCAATATCAGCTATTAAGAAGCACTTTTAGCTATAGAAGTAGTCATTTTATCGGTTTTATGTGTAACTTTGTCGATCAGCATCTAATCAAATTGCGCATGGGTGAAATTACTCCGCGGCTTAACGCCCTTATTTTACTAGCCTTTCTTTTTCTTTCTGTAGGAATGTTCTCCTCTACAGAAGGAGAAACCTATGTCGCCATCAGCATTAGTTCTAATACCCAGGATGTCACCTGTATTGGTGGTTCTGATGGAGCTATAGATATTGCAGTTTCCGGAGGATCTAATGGTTACAATTTCAGCTGGAGCGGCCCAGATGGGTTTTCGAGTTCCAGTGAAGATATTTCAGGTTTAAGCGCAGGAACATATAATCTTACAGTTACTGATAACTCAAGCCCTACTCCACAGGAAAGCAGTACCTCTGTAACTATTTCTGAAGATGATGATGTAAACCCCACAATTTCTGCCCCTGCTGATATTACAGTAAATACAGATCCTGATAAATGTACAGCATCAAACGTTACGTTGGGAACACCAGATGCAAATGACAACTGCGCGATAAAAGGCATTACCAATAATGCGCCCTCAGTTTTCCCTATCGGAAACACTGTAATTACATGGACAGTGATTGACGATTACAACAATACCGAAACAGCTACACAAAATGTAACTGTTGAAGATAATCAATATCCCACAATTTCTGCTCCTGCCGACATTACAGTAAATACAGATACTGATAAATGTACAGCATCAAACATTACATTGGGAACACCAGATGCAAATGACAACTGTGGGATACAAAGTATTACGAATGATGCGCCTTCAGTTTTCCCGATCGGAAACACTGTTATTACCTGGACAGTGACCGATGATTCCAACAATACCCAAACAGCTACACAAAATGTAATTGTTGAAGATAATCAAAATCCCGGTATTTCTCCTCCTGCTGACATTACAGTAAACACAGATACTGATAAATGTACAGCATCAAACGTTACATTGGGAACACCAGATGCAAATGACAACTGTGGGATACAAAGCATTACAAATGATGCGCCTTCAGTTTTCCCTATCGGAAACACTGTTATTACCTGGACAGTGACCGATGATTCCAACAATACCCAAACAGCGACGCAAAACGTAACTGTTGAAGATAATCAAAAACCTGTTATCATCCACAATGGAAATCAAATCATAGAAAATGACACAGGTGAATGTAGTGCTTTCGTAGAAGTTAGTGCTGATGCTGCTGATAATTGCGGTGTACCCGCTCCTACCGGGACCCGAAACGACGGAATGTCTTTAACAGACCCTTATCCTGTGGGAACCACGATTATTACCTGGCAAGTTCTGGATAACAACGAAAATTCCGCAACTGCTGTTGAACAGCATGTGACAGTACAGGATAAAGAAGCACCAGCATTACCAGAAATTCAGGACATAATCTCAGGCTGCGAATATACTGTCACCGCACCTGTAACATCAGATAATTGTTCCGGCGAAATTACAGGAACCACATCAGATCCATTATCTTATTCTACTGAAGGGACGCATACCATAACCTGGAAATTCCAGGACGATGCAGGAAATACTTCATCCTTAAATCAGGAAATCACAATAAGTCCGTTAGGAGCTGAAATTGAATTTGAAAATATTTCCTGTCATGGAGCCAATGACGGTAGCATTGAAGTAATGTTTGCTTATGGTGGACATAATAGTTTTGAGTACAGCATTGATGGAGCGAATTGGCAAACCGATAATAGTTTTTCCGCACTTGTACCTGGCATTTATAATATACAACTGAGGGATAGCAAAAAACCGGACTGTGTTCTAGTACTTGATGCTGATTTAGAAATAACCCAACCAGAAGTGCTTACCTCTTCAATATATTCTAAAACTGACGTGCTCTGTAAAGGACTTGCTACAGGTGAAATAACAGCTTTGGCTACTGGAGGAACAGCACCATACACCT
The DNA here is from genome assembly GCF_031846645.1 of Autumnicola psychrophila. Lineage (NCBI taxonomy): Bacteria > Pseudomonadati > Bacteroidota > Flavobacteriia > Flavobacteriales > Flavobacteriaceae > Autumnicola > Autumnicola psychrophila. Next base: position 257,716 of record NZ_JAVRHN010000001.1, read on the forward strand.
TTTCCTGGGGTTCTTTGGGGTTTGGCGAAAGGAAACAGAACCTGCCCGCAGGAGAATATACGCTTATCGTAATTGATGCTAATGGTTGTGAAACCGCTCCTATAACTGTGGAAATTACTGAGCCAGAAAGTTTCATAGAAATTACCGAAGTCACTTCCACCTCGGGTTGTTTTGGGGAAAACAATGGTACAGCAACGGTTAGCGCTACAGGCGGGACCGGAAATTACTCCTATTTATGGGATAACGGACAAATAACCCAAACGGCAACTGGATTGGCACCAGGTGAACATACTGTAATAGTTACAGATGAAAATGACTGCCAGAAAGAAAGAACTATAACCGTCTCAGCCCCTGCAAAATTAGAAATTAGTGGCTTTCTCACTACAGAAACCACCTCTTATGGGTCTGCCACAGGTAGTGCTACAGTACAGGTAACAGGCGGAACCCCTACATATAATTTTGAATGGTCTAACGGGCATGTGGGGCAAACAGCAAGCAACCTTCTTGCAGGAACGTACTCTGTTACTGTTACCGACAAAAACGGGTGTACTACCACAAAAGACGTAGTGGTGGTAGATAGTCTGGATGCAGAAATCCTGCCTACCTCAATTTGCGATAATAAGGAAGATATTATCCGTACTTCTTCATTCTCCATTGTGGATGGTGGGGCACGGGGAGGAACTGCTCCTTATAAATATGAATGGACATTTAAGGGAGATGCTTCAATATCAAATTATACCGGTATTGAAACTCCAAAAATTAAATATGGATCAATTGGAGATAAGGAAATTAGCGTAAAAATCACAGATGTAAATGGTCTAACACTTACTAAAACCATAATCCAGTATGTTGGAGGCTGTTTCTCTACAGATTGTGGCTCTAATGACTTAACTGCAGATGATTACTACATTGGGGATAGTAGCGGCACTCCAATTACTGCAGAAAATTGTGGAAGTGCAGAGGACAGATTTATATATATTTACATCCCATCCAATCCAAGCCGTTACTCTTTAAGCGTGGAATTTATATTTTCCATTGAAAATATTGAATCAGGAAATATCCAGAACTTTAAGGAGCTGGGTTGTTTCTATGAAAAAGATGTTATTCCAGACAGAGCAAAGACTTTTAAAATAGATTACTCCTGTGGGGACATTGTTAAAATTGAAGGTATCCGTTTTACCTTCAGTAATAAAAAAAATGATGAATGTGGTGAGGGAAACAAGCCTAAATGCTATTCCACAAACAACGAAACAACCGTGTTTTCTCCTTTGTATGCTGTGGCCTTTGCCAACGAGTTGTTATGTAACGGCTCAGAAGATGGAAAAATCACCATCAGGGCTTCGGGAGGAGTTCTACCTTATCGATACTATCTTAATGGAGAACTTCAGCCCGACAACATAATAGAAGGACTTGCCGGGGGTACTTACAATATTGAAGTGAGGGATGCCGAAAATAAAAGTCATTTTCTCACCACAGAAATAAAACAACCTACTACTCCTCTTCAGCTTAAATTGATTGAACAAACTGATATTACTTGCTTTGGCGGTACAGACGGTACGGCCACTGTGGCTGCACAAGGAGGCACTCCTGCAACTTCAGGAGAACCTTATATTTATGTTTGGGATAATGGACAGACCGGACCTACCGCGACGAATCTTGAAGCAGGAGATTATAATGTTAATGTAATAGATACCAATGGATGTACAACCTGGCTCACTGTGACTATAATCCAGCCAGATAAACTAGTTGCTGATGCAGGCCCCGACCAGGTTCTTAATTGCGGAATTACAACAACCTTCTTAGCTGCAAGTCTTTTAGCTGAAGATTCAGAAGAGTTTACAGGAGAGTGGACCATTATTAATGGTCCTGCCGGTGGTGGTTTTACAGATGCAACTAATCCTCTAACTAATTTTACAGGGGCACAGGGTACTTATACATTAAGATGGAGCATTGACTGTGGTATGTCTGATGATGTCAAAATCACATTCAGCAACTGCAACACGATTGATTTTGATGGCACAAATGACTACATTGTCTTTGGAGACAATTTCAATCGTAGTACCTATTTCTCACTGGAAGCCTGGACCAAGCTATCGACTGAAGCTTCTTCGGGTGTAAAGACAGTTCTCTCAAAGCGAAACATGTCAAATTATAGCAGCAGCGGCTATGATCTTGTAGTTGATAACAGAACTCCTAAATTCCGATGGAACGGGAATGTTATTTCATCATCAGACCCTATAAGCACAGATCGATGGTATCATCTGGCTGTAATAACAAATAATGATAGCACTTATCTCTTCGTGGATGGGATACAGGTGGCACAGGGAGATGCTGCTGCACCAACAGCAAATAATTTTCCGTTTATAATAGGTGCTATATATAATAGTGAAACCCCGGCTGTTCCTTCAAATTATTTTCACGGCTGGATTGAGGAAGTAAGAATTTGGAATACTGCACTAACCACTAACCAGTTGCATTTTATGATGAATCAAAAATTGCAGAAAAATGGAGATAACGTAAAAGGTCAAATAATTCCTCTTGATGTTCCTGAAAATCTCGCCTGGGAAAACTTAGAAGGGTATTATCAACTCGAAAAAATTGCAAACGGTTACACCACGAGTGAGAATTCTTCAGGCATAAATGGTAGAATGGTAAACATCACTACAAGCCAACAAAGAACTGCACCACTACCCTACATTTCAGCCAGAACAGGATATTGGTTCACAGATAATACCTGGACGAGACCTCAGGTATGGGACCCGCCAAACAGCAGAGGAATTACTGGAGAATTTATTAACTGGAACATTGCACAAATTTCGCATAAAATCAATTCCAATTTTCAGAATATCCACCTTCTGGGGTTAATTTCAAAAGAAGGAGCTCCACAGCGTGAAAACAGTACATTGAAAATGGAAGGTTCTGTAAACAATGCCTCAGGAAACGGACTGACCATTAGCCATTACCTGGAACTTAATGGGGTAATAGATTTAAACGGGGAGTCACAACTCATCCAAAGTGAAGGGAGTATACTTGCTGAAACCAGCAGTGGCTATATTGATCGTGAGCAACAGGGAACTGCCAGCAGCTATAACTACAACTACTGGAGTTCGCCGGTAGTTCCCCAGGGAGAAGCAAATAATTCCGGCTATACTGTGTTTGGTGTCATGAAGGACGGATCGCCTGAAAGTTTTGGTCAAAATTTAAACTTTGGAAATTCACACACTCATGCCGATAAAGAGTTTACAACCCCAAGAAAAGTGAGCAACTACTGGATAAATGCCTTCCGTGCACGTACTGCAGACGCTTATAGTTCATGGGAGCAGATCGGTAGCAATGCGCAGTTAAAGGTGGGAGAAGGATATACTATGAAGGGAACTTCAGGTGAAGCCAACCTTACAACTTTGCAGAATTATGTTTTCAGAGGAAAACCAAATAACGGTACGATTACTTTGAATATCGGTCCAAATCAGAATTATCTGATTGGAAATCCTTACCCTTCAGCTTTAAGCGTAAACGAATTTTTCCTGGACAACCTGAAGGATATTAATGGTGGTAGAAATGACCAAAACGCTTTTAACGGTGCTCTGTATTTCTGGGATCATTTCTCCGGTAAAACACACGTATTATCTGAATATGTTGGAGGTTATGCAGTACTTAATTTGGTAGGGGCCGTTGCGGCAATTGCTACAGATGAAAGAATTAATGCCACAGGCGACAGCAGTGACAGAGAACCGGGAGATTTTATTCCTGTGGGACAGGGATTCTTTATTAATACTGAAATTAATCAGTCCTCTGGAGCTGAACTGGAAGGAAACGGTGGTGTCGTTAAATTTAAAAACAATCAGAGAAGGTTCAGAAAAGAAGGATCAAATTCGCAGTTCCTTAAGCCGGAAACCAGGCAGAAAACAGCAAAAACTGAAGAAGACAGGTCTAAAATAAGATTGAACTTCCAGTCTCCTTTAGGATACCACAGGCAAATCCTTCTTGGAGTGGACCAGAACGCCTCAAATGATTTCGACCTTGGCTATGATGCACTACTTAACGATTATAACCTGGAGGACATGTTCTGGCTTATTGATGGCTGGGAATATGTGATCCAGGGAGTAGGGCATATAAATCCAGAACAGGTGTTGCCGATTGGTCTTCGGATAGAAAAAGCAGGAGAGCTTAAAATTTTAATCGCCGAATTGGAAAATATTTCTGAAAATGTGGAAATTTACATCAGGGATAAATCTACTGAAACCTATCACGATCTTCGGAATTCTGAATATAACTTAGAAATTGAACCGGGAGATTACTACGAGCGCTTCGAAATTGTATTCCAAAAACCTGCAATTCCTGAAGAGGAAGAGGAAGACAATCCTAAAGAAAATCCGGGCGATGGTGAATCTCCTGAAGAAGGAGAAGGAGAAACACCTGGCGAAGACGAAAACCCTGAAGAGGGCAGTGAAAATCCTGATACCGAAAATCCAAAGGAGAATCCGGAGGATGAAAATGGGCAAAATTCAGCAGGGATCTCTTTAGAGTACTTAATGGACAGGAAACAACTGGTAATTTACAACCCGGGAGCACAAAAAATTGATGAAGTGCGGATTTTCACCCTTAATGGGCAGCAACTAGAGACTTTTACCGAATCCACAACAGAAAAAGAGATCTATCTCCACCTGATGCGGCCGGTAAGTACTTCAGTCTATATTGTAAAAGTGCATACTGCTGAAAAAGTCTACAACAAAAAAATTATTGTAGACAAATAAATGATTAATGTAAAGACTGGATGCCGAAAATTGCCATTTTAGAGCTGGCTCTAATATGGCAATTTTCAGCCTTTATATTTTAACGGAAGGTGTACCACTTTTTTGGTCTCGTAGAAATCTTCTTCAAAATAATCTGTGAGATTATAAATTTTAGCCGTTTTATAGTCCTGAAGTTCTTCAGAAAGATCACCACCTTTAAGATAAAGGATTCCGTTTTTTAGTTCGTGATTACTTTTTTTGGCTATTTTACCTTTTGTCCAATGCACAAATGTAGGCATGGCTGCCACTGCCCTGCTCACTATAAAATCGAAATGGCCTTTTATCTCTTCTACCCTCGCATTGGTGGTTTTTACATTTTGAAGCTGTAAACCTTCAGAAACTTCTTCCACCACTTTTATTTTTTTTCCGATGGAATCGACGAGATGAAATTCCGTTTCGGGAAAAAGAATAGCCAGGGGTATTCCAGGAAAACCGCCACCAGTACCCACATCAAGAATTTTCGCACCGGGATTAAATTGCTGGATCTTCGCAATTCCCAGCGAGTGTAGCACATGCCTTAGATATAATTCATCAATATCCTTACGACTTACTACATTTATCTTTAGATTCCAGTCCTTGTAAAGTTCTTCAAGTTTTCTGAATTTTGTTTGCTGATCTTCAGATAAATCGGGAAAATATTTGAGTATTAATTCCAATTATTTTTGCTTTTTGGCAAAAGTAGCAATTTGCGGCTTAAAAGTTGCACATTTAATTCATTCACAAAATTTAATATTTTACCTTTGAACATTAAAGCAAAAACAATGGAAGTACCCCAAGATGATAATATCCGATTCTCCCGGGTCGATTCAGCAAAATTTTTCAGAACACTTAATAAGCGGGTAAATTCCTATTTTAAAGAAAATAACTTAAGGAAAACAGGAAACTGGAAGCTTCACTTAAAGGCTTTGGTAATGTTTTCTATATTCCTGATGCCGTACTTCCTTATCCTGACTTTGGATATTTCCCAATGGTGGATGTTACTTTTAACCGTAGTAATGGGAGCCGGAATGGCCGGTGTGGGGATGAACATCATGCACGATGGTAACCACGGATCTTATTCTTCAAAGAAGTGGGTCAACAAATTTATGGGAGGCACCATCTATGTTTTAGCGGGAAATGTCTACAACTGGCAGGTCCAGCACAATGTTTTGCATCATACTTATACGAATATTCATGGACATGACGAAGATCTTGATGCAGGACGTATTATTCGATTCTCAAAACATGCGGAATGGCTAAAAATCCACAGGTTTCAGCATTATTATTCTGTTTTTCTTTATGGACTACTAACTTTTAACTGGGCTCTAACTACAGATTTCAAGCAAACCAAGAGATACTTAAAGAAAAAGTTATCCTATGGGAAACTTCCCAATCCTGTGACGCAATGGAGCATAATTGCTATCACTAAACTTATTTATGTAGCTATTTGGATTGTTATCCCTATGCTGTTTTTATCTGTGGCATGGTGGAAAATACTAATAGGTTTCTTTGTAATGCACTACACCGCAGGGCTTATTTTAAGTATTGTATTTCAACTTGCCCATGTAGTGAAGGAAACCGATATGCCGCTACCGGATAATACCGGTTCTATGAAAAATACCTGGGCAATTCATCAGTTATTTACAACAGTTAATTTTTCTACTAAAAATAAAATTGTGAATTGGTTTACGGGCGGATTAAACCACCAGGTTGAACATCATATTTTTCCAAATATCAGCCATATTCACTACTCTAATATTTCAAAAATCGTAAAGCAGACGGCACAGGAATGTAACCTGCCTTACAACGAATATAAAACCACACGCGCAGCTATAAAAGCCCATTTTCAGTTTTTAAAAGAGATGGGTTCAAAACCTGCAATTTCAAGTTAAACAACCTTTTTTAATCAACTAAGATGCAAGAAAAATTATCAAACAGGATTAACAATTTAGCAACGTCCCAAACCCTGGCAATGGCGGCAAAAGCGCGTGAATTAAGAGCCGAAGGAAAGGACATCATTGGATTAAGCTTGGGGGAACCCGATTTTAACACACCAGACTTTATTAAAGAAGCTGCCATACAGGCAATTAATGATAATTATAACTCCTACTCTCCCGTAGATGGTTACGTTGAGCTGAAAGATGCTATAATTACCAAGTTTAAAAGAGATAATAATTTAACTTACAATCATTCACAGATCGTTGTTTCTACCGGAGCCAAGCAATCGCTTGCCAACGTTGCATTGGTTCTACTAAATGAAGGAGATGAGGTTCTTCTGCCCTGCCCTTATTGGGTAAGTTATGCCGAGATAGTGAAACTGGCTGAAGGAGTTCCTGTTGAGGTTCCAACTTCTGTAGAGACTGATTTTAAAATGACGCCGGAGCAACTTGAAAAAGCCATTACTCCAAAAACAAAAATGATTTGGTACAGCTCTCCCTGTAACCCTAGCGGAATGGTGTACAGCAAAGAAGAACTAAGAGCTTTAGCTGATGTATTGGCGAAATACCCCGATATTATCGTGGTTAGCGACGAAATTTATGAGCACATTAACTACGGGGACGGGCATGCCTCTATGGCCGAATTTGAAGATATGTATGAGCGCACCGTTACTGTAAACGGAGTAGCAAAAGCCTTTGCAATGACTGGGTGGCGTATAGGTTATATAGGTGCTCCTGCATGGATTGCCCGCGCCTGCAATAAACTACAGGGGCAGGTAACAAGTGGAGCAAACTGTATTGCGCAACGTGCCGTTATAACTGCGCTCGAGGCTCCTGTTAGCAAGATTAGTTATATGGTGGATAAATTTAAATCCAGACGTAAACTAATTATTGATCTTTTAAATGAAATAGAGGGCTTTATTACAACCGAGCCGCAAGGTGCTTTTTATGTATTCCCAAATATTTCTTCCTTCTTCGGAAAAACAATAAAAGGCCACAAAATTGAAAACGCTACAGATTTTTCAATGTTTCTATTAGAAGAAGCTTTAGTGGCGACAGTTACAGGAGACGCTTTTGGAAATGCGGATTGTATAAGAATTTCCTATGCAGCCAGTGAAGAACAAATTGAAGAAGCTTTAAAAAGAATAAAAGCTGCTGTTTCTGAAGCATAAAAATCAAGATTTTGATATTTAAACCTCACAGTTCTCCGGGATCTGTGAGGTTTTTTTATTTTGATTAAACGCTATTGAACCGGACATTTAGTTCACCTCCCCCTGCAAGGTATAGAAACCTTGAGGCCTTTTAAGATGCTACCGGAAAAATGGCCAATATCGGCTTCTAACAAAATATCCGCGTGAGGGATAGGAGCGGCTACCGTGTAGCGCGGATAGCCCGGCCCGCAGGGCACGCCCAATCAAAAACCTCATTAAAAACGTTTCAGGAATAGGATGATGTTTTTTCACCCTTCCGTCTTTATCAGCCTGCGGCGGGAAGCTACCTTTCCTTGAAAAAAGGGAAAAAACTTTGGTAATATCCGGTTAGTCCTGCAAGGCCTTTTCACTCTTCACTTTTTTCCTCAACAATTACCTGTTTCTCCAGAAGAAAGGAGTGAGAATTATAAGTACTGTAAAGAGCTCAAGCCTCCCGATAAGCATTAAAAAAGCGCACCACCACTTTCCGAAATCGGGTAGCATATCAAAATTATTCACAGGGCTAAGGCCGCCAAAAGCAGGACCAATATTACCAAGGGAAGAAGCAGCACCACCAATAGCAGTTTCGAAGTCAAGATCCAAAGAAGCAAGTACCACCGCTCCTATGATGAAAGACAGCATATAAAGAATAAAGAAACCAAGAATGTTAAATACGATTTCTTTACTAATCGATTTTTTATTGAAACGTACCGGAAGAATGGCGTTTGGGTGAAGCGCCCTTTTAAATTCGATTATTCCATTTTTGATCATAATAATATGCCGCATCACTTTAACACCCCCTGCTGTAGAACCTGCAGAACCTCCCAGGAAAAACATCCCGAAGAAGAAAATCGTTAGGAACGGAGTCCACATTGTATAATCGGCTGAAACAAATCCTGTGGTTGTTATTACCGCCAAAACCTGAAATAGCGAATGTCTGAAGGCACTTTCTGCCTCTCCCCAAACCATGGGATGATCTATGGAAGACAAGCCTACATCTGCCTGGAAATAAATGATAAGAGCAGCAATAATTGTAAACGAAGCTATGAAATAAAAGTACCACCTGAATTCATCATCATGCAGCACCCGCTGAACTTTTCCTTTAAAACTAAAGTAACTCATAACGAAGTTACTTCCAGCGAGGAACATAAATAATATGATAATATACTGAATGATGGGCTGATCGTTCCAATAAGCTACGCTGGCATTTTTTGTCGAAAAACCTCCAGTTGAAAGGGTACTGAGAGCATGATTTGCCGCATCAAAGAGATTCATTCCTGCTACTTTCAGCAAAATAGTTTCAGCTATTGTATAGCTAACATAAATAAGCCACAGTCGTTTAGCTGTATCTGTAATCCGTGGTTTCAGTTTATCAGCACTAGGGCCGGGAGCTTCCGCTGCAAAAAGCTGCATTCCTCCAATACCAAGTAAAGGTAATATAGCTATAGCCAGAACGATAATTCCCATTCCTCCTATCCAGTGCGTAAGACTGCGCCAAAAGAGAATACCTTTAGGAACTACTTCAATATCGTTGAGAATAGAAGCACCGGTTGTGGTATAGCCCGACATAGTTTCAAAAAAAGCATTGGTAAACCTTGGAATAGATTCACTTATCACATACGGAAGCGTACCACTCAAGGCCATAAAAATCCAGCCAAAAGTTACAATTATATAACCTTCTCTCTGCTTCATGTCCTTGTTGTGCCCCCGGGTAGAAAACATTAATAAGGTTCCAACAAAAAGTGTAATTAATGCTGATGTGGATATTTCCATGGTCACACCGTCTTCGTAGTACCAACTTACGAGAACGGCGGTTAACATAAAGCCTCCATTGCAAATTAGCAACAGGCCCATGACATGCATAATAATCTGGTAGTTAAGTCTTGGCATTACAAGAATAATTTTTCGACTTTACCTATAGAACGGGGAAGACAACAGACCACAATCCTGTCACCAGATTTTATATGAAATTCCCCTAATGCGATAACACCTACTCCATTTCTAATAATGCCTCCAATAATAGCTGAACGGGGAAACTCTATATCTTTAATTTTTTTGTCACAAACCTGAGAGTTTGGTTTTACAATAAATTCCAGCAACTCTGCATTCATGTTGTTAAGCTTTGTCATCGCCACAACCTCTCCTTTTCTAATATACCTGAAGATATTATTTGCAGCCAGGAGTTTTTTATTGATAAGGGTATCTATTCCAATAGAATGACTTAACTGAAAATAATCCATATTCTCTACGAGGGAAATTGTCTTTTTGACACTCTTCGATTTGGCAACCAAGCAGGACATGATATTCGTTTCAGAATTCCCGGTAACAGCTATAAAAGCATCCATATCATGGATATTCTCCTCTTCTAAAAGCTCTACGTTTCTACCATCACCATTAATAATTAGGGTATTTGGAAGCTCATCTGCAAGATCGTAAGCTTTTTCTTTATTACTTTCTACTAATTTTACATGAAAATTATTGCGACATAGATCCCTGGCAGTTTTACGTCCAATCTTACTCCCTCCCAGGATCATTACATTTTTTATTTCCTGTTTAACTTTTCCTGTGAGTTTGTAAAGTTCCTCCACGCCATTCTCTACGGTGACAAAATAAACCTGATCACCTTCTTTAAATTGCGTGTCACCCCTGGGGATGAGTGTATATTGAGTACCATATCTTTGTATAGCTATAGGAACAAAGTTAAGTTGAGGAAAAATTTCAGCTGCTTCTTTTACGGTCTTCCCCACGAAAAGTGCAGTCCGGGAAAGATTTAAGCCAATCATTGTTAATGCTCCATCTTCAAATTCGTAGCTATCATTAAAGGCAGACTGGTTTAAAAGAAGTTCTATTTCCCTGGCTGCTAAAGCCTCTGGTGAAATTAATTCATCTATACCAAATTTCACAAACCCAATTTCTTCTTTATTCTCCAGGAATTCAGTATTGGAAATTCGGGCAATAGTCCTTTTTGCTCCCAGTTGCTTCGCAAGTACACATACGGTGATATTAGTAGCTTCGCTGGAAGTAACAGCTATTACCATATCTGAGTATTTAACCTGGGCATCTTTTAAAATACTTATGGAGGTAGCATTACCTTTAATGGTTCTAATATCCAGATGAGTGTCGGCGTATTGTAGATGGTCGCGGCTGGTGTCAATAAGCGTAATATCCTGCGATTCAAACGACAATAATTTTGCCAAATGAAATCCAACTTCACCCGCTCCAGCAATAACTATTTTCATATAAAAGCTTGAAATTGTACGAAACAACAAAGGTAAGTTATTATCGTGAAATTCAACATTCTGAATGTTAAGAACAAAATATTACTCTAAGATGAGACATTTATACCATAACATGTATCTTTGAAAAAAAATTAGAAGTGAGTAAGAAAGTTACTTCATATAAAGGATCCAGACTTAAGAAAAAACAAGTTGAAGAGATGTTTGATAATATCTCTGGTAATTACGACGGGCTTAACCGTGTCATATCCCTGGGAACTGATGAGAAATGGAGACGTAAGGTCGTGGCTCTTGTTACAGCCCGTAAGCCAAAAACAATTTTGGATATAGCAACAGGCACAGGTGATTTGGCTATAAAAATGGTCGATTCAGGAGCAGAAAAAATTGTTGGCCTGGATCTTTCTGAAGGAATGTTGGCTGTAGGACGAAAGAAAATCAGCAAAAAGGATCTGGGGCAAAAAATAGAAATGATACAGGGTGATTCTGAAGCACTTCCTTTTGAAGACAATTCTTTTGATGCTATTACTGTAGCTTTTGGAGTGAGAAATTTTGAAAATCTTGAAAAAGGCCTAAAGGAGATATTTCGGGTTTTGAGTCCGGATGGAATTTTTGTGGTTCTTGAGACATCGGTTCCGACAAAGTTTCCTTTTAAACAAGGCTATAAACTGTATTCCAGCCTGATTCTGCCCCTGGTAGGAAAAATTTTTTCCAAAGATCAGAACGCATATTCCTATTTAAGTCAAAGCGCTGCAAGCTTTCCTTATGGTCAGGCATTCAACAATATTTTAAAGAAATCAGGGTTTACTAATATAGAAGATAAACCTCAAACCTTTGGGGTCGCCACGATATATCTGGCTACAAAATAATTATATGAAAAGAATTCTTGCCATTTTCCTTTTTCTACTATATTCTCAATTATCTAATGCTCAGTTATTTGGAGATCAAATATTAAATAATCAAAATTTTGATGAACAACGTTTGTCGTGGGGATATTTCCTGGGATTTAATAGCTATGATTTCCATTTTGATTATAAGGATTATGATCCCAGTCCGGTAACAGGGCAGGATTTCAGGGTAGAGTCCAGAACAGGTTTTAACGTGGGACTTATAGGAAATCTCAAACTGGGTAGTAACCTGGATTTGAGACTTGAACCTGGGGTAAGCTTTAACACAAGGGGCTTTCAAGCCCTTAAAGCTGACGCCAGTACTTTCCGGGAAGTTAGTTCAACCTATGTACATATACCTTTGTTACTGAAATTTTCCACCGACAGGCTGAATAATTTTAAACCTTTTGTGGTTGGAGGGCTTTCTACTTCAATAAATCTTTCCAGTAACGAAAATAATCCGGATGGCTATAGCGAAGGGCAGTTTCGAATGAAGACCAACACCTACTATTATGAGATAGGTTTTGGTATAGATCTTTATTTGTACTACTTCAAACTCAGCCCGAGCTTAAGAGGTGTTTTTGCAATTAATGACGAGCTGGTGCAGGATGAGGACCCTGGTAATCCTTTTACCGGGAATGTAGATAAAATGACTTCCCGCGCAATCTTTTTAAACTTCACCTTTCAATAAAACCTGATCCTCTTTTAAACTCGCTCAGGATAATGGCTGTAGCTGTAGCTACATTAAGACTTTCTGTTGAAGCTGTTTTTCCAAATTGAGGTATTCCAATTTTATGCGTCACATACTTTTCAATTTCAGGAGAAATACCATTAGCCTCGTTTCCCATTACGATGATGCCACTATGCGGTAAGCTGGTTTGATAAATATTTTCAGCCTCCATAAAAGTTCCAACTACAGGGCAGCTTTCTGGTCGATTACGTAAATAGAGTGGCAAGTCCACATAAGAAATAGCAATTCTCGCTATAGACCCCATTGTAGCCTGTATTACTTTAGGATTATAACAGTCCACAGAATCTTTTGAACACACTAATTTATCTATCCCAAACCAGTCGCACAACCGGATAATTGTGCCCAAATTTCCGGGATCCCTTAATCCATCAAGAGCAATAATTAAACCGCTGTAGTCAGGAAGTAGAATTTTCGGAATCTTAAAAATTCCTACGGCCGTCTGGGGTGTTTTAAGCAAACTGATTTTTTTAAGTTCTGTAGCCCCTACTTCAACAAATTTATCATCAGCGGCATCAAAAATCCTCTCTTCTGAAAAAAGCAAATGAACCTCAGTTCCGGAATTTAATAATTCTGAAATTGTCTTTTTACCCTCGGCTACAAAAAGCCCGCTATCCCTGCGGTTCTTTTTTTGCCCCAGGCTTTTAATTAACTTTATTTGGTTTTTACTAACCATGCAAAAGACGTATTTTTGAAGCTTTAATGAACTCTATTTGAAACGTATCCTCGCAAAAATATCATTATTTTTTCTAACCCTGGTTTTATTTACTTCCTGTAATGCTGTAAAAAGGCTCGAGCCTGGAGAATCTCTACTTACAGAAAATGATATCTTCTTAAATGGCGAAAGAATTAATGAAAACCGAATCTACAATCAACTTTATCAAAAACCTAATTCCAGGCTTTTGGGAGTACCTCTCCAACTACACTTCTACAATCTAGCCAGACCAAATATTGACAGTATTTTAAGCGAAAAATTTCTTCAGAATGATCAAAAAAGGGAGAGATTAATAATTTTATTATCCCGAAAGCAGCTTGACAGCTATATAAAATCGAGAATAACCTTTAACCAGTGGATCAAAAGAACAGGAGAAGCCCCTGTAATTATTAATCAGGAAGACACCCAGAAATCTATGAACCGCCTCAAATCCTGGTACTGGAACAATGGCTGGTTTAACGTTGAAACAGATTACGAAATTATACCGTTAAAGAAAAAAGAAAATAAAGCGAGGATTGAATACTATGTTGAAACAAAAACACCTTATAAGGTAGATTCTATTAGTACAGATATAGATTCTCGTGTACTGGATTCTATCTATAAAAAACATCAAAATGACGCTGTTATTATACCGGGAACTCAGTATCGCACTCTAGATTTTAATGCAGAAAGAGACAGACTCACAAGCCTCTTCCGAAACAATGGCGTGTATAATTTTGACCAGGAATATATTACTTTTGACGCAGACACTATTAATACCGATTTTAAAGTAAACACCACAATTATAATCCCCAATCGGCAAGTACCAGACGAAGATTCCACTTATCGCGTTCCCTTTAAAGTCCATGAAATAAGCAAGGTCAATGTTTTTACAGATTACAAACAGTCTAATCGCTACGAACCTGTAACAGATAGTGCACAACTTGGCAACTTTACTATTTACAGCTTTGATGAAATGGAATATAAACCTGAAGCTATTATAGATGCAGTGTTTATAAGACCTGGAAGAACTTTTAGCGATATTGCCCGAACACGTACTTACAATCGACTGAATTCTCTTCGGAACTTCAAATATCCCAACATCCAGTATACACAGGACCCCGAGGATACGACCAGCACAGATTTAATAGCTAATATCTTTTTAACTCCGCAACCAAAATACTCCCTTGGGTTTGATTTTGATGTCTCCCAAAGCAATATTCAGAAGTTTGGAATCGGTTTTGGAGGCTCTCTTTTGATTAGAAATATTTTTGGGGGTGCAGAAAACCTCGAGCTTTCGGGACGGGGTAGCGTGGGATCTTCCACAGATGCTGCAGCCAGTAAAGACGATGATCGTTTTTTTGATATTTCAGAAATTGGCGCAGACCTTCAACTTATCTTCCCGAGAATATTTCTTCCTTTTGAAACAGAAAGATTTATTCCCAAGTATATGTCTCCGTTTACTTCTCTTAGCCTGGGTGTGAGTACACAGAATAATATCGGGCTGGACAAGCAGAACCTCTCTTCTATTCTTAATTACAGATGGACTCCCTCGCGTCTTCTTACAAACCGGTTAGATTTAATTAACCTTCAATATGTAAGAAACCTCAATACAGATAATTACTTTAATGTATATCAGAACTCGTACAGCGAATTAAATAATATTGTTCAATCTGCAAATGTGGTGACAAATCCCGCATTTTTAAACAATAATGGTCGCTTAATTATTCCACGAGGTGCCGAAGGTTTTATTGAATCTGTCAATAGTAACGATAATGCCACAAGCGGCCTTACTCCAGGTCAGCGGCAAAATGTAATTAACATCAGAGAGCGTAAAAACAGGTTGACCGAGAATAATTTGATCTTAGCATCTAATTACACTTATTTGTGGAACACCAAAGATAATTTGTATGACGAGGAGTTCACGCGGTTCAGGTTTAAAATAGAAATTGCAGGAAATACTCTATTCGCCATATCTGAACTTGCTAATTTTGAAGAAAACTTAAGTGGAAATCAGGAAATTTGGGGAGTAGCTTTTTCCCAATACGTCAAACCTGAATTTGATTTCATTAAACACTGGGATCTGGGAAGCAATAACATCTTTGCTTTTCGCGCGTTTACAGGTATTGCTATTCCGTACGGTAATGCCAACAGCATTCCTTTCACAAGAAGTTTTTTTGCAGGTGGACCTAACGACAATCGCGCATGGCAGGCTTACGATCTTGGGCCAGGGAGCAGTGGTGGCCGTAACGAGTTTAATGAGGCTAACATGAAACTTGCATTTAATCTAGAATATCGCTACAATCTCTTCGGTGCACTCAACAGCGCTTTTTTTGTCGATATTGGTAATATTTGGAACGTCCTTGATATTGTTGAAGACGAAGCCTCAACCTTTACCTCGTTTTCAGATTTAAAGGATATTGCCGTTGGAAGCGGAATAGGCTTGAGATACGATTTTAATTTCTTTGTTTTACGTTTTGATGTTGGTTTCAAAACCTACGATCCTGCTAAGCCAACAGGAGATAGATGGTTTAAAGAATACAATTTTAACCATGCTGTATACAATGTGGGGATCAATTATCCTTTCTAAGCCAACAAATTTTCTTATTTTTGTAAGCCTAATTAACTAAAAATATGAGTCATAACATTAAACCCGGCGTAGCCACAGGAAAAGAAGTACAGGAAATCTTTAAATATGCAAAGGAAAAGGGTTTCGCTCTTCCTGCTGTGAACGTGATTGGTTCCAGTAGCGCCAATGCTGTAATGGAAACAGCGGCAGAGTTAAATTCTCCCGTTATCATTCAATTCTCTAATGGTGGGGCACAATTTAACGCAGGTAAAGGTCTCTCTAATGAAAATGAGAAAGCTGCAATTGCCGGTGGCGTTGCAGGCGCACAACACATACATGCTTTAGCAGAAGCTTACGGTGCAACGGTAATCCTCCATACAGATCACTGTGCTAAAAAACTTCTTCCATGGATCGACGGATTATTGGATGCCAGTGAAAAGCATTTCGAACAATTCGGAAAACCACTGTACAGCTCTCACATGATCGATCTTTCTGAAGAGCCTATTGAAGAAAACATCGAACTTTGCAAAAAGTATCTTGAAAGAATGAGCAAGATGGGGATGACACTGGAAATTGAACTTGGAGTTACCGGAGGTGAAGAAGATGGCGTGGACAACACAGATATCGATTCTTCAAAATTATATACACAGCCAGAAGAAGTGGCATATGCTTATGAAGAGCTGAGTAAAGTAAGCGAGCAATTCACCATTGCTGCCGCTTTTGGGAACGTACATGGAGTTTATAAGCCAGGAAACGTAAAACTTACACCAATCATTCTTAAGAACTCCCAGGAATTTGTATCAAAAAAATACGGACTAAAAGAAAATCATATTGATTTTGTTTTCCATGGCGGGAGTGGTTCTACTGTTGAAGAAATTCGTGAAGGAATTGGATACGGTGTTATCAAAATGAATATTGACACCGACCTTCAATACGCTTATCTGGAAGGAATTCGCGATTACATGAGCAGCAAAAAAGATTATCTCTCTGCACAAATTGGTAATCCTGAAGGATCTGATGTACCAAATAAAAAACATTACGATCCAAGAAAATGGGTTCGTGAAGGTGAAGTTACTTTTAAGGCCCGACTTAAAAAAGCCTTTGAAGATCTAAACAACGTAAATACTTTATAACTGAATTTTCATAGAATAGCTGGAGTGATAAGATTGCTTCAGCTATTTTTTTGATTAATTTTTTCCGGTAAAAATTTGTAGTTCCGGAGAAATAAAAATTAATTGCTATGGCCTGGTTTAAAAGAACGCAAAAAGGGATTCAAACCCCTACAGAAGAGAAGAAAGATGTACCTAAAGGTTTATGGTACAAATCCCCAACAGGAAAGATTGTAGATGCAGAACAACTGGAAAGCAATTTTTATGTAAGTCCAGAGGATGGTTACCATGTAAGAATTGGAAGCAACGAGTATTTTAAGATTCTTTTTGATGATAATGAATTTGAGGAACTTGATAAGAATATTACTTCCAAGGATCCTTTAGAATTTACAGACACTAAGAAATATACCGAGAGATTAAAAGCTGCCCAGGATAAAACAGGACTTAAAGACGCTGTTCGAACTGCTGTTGGAAAATCAAAAGGTAAAGACCTGGTGATTGCCTGTATGGATTTTCAATTTATTGGGGGTTCTATGGGATCTGTGGTTGGGGAGAAAATTGCCCGTGCTGCAGAATACTCTTTAAAAAACAGAGTTCCTTTTATGATGATTTCAAAATCTGGAGGAGCCAGGATGATGGAAGCTGCACTATCCTTAATGCAAATGGCCAAGACTTCTGTAAGACTGGCTCAACTTGCAGATGCCAAAATCCCGTATATTTCACTAGCCACAGACCCTACCACAGGTGGAACGACCGCATCCTTTGCCATGTTAGGGGATATAAATATTTCTGAACCCGGAGCATTAATTGGCTTTGCAGGACCAAGAGTGGTAAAAGATACTACAGGAAAGGACCTTCCAAAAGACTTCCAAACTGCAGAGTTTTTAAAAGAACATGGCTTCCTTGACTTTATAGTAAAACGCTCTGAACTTAAGAATCAGGTAAATTTGTATCTGGATTTAATCAGTAATCAGCCGGTAAGGGCATAGTTCCATAATTTTTACTGCTAAGTTTTTATTATTAACTAGTAGCATAATTATAATTTAATAATAGTATATTTGCCGCCTGGTAGAAAAACTGCCAATACATAAAAATCATTAAAATTAATATTGGAATGTATTTAAGCAAAGAGAAAAAAGAAGAAATCTTCGAAAAACACGGTCAAAGTAAAAATGATACGGGTTCTGCAGAAGGTCAGATTGCATTGTTCACTTACAGAATTGCTCACCTTTCTGAGCACCTGAAGAAAAATCGTAAAGATTACAATTCAGAACGCTCACTTGTTATGCTGGTTGGTAAAAGAAGAAGTTTACTGGATTACTTAATGAAGAAGGATATCATGAGATATCGAGCCATCATTAAAGAATTAGGATTAAGAAAATAAATTTCAAGGGGGCTTTATGCCCCCTTTTTTATATATTTAAAAGTAAATTAGCTTTTAGATTAAAAATTGTTACCTCGAGCATCGTCAAGAGGTAGTTTTTCATTGGTCTACCTTACTTCACACACAACAACACACACCGGCCGTCCGGCAAAGGCGGAGACCATTGTTTAACAAATAATTCCGGAACAGTTCCGGTTAAGAATTCAAACACATTATGATTCCACAAACATTTAAAGAGGTTATCGATTTAGGAGACGGTAGAACTATCTCCCTCGAAACCGGAAAATTAGCAAAACAGGCTCATGGGTCGGTTGAGCTAAGAATGGGAAATGCAGTACTTCTTTGTACTGTAGTATCTTCCCACACACCAACAACTATGGATTTTTTCCCGTTAACATTAGATTATCGTGAAAAATTTGCAGCCGCAGGACGTTATCCCGGTGGTTTCTTTAAAAGAGAAGCACGACCAAGTACAGAAGAAATTCTGGTAATGAGATTGGTAGACAGGGTTCTAAGACCTTTATTCCCTTCAGATTATAAGTTTGAGACTCAGGTAATGATTCAGCTAATGTCTCATGATGAAGAAGTTATGCCAGATGCGTTGGCTGGTTTGGCAGCATCTGCCGCTATTCAGTTGTCTGATATTCCTTTTGAGGCTCCTATTTCTGAAGCAAGAGTTGCCCGTATTAATGGTGAATTTGTTATTAACCCGAGCCGATCACAATTGGCAGAATCAGATATCGACATGATCGTTGGTGCTTCTGCAGATTCTGTAATGATGGTAGAAGGTGAAATGAAGGAGTGCAGCGAAGAAGAAATGGCAGAAGCCATTAAATTTGCCCACGAAGCTATCAAAAAACAAGTTGAGGCCCAGGTGAAACTGGCAGAAGCTTTCGGAAAGAAAGCAACACGTGAATACGAAACTGCAAGAGAAGATGAAAGTATTCAGCAGAAAGTACACGAAGCTGCGTATCAGAAAATTTATGATACTGCCAAAGAAGCTAAGGCTAAACACGACCGTAGCGCTGCATTTTCAGAAATAAAAGAAGAAGTAAAAGCACTATTTTCTGAAGAAGAACAGGAAGAAAACGGAGCTCTTATCTCTAAATATTACAAAGCGACTCATAAAGCCGCTATCCGGGATTTAACCCTGAAAGAAGGAATTCGTTTAGACGGTAGAAAAACTGACGAAATTCGTCCTATCTGGACAGAAGTAGATTATCTACCTTCCACGCACGGTTCGGCGATTTTCACAAGGGGAGAAACTCAGGCGCTGGCAACGGTAACTTTGGGAACTTCAAGAGAAGCTAACCAGGTAGATCTTCCAACACACCAGGGCGAAGAAACTTTTTACCTGCATTATAACTTCCCTCCTTTTTCCACTGGAGAAGCTTACCCTTTAAGAGGAACTTCAAGAAGGGAAATAGGACACGGTAACCTGGCACAACGTGCACTTAAAAACATGATCCCTGCAGATTGCCCTTATACAGTGAGAGTAGTTTCTGAAGTTTTAGAATCTAACGGTTCTTCTTCTATGGCAACGGTATGTGCCGGAACAATGGCACTTATGGACGCCGGAATTAATCTTAAAAAGCCGGTTTCAGGAATCGCAATGGGATTAATTTCCCAGGGAGATGACTACGCCGTACTTTCTGATATTTTAGGAGATGAGGATGCTTTAGGTGATATGGACTTTAAAGTAACCGGTACCGAAGATGGAATTACCGCCTGCCAGATGGACATTAAAGTAAAAGGACTTTCTTATGAAATCCTTGTTAATGCACTAAAACAGGCAAGAGCCGGAAGATTACATATTCTTGATAAACTTGCAGAAAGCATTTCTGAACCAAGCAAGAGTGTTAAAGCTCACGCCCCAAAAATTATTACCAGAACTATACCTGGTGAATTTATTGGAGCACTTATTGGGCCTGGAGGAAAAGTTATTCAGGAACTTCAGAAATCTACAGGAACTGAGATAGTAATTAACGAAGTAGACGAACAGGGAGTTGTTGAAATTCTGGGAACTAACCAGGAAGGAATAGATAAAGTTCTTGCAAAAATAGATTCTATTCTATTTAAACCAGAAAAAGGAAGCGTTTACGAAGTAAAAGTGATTAAAATCCTTGATTTTGGTGCAGTTGTAGAATATGTTGATGCTCCGGGTAACGAAGTATTACTACATATTTCTGAATTGGCGTGGGATCGTACAGACAATGTTACTGATGTTGTAAACCTTGGTGATGTTATAGACGTTAAATATTTTGGAGTTGATCCTAAGACCCGTAAGGAAAAAGTATCGCGTAAAGCTTTACTTAACAAACCTGAAGGATACCAGGCAAGACCTCCAAGAGATAATGACCGTAACGACAGAGGTCGTGACAACAGAGGTTCTCGTGACAACCGTGGACGTGATGACCGCAGCAGAGGAAGAGATCGTAGAAAAGACGATTAATTCTTTCTGAATTATATAGAATAAATGCCCCTGAAGAAATTCAGGGGCATTTTTTTTTGCTAAACTGCATTTCTAAACAAAGCAGTAAATAATAAAGGTTTTAACTTCATATTTTACCTGATTTTATCTGGAAGTAGCTCCATTTCCTCCTGGAAATCCTAAGAAAGGATTTGCTTCTTTCTCTGGTAGAATCGGGAAACATTTGGGAAATTTAGATAGAAATGGATTTTACTTAAGGGGCGATATTGGATATTACATTCCCATTTTCAACCATTTCTCTTTATTTTTAAAAGGAATCTATACT
Organism: Autumnicola psychrophila; assembly: GCF_031846645.1. Taxonomy (NCBI): domain Bacteria; kingdom Pseudomonadati; phylum Bacteroidota; class Flavobacteriia; order Flavobacteriales; family Flavobacteriaceae; genus Autumnicola; species Autumnicola psychrophila. Next base: position 278,995 of record NZ_JAVRHN010000001.1, read on the forward strand.
CATCAAAGGCTATATAAAGCATTCTCTGAGTTTAAAGAACCAGTAAATCTATGCACTTTTAATGGTGTCGGCTTTGGCTTCGGAATTGAAATATATTAGCTTGTGCAACAAATAAAAGACATTACATATCATTTGATGAAAAAATTAAGCTTAATGAAAAAGTTTCTCTTGACCTTAACCCTTTGCGGACTGGCCTTTATCGCCAAATCACAAAATGCAAGTGTAGAAGAATCTACTTATGGAATCCAAACCGGAGTATTGGGAATTTGGGTACATAATGAAGCCAAATTGTCAAATCAGATAGCTTTACGAAGCGAGATTGGATTCGATAGCGGTATTTTTGGCGGAATGTTTTATGAAGATATTGGTTTTTTAATGGCACCTGTAATTACCTTAGAACCAAGATGGTATTATAATCTAGACAAACGAATTTCAAAATCGCGAAATATTGCCGGAAACAGCGGAAATTTTGTATCATTAAAAACAAGTTATAATACTGATTGGTTTGTAATTTCTAATTATGACCATATAAATATTATTAATCAGGTTTCCATCGTTCCAACCTGGGGCATAAAACGAAATTTAGGACGGCATTTCACCTATGAAGCCGGTTTCGGGCTTGGATATAGATATTCATTTGCTAAAAGTGCCGGTTATAGAGAAAATGAAGGAGAAGCTGCTGTCAACCTGCATTTAAGAATTGGTTACAGATTCTAATGTTTTGAATTATTGAGTAAATGAAGACTGAAAAATGGCAATTATCGTCCTGAAAGAGGATTAAAGAGCGCGGCGCTGCAAGAGTCAAGAAGCAAGATGAAAATTTGAACTTGAACTATTTTAAATTTTTTGTTCTGAGTGGTTGTGTTAAAATGGCAATTATCGTCCTACTTTGAGATATTTTGAATTTTCCAAAACTCACAAATCACAATTAAATTGCACGACTTAACAACAAACAATAAACAACAAACGATTTAAAACGATGCTCCAAAATGCCAATTTTCGACCTGCATGAGTTAAGAATATGAACTGGTGTTACAACCCCGGGAAGAATTTGATAAAAGCTCAATTTTAAATCTTGAATGAGGCTTCTAAAATGGCAATTATTGACATGAATGTCAGGAGGGATAGTTCCTCCCCTCTTTTCAAGGGGAGGTGGCCGTAGGCCGGAGGGGTAAAAGCTGCATATACTGAGTATTACTGAAGTTCAACTTCTACTAAATAAAATAAATAATAAAACTCCCTAAGTTCTATTGTTTGATTATTATAAGCAACACCAGTAGGAATATAATAATTTCCACCACAAGGAATTTCTGTGTATTCTGCAGTAAATTTTAATGCAATAGTTTCGTTTTCGTTCAACTGGATAACATATTCAGCTAATTCCTCTTGAATATATAATTGAATTGTATTATCGAATTCTCTAATTTCTGAAGTGGGATTTATATCTTCATTTGCTGGATTGAACCTAAAACCTTCTCCCTGTTGGATAACTATCTCACTTGGATCAATCATTCCATTTTCAATTAAATTGTTACCATTGGAATCTATCAACTTGATATATAAAGCAGGAAACGCCATATCAAATTGAAGTGGGCAGTCTATTCCTTCATCATCCTCATTTGAACAACTTATAAGTAATATTCCAAATATCATTAAACTGATATTTTTTTTCATGATGTTGTTTTCTTTTAGATGCTGAAATACTGAAATGGTTGCGTGTAAATATCTGCAACCTTTTAATAAATGTAAATTAAACATTATTTTTTGCAGAAATTTTTGCGTTAGGGATTGCAGCGGAAAGCCCACAGCGACTGGAAGGAGCGAGGACTTGTAGCGGAAAGCCCGGCCCGAAGGGCAACGTCCACAAAAAAGTTTTTAAGGTTTTTTGTAACATTTCGACTACTCTTTACGTATAAACTAATACAAGAGCTATTCACATTATAAATCCAAGGAGAAGATAGATGAGACAACTTAAGATTACGAAGCAGGTTACTAACCGTGAAACTGCTTCGCTGGATAAGTATTTGCAAGAAATTGGTAAGGTTGATTTAATTACTGCCGACGAAGAGGTAGAATTGGCTCAGCGAATTAAAGCGGGTGATGACCGTGCTTTGGAAAAATTGACTAAAGCGAATTTACGTTTTGTGGTTTCGGTTGCAAAACAGTATCAAAACCAGGGATTAACACTTCCCGATTTAATTAATGAAGGAAATTTAGGGCTTATAAAAGCTGCGAAACGTTTTGATGAAACGCGTGGTTTTAAGTTTATTTCCTATGCTGTATGGTGGATTCGCCAGTCTATTTTACAAGCATTGGCCGAGCAGTCGCGTATTGTGCGTTTGCCGCTAAACAAAATTGGTTCTATTAACAAGATCAACAAAACTTTTGCTTTTCTTGAACAATCTCATGAGCGCCCACCGAGTGCTGAAGAGATCGCCAAAGAACTGGACATGACGATTAATGATGTTAAGGAATCTATGAAAAATTCCGGACGTCATGTATCTATGGACGCGCCTTTGGTTGAAGGGGAAGATTCCAACCTGTACGATGTACTTCGGAGTGGTGAGTCACCAAACCCAGACAAAGAGTTGCTGCATGAGTCACTTAGAACTGAAATTGAGCGTGCTTTGGAAACATTGACTCCGCGTGAGGCTGATGTGATTCGTCTTTATTTTGGATTGGGAGACCAACATCCTATGACGCTTGAAGAAATTGGCGAGACTTTTGATTTAACACGTGAGAGAGTTAGACAGATTAAAGAAAAAGCAATTAGAAGATTGAAACACACTTCCAGGAGTAAGATTCTAAAGACTTACTTAGGATAAGATATTTAAGATGACAACAGTTTAGCTGCGGAGTGATGACCGTGGCAGAAATAACTGTTCGTTTTTTGATTGATGAATGACCCCGGAGTGATGACCGGGGTTTTTTATGCTTAATGTGTACCTGGAACTCATGGTTCTACTGCTTCTTTTAGAAACTAAACTTTTGTTAATCCTTCTTTACAGTATTCCTATTCTGCGTAATTTATCTTTAAAAAAGTATGGAAAAGCAGCAAAAAGTTTTAGTCGCAGGAGCATCTGGGTCTTTGGGACTGGAGATAGTAAAAGTGCTGAATGCACAGGGGCGACCTATTCGGGCACTCACAAGTTCGGATGAGGGAAAAGAAAAACTTATTCCGTACACCAACGACATTTGGAAAGCCGACGCCAGTAAAGGTGGTGACGCAATAGCGAACATCACAGAAGGTGTGGACACGGTGATTTCGGCATTAGGAAACAGCATAAGCCTCTTTACTCCCAATGAAAAGTCTTTTTACAAAATTGACTATCAATCCAACCAAAACATCTTACGGGACGCAGAAAAACATGGTGTAAAAAGATTTGTTTATACCTCTATTAAAGGTGCTGATGTAGAGGAAGATTACACCGTAGCCCGTGCTCATAAATTATTTGAACAGGCGCTGCGTGCCACAGACATTAATTCTACTATTATAAGACCTGTGGGATTTTTCTCCGGACTGCATGACCTTGTGATAATGGCAAAGAGAAAAGTTATTCCACTAATTGGAGATGGAAGCGCCAAAACCAATAGTATCCATCATGCAGACCTCGCCAAGGTGGTTTGCCGGTATGTGGATGAAGGGCCGGAAGTAACGGAAGTAGGAGGACCAGAAATCCATACCCGCCTGGAAATGGCAGAAATGATCCAGGAAACTATAGGCGGAAAAATTGTAAAAGTCCCTGAAGTTATCGCAGAAATCGGCTTGAAACTTCCCAATTTCTTTGAAGACATTCATGAGAAACTGGACTATTTTAAGTTTGTCACTACCAATGATATGATCGGCGAAAAAAACGGTAATATCACCTTTAAAGAATACTTAGCTAATTTAGACAAAAATCAATTACCTTAATGTCACAAAAGTATGACGCGATTATAATAGGAAGTGGTTCCAATGGATTGGCTGCGGCTATTCATCTTCAACAAAAGGGGCTGAAAACAGCCATTTTTGAGCAGGCTTCTTCCCCTGGTGGTTCCACCCGAACGGAAGAAGTTACACTGCCGGGCTTTAAGCACGATATTGGCTCTGCAATTTTGCCGATGGGCGTTGCGTCTCCTTTTTTTAGAACTCTACCCCTTGACGAACATGGGTTGGAATGGATTTATCCCGATATTCCTTATGCTCATCCATTTGATGATGGTACTGCCCTCGCTTGTTTTCAGGATATTGACAGGACAGCTGCGCAGCTGTATAAGGATGAGAACTCCTATAAAAAACTTTTTAAGCCCATTGTAGAGAAATGGACTCAAATAGAAAACAACCTCCTGGGACCATTGTCATTTCCAGATCACCCTGTTGAATTGGTGAAATTTGGATTAAAAGCACTGCCATCTGCAAAAATGTTAGCTAACCATTATTTTAAAGAAGATAAAAGCAAAGTCTTTTTCTATGGCTCTGCGGCTCATTCCACTTTACCGCTAAACACAATTGCTTCGGCCTCTTTCGGACTTGTGCTCACTACAATGGCACACAAATTTGGATGGCCTTTCCCTAAGGGTGGCGCAGGAAAATTTGTTGAAGCACTCCTCTCCTACTATAAATCTATGGGAGGTAAAATTTTTCTGAATAAAAAGGTGGAGGATGTAAACGAACTTCCTAAAGCAAAAGCATATCTTTTTGATGTTACCCCGGAACAACTCCTAAAAATAAAAGGAACCGAATTCCCTTCGCTATACCGTAAAAGGATGGGGAATTATAACTATGGCGCAGGAGTTTTTAAAATCGACTGGGCTTTAAGCGAACCTATTCCTTTTACGAGCGAAAAATGCCGAAAAGCAGGTACAATACATCTCGGTTTTACAAAAAAGGAAATGGAAGAATCTGAAGATTCCGTTCATAACAATCGCGCGAGTGATACTCCTTATGTATTAATCGCACAACATTCAGTTTTTGATAATACCCGCGCCCCAGATGGCAAACACACTGCCTGGGCCTACTGTCATGTCGAAAATGGAAGCACCAAAGATTTTACAAAACAAATAGAAGACCAAATAGAAAGAGCCGCTCCCGGATTTAAAGATTGCATCCTTGCTAAATCTACAATGAATACTCATCAACTGGAAGTGTTTAATCCCAACATCATAGGTGGGGATATCAATGGCGGAAAACAAGATATCACTCAGCTCTTTACCCGGCCAATAGCAAAAATATCTCCTTATTCGACTCCTAATTCCAGTATTTATATCTGCTCTTCTTCAACTCCACCGGGTGGTGGCGTACATGGGATGAGCGGATTTAATGCTGCAAAAAAGGTGATTTCAGATCATTTTAATGAATTGAAGCAGAAATAAACTCGATCAAGGCAAAATTAAGGTATAAACAGTTCTTAATTTTTCGGTATTTTTGGCATCAAGTCTAACCAAATTAACAACCCATATGCGCTATGCCATTAGCTATGTAAGCACTGTTAATCCAGAGCTTTCAGAAACAGAAATTCAGAAAGCTTTAGATTTCAGTAAAAATTGGAACAACGATAATAATATAACTGGGATTCTTTTATATTCTCAAGGAAACTTTTTCCAGGTCCTGGAGGGCGAGGAAAATTTATTAAAATCTTTATTTAGCAGAATAAAAGCTGACCAACGCCATCATAATGTCATCACTATTTTTCAGAAAAAAGTACCAAATATTCAGTTTGATGATTACGAAGTGGATTTTATTTCCCTGGATGACAGTTATAACGCTGCTCAAATAGACACGTATCTTTCTCAAATAGATCTTCTAAACCCTTCTATTCAAGGCTCCGTCAGGTACATTTTAAATAAGTTCACAGAAGGCATAAAATAAGTATAATCTTGTTATTTTTGTGTCCATCCTTACAACAGCACAATTATGACAACGAAACGTATTGCCCCTTCCCTTCTTGCTGCAGATTTTGGTAACCTTCAGCGGGATATCGAAATGGTAAATTCGAGTGAGGCAGATTGGTTTCATATCGATATTATGGACGGGGTTTTTGTTCCGAATATTTCCTACGGAATGCCTGTATTGGAAGCCATTAACAAGCATGCCAAAAAAACTCTTGATGTACACCTAATGATTGTTGATCCCGACAGGTATATTAAAGATTTTGCGAGACTTGGCGCACATATTCTTACGGTGCATTTCGAGGCCTGTACTCACCTGCACAGAACGCTACAGGTAATAAAAGCTGAAGGAATGAAAGCCGGTGTTGCAATTAATCCCCATACTAATATCGATTTGCTGAAAGATATTATAAATGATATCGACTTAGTGCTTATAATGAGTGTAAATCCCGGATTTGGAGGACAAAGCTTTATAGAAAACACCTATAAAAAAATCAGGCAGCTCAAGGAGCTGATTATCCAAAATAATGCTGAAACGCTTATTGAAATTGACGGAGGTGTTTCAGACCAAAATGCTGCTGAACTTTGTAAAGCCGGTGCTGACATCCTGGTAGCAGGAAGTTTCGTTTTTAAAGCAGAACATCCTTTAGATACCATTCAAAATTTAAGAAAACTTGCAAATTCCTGATAAACCTTACGATGTAGTAATAATTGGAGCAGGCCCTATAGGTATAGCCTGTGGACTGGAAGCCGAGAAAAAGAACCTCTCCTACGTGATCCTTGAAAAAGGCTGCCTGGTAAATTCTCTTTATTACTACCCTACAAACATGACCTTCTTTTCTACTTCAGAAAAGCTGGAACTTGATAATATTCCGTTTATAAGTACTAATCCCAAGCCAAGAAAAGCAGAAGCATTAGAATATTATCGTAGGATCGCCACTTCCAACCAGTTAAACATCAATCTTTTTGAAAAGGTGGCTTCCGTAGAAAAACAGGAGGATAAAAAAATCGTTGTTGAGACTCAAAAAGCTGCTTACCAAACGCGGAATGTCATTGTAGCTACTGGTTTTTATGATATTCCGAATAAAATAAATATTCCGGGAGAGGATCTGCCAAAGGTATTTCATTACTACGGGGATCCGCACTACTACGCGACAAGAAAAACTGTCGTGGTAGGAGCCAGTAACTCTGCTGTAGATGCTGCGCTGGAAATTTACAGAAAAGGTGGTGAGGTCACCATGATAGTGAGAAAGCCTGAAATTGGAAGGCGGGTTAAATATTGGGTAAGGCCAGATATTGATAATCGCATAAATGAAGGCAGTATTAAAGCACATTTTAATGCAAAACTTACAGAAATAAGGGAGAATGAGGTGGTGATTGAAACTCCACAAGGAACAGAAGTTATCGAAAATGACTTCGTTCTACTAATGACAGGTTATCGTCCCAACTTTAAATTTCTTCAGGATATGGGAATTGCGTTATCTGATGATGGTAAACGAATTCCAAATTACAACCCACATACAATGGAAACAAATGTTTCAAACATCTATCTTGCAGGTGTTGTTTGTGGTGGTATAGAAACCCATAAATGGTTTATTGAAAACTCAAGGGTTCATGCAAAAATGATCCTGGAAAATATTGTTACAAAAAGTTAGGCACCACCTTGAAAAAGATGATGCCCTAAATTTGGCAATTATCATGCAAAAGGAGTGAAATCCCTTGGCTCATGCTGCACGGTCACCCATTGCAGCCTTGTAAACTCTTCCAGGACAAAATCCCCATTAAATCGACCAATACCGGAGCCTTTTTCACCTCCAAAAGGAGCATTTGGCTCATCATTTACCGTCTGATCGTTTACATGGATCATTCCGGTTTCAACTTTTCGTGCAAAAGCTACTCCACGGGCGATATTTTTAGTAAATACAGCTCCACTTAACCCATGTTCTTTGGAATTTGCAATTTTTAGCGCTTCTTCTTCCGAAGAAACCCTTATAATTGGTGCCACAGGTCCAAAGATCTCATTATCGGCAATTGGCATATCATCCCTTACATTATCCAGGATTGTTGGCTCCAGGACATTGCCTTTCGCCTTGCCTCCAATTCTAAGAATGGCGCCATCACTTGTACTTTCGTTTACATCTTTAAGAATTCGCTCTACCTGATCGTGATCTATTAAAGGCCCCACAGTAGTTTCTTTATCTGAAGGATCTCCGAATTTAAGTTGTTTGGTTTTTTCGACAAACTTCTCTACAAATTCATCTGCAACTTTATTGTCGACAATAATTCGGTTTATCGACATACAAATCTGACCCTGATGCATGAATTTACCAAAAACAGCTGCATCTACAGCATCGTCTATATTGGCATCGTCCAGAACAACAAATGCATTATTACCTCCCAGCTCCAGAGAAGTTTTCTTTATGGCTTCCCCTGCCAACTTCCCTATATTTTTTCCTACAGGAGTAGAACCGGTAAAGGAAATAAGTTTAGAATCGGGATGAGAAACAAAATGATCTCCTATAGAAGACCCCTTTCCAATCACCACATTAAAAACGCCTTTTGGCAAGCCTGCCTCTTCGAAAATTTTGGCCGGAAGAATTGCGCCCGTTACAGGTGTGTCTGATGATGGCTTTAATACAATGGCATTACCAGTGGCGAGAGCCGGAGCAATAGAACGCATAGAAAGGTTTAAAGGGAAATTCCACGGGCTTATGATTCCTATGACACCCAAAGGTTTTCTATAAGCCCTGCTTTCTTTTCCCGGCGTGATAGAATCGAAAATAAAGCCGTGCATTCTTGTAGGGAACGATGCAGCTTCTTTCATAATCCCAAGAGTAATTTGGATTTCCGTCTCCGCCTTTACCCGGGTACTACCGGCTTCTTTTATTAGCCATTCCACAATTTCTTCCTGACGTTGGGTGAGAATTTGTACTGCTTTTTGAATCACTTCTGCCCTTTTCTGCGGAAGGGCCTTTCCCCATTCTTCGCCCGCTTTCTTTGCTGCAGCATGCGCAGCATCTACATCATCTGCATTTGCTCCTTTAATCGTATTGATTCCCGAATTATCATATGGATTAATGTTTTTGATAGTGGCATCATCATTTCCTTCCTGCCAGTTACCACCTATATATTGTTGATTAAGATTAGCGTACTTTTCCATAATTTTTTATTTTTAAAATATGGAAATGAATATGCAATGCCCGTTAAAGAACTTATAAATAAAAAATGAATTTCCAGAAGATTCAACAAATTCTTATTTTTCAGAAGAAGGTTCAGAGGATTCCTTTACATAAAAACAACATCAGAATCTTTTGAAGATGTACTGCCACTCAAAATTCTCCCATAGAATTCAAGGTCGCATTTCCTGCTTTTGTAAGAATCCTCAAGCCAATTCAGCACCTCTTTTTCAGGAATAGTGTGTACAGTAATATTGGGATATATTGAATCTGGTGAGGACATATTAACTCCCACTTCCAGCACTTTTTTATAATAATCGTAATGAACAAATTTGGCGAGAAAATTATGCTTAATAAGTTCCACAACATCCTGAGAAAGCTCCTTCCCTTGAGAACAATCCCGTATTTTCTGTTTTACAAGTGTCTGAAGTGAGGCTTTAACCTCCCCTGTTTTAATATACGAAACCATAATACTGCCAGAATGTTAAATTATAGAAATAAACCGTATTTAGCACCTAAAAGATGAAAATATCCTAATGCTATCTTCTCAAATATAATTAAAACATTGAGGTCACAGATTGATCTACAAAAATATAAAATGTTAATTATCAAATCTTTAATTCAACTAATATTAGGCGACGAGAAATATTATATTCGATTTTTCCGGGTAGCGTAATTATATTATTCACAATATCGTTTTCGCCACAAAAAGTTCAACAAATAAAAAAGGCAGCTTTTTGCAAAGCCACCTTTTCCAGAAAACATAAGATTGATTATTATCTCATTAGAACAACCTCGGAATTTGAGTGGAGGTTATTCCTGTTTATCAGCCTGCCATAAAATTCCAGGTCAACATCCTTATCTCCACAAGAGCGTGCAATTTTTTCCTCAGCATCATCAAGCCTGTATTTATAAACCTCAATTTTAGGATAAGCTAATTCAGATTTTTCATTCCTGTCTTCTATCCCAATTTCTATAGTTTTCTCAGACCTGTTAAAAATTACATACTTTGCCAGGAAATTATGTTCTAAAAGAGTTATAAAGTCCTGAGATAGTTTGTTACTCTTCCTGCAGTCCTGCAGATACTGTTTAATTAATATTCGAAGAGAATTTTGAATTTCGTTCTTATTTAAATATGAAGCCATGATATATTAAGTTTTGTTTAATGCGGTAAATATATCTCATAAGCTCCCGTCCAGAAGTTTTTTTAATCAGGTTTAACTTCAAGTACTAAAGAAATCGTAACAACAAAAATTTCCTTATTATCTTAAATAATTGTTTTACAAATACTTACTGTTCTGCCGATCAAAATCAGAAACTTTTCTTTAACTATGGGATTTCTCCATCAAGAAATTGCTACTTGAAAAAATATAATTATTTTACTGAAGTACTGGAATTCTTTTGAAGAGGACTCTTCTATGGGTTCAGTGAAAAACGAAAAATTATGCAAAGTCTCAGTAGAAAAAATTATAGTAACGAGTTTGTCTCCAAATTTAAAGGGGACGAAAGCGGGGATCTTTCTCCGCGCCAAACGCCGGGGGTACTATACAGCAAAGCAATCCCTACTCCGGTACCTCAACCTCATCTTATTGCATGGACGGAAGACTTTGCCCAGGAATTAGGAATTTCAACACCAAATGAAGATGATTTAGCAGTTCTTGCCGGAAATAAAGTCACGAGTTCCATGCAGCCTTATGCAGCCTGTTATGCAGGTCATCAATTTGGAAACTGGGCCGGACAATTAGGAGATGGCAGGGCAATCACCCTGGGAGAATGGGAAAGTCAGGGAAAAAATTGGGAACTTCAACTAAAAGGAGTTGGTCCCACACCCTATTCAAGAAGAGCAGATGGTAGGGCCGTGTTGAGATCTTCGGTTAGAGAATACCTGATGAGCGAAGCTATGCATCATCTGGGAGTTCCCACTACAAGAGCTTTAAGTCTTGTTTCTTCCGGAGAAGAAATCCTAAGGGACATGTTCTACAACGGAAATCCTGAGTATGAACCCGGAGCAATAGTGATGAGAACTTCGCCATCTTTCCTGCGATTCGGAAATTTTGAAATTCTCGCCGCCAGGCACGAAATAGACAATCTTCAAAAGCTGGTTAATTGGACTATTGATGAATTCTACCCTCATCTTACGGGAGAGAACAGAATAATTAGCTGGTACAAAGAAGTTATCCAAAAAACAGCCAGTCTTATGGTCGAATGGCAAAGAGTGGGTTTCGTGCATGGAGTGATGAATACCGATAATATGTCTATTCTGGGTCTCACTATAGACTACGGTCCATTTTCGTTTATAGATGATTACAATCCCGGGTTTACTCCAAATACCACAGATCTTCCGGGCCGTCGCTATGCATTTGGGAATCAACCTTCGGTGGGTTACTGGAACCTGGGAAAACTAGGAAATGCACTCCTTCCCCTTTTTGAAAAACCTGATGAGCTCGAAGAAGCCATGCAAACCTATGAAGAGACCTTCTGGAGGAAATACTACGAGATGATGGCTAATAAACTAGGACTCGATAATGTGGAAAAAGATGATCTAACTTTAGTTGCTCAATTTGAAAAAGTACTCTCTTCTTTAAATCCAGACATGACTATTTTTTATCAGTTACTCACTTATCTTCCTAAGGATCTTCTTGAGGAAGAATCTATTCTGGATTATTTCAATGATAGCTTTTATGAGATTCCGACGGGCAATGGAAGAAAATCCTTCTTTGATTTAATACAAAAATATCAGGACAGACTAAAACAGAATTCAATATCAGAAGAAGAATCACGGGAAAGAATGGAAAAAGCAAATCCAAGGTTTGTTCTTCGGAATTACCTGTTGCACCAGGCCATCGAGGAGCTGGAAAAAGGAGAATCCTCTCTTTTTGAAAAATTAAGAGTAGCCCTGAAGGATCCATATTCAAAAAATCATGATGAATTCTTTAAGAAGAGACCGGACTGGGCTAATGACAAGGCAGGATGTTCCATGCTCTCCTGTAGCTCATAGAATCCTGTTGTTTATTTTCTTCGGAGAAAATTTTATGCACTGAAAGAAAATCGGCTAAAATACTTGCTCACTGTACTACAAAAACTTAAACCGTAAAATTCTAAAGATCGATAACTGCCAAAAAAGGGGATAGGCTTTAATCAGTCATATTTGTAAAGCTCAAATCGCTGGATGGACACATCATCTACAAAAGAACGTATATGCCTTCCCTGGTGCGTCTGGTCCCCATTCAAATGCCGATAAACCTTCCACTGATCGTCTTCAAAACAACCCAGATCAGTTTTCAAGATGCCTACCCTGCCACTTTTATCTTTTAGGTTCTTCATCTTAAGCGAAACACCAAAACCAGCAAAATAAAACTCGTTTTCTCCAGTCTGAATAATTATAGCTCCGGAAGGTTCCCACTCTTCAGAAGCAGCATCGGGTTCCCAGCCCAGGTTAAAAGTATGTTCAGCGGTAAATTCATAGTCGCCCAGCACAAATTTTGCTTCACTTACTTCTTTATCCAATAACACCCCTTCAATTTTGCCCTGTCCTCTGTACTTATTCAAGAGCGGCTTTATTTGGTCAATAACTTTATAAACTTCAGCTAATTTCTTTTCTTTATGACTTAAAGGCTCTCCCGGTATTTGTTCAATAGAAAAAGGTGAGAATCCCAGCGCCTCATAATGACCAATTGTGTAAAGCGCTTTTGCCGCCACGGTATTATCAAATCTATGTTCGGGAACGAAAAGCGGATTATCCTGCCTTACATACAAATCGTTCCAGTGCTTAAATCGGGGATTATAGAAGTCGGGTGCATAGAAATCGATTTCTGGAGAAGCTGCTTTCCACACGTCCAGAATGTGTGGTAAGGGTCCTGCACTTGGGTAATCCCCAGGTTTAACATCAGGCCGGTTAAGTGCGGCATTTACAAAGGTTGGCAACGCATATTCTTCTTTCCCTGCAGCAGAAATCTGGTTTGTATATTTAGCAAAATAATAAGCCATAAAAATTTCATCTGTGTGTAAACCTTTGCCGAAAACTTCCGCCCAGTTTCCTTCGGTTTTGAATCCGTTTTTCTTCCATACTTCTAAAAATTCCGGGTTTAACTCAGACCTATTTTTTTGAAAATATTGAATTAGATCAGCAGGAACTTCCTCTTTAAATTTCCGGTTTGCCAGGCGACTATGATCTCGTGCCGATGACAACATTCCAATTTCATTTTCCGGTTGCATTAAAATTACAGTCTGGTGCCCGGCATCCACACCTTTGATATGTCGCATAAGATGTCGGTAAGCGTTTATTTCTGCTTCTAAGGTTTCTTCAGAAAAAGGGGTGAGAATTTCCTGACTTTCTCCCGATTCACTTTTAGCACGAGGGAACCGCTGCTGGTCCAGCTTTACCCATGCGGGGGCGTGACTGGACATGCTGTTCTTCCATGCTCCAAACCAAAGAAAGGTTAATTTTAAATCGTGCTTCCTGGCTTCAATTATTAAATCTTCTACTAATTTATATTGAAATTCTCCTTCTTTGGGTTCTAAAAGTTCCCAGTAAACAGGCACGAGAATGGTGTTCAAATTTAGTGAGTCCAGTCTTGGCCATACAGGCTCCATAGACTCCATCGTAGTCGCAGTAGAATTTCCCAGCTCCCCTCCCAATATTAAAAAAGGCTTTCCGCTAACTATCAATTGCTGTTCGTTCCCTACTTTCTGTAAATGCGGGATTTGTTGTGCTAATAGATTCTGGACCTGAATTATTGAGATGATTATTAAAAGGAATATTGTTCTTATCATAGCATTTTAAAAAAATTTATGCGGTATTACATTTTTTCATTTTAATATAATGGGAATTCTGAAGGCTGTTATGAACAAGTAACAAAGAAGGATGAGCACCAAAAGTTAAAGCGCTGACGTGCGAGCAAAGGTCAATCAAATTTAGCGGCAATGGCCGAATTCAAAACTTGAAAATTCCAGAACAGGCAAGGAGGATAGCCATATTCGGTTTTATCAGATAAAGGTATTAGGCTCTCACAAAAAAGGAAAAATTGGCGATCTGGTTTGAAACACCTTAAAATAAAAGAATTGTATTTAGCGACAAAAGCACCAGTTATGTTGATATTACCCATTTTGTAGTAATGCAATTAGGTCAAAATACCATCAAATAAGGAAACCAGAAAGATACCTTAAAAGATACGTGGACATTAGCAATGCAAAATGAACATCATTGGGTAATTCCCAAAAAGTCGAAGGAAAATGTTTGCAAATTACCTTGATGACTTCTACAAAACCAACAAAAGATAATCTGCTGACCAGCTGTTCGTCAGTCTGGTACTTGCAGTTACCCATTAATACTGGTGCAAAAGCGCTTAATTCATAAAAACTTTATTTCTATTTGTTAGCCTCTATTTTAATTCTAACGGTTAATTCCTAAAATTCTTTGAAGCTTCTCCTCATCTGTTTGAGCACTGGCAAAATCATCAAATTTCTTATCTGTTGCCTGGATTATAAGATCCTGTATAAAAGGAGCTCCTTCCTTTGCTCCCTGCTCGGGTGACTTGATGCAACATTCCCATTCCATAACAGCCCAAACATCACAACCATACTGCGTCAGTTTTGAGAAAATAGTTTTAAAATCTACCTGACCATCTCCAGGGTGACGATATCTTCCTGCGCGGTTAACCCAATCTTCATAACCTCCAAAAGTCCCCTTTTTTCCAGTAGGATTAAATTCAGCATCCTTAACATGAAACATCTTTATAAAATCATGATAGTGATCAATATATTCTATATAGTCTAGTTGTTGTAATACGAAATGGCTTGGGTCATAAAGAATGTTTACCCTTTTGTGATTTCCTGTAGCTTCCAGGAAACGTTCAAAAGTGACGCCATCATGCAGATCCTCACCAGGGTGGACTTCGTAACATACATCTACTCCCTGTTCGTCAAAGACATTAAGAATAGGCATCCATTGCTTCGCGAGTTCTTTAAAGCCCATTTCCACCAGACCGGCAGGACGTTGAGGCCAGGGATGTGAGGTATGCCATAGAAGGGAACCACTGAAAGTACCATGAACATCCAATCCTAAATTTCTACTGGCTTTTGCTGAACTTTTAAGTTGTTCTACTGCCCATTCTGTTCTTTTCTTTGGATTGTTCCTGTATTCTTCGGGAGCGAAGCTGTCGAACATAATATCGTAAGCTGGGTGAACAGCTACCAACTGCCCCTGAAGATGAGAAGCAAGTTCTGTTATTTCCAGCCCATACGATTCAACTTTTCCTTTTAATTCATCACAGTACGATTTACTTTCACCAGCTTTGGTAACATCTATTAAGGCAGTTTCCCAGGTCGGTATCTGTATTCCCTTGTATCCTAAATCTGCAGCCCATTTACAGAGACCATCCAATGAATTAAAAGGAGGTTTTTTATCCATAAATTGCGCTAGAAAAACTGCAGGTCCTTTTATCGTTTTCATGCTAAAATATTTTAATTCTTAATTATTAAGTTTTACCCAAACGTTACCATTTTTATGTGATTCTATTGTTTTTTCAATAAAATTCACTCCTCGCACACCTTCGGCTAAATCTGGGTATTCTCCGGTTGCAAAATCTTCATTTTTTACCGCTCTGGCCACACCTCTATAGATATTTCCCATAGAATCGAAGATTCCCTCCGGATGGCCGGGAGGAAGTTTTGTGCCATCCAAAGATATTTCACTGTTGTAAGGATGTCCAGGCTTTAAAAGCTTTACCGGTTCAGAATCCTTCATCATATATAAATAATTTGGGTTTTCCTGTTCCCATTTAAAACCTCCTTTTTCTCCGTAGATTTTAACGGTGAGGTTATTTTCTTCACCAGTAGCAACCTGGCTGGACCGGATAATACCCTTGGCATAATCAGAAAACCTTACCAGTACAGTCCCATCTATATCCATTTTATTATCTTCATATAAATAATTAAGGTCAGATAAGATTTCACTAACCCGCATATCTGTAAGGTATTCCATCATATTAAATGCATGGGTTCCAATATCGCCTATACAGCTGCTAATCCCGGCCTTTTCGGGATCTAACCTCCAAACCGAAGAGCGTTTTTCTTTATCATGGATAATTTCATTTATCCAACCCTGGTAATACTGTACATCAACTTTATGAATTTTTCCAATCTCCCCTGCAGCAATCATTTCCTTCATCTGCCGCACCATAGGGTAGCCTGTATAAGTATAAGTTACCGCAAAAACCTTTTGTGATTTCTCCCTTAGAGCATCGAGAATCTTAGCTTCTTCATAAGTAGTTGTAAGTGGTTTTTCGCATATTACATGAAAATCATTTTCCAACAACTGCTTGGCCATAGGAAAGTGAAGAAAGTTAGGTGTTAGTACAGAAATCACCTGCATTCTTTCGTTTTCCGGAAGTGCTTTTTCTTTTTCTATAAGGGTATTAAGATCTTCATAAATTCTGTTAGTTGATAATCCTATTTCCTCTGCAAATATGATACTTTCTTTTAGCTCAGGATTAAAGACCCCTCCCACCAGTTCGAATTGATCAAACATTGAAGAAGCTATCCGGTGAAGAACACCAATAAGGGAGTCTCCTCCTCCTCCAAGGATTCCTAATTTAATTTTTGAACTCATTTTAATTATAATTTATTGTTTACCATTTATATCAAATACTAGAAAATACTGTTCTGAACTGTTGTTCAACAACATACTATTCCTCCGGTATTTTTTCTGTTTTCGTTGAATTTTTTTGCCAGAATAGCAACACCAGAAATAATACTATTAAAATCGCGGGGAATGTAATCATTTTTTCTAACGTCTCCTGACCTGCAACTAACTGTAATTCATCACCTGTAATACCCTGACTTCTATAATCTTCCATAGAACCATCAATCCAGCTTCCTATAATAGGCTGAAAAATAGAGGAAGAGAACATTCCCACTGCACCAATTACCGACATACCCAGAGCGCTGCTTAACGGCACACGTTGTGCTACGGCTCCAACCATGACCGGCCAGAAATAGGCATATCCAAGGGCATAAACTATGGCTGCCACATAAGCTAAAGGACCGGTAACCACACTAAACATATAAATACCTATTGCCGCAAAAACAGCACCTCCCAGCAGAACACCAATCTGGCCAAATTTTCCTACAACAGGTCCCGCAAAGAAACGAAGTAGTGCCACCAGGCCGGCAGTAAGTGCCAGGATCAACATAGGATCTGCCCCACTGCTTCCAAGAATAATTTCTACCCATTGTCCAGGTCCAAACTCTGTAATAGCCGTAAGAGCCATACAAACGATCAGGAATATGTATAGTGGACTAAGCATGGCTTTAAAGTTTGACAACAGAGATGTAGCCCCTTCCACTTTGGGTTTTGGAAATACTTTTCCGAAAAACAGAAAAGCATAAATAACAGCCGGCACCATGATAAACCACATTTGTGCCTGCCATGTAAATCCAAAGTCTGTCATAAACTTAGAAATGAGCGCACCAATAAGGATTCCACCGGGAAACCACATATGAAACCTGTTAAGCATTTTATTCATTCTAACTCCAGAATACATATCTGCAATCATAGGGTTACATGCCGCTTCTGTACACCCATTACCTATGCCTATTAAAAGTGTGGAAATAAGCAAAGCTGTATAACCGCCAGCATATATTGTTAAAATTATACCTAAAGTATGGGCTATAAAAGCTACTGTCATAATAGTTTTGGGACCTACTGTATGGTAGACCAATCCCCCAATGATCATAGAAATAGGGAAACCCAGGAACCACATGGAGTTAATAAATCCAAGTTGCTCAGCAGAGAGACCAAATTCTACACCTAGTTGAGGTAATATTCCAGCCCTTATGGAAAAGGTAAAGCCAGTGGTTATTAGAGCAAAGCAACTTCCATAAAATAAAGCATTTTTATTAACAGACGCACTCATAAGATTCAATTTTATTGGTTAGATTATTAATAATTAAAAAATGGTGTAAAAAAAATATTAAAACAGCTGCAGCAATATAAAAAAATTATTAATCAGGAACATGAATTAAGATATTTTTTGATAGCAAATTGATTATTTAAGATGTTTAAAAATTAAATTATACACCTCTTTAGAATCGATTTCTGACTTTCCTAAAAGCTCTGTCTTCTGGGTAATGAAGACCGGCCAGTCTTCCTTCACTTCCCCTGTTCGACCATGAGAACCTTTAACTAAGTTTGCATCCAGCGGAATGACATCCATAAGATATCTAAACCCTAGTTTCTTCTTCAATAATTTTAGTCCTATTTTTCCCTTCAGAAACTTAATTTTGGGATCTGCAAAGGTCTCGACAGGATCATATCCAGGTTTGCGGTGAATATCTACAGTTCGCGCATAATCCGGAGCTTTTTTATCGTCCAGCCAGAAGTAGTAGGTGAACCAGGATTTCTCCCCCGCCATTATCACCAGATCACCTGCACGCTCGTGGTTAAGGTGATGCTCTTCTTTCCCTTTCTCATCCAATACTAACTCAATACCCGCAGTCTTTTCCAGAAGTTGTTTTACAGCAGGAATATCCTGGGAATCTTTAATGTAAATATGGGCTAACTGATGGTCTGCCACTGCAAAAGCCCTGCTGGCCCAGGTATCCAGGGTCTCTAGCCCCAGTTCGTCTTTAACCGAAACATATCCTTTCTCTCGCAAGATCCTGTTGATATGCACAGGCTTGTCTACATCTGTAATTCCGTATTCTGAAACGATCATTACTTCTGCTCCCCTATTTTCGTAATAAGTAATTAGATCTTCACAAACCTCATCTATCTCCCGCAAATCCTTTCCAATTTTAGAAAAATCTATTCCCACCCTCTGCAGATTATAATCCAGGTGCGGCAGGTAAATAAGTGTGAGTGTAGGATCGTGCCATTTATCCACCATCATGGAAGCATCAGCTATCCATCTGGTGGATTCTATATTCGCGTTAGGACCCCAGAATGAGAATAAAGGGAACTGACCGAGTTCCTTTTGTAATTTTTGACGAAGATCCATTGGCTGGCTATGAACATCGGGTAATTTAAGCCCCGTTGCAGGATAAAGTGGACGCGGAGTAACTGCGAAATCTACCGTAGAGTTCATGTTAAACCACCAAAACATATTCGCACAGGTGAAATTAGGATCCTCTTTTTTTAACTCTTCCCAAATCTTAGGAGCCTGGACCAATTTATTGGATTGTCGCCAGAACTTAATTTCATATTCATCTCTAAAGCACCAGCCATTACCAACAATCCCATGTTCAGACGGCCTTTTTCCCGTAAAATAAGTTGCCTGCGAAGAGCAGGTTACAGCAGGGAGAAGAGGTTTAATATTAGCTTTCTTCCCTTGCTCGGTCCACTTCTTCAGGAAGGGCGTGTGTTCCCCGATAAGGCGGGAGGAGAGAGCGACTACATTAAGAACTACAGTTTTCTTCATTTTATAAGTTTTTTCTGTACCCATTGTAATTCCCGCACAATAGAATCTACTATTTCCAGCTGAATATCATCTGGAAGTACTTCCCAGGTATAGGTTTCGACTTCCAGGTGATTGGTAATTTTTTTTCCTTTTATATATTCGAGAATATCAAGGATATCCTCTTGAGTAGAT
Source organism: Autumnicola psychrophila (assembly GCF_031846645.1). Classification (NCBI taxonomy): domain Bacteria; kingdom Pseudomonadati; phylum Bacteroidota; class Flavobacteriia; order Flavobacteriales; family Flavobacteriaceae; genus Autumnicola; species Autumnicola psychrophila. Next base: position 298,628 of record NZ_JAVRHN010000001.1, read on the forward strand.
TCCAGCTGACCGTAGTTAGCAAGGAAGACCGGTACATGAAAGTGGGTACGCCATTCCCTTGCATCCGGGTTGTTCATATTTTCCAAGGCTTGGGGTAAATCTGGATAATGAGTGAACTTATTTTTAGAACTTCTTTCCACTACCTGGTGCAGATAAGTAGATTCTACAAATGGAGCCAGGGCATCTTTCACCGATCCCCTTTGCGCTACATTTTTGGACAAGCTTGCCTTAAGTGCAGCGCTTATTTGAATTTTTCCAATTTTAATTCCTTCATTAGCCAGCAGTGAAAAAACTTCTCTGGGTTTTTCGTAAACAATCGCAAAATGGCACACATCATAACAGAGGCGGATATGCCTTTTCAAACACTTCTCTGCCTCTTCATCTGTAAAATTTAACTGCTCCTTCAGGTATTGAATGCCTTGCGGGATCAACCAATCCTTATACCAATCGATTACTTCGTGTGTATTCTCGAGAAGTCCATCAGGTTCCGGTTCAATATCCAGGTGCAAGACCTGATCCTTTTCCTGTTGAATATTAATAAGTCTTTCGGCAATTCTAATTATATGAAATGTAGCCTTTTGCAACACTTCTTTCTTATTATTTTTAACATCTTCCCAGTACTTATAAGAGAGCGGAGAGGTAGAAATACCGCCATCCATTTCTTTCGGGAGAAGTGCAGATAAAATATTGAAAAGTCGAAGAGTGTAATCCAAGCGGAGATTGGTAGTCCAATCTGGATGATGCACCTGGTCTTTTACGGACTGATGGTGAAATCCACCAAAGGGAAAGCCGTTAAATGTAAATACGTAACAATCACTCTCAGCTAGCCACTCTTTAAAAATGGAAAGATTGTTACCTTCCATTAGTGATGCGCTGGCTTTATCTGATAATCGGAGGCCAATCCCAAAAGAAGTATCAGGAGAAACTTCAGCTTTAATCTTCGGGATATATTTCTTTAAGTTACTAAAGGTTTCTTCCCAGCTCTCGCCGGGATGTATGTTAGTGCAATAGGTAAGATGATGTCTATTTGTATACATAAACTAGCTTTAATTCAGAATAATACTCTCAGTAAATTAGTTTTCTTCTTCCTGATACTCCTTCAATTTCTCTGCTGCGTCAAAAATTAATTGGGATTCCATTTCGTGGACTTCCAGCCCCTGGCCAATTTCATTTAGCAGCATAATAGTTAATTCCCCTCCCAAATGTTCCCGGAACTCTTCCAGTCCTTTTAATAGGTTATCTCCGGAAAGCTCCGGAATATGCACTGTGAAATTTAACTTCTTAAACAGGGAGATAATGCGATTTAAATCTTCAATAGAAATCAATCCTTTAAGATGAGAGTAGGCAGCATCCAGGCAGATCCCTATAGCCACTGCCTCTCCATGCCTTAATCTATAATTGGTAAGCTGCTCAAGCTTATGTGCAGCCCAGTGGCCAAAATCCAAAGGACGTGAAGAACCCATTTCAAAAGGATCTCCCCCAGCAATATGATCCAGGTGCATTCCCGCACATCTGTAAATCAACTCTTCCATGGACGGCATTTTCCTTGCCTTTAGATCTGCCGCATTGGCTTCTAACCATTTAAAAAACGAAGCATCTTTTATAAGGGCAACTTTAACAGCTTCTGAAATACCTGAACGCCAATCCCTGTCCTCCAGCGTAGATAGAAAAGCAGTATCGTTAATCACGGCAAAAGGAGGCGCAAATGTTCCCAGGAAATTTTTTTTGCTGTAAGCGTTAACGCTGTTTTTTACTCCTATCCCAGAATCATTTTGAGCAAGAACAGTTGTAGGTATACGTATATGCCTAATACCCCTGTGCGCAATAGCCGTTGCAAATCCCGCCATATCAAGAACTGCACCTCCTCCAATGGCTACAATAAATGAATGCCTGTCTATACCATATTTGTTACTTGCATCCAGGATCTGATCTACATAACTCCTGTCATTTTTCACGCCTTCCCCACCAGTGACTATGAGAGGCGTTGCGCACAAGATAAAATCCTGAGAATATGCTTCAGCATAGTTCTTAATATCACTACTTATATAAGGATGTGCTTCTGCTACTCCTTCATCTATAATAAAAAAAACTTTTGCCGGACGAGCGTTTCTTACAGTATGTGCGAAAAGTATATTATCTAAACTGAAAACTCCCTCTGTGAAATGAACAGTGTATTTAAATGGAACAGAAAATTTCTGTTGTATAGATTTCATTTAATAATTTTTAAAAGTTGTTCCCAAATTTATTTCAGGTTACAGAAAATTTCTTTGCTATTAGCAGGGAAACAGGTAAAAGTAACAGCACGATCAAGCCATAAACCCATCCGGCAAAAACTGTTGCCAGCGAGGCATTAAGAACAATTAAAGAAAGAACACCTGCCTTTACTGCTTTTCCTATTAAACGTGGTTCCTGCTTTTGCAACGCTTGAATTAGAGGCCTGAAAATAAGAAATGAAAACAGAAGCACAAAAGGCAATACCTGCCACCAAAGAATTTCAGAAAGAAAAGCAAGACCGATAATTGCCAAAATAATAATAGCATACATTACAGCTCCTCCTACAATGGCTTTTCTATTACCACCATGCACTTCTCCCCTGCTTATCATGGTAATAGCTGCAATGTAAATAACAGGAATTATGGAAATAAACCACATCTCCTGAAGTGCAGCTGGAATAGCGCTCATCCCCAGCAATAAATTCCCGCCTCTGCACAATCCCATATTCACGGGACCAAAAACAAGTTGATGTTTCCCCCAGGCATTGTAAAGTACAGCCAAAATAGCTACTGCCAACGCAATTACTGCACTAAGAACCGAGATCTGCCAGGCGGAAACAAGCCCTATTAAAAAAAGTATACATGCCAGGATGCTTGCACTTTGCACGGAAGCTCTTCCGCTTGGAATAGGTCTTTCCGGCCGTTCTTTCCTGTCCAGATCGGCATCAAAAACGTCGTTAAAAACAATCCCACCTCCATATAAGCCGATTGTTGCCAATATTAGCCATAATAGTGTATTGATTAAAGTGGGATCTGTCCCCACTTCTGCTGAAAAGAGTTGTAAAGCAGCTCCAGAGACAGCAAAACCAGCTAAAATATCGGCAACTGCAGTTATGATATTGGCAGGTCGCATCAACTGAAGGTGAGCAATAATGATCTTCATTAAAAATTAATTCTAGTTTTCTACTATACCTGAAGAGGAATCACCTTCTACTTTTGGAGACTGCCCTCCTCTTAATACGGTATTTCCTGAAAGCTTTTTTCGTTGATCTATAGGTTCGGCATTTAGCCAGTCACTTTCCTTCATCTGTCCGCTTTGCCCGTATGCGGTAAGTGCATTTTGATAGCAGGCGAGATGAATAAGCTCGTCACTTATTCCTTTTTCCTTCATTAGTTTTGCGGTTTTTGGCACTGCCAGTGGATCACTAATACCCCAGTCTGCAGCACTATCTACAATAATTCTTTCAGCCCCATACTGCCTAATTATTTCCACCATTCTTTCACTACCCATTTTGGTATGAGGATAAATGGTAAACGCAGCCCAGTACCCTCTATCCAGCACCTCTCTTACCGTTTCCTCATTATTATGATCTACCACAACCATAGAAGGATTTAGCCCGTGCTCTTCACTCACATCCATACTTTTTATTGTTCCTCTTTTCTTATCGCGATGAGGCGTATGGATCATTACAGGTAAGTTTACTTCTTTGGCCAGGTCCAATTGCAGGCGGTAGTACTTATCTTCTGCCTTTGTCTGATCGTCATAACCAATTTCTCCTACCGCAACCACTCCCTCCTTACCTACGTATAAAGGCAATAATTCCATTACTTCTTCTGCCAGAGCTTCATTATTGGCTTCTTTTGAATTTAAGCCAATCGTACAGTAATGTTTAATTCCAAATTGGCTCGCCCTAAAACGCTCCCAACCTACAAGGCTGTTAAAGTAATCCTGAAAGCTTCCCACTTTTGTACGAGGTTGCCCTAACCAAAAAGCAGGTTCAATTATGGCGCGAACCCCAGCTTTTTGCATGGCTTCGTAATCATCTGTTGTACGTGAACTCACATGTATATGAGGATCTATAAACATAATATATTTTTAAAGTTATTAGCTAAAACTAATTTAGCTGTGTCATTAAACAATTTTTTTTTTGAAAAATCAAAACACCTGGGATTACGAAGAAGTGCACACTTTTTACTTTCTAAGTTCATCTTCAAATCGGAGCCCAATTGTCATCCAGTTCAATTTACCGTTTTCTATCCTATCTATTACTTCAGGATACTCGTTAAGCAGCTGTTGTGCTTTAGGAAACTGGCTGGTTGCACAAGCTAATAAACCGGCATCTCTTTCAAGAACATCATTTCCGCTTATAACCTTTTCGATATCAGCAAAATTGTTTTCATTTAGAAATGGACCTACAAAACGCCATAACTCTGGTAAAACCTTTCTGTTTGCTGCCCAACGTTCGTGAGCAAAATCTATTAGCATCCCGGCTAATTCTAGATTGGCACGTTCTTCAGCTTTGAATATTTTAAACAAGGGTCGCTGCATAAACACAGCTTTTAAAATCATTTGATTCCACGCCTGCTGGTTCAGGTAATCAGTTGGATAAGGATTATTAAGGGCTATGGCGTCAAAAACATCTGTAATATTAGTTCTTATTCCTTCTGCAGCCCGTGCTGACATTTCCTCTGGATAAGGAAGAAGTGGTAATGCCTTATATAATGTCACCTGCTCATCCATATCAGCCGTTTCGTGAAGCCTCTGCATAGTTGCTATATATTCTTCTTTATCCTGATGTGGAAGCATTAACAGCAAATAGATCCTAACGCATTCTAGCAAACTCCAATGTTGTAACTGGAAACCTGTTCTAATTCTACCTGCCTTTTTTAACTGTGCTTCAGAAAGAAGGAGAGAATCTTTTCTAGTAAAACGGGATGCTGAACTGAAGGTTATATAAAAAGAAGATAGCTGAAAACTATTCCGAAGTTTATCCTCCTGTTGGCCTAACCAATCCAGTTCCTTTTTTTCAGCTTGTCCCGCAACTACTTCCTTAAGAAAATGGCTTGCCTGCAATAAATCTACCTGAGAAGTCATAATACTTTTGTGCTTTTTGCTTTAACAATAAAGATATTAATTAGTGTCTGCATTATACTAATGAAACTCTATTTCCTTTCTTAAAATCCGATCATTTACCAGGCTTAATATATAAAAAGACTACTACCTCAAGTAGCAACAATATAATTAATTACCAAAGCAGCGCTAATAATGAGCAGGCCAAAAAATTCCCTCGTCTTCTCAATATATGGTTTAGTTGCCTGCATACTTTGGACAATACTTTCCTGCTTATATTTTGTAATCCAGTCCAGTACTCCTTCTTTAGAGAAAAACAATACCACGGCAAATGCCATATAAAATGCAATTGCTATAAGGTATATCATTGGGAAATAAGTACCAAATGCCGCAAACCCACATGCTATCGCGGCTACCATATAAATCGTGACCCAAAGCCATGAATCTTTATCATTTAAATTCACATAAGCAAAACCCGCAAAAGCGATACAAAATAGAATGTTCAAAATCAAAATCATAAATAAAAGTACAAGCAGTTAAAATCAGTAGATGTATTTATATTTAAAAGCAGCGAAACCTATCAGCCATGAGGCCCCGCTATTAAGACATTTTAAATAAAGTTAGTTTTTCAAAGTGTGCAGTCTGAAATATAAAATTTTTATTCAAGACCGCTATGGTATTACTATTAAAAAAAATATCGGGAGTTAAATCCCCCGATATTTCTTTATTAACTTCTTAAAACCTTCATTTTATACCTGAAAATGAAGAGTTAAATTATATTCTTAATAACCAGGGTTTTGTTCAATCTTATTATTTTGATCAATAACAGCCTGAGGTATGGGGTTCATGTACATTTTAGGGGTGAAAGTATGAGGATGATTAAGAGGTATTGGCTCGTAGACCCATGTGCCACTATTATCCTCGGGAGAAGTATTGGTTATCTTCATCCCATGTTTATCGACATTCATTACGTCCTCTGCCACTTTCCAGCGAATAATATCAAAGAACCTCACATTCTCGTATGCAAGTTCCACTCGTCTTTCCCTTCTTATAGCCTCACGCATTTGGTCTTGAGTTAAACCTTCTTCCAAATCTGGAAGGTCTCCTCTATTTCTTATTTTGTTGACCGCTTCATAAACAGAAGCATCGGGCCCTACAGCTTCATTTTGTGCTTCGGCATAATTTAAAAGCACCTGAGCATAGCGGTAAAAAATGTAATTTTGTCCACTTGCACCACTACCTCTGGGAGCATCATTATTTAATTTCTTTTTAGAATAGTATCCTGTGTTCCCAACATCATCACTACCAAAATCGATTTCGTTTAATGACGGGTTCACTTTATCAATTCTAGTATAGATAGTGTCTACCTCTTCCATCCAGTCAAGATAAAAAGGAGCACCATCGTACACTATAAAATCATAAAAACGTTGTTCTCTACCTTCGTAAGGATTTTGTGGATCATAACCCGAGGTTGGATCTGTAATTTCCTTACCATTAGCCATGGCAAATTGATCTACCAACTCCTGCGTTGGATTGTAGTTACCCCAAGTGTAATAAACGCCATTAATCCATACTGGACCACCATACTGCTCATAGTTTGAGCCCATTACATTTGCTACAACCTGTCGGTCCCAAATTACTTCAGAATTGTATTCATTCTCTGCTCTCCATAGATCTTCAAGATTAGGAAATAAAGAATATATACCTTCATAAGTATCAATAAACTGCTTATTGGTAGCCGCTGCTTTCGCCCACCTGGAGTCATCTGCAGAAGAAAAACTGATCAGGTTCTTTGGATCATCAACTGCCGGATCGTCATTAAACAAAGGACTTGCAGCATATAACTCTAGCCAGCCTTTTAAAGCCAGTGCAGCTCCTAATGTAGCTCGTCCTGCATCTGGATCACCGTTATTATATTTTATCTGCAAATTGCCATTATCAACAATAGATCCCAGTTCGCTGGTCAGAAATTCAAAAGTTTCACCAAATGTAGATCTAGGTTTATAAAGTTCTGACTCATCCATAAGATTACGGTCTAGCGGTTCGGTATGAATTATTAATCCGCCAACATGCATAAATAACTCACTATAGAAATATGCTCTTAAAAATCTTGCTTCATCAGTTCTTTGCGCTATATAATCTTCAGAAAAATTGCTTGAATATTCCTGTAATTTCTGAATATACAGATTTATCTTTCTTACCCTTTCGTAAGTATCACCCCATGGGTGATGATCTGTTGGACCAGAAATGCCCCCCCACACCTCAAAGCCGCTTGAAGCCGGGGTTAGTATTCCCTGCTTCCAGTTCCATGATGTATAATAAAATCCTGCGTCGTTATCATCTGTAAAATTATCAAGATTCTCTGGCTGATTTCCCTTATTTGGAATATCGCTATAAATATCATTTAAGAAAAGATCAGCAGTAGTTTCTGACTCCCATTGCGTGGCATCTACCAGATTAGTCTTGTCCTCATTTTCCAAAAAATCTTCTTCACAGGAAAAGGAAACTAAAACAATCAACCCTATTAAAAGGAGATTACCTGCCTTTAAAAATTTGTCTATTCGTTTCATAATAATCGTTTTTTTTATTTAAAAATTTATATCGAATCCAAAAGTGTAAACCTTTGAATTAGGATAAGCAGTTTCCCTATCTATATCGTCCCCATTTTGATTACTAAAACCTGCTTCTGGGTCGATAAAATCTAACTCACTTATTGTGAATAAATTTTGGCCTGTAACATAGAATCTAGCGCTTTGTATTCCTAATGTTTCGGTAAGGGATACTGGAAGAGTATAACCTAATTGAGCTGTTTTTAACCTTACAAATTTACTATCTACCATCCAGAAATCTGAAGTTTGAGTATTGTTAGCATAAGGACTCTGGGTAGCACGTGGATATCTTGCATTTTCTGTTTCAGGAGTCCACCTGTTATTATAATATTCTGTAGTAGTATTACTGCTGTTATTAGCAAAAGGTAAGGTATGAAAAGATTGATTTAAATCGAAGCTCATCATAGCAGATCCCTGGAAGAACAAACTCATGTCAAATCCTTTCCATGAAGCATTTGTTGTAAGTCCATACGTGATACCTGGATAAGCTGGATTTCCAATAACAGTTTCGTCATGAGCATCAATTACACCATCAGGTACTCCTTCTGGTCCACTTAAATCTGCATAACGTATATCTCCGGGATGTAAATCCCCAAATTGAGTTATCTCATATCCATCGGCGCTGTTAATAATTCCATCATTATTTACGTCATCTGAAGTTGTGAAAAGACCTAATGATTTGTAACCAAATGGAGTATCAAAAGCTCTTCCGGTTCTTCTTCGGTTTGGGTTATCAAAAGTAGCAGCTGTTTCAAAAACTTCTACCATTTCATTAGTAGAGTAACTGAAGTTACCATCTATTCCTAGCAATAGACCGTTTTCAAATGTGTAATTACTACCAATTACAAATTCAAACCCGTGGCTTTCCATAACTCCTGCATTTTCTTCCGATAGATCCAGACCATATTCTGCTGGCACACTAACTGCCGGCGGCAATAACATTCCGGTTCTTCTTTCTGAAAAATAATCTACTTCCAGGGTTAGAAGCCTATTCCAAAGAGAGGCGTCTAAACCTATATCAAATTTTGTCGCTATTTCCCAGGTCAAATTAGGGTTCGCTTCTAAAGGCACATAAGAACCCTGAACCATTCTTCCTGGTCCAAAAGCATAAGCATTTCCATATATGCTATAGCCCTGCTGATACTGAAAAGCAGAACCTGCCAAATTACCAGATTTACCCCATGACCCTCTAAGCTTAAGGTTTTGAATATAATCAATGTCATTCATAAATGATTCTTCAGAAATCCTCCAACCTGCTGCAAAAGCAGGGAAGTAGCCATATCTTTTTCCGGGAGCAAAAAAGTAGTGACCATCATATCGCCCGGTAGCCTCGAATAAGTACCTGTCATTATAAGCATACGTGAAACGATAAACATATCCTATTTGACTTCCTGTCTCTGAGGTACCATAGTTGTCATAATCGTTCCTGTCTGAACTTCCCATTCCCAGTTCATCAACATTAACAGCAAAATTGTTTCTTCTTGCATTGAAAGTTTCATAGGTATTGTTTCTTGCTTCTGCAACAAGCAATCCTGAGACATCATGAAGTCCAAATGTGTTTTGGTAATTAAGCATAGCTTGGTACGTAAAAGTCTCATTCTTTATATATTCCTGTTCAAGATAAGTATAGCTCACCGCATTTCCTTCATTTGCCGATATCTCCTCAGCGTACTCATAAGGATCGGTATTCAGATTCTGAGAGTAGAAGTAGAAAGGTCTATGCCAGTTTTTTATAGTTCTTTGATTAGGGTCGTAACTAAACTTACCTGTAAAACTTAATCCCTCTAGAAAAGATAATTTCTGGTCTACAGAAATACTCGTTAATAAGGTATTATTGTTATTTCTTGCATACCCACCACTTTGAAGAATGGCAACTGGTGATCGACCTGCAAATTCACCCCATAGACCATTGCTATAATAAATATTTCTAATTGGAATAAATTTAAACCCACTTCGAAACAATCCACTTGCCGTTTCTTCCGGATCCACACTCTCTGTTTTTTCGATTGAACCAATAACAGAAAGTGACACCTCTGTTGTACTGGTAACCTGGGATTGTAAATTCATATTGTAGTTATATCTATTATAACTCATTGGATCAAAATACCCCCCCTGATCAAAATAGCCGATTCCTGCGTAGTACCGGGTATTTTCCGAGCCACCACTTAACTGGATATTGTAATTTTGCATAGGCGCAGTCATCGACGTATACTCTGTAGGGTTGCTCTGAGGATACCTGTCGGGATCCTCTGCGCGTAATTGATTATAATTTGAAATAACGTCAGGATCAAAAGGAAGTTGACTCCCCTCCGGTACCTGGCCATTGTTTTCATTTAAAAAAGCTTCATTTCTCAAACGCATGTACTGTTGGGAATTCAACAAATCATCGTAGTAATCATAAGTAGGGGTTTGAATTCCGTAATAAGCATTTAACGTGAGTTGAGGTGCTCCACTCTTTCCTTTTTTAGTTGTGATGAGAACAACACCGTTAGCTCCACCCAAACCATAAGGAGCTACTGCTGCTGCATCTTTTAAAACAGACATGGACTCTATTGAGTTGGGATCAATTTGAGCAATATTGTCTCTAATAATACCATCAACAACAATTAATGGAGCGCTGCTCCCGGTTGTACCTATCCCTCTAATCTGGATTTGGGGACTATCCATACCCGGTTGCCCGCCGTTGGGTCTCATGCTAACCCCAGCCATTCTACCTGCAAGAGATTGGCTTATATTTGCAACAGGGTTTTCTGCTACATCACTCCCTGAAAGTGTGCTTACAGATCCCGTCATAGTAGATTTTCTCTGTGTACCATATCCTACAACAACAACTTCCTCTAAAGCTGCCGCATCTGCCTCTAGTACAATATCTATTTCACTGCTGGTTCCGACGACTTGTTCATATTCGGCCATTCCCACAAATGAGAAGACCAGTACAGCTTCACTCGAGCTAACATTAAGAGAATAATTTCCGTCAAAATCAGTCTGGGTTCCATTGGTAGTTCCTTTTTCTATAACATTAACAGCAGGAAGAGGGATACCATTTGCATCAGTAACGGTTCCAGTGACTGTGTTCTCCTGGGGTAATTCCTTAAAAGCAAAAGTATTATTACATACGAAAAGTAGGAATACAAAAACCAACAAAACTTTCCCTGCCCTTGAAAGGGCGTGGTTTTCATGGTCTTTTTTAGATGCTAGTCCTTTTGTAGTTTTTTTCATTTAGATTAGTGATTAGTTGTTCAACAAAATTTAATAATAGTAAAAACTTGAAATCGATTCCGGTATATTGCCTGAGGATAAAATATTGCAATAAGTATTAACAGTCACCTCTAAAATGCAGGTTACTGATAACATTATCAGAACCTTAATTTTAGGTACTGTTAAACTTTATTTTATTAAGTGCTGGATTTTATTAAGTGCCGGTTTGCTCCTTGTCTATTTATCCTGTAATTTTAACTCCATAATCCCTATGCCGGCTTGTTCTTCGGGATTGAGATTACGAAATACAAAGAACACATCATGAAGAGCTTCTTCATTAAAATCCTTTTTTAAAGAAACCACAGTTTCGGATCGCTCCCGCTCCTTCGCGCCCATTCCAAAAGTCTTCTCGCCAATTACATTTCCTTCAGCACTATCTAGACGTACTTCTATCACCCACCCTTCCTTTAAAGCCTGGCGTGCACCATAACTAAGAAGAATAGATTTAACATTCTTCAGGCTTATTTGAGAAAATTGTATCCAGCTGTCACTGCTGTTTACAAATTTTATCTCCCTTCCCCCCATGGTCATGTCAGAAACATCAGGAGACGATGCTGAAGATCCTAATGATAGTATTGGATTCTTAAGGATAAGGTTTTCAACGGTTGTAAGCGAAGGCATTTTATTACTGGCTTTATCTTTATAAGATGCTGAAAGAATGATATCGCCTTGTGGTTGTAGTTCAAATCTTTGTGAAGGAACAAATGATCCACTCATTGGCATTGATGGTTCTTTGGAATCTTCATTAGCAAGAGACAATATCCAGGTAACAATTTCTTTGGCATCAGATAACGGAAGATCTGGATGTGCAGCCATAGCCATATCTCCCCAATTGCCACTACCACCTTTTAAAATAGTTTCAGGCAAGAAATTCATTGCTTCAGGATTGTCTTTATATCTTTCTGCCATTTGCTTATAGGCAGGACCAACAGATTTTTCATCAATTTTATGGCATGCCACACAATCTAAAGATTCCATTTTTGCTTTACCAGGAAGACCTGTAGCCATAGGTTCTACGGTTGCCACGTGCAAAGCAGCCTGATCTGAGCTTTCAAGGTAATCTGTTTTTACATATCCACGTGCTTGCAAATCTTCCTCACTAATATTTCCGTCCTCAATATCTTCGACTGTAACGCTATATCTTACCGGGGTATTAGGCAAATAGAAATTTGGATTTCCTGTAATACCAATGGTCACCTTCGGACGAGTATTCCCTGCGTAAACTTCAACTTTAGGACTCTGTGAAGTTGAACCATTTCCATCTGACACTTTAAGTGTAACAGCATAGACTCCTTCAGATTCGTAAGTATGCTCGACATAAGGTTCATTGGTCTCTACCGTTTCACCATTTCCAAAATCCCATACATACGTTAATTTATCCCCATCAGGATCAAAAGTACCTTCTGCAGATGCTTTTATTGTTAGCGGCAACCCACCCGCATCCTTATCTAATAAGAACCGTACAACGGGCGCACGGTTACCACTGTTATAAGTAAGTACAGAAAGTGCCGCGCCTGGGTTTTGTGAGTACCAGCCTTTACCATATTCTACTGTATAAATTTGGCCATCTGGACCTACCTCCATATCACTTATAGCTTGAAAATCTGCACTTTCCATGAATGGTTCTATAGTTTGCAAATCTCCATTATCATCCATGGTGACTGCCATTATCCAGTCCCGAACCCAGTCATACATAAAAAATTTACCATTATAGTATTCCGGAAACCTTTTTTCCTCAGGGTAGTCATTTACATAATATACCGGTCCCGCCATAGAGGTACGCCCTCCTTTTCCAAGAACAGGATATTCACGGGAAATAGCGTAAGGATATTCAATAAAGGCCGGTTGCCCCTCTGGGAGCGTTTTTAACCCCGTGTTGTGACGGGAATTATTTTCAGGACTTTCAGGATCAAAAGCATCACCAGATTCTCCGGTGGCATAATTATATTCCCTGTAAGGGTAATTTTTCCCTATAAGGTAAGGCCACCCATAATTTCCTGCTTTTCGCGCCTGGTTAATCTCATCATAGCCTCTTGGACCCCTGGTAGATAAGCTGTCGTTATTAGCATCTGGGCCTACTTCCCCCCAATAGAGGTAATCTGTCTTCTTATCTACAGAAATACGGTACGGGTTACGAGTTCCCATTACATAAATTTCCGGGCGTGTTTGAGGCGAATCATCAGGAAAGAGATTTCCCTCAGGAATACTATAAGAGCCATCCTCATTTACATGAATACGAATAATTTTCCCTCTTAAATCTGCTGAGTTTCCGCTAGAACGGCGCGCATCATAATTTTCGTAGCCAGGGCGGTCATCCAAAGGGGCAAATCCATGTGTATTTATAGAAGTTGCTTTTCCTGTCGCCGGATCTATTTCATTGAAAGGAGTAGTGTTATCTCCTGTTGAAAGTAAAAGGTTTCCAGCAGAATCAAAAGCAATGGAGCCTCCCGTGTGGCAGCAAATTTCCCGCATCGTCTCTACATCCAAAATTACCTGTTCTGAATCAAGATCAAAATTTCCATTGTTAAACTGGAATCGGGATAAACGATCTACTGATTCTTCAACTGGTGAATAATACAGGTAAACCCAATTATTATTGGCAAAATCAGGATCTGCCTGCATTCCCAATACACCAAATTCGACATTAACTTTAGCTTCAAGCGGCTTATAATAAACATCCATCTCGGCCACAATGCTAAGTGTACTATCCTTGGAACTATAATATTTAATATTTCCTTTTCTTTCCGCTATCAGAATATCCAGATTTGGCAATATTGTAAGTTCTGTTGGCTCGTCAAGGCCCTCAGCAAGTATCTCCTTCGAAAAGCGATTTTCCTCCGGCACCTTTAAAGCCGTTGCTCTCTCATAATCTAAGAGATTATTTTCTCCAATAGCATAATCTATTCCTGCTTTAAGCAGGCTTAATACATTTGGATCCTGGTATGATTCCGGAGTATGTCCAAGAGCCATATAAAATCCCCGACCTCCATCATATTCATGATACCAGGCCATTGGATGATCTTCCCCCATTTCACCACCTTCATAACTATCCTCATCAATACTCAGTATTACGTTTACATTTTCAGGAAGCGATCTAAAGTTGTACCATTCATCTGTTGTCACCCAAGGGTTAGGTAAGGATTCTGTAACCGAAAAAGCTTCATCTTCGTGCACCTCCAGAGTAGCCTCCTGAATGGCGGGGTGGTTTTTAAAGTAGGTACCTATTAATTTCCCGTACCACGGCCAGTTATATTCTGAATCTACAGCTCCGTGCACACCAACATAGCCACCACCAGCTTGAATATATCTCTGGAACTCTACCTGCTCCCGGGTATTTAATACATCACCCGTAGTACTCATAAAAATAACAGCCGAATATTGCTTTAAAGTATCTTCTACAAACTTTTCCGAAATCGATGTAGTGTCTACTTCAAAACCATTCTCCTTTCCCAATGCCTGTACAGCCTTTACCCCGTCGGGAATTGAAGCATGTCTATAACCCGCAGTTTTAGTAAATACCAGCACCTTTGGATTTCCAGAACGTTTTTGATTTTTATCCGAACAGCTTATAACAAACAATACGGCAAAGAAAAAAATAGTTAAAAGGAGTAATTTGGATTTCATAAATAATCTGTGATTTTAGAGCTTAGGAACTTGAGCTTTTTTACTTATAGTAATTTTGACAATAATAAGATTTTATTTTAAAAATTTGCAAATATTTTAGCTAAATTTTTTGATAGTTACCATTGTTCGTTAATAAAACCTGAAGATATGGAAGGGTGTAAATTGTGAATTTCAATCTTTTTACAATTTAAAATACCAGAGAACCAAATATTTATGTCTAGGAAAAATTCGGATTTGATCCTTATTTTTCTATTCATTTTTAGTTTATCATGATCAGCCATAAAAATTCAGTTTCTTAATTCTTTCTTTAGATGGAAAAAGAGAAAAGGCAGAAGTGTACGTTTTAAACCTGGAATGCTGGTGGAGTCAAAAATTAACAGAAAAAGATAAATGCTGCCGTTAAGAGTTTAAGATTGAAGAATATATACACCAGCTTTTTTCTATAAAGGGTGCGGACTTCATTTAATTTGAACATATTTAATATCAATATTCAAACACAGCGAAAGTAAATAATAACAATTGAACAAAATGAAGAACAAGCCTTGGAACAATTCAGCAAAGGCAAGAGGCTTTTGGAAAGGATGGTGCTTTAGCACCAATGCAACAGAGTTTCACAGAAAAATCTATTGAATCAGAAATGGAAGGTTCTTTGAATAGCGATAAGCGAAACAAGGCAACAAGTGTAATAGAAGACGAAAAACTATCAAAACGAATAGACATGGGACAATAAATACCCAATGGTAATCGAAAGTTGGCAAAACAATTAGGGTCACTATCCGCACTACTTTAAATATAGCCAGCTAATCTGTAAACCAATTTACACCAATGCCAGGGAGGAGCTTAAGCGGCAACGCGCAAACCCAAACAAAAGGGACCTTTAAAAATGGAAATGTCCCTGTTGAAATTGGTCTATCTGTACACTTAATCATCCAATTGAAATGGACAACACCACTTCAAAATAGGAGCTTTTTGACGCCCTTACCCTGTAGCAACACAGTAAAATGCAAATTTTGGATAAAGCAAAAAAATCTTAAGCAGATGTTATTCAACAATAAATTTCCCCTTCATTATCGCATAATGACCAGGAAAGCTACAAATAAAATCATATGTCCCCGCTTCCGGCGCTTGGAATTCAATGGTTGTAGATTCTCCTCCTCCAAGAATTTCGGTATGTGCAATTACTTGTTCTCCATCTTCAGGAATATAATCATTATCTTCTGCCTGCATTGCTTTTTGCCCAAAAGAACTTATATCTACCCCTTGTTTTAGTAAAACAAAATTATGTCCCATAACTTTTTTATCCATTTCGCCTGTATGCTTCAGAGTAAGCTTCACTATACTACCGGCTTTAACTTTTATCTCTTCTTTGTTGAACTGCATCTGATCACTGGCCGAAATAGAAACCTCCACAATTCCATTTTCACTTTTATTCGAGATGTCTGAATCTGAATCTAAAGCTGGAGAACTGCTTTTAGAAATATTATCACTAACAACAATTTTATCCTCTTCTTGTTCCTGATTTTTTTCTCCACAAGCTATTGTTACCAGTACTGCAAAAAGCAAAAGAGCCTTATTATAATATGCCATTTTTAAAATTTATTTTTAATTAATTTATTTCAAGAGGAAAACATCTTGAGCCTTATCACGAATATATCATAAAATTCTAAAAACCCAATCCTGTATAGTACACAATTTCTATTTTTTTAAATGTGCCTTCCACAGCTCCAAATTAATTAAACTTTTCTAGTAAAAACAAAATTTTGTGTAGGTAATTTTAACGAACAAACGCCTTCTTACCCCCATTTACATGTTCTAGCATTAGTTCTACAATTGACAACCTCAAAGAAAGCATTCCATTTTATAATAATACTGAAACTTCCAGATTAAAAAATAGCTTATGGTAGGTTTAATAATTGCCGTTTTTTAAATCGAATATATTATTTCAAATTAATAAAGAAATATTATACTACAAGCCGATAATTGTCATTTTTGAAGAATCTCTTTTTTAAATGGAATTAGAATATGAGGAGATAAATTCGCTGAAGCTAGTATACCTTTTTAACTACTGATTTTTAATTGATTATACTCAAATATGCTTCCTTTGGCAGAAGTTCGTGTGTTTTTCGATCATCATGAGATGCTGAAAAAGAATTCAGCACCTCATAATCAAATACTATAGATCGAAAATTGACATTTTTTGAGGCAGCTATAAATCACGAGTTCGATTACATATTCAAAAATACCAACCTATCACATTTTTTTCATTTAATAAATAAGACTAGGTCTTTAAATAGAGTTTTGCTGTTGATGTTCTTCTTTTTCACTTAAATTTTGAAGTTCATCTAATGTCCAGGCCTTATTCCTCCCGCTGTGTTCCTTCCTAATCACCTTTACTTCCTCGGGTGTGACTACCGGCGAAGTTATCTTCCTTACCGGGAACCCTGATTTGGTATCTACCGGAGTAGGAGCCATTCCAGGAATTTCTCCAGGTTTTCTTGGTGGACGACCTCCTAATTCGTGCCTTATATAGCTGAGCACTGAGGCAATCCATTCATCATCATTGGCCTGCATTCCCGGCATTACGCTTGAATACTTTTTTCCATCGACAGGACCTTCCAGCCCATGCAAGAGAATTCTGGTTAATGTCTTTTTTTTTGTAAAAGCTAAACGATCAGAATCCTCCAGGGGAGGAGCTACCATCGTACTTCCTCCTATCGCTAATCCCCTGCCTTCAGGCCCATGACAGCTTGCGCAAAGGGAATTGAAAATTCCTGCTCCCCGAAGGATTAGCTCTCTGTCTCCTTCCGGCATACTACCAAGGCTCTTTCCAAAGGTTCTTACTTGTTCATTTTTGTCCAAAGCATCTTTAGTGGCTACCAACATTTCATTATCCGGGTTTTCTGCTAATATTTCACTGATAATACCCCGTGCCTTATGTGATTTACTGTTATACAGCGAAAGGAGGAGTTGAGTGCGTACATCATAATTTTCATCATTTTTCAACTCACCAACCATGGCAATCATTTCCTCGTCATTCTCCTCCAAATATGTTTCACTTATCCACACCGCTGTTCTTCTTACCTGAGGATGTTCGTCTTCTAAGGCTGTTTTTAAAACCTTTTTATCAATAGCCTCTAAACCTTCGAGAGTCCATAAAGCATGGATTCTTGCAAGATGACCTGCCCCTTTGGAGAACAAGTCACTTTTTGCTGTTGCCATTTGTTTAAGTGCGGGAACAACAGTTTTATCACCCCGAACAATTATTTCTTTTTGTGCCTGATCCCGCCACCATCCATTGGGATGATTTAAACCTAAAAGCAAGTCACTGCTGGATTCCTCCAGCATTTTCGGTTTTGGTCCTGGTTTATAATCTTCGTGCACTACCCTATAAATCCTGCCATGGCCAACATTTTCTGCCAGGCCAAGACTATCAATTTTTTTCCGCAGAAAAGAACCTGGTTTTGTCCAGTTGCCCTGCTGGATTATTCCCCGGTGCATATCTACAATATAAAGTTGTCCATCTGGGCCTGTGGCAGTATTTACGGGGCGGAAGTTCATATCTGTAGAGGATATAAATTCTTGTTGCTGATAGGTGTTTTTTAAAATTGTTTTTCCGTCCTGATTTACAATTTCGGCTCTTCTTACAGCTCTTGCCACAGGTTCACAAACAATATAGTCTCCCACAAAATCCTGTGGAAGCCCGTCTCCCCGAAAAATAGACTGCCCACACGGAGCTGTAAAATGATTTAGCGTTTCATTTTCCCGTAGTCTCAGCGGACCTCCCTGGACATCTGGTGTGGGAATTATTGGCCAGACTTTAGAAAATTCTGCCGAATATTGATCAGGAAAATCAAGCGACCCATACGCCGGGTTTATCTGAAAACCTAAAGCAGGTATCTCTCCTCCTGCCCTCGAATAAAATATACGTCCATAATTATCATGCGTTACTCCCCATTGCCCACCTGAGCCGCTTACCAGGGTATCTACTTCCACCGTTCCATTTGTATAACGAAAACGTATTGGATCGTAGGTAACGTACATCCAATTATCCAAATTCCAGTCCAGACCACTACGCTGATGCTCCATATTAGCATCATTTAATACATAATCCTCATTTTTGTAAATCAGCTTTTTCTCATCAGCCTTTCCGTCTCCGTTGGTATCTTTGTAACTATGAATGTTTATTGTATTAGTTTCGTTAACCAGAAGTTCATTGTTTACACTCTGAAGCATCCGGGGTAACAAAAGACTGTCGATAAAGACTGTGCTTTTGTCCATTTTACCATCATTATCTGTATCTTCCAACAACGAAATTCTGCTCATTTGCTCCTGCTCACCAGTGGCATCTGCATCCTGCATATACGTTAACATTTCAGCTACATACATCCGCGCATTTCCATCCCATGCAATAGCTACCGGCTCCTTAATCATAGGCTCGCTGGCAACCAACTCCAGGTGGTAGCCTTTAGGTAAATAAAATGTTTCCATGCTTTCTTCCGGGGACATATATGATCCTGAAGGATTGGGATTAAAGGCGGGTTTGGGACCAAAAGCATCCTGTTCTTTTTCCCGGGAAGTCGTGCAATAAGTAAATAATAAAGACAAACAGAACAATCCAGTGATATAAGTTGTTTTCATACAAATTCAGTTGATGTGAGAAAGGAAATTTTATAGGTCTTCCATTACATAAGAGAAAGATTTAGGTTAAATAGCCTAATTAACAGGAGCATCATTTAGCGGATAACCTCTCTTTTCTTCGAGGGTCATTCTATTCACCAAATCATTTACCCGATCTTCAAAGTCCAGTTCAGGGCTCATGTAAAGAAAGTTCTTATATAATTCCTGAGCGTGTGAAGATTACCGGCAAATCCGAAAATAAACAGTAAAATTAAAAACTGTTTTTAATTAGGTTCTGCTGAAATAGCTAATGATGCTTTATCTGTTGAAATTTTTTGAAAAGTTAAATCTTTTCTAAATAAAAAGACCGGGAGTTAATGAAGATCACGTGTAACCTCAGAGCCAGAACCTCCAATCAGAAAATCCAGATCAGCACCTTTATCAGCCTGCTGTACATGTTCAATGTACATTTTTACATAGCCTCTGGTGGCTAACGGAGAAGGGGGAATCCACGCAGCTTTTCGTTCTTGTAGTTCTTCTTCACTCACGTCTAAATGAAGCCTTCTTTTTTCTACATCGAGCTCAATCATATCACCATTCTGAACAAGAGCCAGGGTTCCTCCAACTGCAGATTCAGGAGATACATGCAGCACTACAGTTCCAGCGGCTGTACCACTCATTCTACCGTCAGATATCCGTACCATATCCCTAATTCCTTTTCGAAGAATTTTCTCAGGGAGATCCACATTCCCTACTTCCGGCATACCGGGATAACCTTTTGGCCCTACTCCTTTTAAGACGATTACACAGTTTTCATCAATATCCAGATCAGGATCATCAATACGAGCATGGTAATCTTCAATAGTTTCAAAAACTACCGCCCTCCCGCGATGCTTCATAAGTTCTTTAGTGGCGGCCGATGGTTTAATGATCGCACCCTGTTCACATAAGTTGCCCTTAAGAACAGCAATACCGGCATCTTGCTGAAAAGGTTTATCAATAGTTGCAATAACATCTGTATTGTAACACGTGGCATCAGCGGTATTTTCTCCAATACCCCGACCATTCACAGTTATGGCATCCTTATGAAGGTATTTCTTTATTTCCTTAATCACTACTGGTAAACCTCCCGCATAATAGAAATCTTCCATCAGGTATTCTCCCGATGGTTTAAGATTGGCCATTAAAGGAATTTTACTTGCTATCTGGTCAAAATCTTCCAGCTTCAAATCCACTCCCATTCTTCCGGCAATAGCCAACAAATGAACAAGGAAATTGGTAGAGCCTCCTATAGCTGAATTTACTACCATGGAATTTTCAAATGCTTCCCTGGTTAAAATTTTTGAAAGTTTCAGATCTTCTTTTACCATTTCGACAATTCTTCTGCCAGATAGCTGTGCCATCACTTTTTTCCTGGAATCTACCGCCGGAATGGCTGCTGCTCCAGGAAGGGTCAGACCGAGTGCTTCTACCATACAAGCCATGGAAGAAGCTGTTCCCATAGTCATACAATGCCCCTGGCTACGTGCAGCACCTATTTCCATAGCGCGAATATCTTCATCGGTGAAATTATCCACCTTCTGCTTTTCCTTGTGCAGCCAGTTAAAAGATCCTGAACCCACGCATTGTCCTTTATAGCGGCCATTAAGCATTGGTCCTCCCGGGACCACAATGGTTGGCAGATCTACACTGCAGGCACCCATTACCGTAGATGGTGTTGTTTTATCACAGCCGGTGAGCAGCACGATCCCATCCAGCGGATTGGCCCGAATCGACTCTTCTGTATCCATGGCAGCCAGATTCCGGAAAAGCATAGTGGTTGGACGCATAATAGTTTCACCAAGGGAGGTAACCGGAAATTCTAATGGGAAACCTCCGGCTTCAACCACCCCTCTTTTTACCACTTCGGCAAAATCACGTAGATGACCATTACATGGTGTAAGGTCAGACCACGTATTACAAATCCCAATAACAGGTTTTCCTTCAAAATAATCATCAGGATAGCCCTGATTTCGCAACCAGGAGCGGTGAACGAATCCCATTTTATCAGATTTTCCAAACCAATCGTAACTTCTTAGTTTCTTATCTTCACTCATATCTAATGCTCCGGCTTCACCGGAATTTATTTGAATAATAAAATTTATTGTATAAATCAGTACACAATTATTTACCGGACTGATTCTGCAGATTTTTAATCTCTGAATTTATTCTCTGTTTCTATTCCTTTTTAAAATCACCATTCACTAAACGCCATATTTTTAAAGGGTTTCCATCTTTTAATTCGTCGGGAAGCAAAGAGGTAGGAAAGCTTTGATAGCATACAGGTCTTACAAAGCGTTTGATCGCAGCAGTACCTACTGAAGTGGAGCGGCTATCTGTGGTCGCCGGAAACGGTCCGCCATGAACCATGGAATCGCAAACTTCCACTCCGGTAGGATAACCGTTAATTATAATCCTACCTGTTTTTTGTTCCAGTACACGGATAAGATCCTGATGCTCCAGCAGATCTTCTTCTGTGCCGTGGATGGTGATCGTAAGATGCCCGTAAAGGTTTTCTGCCGCCTTCACTATTTCGTCTTTATGCTGCGCCGTAATTGCCAGCGTGGAAGGACCAAAAATCTCTTCCTGAAGTGAATGTTCGGATAGAAAGGATTGAGCCGTAGTATGTAGTAAATAAGATGTTCCCCGGCAGGAAGAGGATTCTTCCTTTCCTTTTGCCAGGACTTCCACATTATTTTTACTGCTTAACTTCTCTATGCCTTCCCGGTAGCTGCCATTTATTCCTGAAGTGAGCATTATACCGGCATCTGATTCACTTATACTTTGCGACAGGAGGTTTTTAAATCCTTCGGTATCTTCTGAGCTTTGTAGAAACACCAGACCAGGAGAGGTGCAGAATTGTCCTACCCCAAGATTTACCGATGCCGCCAAATCCTGTGCTATTTTATCTTTTCTCTCCTTTAAAGCTCCCGGAAGAATAAACACTGGATTGCTACTACCCATTTCTGAATAAACCGGAATGGGTTCCTCACGTTTATTTGCTTCATCAAAAAGAGCCTTTCCACCTCGAAAGGAACCTGTAAACCCGATAGCTTTGATCAAAGGGTGACGTACAATCGCTTGCCCTACTTCTACAGAAGGCCCATTTACCATAGAGAAAGTACCTTCTGGCATATTGCACTTCTGAACAGCCCGTTGAATGGCAAGTCCCACCATTTCGGAAGTTCCCGGATGCGCCGGGTGGCCTTTTACCACTACCGTACAACCTGCAGCGAGAGCAGAGGCAGTATCACCTCCTGCTACAGAAAAGGCAAGTGGAAAATTACTTGCTCCAAAAACTCCTACCGGACCAAGTCCTTTGAGCATGCTTCGAATATCTGCCTTGGGAAGAGGTTGACGATCAGGATCGGCCGTATCAATACGGGCATCTACCCAGGATCCTTCTCTAAGTAATTTAGCAAAAAGTTTTAGTTGGTTCACTGTTCTTCCCCGCTCACCGGTAAGACGTCCTTCGGGCAGGCCAGTTTCTTCGATGCAGCGGCTAATAAGGGAATCTCCCAGTGACATGATTTCATTGGCAATGGTTTCTAAAAACTCAGCTTTCTCCTGCCCCGATTTGTTACGGTAAACTTGAAAAGCCGTACTTGCTTTTCTGACAGCCGAATCTATTTCTTTCTGACTAGCCTCTTTAAAACCAGGTTCCATTTGCTTTCCTGTAGAAGGATTTACAGCAAAAAAGATATCCTTGCCCTCTCCGGAAAAGTCATTACCAATTATATTCTTTCCTATTAATTCCATAATATTTACTACTTAAATTATTCATCCAAAAAAATTAAAAACTGATCCCAGGCCCTTTTATACCGGCACGCCTGTATTCTTTACTCCACAAAATTGACCAAAGTGCCGATAGGTTCAATGGTGATTCTAATTTCATCCTTCTTTTGCAAAGTGAATTCTTTACCGGGAACAATACCGGTTCCTGTCATTAGCATACTTCCATACGGAAAACTGCATTCTCTGTAAAGATATTTTACAATATCTGTCAGCTTCCGCTTTATCTGTCCTATGTCTATGCTACCTTCAAATACTTTCTCTCCCGTCCGGATCACTTCCATTTGAATCAGAGTATCCTGCGACAGAGGACTCGGACTCACATAAACGCAAGGACCAACAGATGCACAACCATCGTAATTCTTTGCCTGTGGAAGGTACAAAGGATTCTCTCCTTCTATGCTACGGGAACTCATATCGTTGCCAACAGTATATCCCACAATCTTCCCAGATGAAGTAATAAGCAATGTAAGTTCCGGCTCAGGAACGTCCCACCCCGAATCTTTCCGAATTCGTACTTTTCCACCCGGTCCTACTGTCCGGTGGGCCAAAGCTTTAAAAAACAATTCTGGCCGTTCCGCTTCATAAACCCGGGCATAGAAATCGCCACCACCGCTTCCTTTCGATTCTTCCTGGCGTCCTTCTCTACTCCGGTAGTAGGTTACCCCGCTTGCCCATATCTCCTGGTTCCCAAGAGGAGCCAGCAGGTTGTCAATGAGATTTTTTCCACGAGGGTCAGCCGCTAGATTCGACGTCACATTTTTCATTTTTTCATAAAGATGATCGTCATTAATAAATGAGTCCCAGGTTTCATCTTTAAGGAGGTAGTATGAATTATCCTTTTCTATGACAATTCCATTTTGTGTTTTGTATAATTTCATCTGTTCTTTAGTTATAATTTTTGACTGGGTCTCGCTTCTCTACTAACTTTATACTTTTTCTGGACATCATGCAACAATAAGGTATATTAAATATATGAAAAATGCCGCTGATGTACCTAATATAAAGGTTCCCGTTGTGTAAAGGCGATATCCCGTTTTAACTTTCATGCCCGACATTTGACTGACCACCCAAAAAAAGCTGTCGTTAGCATGAGACACTACCGCTGATCCTGAACCAATTGCCACAACCACGAGAGCTTTCTCCAACTCAGAATCGAAACCTAGAGTTGTCATCATCGGAAGCATTATAGACGCCGTTGTGATTAAAGCTACAGTAGAAGATCCCTGTGCAGATTTAATTGCCGCTGCCAGTAGAAAAGGAAGCCATATGCTAATATCAATTTCTGCCAGTGTTTCTCCTAAAGTAGTGGCTATTCCTGAATCCTGCAAAATTCTTCCGAAAATTCCACCTGCACCCGTTATTAATAATACGGAGGCGGCATCTCTTAATGCATTCCCGACCCAACCATCTGACGAAAGCATTTTTGCATTAAGTTTTTTTGGTAAGCTTAAAGAGAGAATTGCACCAATACATAACGCCACTATTGGCTCTCCCAGGAAAAAAATAATTTCCAGAAAAGGTATGTGCATGCCTATGGCATCGTTAGCTGTAATTGATTTGAGAACAATTAAAATAATAGGAACAAATACTGGTATAGAAGATTTAAAAGCTCCCGGGGCATCATCTAAACGATTTTGAATTTCTTTTTCCGAAATATCGGGATTAGGGTCAATCCATGTTTTTGCCGCATACTTTGTAGCAAATACCACCCCAACGATTAAAGCCAAGGCACTTATTGGCACCGCCAATAACATTACAAGTCCCAGATCGGCACCCAGTATTCCCGCTGCTGCTATTGGTCCCGGGGTTGGAGGCACCATGGTATGTGTAGCCGTAAGACCAAGACCCAGCGCAACAGCCGGTCCGGCAAGGGAAATACCTGCTTTCTTGGCCAGGCTTCTGTTAAGTGGGGAGAGTAGAATGAAACCGCTGTCGGCATATACGGGAATAGAAACTATATATCCAATAAAACCCATGGCTGCTGATACCCGCTTCTTACCTACAACTTGAAGCGCTTTTTCGGCAAGAGCATAAGCCCCTCCTGATTTCTCCAGAAAAGCACCGATAATAACACCAAAAACTATGATTAATCCTATACTACCCAAGGTATTTCCAAACCCCTGGTTTACAGACAGAATAATTGCATCTAAGGGCATTCCTATTAACAAACCGTAGAAGACAGCCACCAGAAATAAAGCCAAAAAGGGATGCACCTGGAAACGTGCTGTTAATATAATAATAAGTGCTACACTTAAAAGAAGGAGAATTACGGTCATATCAGATTTTCATTTGATGGTGCACTCATTTTCTCAGGCTTTTCTATAAGAGGTTAAAATATTTTATTTCCACAATCCTCATCAATTTTTCCTCGTCGTTCATAGAGTGTTATCTACGTTCTTCTCTGTTGTGGCAAAGTAGATTTGAAACCCTCATCAGCACTCACCATTTTTCAGGGAATTTAGTATAATTATTGTGCGTTTATTATTTAAAAAATACAAGGAAAGCCACTAATAATTAGTTGATACCTATCAGAAATTGAGGCATTACTACAAACCACTTCATTACGATCTATGAAAAATCAGCTGGAATATAGAAAAATCCCACCCCTGTTATTTATACTTTACACACTTTACGGGAAAATGTCAACCTTTATTAATGCTTAGTTTGTAAGCAATTAATCTATTGTCAAAAAATGTAGGAACAACTAATAGGTTTTCGTGGGGAATATATCCTATATCTGCGGCATTTATTTTCTCCAGAGTTGTGTCAAGTATTTTTTGCTTTTGCATATCATTACTAATAAAAAATATCTCTCCTGACCAGCTAGATGTTAAAAAATGCCCCCCTTCCAATTGGATTATTCCATCTACTCCACCTATATCTTCGACTAAAGTTTTTATCTTATTAGTTTCCAAATGAAAAGATAATAAGCTATTGCCGGACATAGAGGCTATAATAAGCTCATTATCCTTAATAAAAACACCATTTGGTTTATTTAGTTCTTCCCCCTCAAACAAAAGAGTGACTTCACCATCCTGTGTCACCATGTAAATTTTATTACCCTCTGAATCTGCTGCATAAATATTTCCTGTCTTATCAATATCGATTCCATTCAAATTAGCGGCACCTTTTACTGGAATCTTTTCTATTATGTTACCACTCTTAATACTTATTTTTACAATATCCCCTCCATCATTTACAAATAAATAATCATTATAAAAATCATTACCTAAAGGTGAGCTCAATCCTTCAATCCATTTCGCATTTTCAACACTTCCATCGGCATTAACAATAGATATATAGCCATCTTTCTCCACTTCATTATCCCTGTTGAGATTAGAAATATAAAAAATATTTTTTTCGGGGTCATAAGTTGCACATTCAGGAGTTTTTAGAAAAGCCCTCCCCGTTTCCCAAACCTTTTCTAGTTCCACACTTAAAGAATCAGTTCTCATTTTCGCAGTTTCTCCGCTTTGATCTTTTTGTTTCTTTTCAGCTTGACCACAAGAAATTATTAATAGTAAACAACTACTAACAAAACAAGAAAGTAAAAATTTCATAAATTTCAATTTATATATATATAAAGAAAGTAAAAGTAATTAATCACAATCTTAGGAGAATTGCTCATATGACCACACACTTAAATCATTAGAGTAATCTAAGGAATAGAAGGCATGAGCGGCGCAATTTTAAAACTTTGCTATTCTTCTAATTATTCATTCGTAATAAATTAATAGATGGGACTAATCAGGAAAAGAAATATCATCAAACGTTTTGTAATTATCGATTGATGTGGCCGGTGAAAAGAAACAAATGACTTTCATTTCTATTTCTCCAGTATTCTTTAGCATATGTATTTTTCCCTGTTCAAAAAGAATAGCAGATCCCTCTTTAACATTTCCAACTTCATTTTCAATCATTACTTTTCCTTGACCCCTTATAATATATATTAATTCCTCACTATTGGGATGAGAATGTGCTGGTCTTACTGCTTCCCCAGGCATTACTCTAATTACGCAAACCGAAAGATTTTTTGCTTTTAATGAATCTTCATTGACCAACCAGCGCATAAATCTTCCTGGATGAGCTACTTCCTCTGTATCACTCTCGTTTATAATTTTCATTTTCTTATTAGTTAATGGTTCTAATAATTTTTTCAACCAAATGAGCCGCATCTAATCCATAATGTGCCGCGAGTTCCGTATAAGTTCCTGAGTGTACATAATTTAGATCCCCATCTGTAGTCAAATTTACTGGGTGGAGGTTTTTAGTACTGATTGTGCTCACATTGGAAAAAAGTACCCTTTTAAAATTCACCCATATATATCCATTATTCTGCTCTGCAATAAATATAATTTTTTCTGACTTATACAATTGCAAAATGGTATTGGGATCAATGGACGGCATATCCACCACATTCACATTAATTTTCTTTTCCATGAGCATCCTGCTTGCCTCCAAAGCTTCGTGTACACCCCTGCCACTAGTTACTATATAGGCATTCGTTTCATCTCTATTGATCAGTGAATAAGCCTTTCCAAATTCAAATGCAAATTTATCATTGTACAACACCTTTGAAGGAGATCGCAGAATACGAAGATAAATTATTCCTTTGTTTCCTTCCATTATCCATTTCATGATTGCAAGCAATTGTTGGGGACAAGAAACGTTTATTATTTTTACGTGTGCAGCCTGGTCCATCAACAGAACATCATCATTGCCCATATGGGTAGCTCCATTCGACTGAGTCTCTAAGTCAGCAGCTGTTGCCAACATTGTATAATCAATACCATGCCCTTTCGAGAGCCATCCTCCTTGGTCAATTACCTCCAACCTTTCTTGGTAGCCTACAGCAATCCTTCTAAGAACCTTCCAATCAAAAAAAGGACAAAAAGTACTTACCCATACATTAAATCCAAAAACGGCCATAGCCTCTCCTATCAACATCATATTGGCTTCCGCTACTCCCACATTCAGGCCTCTATCCTTATCTACAAATCCAATTCCCGCTTGTAACCCGCTTGTAGAGGCCAAATCGGAATCAACAGAAACAACATTCTTGTCCAACGAAAACTCTTTCATAGCCTCTTCAATAACCTTATGAGCTGCGTATGTTCTTCCCTCTTCCAACTTAGGCAAATTGTAGTTGTTAAAATCAATTTTCTTATTCCGAGGTGAAGCTTTTTTTAATTTTACAGTTTTCTCCTTTTCCTTTATGTTCGCTACTTTGGTTCCGCTACTTATAAATTCAAGCCCCATTTGCGAAGCATGATTTTCCAAAATCTTCCTAACATGGGAGTAATATTCATTATCGCAAACTGAATTAAATAAAGCACAAAATCGCTTTTGCATTAATTCTCTATGGCGTATATGAAATGATTCTTCTTGATTTAAAATTTCTTCGCTTATACTGGTTTTATGGTTATTCATATGGCTTGAAAACCCGCCGTGTCCTTTCGTTGAACGACAAATAATCACTGTAGGTCTACCATCCCTAACACCATACTTGAAATCATGTAATGCATTATATATAGAGTGGTATTGAGTGGCATCAATTTCCATGACTCGCCAACCGAAGCTTTCAAAACTTCCACCTAAATTATTGTAAGGGTAATGTAATGACATTACATTATCCAATTGCCCACCATTGTGGTCCACCATTACACAAAAATTCTCCAAGCGTTTAGAACCTGCATACATTATAGTCTCCCAAATCGGACCTTCCTGCAGTTCCCCATCCCCCGTAAGGGCATAGACATCAAATCCACCATCTTTTTGACCTGCCAAAGCAAATCCTTGTGCAACACCCATTCCTTGACCCATCGGTCCAGTGGCAATATGTACACCAGGAATAAGTGGCCCTGGATGCCCATTAAGAATGCTGGAAATTGATCTCGAGTTTTTCAGAACTTCCTTTTTGAAATAACCTAAGTCAGAATAAATAGAGGCCAAAGTAGCAATTGCGTGACCCTTGCTCAATACAAATTGATCCTTTTCGGTAGAAGTTGGATTCTCAATGTCTGGGTCTATAATACCGCCATAAAAAAGGCTGACCATGGGTTTGGTAGCAGAAAATGCCCCCCCAATATGTATGGCGTTGTCTATTGCATGTCTACATTGATGCAGATTGAGTAAACGAATTTCCGCATCCTTTATTTCAAGTAATTGAACAATTCCCTTTCTGATAAGAGATTTTTTACTTTCTAAATCTATCATTATTTTAAAATATTTCTAACATTACTCATTCATAGGTTTTATTAGCTCCTACCGATTACAGTATCGCCCAGCCACCATCTACAAAATAGGTCGATCCCGTAACAAATGAGGCTTCATCCGACGCCAGAAAATACATAACATTGGCAACTTCTTCAGAGGTCCCCATCCTGCCAAATACACTTTTGGAACCCAATACTTTCTCTGTTTCTTCCGGATCAGGAGAATCATTTATGGAACCCCTTAACAAAGGAGTATCTATTGCGCCTGGTGCCACACAGTTTACACGTATATTATTTGCTGCTAGATCATAGGCCATACTTCTTGTGAGGCTATCTATAGCCCCTTTGGAAGAAGCATATGCAGCCCTCTCACCTACTGCTCTGTAGCCCAATATAGAACCTGTATTAACAATAGATCCCTTACCTCTCTCAATCATTAGGGGAACAAATGCGTTGGACATATGGTATATCCCTTTCAAATTAATATTATAAGTCTTTACCCAATCATCTTCTTTACATTGGAGAATACTACCTCTTATTTCCAATCCCGCATTATTAATTATCACATCTGCCCTACCAAATTTTTCTTTAGTTATATGTGCTGCTTGTTTTACTTGGTCATAGTTTGAAATATCGCAAAAACAAAAAATCGCATCTCGCCCCATTTCTTTAATTTTCTTCTCGGCCAACCTCCCTTTTTCTTTATCAATATCAATTATGACAATATTGAAATTATTTTTGGCAAATTTTTCTGCGGCCGCCAATCCTAGTCCGGATGCTCCTCCACTTACAATCAATACTTTATTATGCATTATAATTTTAATTTAATATATTAGTTTTTATCCATTTGGTTTTGTGGCAATCTTTATAGCACCATTCCTTCGATTCTCAAAAGTATCAAGAGCACTATCGAATTCTTTTAAAGAGAACTTATGAGTCATTAAGGGTGTTAAGTCTATTCTACTGTTCGCAAGCAGCTCAATAGTCCGTCTTGCCGTATTGGGATTGGCTCTATTTCCCACCAATTCGATCTCATCTAAAACAATTCTTTTAAGAGGTAAGGAGGGATCAGCATGGGGTATGCCAATCACTGAAACAACACCGCCTTTGGATGCGGCCAAACAAGCTTGTCTGATTGATTTCACTGTTCCTGCACACTCCAAAACAGAAGGAACTCCATTTCCATTGGTCATTTCTTCGACTTTAGAAACTACGTCCTCCTCCTTGTAATTAATAGGTATTGCTCCTAATTCCTCCGCTTTTTTCAACCGCTCTCCACTCCCAGCCGCAATTATTCTACCTGCACCAAGTGCTTTGGCGCAAAGGATTGCCATTAAACCTTGTGGCCCAGTTCCTAAAATTAAAATATCATCCCCAGGTTTCATCCTAGATCTTTCGACCGTATAAAGTGCAATACTCAGAGGGTCTACACATGCTGCATATTCAAGTGACATAGAATCCGGAACCTTAAAAATACTTTTTACCGAAGATCTCATGTACTGGGCATAGGCGCCAGGTGTATAATGTCCATACTGCCTATGGCCCTTCTCCTCGTGCCCGTAATTCAAACAGATATTATACCTCCCCTTTAAACACATTTCACAATAACCACATCCACAGTGAGAGATACCACAGACTCTATCGCCATTATTCCATCCTAGTACTGAGGCTTTTTCTCCGGTTTTAACAATGGTTCCTGACCATTCGTGTCCGGGAATAAAAGGATATCCAGTAGGCCAGAAATCAGGAAAATCACCAGCAATTATATGCGGATCTGTTCCACAAATATAAGTGGTATCTACTTTACACAATACTTCATCAGAATCAATTCCAGGCACTGGTACTGATTCTATATTAAAATCTCGGACTCCTTTTAAAACCAGGGCATTCATCTTTGTTGGTATACTCATTCTTTCTAATTTAAATTTTTTATGTTTTATTTTTTCCAATGAACCATGGGTAATCCCGGGACAGGGGATTTAAAATAAGGGATATT
This sequence comes from Autumnicola psychrophila, assembly GCF_031846645.1. Classification (NCBI taxonomy): domain Bacteria; kingdom Pseudomonadati; phylum Bacteroidota; class Flavobacteriia; order Flavobacteriales; family Flavobacteriaceae; genus Autumnicola; species Autumnicola psychrophila. The sequence goes on from NZ_JAVRHN010000001.1 coordinate 329,845, forward strand.
TTTTCCTTTAAGTGAACCAATATATACAGTTCTTAAATCCGCACCACCAAACGTGATGCTCGCCATCCAAGGAGCAATTCCCTGACCTGTGGCAAAAAGTACATCTTCTGTAACATTGTTGTTATAAAAGGCCTTTTCCAATGCTTCCACTTTTTCCGGATCTCCTTCATCCAAAAGGATTTTCATATCACCTTCGGGGCTGAGAACAAATAATTTATCGGAATAGACCGTAGTCCCCCAGAGATTACCAAAGGTATCAAAAGCTATTCCATCCGGCCAGGACCCCCGACCCAACTTCGTGGGACCAAAAATTTCCCTATCAACTAAGTTTCCACTCTCAGTAAGTCTCATTCTGGTTATACATCCTCCAGTCGTTTCCACTATATAAAGATATTCTTCATTCCTATCAAATCGGATCTCATTCGTAAAACCGAACCCATCTGCAATAATCCTAAAAGCTCCGTCCTCATACCTAGCCACATATCCATCTCTAAGATCATGCTTTAAAGCATGCATCCAATTTTTGGTTTTGGTAGAAATTGTTATCCATATTCGATTTTTTGAATCCCTCAACACAAAATTAACTTTTCCTATCTCCTCTCCTTCAATTGTATCCGCCAGTACGATAGTATCACCTTTTCGTGTCATTCGTTCTAACCGATCGGTACCAAAATTGGAAATAAGAATATCTCCATTATCCGCAAAAGCTAATCCATTGGGCAAAGTTCCATCCAAATATTTCGTCGTCTCTTCTTTTGCCCCTTTAAAAAAATCTGATCCGGTTTCCGTAATTAATTTTTGTGATCCATCTGGTGAAATTTTCATCACCCCACCTCTTGCATCAGCAGACCATAAATTTCCATTAGGTTCTGCCAAGATACATTCAGGTCTCTGTAAATCTTTACCTATTGTTTTAATATCCCTATGATGCAATTCAAAATCATCTAGCGGATTATTATTGTAATTGGTCATATATATAAGGAATGTATTTTTAGATTATTTATTTCTAGTGTATTTATCTTTTTAGGTAAGCCAATAAAATCCTTTTGCCGGTTCTTTTGATTTTTCCAAATAAAAAAAAGATTTCAAACACGATTAGGCGATACCTGGCTGTAAATCTAAAAACCATTAATATCAACCGTGACTCTAATTATTTTATGGCATACCACTCTTAGGTTATATCCCTTTTAGTTCTAATCTTAGAATTTTCTTGACCATTCTTTCGGCCATCTTTCAATTACCACTTTGGTCTGCGTAAAGAATTCTATAGCATGATGCCCCTGTCCATGGAGGTCACCAAAGAAACTGTCATTCCAACCACTAAAGGGAAACTGTGCCATGGGAGCCGCAACACCTATATTAATACCGACATTACCTACGTTCGCCTGATTTCTGAATTTTCTCGCGTTTGCGCCACTTGAAGTAAAGAGACAAGCCATATTTCCATAGTTGCTCCTATTAACAAATTCCAAAGCATCATCCACCGTGGCGAGATCTATGAGGCTCATAACGGGACCAAAAATTTCTGTATGTACTGTTTTACCATTAAATGGTGGATTTTGTATTATAGTAGGACCTACAAAATTTCCAGATTCAAAACCACTAACTTTTAGATTTCTACCATCCAATAATAAATTAGCTCCCTCATCTACACCTTTAGCAATATGATTTTCAATTCTCGCACGGCTTTCTCCATTTATTACCGGTCCCATTTCCACATTTTCATCCAAACCATATCCAGTAGATCTAGCCTTGGCAGCTTCATAAATGGCATCTTTTATTTTTCCGTCATCTCCAACAGTAATAACATTAGAAGCAGCCAAACATCGTTGTCCGGCACAACCATATACACTGTCGGTAATAATCTTTACAGACATTTCTAAATCAGCATCAGGTAGTATTACCACCGGGTTTTTAGCACCTCCCTGAGCCTGTACACGCTTACCATGCGCAGCTCCTTTGGAATAAATATATTTTGCTACATTGGTAGATCCTACAAAACTTATAGCTTTTACTTTCTTGTGCTCCAAAAGTCCATCCACAGTTTCTTTGCCGCCATGCACCAAATTCACCACGCCCTTTGGCAAGCCCTCAAGTTGATCAATTAATTTAAAAACCTTCATCATTGTTAAAGGCACTTTTTCAGATGGCTTTAAAATAAAAGTATTACCACATGCAATAGCATAGGGTAAAAACCAGAACGGAATCATGCCGGGAAAATTAAAGGGGGATATACATGCGCACACTCCCAAAGGTTGACGAATCATAAATTCGTCTATACCTCCAGCAATATTTTCAGAAAATTCACTTTGAATTAACATAGGTGTACCGCATGCAACCTCGACATTTTCAATAGCCCGCTGCAATTCACCTCTGGATTCTCCTATTGTTTTCCCACATTCCTCAGTTATAGTTTTAGCTATATCTTCTGCATTTTCCTCCAACAATCTCTTAAGCTGATAAAGAGGCTGCACTCTTTTCATTACTGGCACTTCTTTCCATTCCAAATAAGCTTTTGAAGCCACATCAACTGCTACTTGTACATCTTCGTTGGTTTTAACACCAAAAGGAACCTTTCCCAAGATATCCAATGAAGCTGGATTTACAATATCAATTGTGTTCTTTTCCTTACTCTCAATCCAAGAACCACCAATGTAATTTTTCAAAATTTCCATAAAATATATTTAAAATGATCACACATACTCCATGTGTGAATTTATTACTATTTTTAATCTCGTTTTAACCAACGAAAAGCCTTGAACCCATAAGCGAACAATCTAAAATAAGTTTAACACTTCTCATGTAATTTTATTCGAAAAACAATGCATTTATCTAAAAGAGGAAATCAAATTAGAAGTTAACACATAACAAATATCAAACAAATTTATATCCGAGATTAACCAAATAATCCCTTGATATTTTTGCTGCTTTAAACGGGCTGTAAGGAGCATCAAGCTTTCCATCGTAGTCCAATTCAAACATAACAGCACCAGCCATACTTGTCTTTTCCTTTTCTAACTGATTTAATATTTCCCTTATATTTACTTGACCTTCACCCAACGGTGCATATCCTAAATAACCATTATCACCACCTTCATAATCCTTAAGATGCACATGCTCAATCAATGACATAAAATCATTACATATCTTAACGGGGTCTGCACCACCTTTTTCCAACTGTCCAACATCTGGACCGAATTTCATATATTCAGTATTTACATTTTCCATAATAAAATAAACTTCTTCTTCTGTTTCTATCGGAGTTCCAGTATGTGGATGGAGCGCACAAACCAGACCAAGGTCAGTTACTGCTTTTGCATAATCATTCATAGATTCTACAATATTCTTTTTGTGATCTTTGTAATTATAGTCCTTTCTATTTATGCTAGACGGACAATATTCAACAACTTTACCACCAGCTTTTTTAAGAAGTTTTGACCACTTAACCAACTTTTCAAGTTCTTCCTTTCGTTTTGAAGGATCTAGAACATCTGTCATGCAAAAAGCAGATGTTATTGGCATGCCCGTTTTATCAATAAGGGATTCAATTCCTCCTCGATTTTCATCATATTCCTGAATAACATTACCAAAAGTTTCAAAAGAATGATATCCCAACTTTGATAAGTCGGTCAATGCAGGCTCTAAATTGTCTGGACCATATCCCCACAAAATAAATGTAGCCCCTATTTCGAATTTGTCTTCAATTAACCAAGAAAGCGGCAAATGGGGAAGTGCAATGGCACACAATCCAGTCGCCCCCATTTTCTTAACAAAATCCCTTCGTGATGAAATATTTTCTTCATTTTTCATTTTAATAATATTTTATTTATTTAGAAAACGTGACCAAGCTAACACCGCCGATCATCAACAAGGCTCCTAATATTTTTGTAATGGAAATTGGTTCAACAGGTGCACCTAAAAGACCGAAATGGGACATAACCAAACCTGCAATTACCTGACCGCAAATCATCAGTACAAATGCAGGCGCAGCTCCAATTTGTGGAATAATCCATGCTATTCCGAACACTAATGCCGCCCCAATCGCTCCCGCCGCGAAAAGCCAAATAGGAACTTCTGACATTTTAGAAAAGACGCCAATATCCCAATGAGTAAAACCTATAATAATTGCTGTAATTGCCCCAATGCACCAAAAAACAGCATTTCCCATTTCAGGATTTTGAAGGATAGACCCAACTTCAGAATTCATTGCCAGATGTACTGCCAACACAATTCCTATTAATAACATTAGTAAATAAAGGTACATTTTTATTTTCATTTTAAATTAATTAAATAACGACAAAATCGGTAATGTTTCTTTTAAAAAATTTCACTCTTATGTTTATAAAAATAGCTTATCAAAATTCTGCTCTTTCTTTTAAGAAATAAATTATTACTGAGCATTCGGATTTGTTTTGTTCCAATATATATAAGTTCCGTTGTTCGTGGAGGTAATGATATCCAATGTTCCATTATCATCTAAATCTACAGCATCAATTTCAGATCCCACTCCAGAACGATTATTAATCAATTGTGGAACAAACTTCGCGCCACCAGGAGCACTGGCATCTCTAACCGTCTTGTACCAATAAATAACTGGGGGGCCATAGGTATCTGGATCGTAGTAATTGTCCAAATGTGTGAAATAACGCTTTCCCACAATATAATCATTAATGCCATCATTGTCAATATCAGCAAAAGTGGCACCATGTAATTGTGAAAATGTTACGTCACCGGAATTATTTGAATTATAATCATCCATAATCATATGCTGAACAAAACTTATTTCTCCTTTTTTATTTCTTTTTTGCTCATACCAAGCCAACCCAAATCCATGTGAGTTTAAATTCGCAACTACGTCGTTTAACCCATTACCATTTACATCATAAACAGCCATTAAACTACTCCCTATATTACTACTTCTTTTGCCATATCGACCAAAAGCTACGGGATGATACTTCCACGTCTTAGTGGTATCCAATACTTCTGGCTGCTCCCACCAGCCCAAGGCATTAAGAATGTCTATCCTTCCGTCTCCATTGATATCTCCAGTACCTATACCGTGTGCCAATGCATGTCCTGCTTTAGACACATTAAATACGACCCAAGGCCTAGTAGAATCTTTTTCATTTGGCTTTGCATAACGCACAAAACCTTTAGCCCCATATACCAATTCAGGCTTTCCATCACCGTCTATGTCACTAAAGGTAGTTATTTCACTTTGTCCTCCTTCAGGAAGAACGTCATAGCTATTCCAGCGCTTATGCATTCCTTTAGGATTGATATAAAGTGTTGTAGTAAATGCACTAGCCAAAACATCTGGCCATCCATCATTGTTAAAATCATAGGTGTCCTGAACCCGGTTATATGGAAAATCTAGGGAAGGGCTACCAGTAATGGCAGGGAAAATTTCGCTACGATTTGTAAAATCAGGGCCATAATAAATATAAGGTCCTGCTACTATATCTCTTATTCCATCTTTATTAAAGTCAGCCGCATCTGTGGCCCAGGAATAATACATATCACTAATACGCTGTTTGACAAATCTTTCAGAAGTTTTCTCAAGCGGAGTTCTTTTAATTGAAGCATCCTTCACAAATATATTCTTAAACTGCACCTTTCCCGCTCCACCGATATAAAGAGCTATTGGACCATATCCGTCTTGATTTGTCTCTTCCCCTGTGGTCCCACCAACTTCACGTCCATCGTTTAAAAAGGATCGTATCATATTAACGTCCACATAGCTTTCGACTTGATTCCATTCACCATTTACAAAATTTGTATTAGGCCTAGTTACCGGCAAATCCTCTGGCGGTTCTGGACGCTTATATCCTGAAAAACGATTATTCTCTTCCTTCTTCTCTTTCATCGGCGGAGCTACTCTATATGAAATCCCGCCAGCGCGTAGAAGTTTTTTCCGACTCTTTTCATTTCCTTTAGCATCAAAAATGATATCATATGACACCAAAGAACCACTCTTATCAACAGATACAAGAAAAGCTTCATATATGTCCCCGACTCGTTCAAATCGAAAAAGAAATCCAGCTTCCACAGGACCATCTCTTTTTACAGAAACTTGAAATGCAACATCTTGATAAGAATCATCAAAAAGTAAAATCCCAGGACCCTTTCCCTGAGTTACCTCACCCGTTATAACGCCATCTTTTGCATTCCAAACTCCTGAAGAATCAAAACTATGCCATTTATCTAGACTAGACCCCGAGAATACATAATCAGGAATAAAAGTTAAAGCCTTAATATCGTTGAACTTTCCCAGTTCTTGAGAAGTAATAGCTTCCGACACAAAAAGAAATAGTAGTAAATTTAAATACCTTCTAATTTTCATTTTATATAAATTTAATTGTTACTTCCGGGTAAGGAAAAAACTACATAGCCGCCCTGAGTATCGTCCTTTTGGGAGGAACTATTTTCATTACCCCTACCAAAACTAAAAGGGGAGGTTGCTGTTACCACTAAATATTGCTTTCCATTCTCTACATACATCGCAGGAAGGCCTTCCGTGCCTTTAGGAAGATCGGCTCTCCAGAGCTCTTTTCCATTATCAGCATCAAAAGCGCGTATTTTTCCATCTTTACTTGTTGAAAACAATAATCCTGTAGAGGTCACTACCATTCCATTCCTTTGAGCCCTCAGCATTCCAGTATCATTGAAGCCCTTCTTCTTTGCCTCCAAATCTTCCCCTAAGGGACGTTTCCATTTAAGATCTCCTGTGTTCAGATCATAAGCCATGATTTCAGACCACGGCGGATCAATAATGTAAGGAACTCCTAAACCCCAACCATTTAAATAAAGTCGCTTATCCGGTACATCTACCCCTAGGGGATAAGGTGCACCATGGCGTCCGCCAGAATTTTCCAATTTCCGAGTTTCGAGTCCACCTGGAGCACCTCCAGCAGCAACCACCGGACCCAATGGTTTTTCGACTTGTTGATCTACCACCTCTCGCATAATATTAGGTTTTCCTTTTAATTCGGACAAATAATTATATAAGGACTTCATTTCCAAACTATCTAATTGAGAGAATGATGGCATATCTCCGCGGCCAGAAATTAGAATTTGTTCAAAATCTTTAAAATTCAATCTCTCTTTGATGTTTACTAGAGAGGGACCTACTATACCTGAATGATCTTTCCCGTGACAGGCTGCACAATTTTGTAGATAGATCTCTTCAGAACTAGCACTCTGAGTTTGTGCTATTTTATTCCTTTTTTGAATAGTATCTAAGGGAACTAATCTTTCATATAAAGAAGGCCAATTAATCGAAATAACATACAAAATCCCTTTGTCTGGGTTAGCTGCTGTATTTCCCCAATTAACCCCGCCCACTGCACCGGGCATAGCTAAAGTCTCTTTTATATCTGAAGGTGGCATAAATAAGCCGTGTTGTAAACTATCCCATTTATTTTCCCATTCCAGTTTTTCTTCTTTACTTAGAAATACAGGGTTTAAATCACTTTTTTCCATTTCCTGCCGGGAGGCTGGTGGTATAACTGTAGGGAAAGGCTGCGTAGGCCAAGTCTGTTCTCCTGAGACCTCGCTTTGTGGGACCGGACGTTCTTCTATAGGCCACAAAGGCTCTCCTGTTGAACGATCAAAGACATAAACAAATCCATTTTTACTAACTACGGCAACGGCATCTATTTTTTTTCCCTCATGGTCTACTGTTATAAGTTGAGGAGCAGCTGTCAAATCGTAATCCCACAAATCATGGTGAACTGTTTGAAAATGCCAAATTCTTTTACCCGTTCTAATATCTAATGCCAAAATAGAATTTCCAAAGAGGTTACTTCCTACTCTATCTGCTCCATAATAGTCATAAGTGGGAGAACCCAGTGGATAATATGCAATACCTCGTTTTTCATCTACTGAAATTTCACCCCAAGTATTAACCCCTCCGGCATATTTATGAGCATCTTTGGGCCAAGTATCGTACCCATACTCTCCAGGTTGCGGAATAGTATGAAAAGTCCATACTAGTTCTCCTGTAACTACATTAAATGCTCGTAAATAGCCGGGCGATGACATATAGGATTCTCCAGTTCCAGATCCTAGCAGGATCAAGTCTTCAAAAATCTTACCAGGAGTACCTGATTGTGCCCTCGATAAGGTATTAGGATCTCTTCCTAAGCCTTGCCTAAGATCTACTAATCCATTTTTTCCAAAAGAGAGGATTGATTTTCCTGTTCTGGCATCTATTTCCTGTAAATAATTATTGATTTGGAATATTAATCTTTTGTCTTCCCCATCTTTGCTTTCCCAATAATTTATTCCACGACGTGCCATTCCGGACAAACCTGAATGTATCCAAATCTCTTCTCCGGTAGTAGCATTTAAAGCTACCAGGGAATTATCTTTGGCCAAAACATACATGTAGTTATCAACAATGATAGGATTAAATTGATAGATTTTATTGTCCCCTGTAGGATAAAACCAAGCAACTTCCAAATCCTTAACATTGGACCTGGTTATTTGATTAAAATCAACATATTTAGACTGATCAGGTCCTCCTCCATAATCCTTCCAACTTTGATGTTGATCATCTTCATCTTTTTGGTTATAATCTCCATTTTTTTCTTGATTAGATTTAACGCAACTCCAAAATAATAGTAACGCCAATATCCAAATCGCTTTTGGCAAAAAGTAAAAAAAAGAGCTTATTTCTTTTCTTCTTAAGAAGGAGTAAAAAAAATTGTTTTTCATAAATAAGATATTTCTTTCTGTTATTTGTTATTTGTTCAACAAAAAAAAAGAAATTTAAACCCTGTAAGAAATCTAAGTTTTTATAGATAATATTTCCATAATCCTTATTTCAAAAAATTATGGAAATATTCCTATTGTATTAGAAGGATAGAATAAAGGAACCATCCTTCCTGAAAAAGCATATATTCATCCATCCATCATTTCTGATAACATGTTTTTATTAATACCCAGGGTTTTGAGTTAAAGTCCCATCGCTTAGATTGATTTCCGTTTGTGGTATAGGGAATATTTCATTTACACCTTCTCTAAATCCAGCCCCTTTTGATGTATCGTATTCTTCAGCATACGCATGAAGAACTTCTGCTGCACGATCTTGCCGAACTAATTCAAAGAATCGTTCAAATTCTTGACCAAATTCAACTCTTTGCTCATGCCATATAATTTTTCGTAGCTCATCTTTATCTGTAACTGTAATATCGGGCAAAACACTAGCATTCCCATTTCGTGCACGAGCTCTTACAGCATTTAAAGCTTCTAGAGCAGCTTCGGTCTTCCCTATTTCATTCGCGGCTTCAGCATACCATAATAAAACTTTACCCAGTCTCATATAAATATCATCTCTACCTGCTTGAAGCGATCCCCCTATACGTTCATAATCAGGGACATAGTATTTTTTATTCATGTACCCCGTGGTACTATTACCAACATCTGCAATTACTCCTCCGGGCATAACGTCTCCGTTTTTATAGACGGTCTGTTCTAGTCTTGGATCTCCCTCTTCAAATGCATCAACAAAATCTTGAGTGGGTAAATTAAAACCCCATCCATTCATAGCCCTACTCGAAAAAACTGTGTTTAGCTGGTTATTTACAGGTTCTGCTCCCTGGTCATTCAAGAATTGAACTTGGAAAATATGTTCGGGACTATTTTCGCCCTCTCGTAAAAACATGCCCAAATAATCAGGATCTAGACTATAGACATTTGAATCTATTACCTGCCCAAAATATTCTTCAGCTTCTGTGAAATTATCTAAATATAAGTACACTTTACCGAGATAGGCTAGAGCTGCTCCTTTGGTTGCCCTTCCTCTATCATTAGAGGAGTATTCTGTTGCTTCCGGTAAAACTTGACTTGCTTCAACTAAATCTTTAATAATTTGATCATATACCTCTTGTTTGGGTGTTCTGGTCAAGTCATATGATTCCAAGTCAGCTTCTACTACTAAAGGAACATCACCAAAGGTTTTAACCAGATTAAAGTAATACCATGCTCTTAAAAACTTAGCTTCTGCAAGAATTCTATTCTTTAGATCCTCGTCCATGTCAATATCTGAAACATTATCCAGAACTAAATTTGCACGGTGAACACCGATATATTGGTTTTCCCAGGCAAATCGCGTCGCATCGTTATCTGAAGGAATATTAAACAAGGATATTTGTTGCGCATATAGTTGATCAGAACCTGATTCTCCTCCTTTTTCCGTGTCATCTGAAGCAACATTTCCTAAAACCCAATGCATGTAACCTCCATTACCATAATTTCCACAGCACCAATTGTTGCCTGTTAAAGGGTAATATGCCGCTGTTAAAGCTTTTACAGCATCCTCAGCAGTAACATAGGCGTTGCTTGTACTAATAGCTGCTAGCGGTTCTTTATCTAATATATCATCAGAACAACTAGTTATAAAGAAACTTAACAATATGACGATTGTGAATAATTTATTTTTCATGATTAAAATTTTTTATTAATATATCATAATTCATAGCAATGAATTTCTTATAGCTTATAGACTCATTTTAAGTCCCAATGTGTATATACGGGGCACAGGATAGTTAGTTTCATCAATACCTACATATAAAGAATTGCTTCCATTAGTCCCTATTTCGGGATCAAAACCGGAATAACTAGTAAAAGTGAAAGCATTTTGAACTGAACCATATATACTTAACCGTAAATTTTCAAAAACTTCTTCTGGTAATCTGTACGATAATTGAATATTTCTAATTCTTAGGTAGGATCCATCTTCTAAATAATATTCTGAAGATCGAAAATTGTTATTTGGATCATCCGAGTTTAATCTCGGAACATCATTGCTTGTGCCTGGACCAGTCCAACGATTATCAAAAACATTCTGAGTGTAATTAAAGAAATTAGGTCCTTCGGTTCTAAACTTATAAGCTGAAAATATTTCATTTCCTGAAACTCCTTGCAATGCAACACTAAAATCAAAGTTACTATAAGATAAAGATCCATTCATTCCATAAGTAAAAGAAGGCCATGGATCTCCAATGATGGTTTGATCCTCTGCATTTATTATATTATCCCCGTTGATATCTTTAAATCGAATATCTCCCGGAGCGGTTCCATTACTTTGAAATGCATGCATCTCAACTTCTTCTGGAGTCTGAAAGATGCCATCCGTTTGCCAGCCCCAGAAGGAGGCAATAGGACTACCCACTTGAGTGACATTTACCAAACCTACAAAAGAAATAAACTGATACAGGGAGGATCCTGCATTACTTAAACTAGTCACTTCATTACTGTTATGAGCAATATTTCCAGATAAACTATACGCCAAACCACCTTGCGTAGTATTTTCATAGCTTAACATAGCTTCATACCCCTTGTTCACTACACTTCCTCCATTTACATAAGGAGAGTCTTCAATCCCAGCATAACCAGCAATCGGTACTTGAAGTAACATATCTGTAGTTTCTCTATTATACCAATCCAAAGAACCTCTCAATTTTCCTTCGAACCCGCTAAAATCAAGCCCAATGTTTGTTTCCTGTGTCGATTCCCACTTTAAATCGGGATTACCCAAACCAGTAGGTGCCTGACCTCTATAAACTTCTTGTGGATATCCAAATACATAGTTATTATTAGGCTCAACCAAATTGGCGAATGCATAGTTGGGTAAAGAGCCTTGATTTCCTAAGGAACCCCAGCCCCCCCGCAACATTAGATTTGTTATCCATTCCGTGTTTTGAAGAAAATTTTCTTCAGATAATTTCCATCCTAATGAGAAAGAAGGAAAATTTCCCCATTTATTATTAACTCCAAACCTTGAAGATCCATCGGCACGAAAGTTTGCAGTGACAAAATATCTTCTGGCATAATTATAATTCACCCGCCCTAAGTAGGATAAAATTCCATAAGATCCGGCACTACCACCCACACTATTAGATTGTGTGTTTAAATCTAAATACCTCAAATTCTCATTATCGGTCGCGTTTGCAGGTAGTCCAGCACCATATGCTGACACATTCTTGGAGTAAGCTTCTTGCATGGTATATCCTGCTAATGCCTCGAAAGTGTGATCCTCAAAACTTTTATTATAAGTTAATGTATTTGCCCAGCTGTACTCAGTAAAGCGTGAAAAATTCTCAGTTAAATTTGCAACAGCATTAAAAGTTCTTGGGGAAATAGAATATTCTGGATTAAAAATAACGTTTTCGGTAAAACCCAAATTAAAGTTGAACTGAGAGCGAAAAACAAAATCTTGAAGAAATGATATATCCGTATAGACATTTCCGTTAATCACAGTTCTTTTCGTATCATTATTTGAATAGTGAATATTTGCAGCAGGGTTCGTAGAGTTTAGGGAAGTTTCTGAAAAACCCCAAGAACCATCAGGGAACCTGGCTGGAATTTCAGGATTTGCAGTTAAAGTACTCCCTAGGATCGAGCCAAAATTAAACTGAGAGATATTCTCAAAATTTGATAGACTTGCAGATAAATTTTCCCCAATAGTAATTGCTGGAGTAATATCCATAGAGGTATTGACCCTTAAATTAAGTCTATCAAATCCAGAGCCCTTTACAATCCCCTCCTGGTCACTATATCCCGCAGAGAAGAAATAACTACTTGATTCACCTCCACCACTGGTAGAGACTGACAAATTGGTCATGGGGGCCACTTGAAAAACTTCCTCCTGCCAGTCAGTACCTTCTCCCAGAGCAGAAGGATCAGGATAAATAGGATCCTCACCAGCATTAATTAACGCCTCGTTATATAGAGTGGCATATTCCATTGCATTGGTCATGGGGATATGCCTTTGAATTTCTTGCCATCCTTGAGAAAAATTAATATTTAATGTGGGTTTACCTGATTTTCCTTGTTTAGTAGTAATTAAAATCACTCCATTTGCTCCTTGCGCACCATAAATAGCAGCAGCACTAGCACTTTTCAAAACTTGAATGCTTTCTATTTGTTCAGGAATTAAATCTATGGGATTAGCATTAGGATTACCATCTACAACATATAGTGGTTCCGAATTATTGACTGTTCCTGTACCTCTGACCCTAATTAAAAGACCGGAACCAGGTGATCCTGAATTTTGGGAAACTTGAAGTCCCGCTACTTTTCCCTGGAGAGCCTGACCTACCTGTACTACAGGCTCATCTTCAAATTCTTCTGAGCTAACTACTCCAACAGCACCCGTTATATCACTTCTCCTTTGTGTCCCATATCCAACCACTACTACTTCATCCAAAGCCTGAGAGTCATCTTCCATTTGAACATTTATTGTAGTATTATCTCCCACTGTTCTCTCAGCAGTCTCCATACCGATATAACTAAAAACCAAAACTGATTCAGAAGAACTCACTTCAATGCTGTAATTGCCATCAAAATCTGTCATTACCCCATTGTTCGTGCCTTCTTCTTGCACAGTAACACTAGGAAGAGGTGTTCCATTTGAATCTGTAACATTTCCCTCTATATTCATTTGAGGCTTAGTTTTTTCAATCCCAATATTTTTTACCGGTGGATCCACGGTAATCGCAATGTTATTTCCCAAGACCTCAAAACTAAAATGAGTCTTTGTAGAAAGTGTCGTAAGTATTTTCTTCAAATCTTCATCCTGAAAAGAGTACCTACCGTAAAGTTTAGTTTGAATTTGGATTTCACTCCCATAGGCAAATTTAAAATCACTTTGTGTCTCTATTTCTGATATTAGCTCCTTGAGACTGGGATTGTCCAGAACAAATGATATTTGAGCAGAATTACCAATTAACGGAACGCAAAAAAACAATGTAAATAATAGTCTTTTCATATTAAATTATTTAATAAATTGGAAAATTAAAGTAGCCACATCGATTTTTTCATCGATGTTACTTCTTGATTATAAAAAGAGTCTCTATATTATGATGGCGGACTCTTTTTACTTTTTTAAAATCTTTATTTCTTTAGTCTTAGAGTTTATTTCATAGTTAAATTTATTTATAATGGATAAAATATTTAGCACTTGTTTTATGGAATCAGATTTGTTTACCCTAAGAGTTACATGCTTATTTTTCGTATAAATATTTTTTTGGAATTTATAATCAAATCTTTCTTCAAGAAAATCCAGTAAATTCTTAAACTCAACATTATTTACGTCGATAAATTCCACTCCTGGCTGGAAAGACAGATCATTTTCAAATTTCTCTATAAAAATTTTATCCTTTTCATAAACAAATCTTTCACCAGGTATTATTGACCAAGATTCTGCTCTTCCTATTACAGAAACCAGGATCTCCCCACTATAGAGCGCAATTTTAACGTCTTTTAAACCGCGTTCTTGGCTAACATTAAAGGATGTTCCCAAAACAGTAGTAGTGGTAGCACCGGTTTTAACCTTAAAGACCTTTGAATTATCTTTAACCACCTTAAAAAAAGCCTCCCCTATTAAATCTACTCCCCGTAAATTTTTAAAGCTTCCTTTATAATTAATCTCTGAATTAGGCTTTAAAAGCACAAGGCTTCCATCAGGTAAAATAATTTCTTTATCTATATAGGAGTTATTAACTACATGGATATTGGAATTATATATATCCAGAAACAAATATCCAGTAAACAGAAACAGCAGAACAGCAGCCGCCCCGGAAACTTTAAAAAAATGTTTTCTACTATCTTTCCACTTTCTCTTGGAAAAATGTTTTTCGAAGTCCCTCCAGGAAACTTCTACTTGACTCTTAGGGACTTCCTTGTAGTAGGATTTCCAAGATGCTTCTATTTTTTTTGCTATGTCAGATTCGTAATTTTTCACCTTTTAAAGTAAGGGTTTCTTATACTATAACAATTGAGAATTAAAAAGTTCCTAAAATTTTTAAACTAATTTTAAGGTTTACATAATATTTCCTTAATGTAATTATGAGCCAAGTAAATGTGATTTGCTATAGTTTTCTTAGATATACCAAGAGATTTAGAGATTTCATCATAGGTCAGATTTTCTATTTTATGTAGTAAAAAAATATTTTTCCTTTTAGGAGGAAGGTTATCAATAACATCCCTCAACTCTTTTAAATTACAGTTTTCAATCTCCACTTCCTGCATTTCTTCCTCTTCAGAAAGATCAGCCTCTTTAAAATGAGCAGAAGTCTTAGCTTCTCTTTTTAATTGATTAATAATGAGATTTTTACATATGACGAATATTTGTTGATCCAAGGAAACATTATCCTTTAGTTGATTTCGATTATCCCAAAGTTTAAGAAAGGTTTGTTGTACAAAATCATCAGACTCCATAGTAACAGAATCAAATTTTTTCGAAAACCAATAAAGTTTTGAATAATAAAGTTTATACAGCTTTTCAAGAGAATTAATATCTCCCCGTTTGAGAGCCCTCAATAGAAAATGTGTATCTATATTTTTCATAGAAACTTGGAATTTATTATAAAAGTTTGCTAAACTTAGCAAAAAAATATTTAAAATCTAAAAATACAATGGAATAATCATTTTTTATGATTCAAGCTAAAGATTGTTTAATTTAAAATAAATGTTGTTAATCTTATCTAAACAATTAGGAAGAACTCTACAATATATAATGTAAAACTATATACAGTGTCAGTGAATTTGATCGGGTGATGTTACAAACAATAATAGTTATGCAACAGCTTGAACAACAAATGTACTTCAAGATTAGAAGAACAAACATTTTGCAGACCCTTAACTCCATTAAAATATAGTCCTTTATAGCTATTTAGTAGCCCCTTGATAATGGAGTTCGAGTTAATATTACGTTTCTGGCTGATTATGTTTGAGAAGAAAATGCTAATGAAAGATAATAGCTTTGCCTCAATAAAAAGGCAAGATTTAATTTTTGGAGTATTATTATCAATTTCTGACGTGTCGGGTACTGAAATAAGTTGACCGTTTTACGGAGTTTTAAACAACTTAGTATTATGGTAAAAATAGAAGATTTTTCCAAAGAAGCGCACCAGCGAATAAATCGTTATTTTAGTGAGAGCTTCAAACGTAAAAAGGTACGGGAGATAGAAAAGAATCTTTCTACTGTACTTGAAGTGAGTCGTGAGTATGAGGTATCTACGACAGCTATTTATAAATGGCTTGATAAATACTCCAGGAATCGCAAACGTGGTGTTAAACAGGTTGTAGAACTTATGAGCGATACGCGAAAAATACAGGATATAAAAGCCAGGATTCGTGAACTGGAACAAATGCTTGGGCAAAAGCAGTTTGAAATTGAATTTAAGGATAAGATGATCGAGATTGCAGAAGAGATGTATGATATCGATATCAAAAAAAAACTAGGTTCCAAACCCTTACCTGGTTCTGGCTCCACAGGGAAAAACACCGATGGAAAATGAATCAGCTCTATCGTTGGCTGGGCACCACGAAGCAGAATATTCATCAGCGACTCAACAGAGAATTAAAGAGAGCTGAGGAAGCAGAACAACTAAAAGTAGTTCTGCGCCAGGTAAGAGAGGATCATCCAAAAATGGGCTGTAAGGAACTTTACAGGAAGATAAAACCTCAGACCGTGGGGAGAGATAAGTTTTTTGAATTTTACCGTAGTTACGGATTTAAGATAATTCCACAAAAGTGCTTTAGAAGGACCACTGACAGCACGGGAGTTATCCGATTTCCTAACTTAGTTACCGGTCGGGAGTTGACTGGTGTAAACCAGGTTTGGGTGAATGATATAACCTATTATGAGCTAAATAGTAAATTTCACTATCTCACTTTTATCATGGATCAATACTCGAGAAGAATTATTGGTTATAGTGCAAGTAGCACCTTAAGAACAGAAGATACCACTATACCAGCTCTCAAGATGGCATTAACTCGTATCAGAAGTGATCAACAAGTAAAACCGATTATCCACTCCGATGGTGGTGGACAATGCTATAGTAAAGAGTTTTTAAGCCTTATAAAAGGACGTTTAAGAAATAGCATGTGTGAGAACGTATATGAAAACCCACATGCTGAAAGGATAAATGGAATCCATTAAAAACGGTTATATAAAAGGATATACTCCTAACGATTTCATAGATTTATACAAGAAATTAGATAAAGCTCTGTAGGGACTAAACCATCAACTGTGTAAGTAGAAAATAAAGGGTTGACTTACCGCTTATTTTTTAATCTTGCCCGGCGTAAAATCCGGGTGCTAATCTTACACAATAAATGAAAAAAGAAGATCTACTTGATGATGAGTTTCTCAAACAGTTTAAGTCAGGAGAAGGACTCAGCAGTTTCCTAAAACAAATCCAGAAAAGAGGACTTGAAAAAATACTTGAAGGAGAACTGGATGGTCACCTGGATTATCAGAAACATCAGAAATCTGCTTCCGGTAATACCCGAAATGGCTATTCCGAAAAGAAGATCAAGAGCTCCTATGGAGAGGACACCATTAAAGTTCCCAGAGATCGAAATGGTTCTTTTAACCCAATGATAGTCCCTAAGCGTCAGAACATGGTAGACGGTATAGAGAACGTCATTGTCTCCTTGTATGCCAAAGGAATGAGCAACAGCGACATCGAAGAACAAATCTCTGAAGTGTATAACTTTGGTGTCTCCACCACCACTATATCAAGAATAACAGATCGTATTACAAATGATATTGTAGCCTGGCAGAATAGGCCCCTAGAGTCTGTATACCTGATTGTCTGGATGGATGGAATTGTCTTTAAAGTGCGGGAGAATTCCAAGGTGATCAATAAAACTATCTACATTGCCGTAGGTCTTAGAAGAGATGGAATAAAGGAAGTTCTGGGGCTGTGGCTCGGAAAGAACGAATCTGCGGCTTCTTGGATGAGTGTACTGACAGATATTAAAGCTCGTGGCGTGGAGGATATTTTAATTACTGCCACGGATGACCTGAATGGTTTTACCGATACCATCCGGAATGTTTTTCCTCAGTCCAAGACCCAGATCTGCGTAGTTCATCAGATCAGAAATGCCTGCAGATACGTGGTCTGGAAGGACAAGAAGGCTTTTACCAAAGACATGAAGCTTATCTATGATGCACCCACCAAACAGGCTGCTGAGGCTGCTCTGGAGGATTTTGCTCAGAAGTGGAACTCCAAGTATTCTTACGCCATAAAAAGCTGGAGAGACAACTGGGAAGATCTTACCGTCTTCTACGAGTTCCCGCTGGAAATCAGAAAGATAATCTACACCACCAATCTTATAGAAAACCTCAATGGAAAAATCAGAAAGTACACCAAGAATAAATTCTCATTCCCTACAGATGAGGCTGTTACGAAATCAGTATATTTGGCTCTGAGGGAAGCCACTAAAAAGTGGACCAAGCCCATTAGAAATTGGGGCGTGATCCTAAATCAGTTCTTGTTTATTTTTGAAGAAAGGGTCCAACTCTAAATATGTTCAGCACCCTTTATTTGCTACTTACACAAAATACGGGATAGTGTCGCTCTGTATATGTATAGCTATGAAAAAGGCCATAGTTCCATTGATCATTTCACACCGGTAGAATACGAACAGAGATTAAAAAAAGAAGTACTAATTTTAGAATGAATAGTATTAATAAATAACTTTAAAAAATGGTCAACTCTATTCAGTACTCCACAAAGTCAAACCCTACAACAGCCAACATGAAAGTTCATACTGTTTCCAATTTGCTCTTTAAGAAAGTTTCTGACCGCTCGGTGATCTAAATAGGTATCCAATAATAGGTTTTGTTTGTATTTTTTTCTCTTTAGTAAGCAATATTGTGCTTGAGTGGTGCCTTTATGGATATTACGTATTAAACTGGACACCTTATTCCTGAGCAAGGTGGATATTTCATTCGGGGGCAAACTGAACAGTTTTTAATTATGGTTTTAAGGGTTATATTATATGATTTAATCATAGCATAGTATGGCCGATACGCCGATGAGATGAGTTATGATGCGAGAAATATCAGAATAAAAAAATGGATTTTCCAACATCAGGATATCCTAAAGCCTTGGCAAAATCGAAAACCACCGTAGTTAAATACCTCAATATTTTTGGGGCTCCGGCTTTAGCTTAATGAACTCCTATAACTTTTTGAGAATCAGGATACCTTTTCCTCCCTGCGATCAGGATAGCAAACAATCTGAATTTTATGCCTTCTTTCATTATATATAGAAAAGAAGTTAAAACGTGTTGGGGTTACCCGTCATATTTATAAAAAAATACAAACCAAAGTAGCCAGAGGCATTTAGTACAGCCATTTCAGCTACCATTACAGCCGATGGAGCCAGAAACCCGAAGGGTTTATGCCGGCTGTTTATAAAGCAGGAGAAAAGATCTTTGTTGATTACGCAGGGAAGAAACTGCATATTATTGCCCAGAAACCCGTGGAAGTGTTCGCAACAATGTTTGCTACAAGTCAATCACTTATGCAGAAGCCTTTTTCTCCCAAACTATCCCAGATTTTATCAACAGCAATCAGACCTGTCTTTCACTTTTTTGGAGGTGTTCCGGCTTGTTTCATCCCAAAAAACCTTTAATCGGTGGTAACTAAGGCAAATAGATACGAGCCTTTCTTAAGGGAACAATTTGCAGCTTTGCCTCTCATTACAACACTTCGGTAATGACGACCAAATCATAAAACCGAAAGATAAATCAGTGGTTGAAGGCGCTGTAAACATCACCTACACCCGTAGTTATGCGGCTCTTCGTAACAGAAAATTTTACAGCCTCAATGAATACCGCTATGAGGGAGTTGTTGATCCCCTATAACAATGCTCCCTTTCAAAAGAAAAAAGGATAGTCACACGGAGCTGTATCTGGAAATAGAAAAGCCCGAGCTGAAGCCTCTTCCAATAGAGCGGTATGAGCTAAAGGAATATAAAAGGGACAACGGCACTTTTTTAGAAATAAAGTAAAGCTGATCCTGACTCAGAACCCGGTTGATGTTTACCCTGCTCAAACCCGATTGGCCCTGCACCAGCGCAAGAGAAAACCTTATGCCTATATAACCGTAAAAGAACACATGCCGGTAAAACATACCATAACAGCGACTGGAGCCATGATTACTTTATTAATTGGGCCAGGAGCATCGGTTCTTCGGTAGAGCAATGCATTAAAATAATACTTAATAGAAAACAATATCCTGAACAGAACTACAAGAGCTGCGTGGGCATATTAATCCTGACAGCAAAAATGGATATTCCGGATTAAGCTGCCCCCCCTGAAAACTACTTTTTAGTTACCTGTCGTTCCGGCAGATACTGACTCCCTTATAAATTAAAAAATGGCTGTCCGGTAAAATTATTCTGGAGCATACTGACCCCTCTGTGAATTTATTCCGGAGCATGTTGACCCCCCGTTTTTCGAATTGGTTTTTGGTTTATTTGATGAATACCATCAAAAGATAAGTAATGGCCGGAAAACCAAAACGAATGAGTCAAGTAAAACAAATACTCCGTATGCACCAGCAGGGCAAGGGAATAAAAACTATTGCCAAAACCTTGTCCATCAGTAAGAATACCGTTAGAGGATATGTTCGTAAAGTTAAAACAGACACTCTTCCAGTTGAAGCTTTATTGGCCTTGGAAGACCCTGTACTTGAGGGGAAGTTATGGCCCGGAAACCCCGCTTAAAAAGATGAGCGGTATGAACAGCTTAAAACTTAGCTTGAATACTACAGCAAAGAACTTAAAAAAGTAGGTGTTACCCGGCAACTACTTTGGGAAGATATGCTTCTGGGATCGCCCGGAGCCAAGATTTGACTTGCATAATTATAATTCCAAATCTTTGAAGTTTTTGCCTTATGAACTCAGTTTTGTTCGATATGATATATTTTTAAGGGATAGTAACCGCGCCTTTTATCAGTTTCCCCTTTAGCACCGGCACCATTGTGTAATTCGAAAATAAGGTTCAATGATTTCGAGGAGTAATCATCAATAGACTTGTCACTAGCTCTTTTAATTTGATATTTATTGAGTTCAATTGCTATGACCGCTTTTTTCTTCAGAATCATGGCTGCTTACCTCCCCTCTTCCTTTTCTCCAACGGTAAATTCATCAACGCGCACAATTCCCAAGAGTGGGTATTGCCGGCTGTTTTGCATGGAGGTCCTTACCTTCTGCATAAAATATTAAGCCGTTTTCAGCGGTTATTAAATGTTTCCCCATTTGGATGCCCGATATACTCATACTGCTGGCGGACAATTCAAAAACAATACAAAAGGATGTCTAGGTCAAATTTAATCTAATGGAACAAGGTATTGGTTATTGAACTTTTAACATTTTGGCAATCATAGTATTAGTACATATAACCTGCTTTTCATATCCTTTTTACAAACTATTTCAAAGGCTTTAGCCGCTCCGGTTACAGCCATATAAACTTGCTTTGAATTCGCTTCAGTAAAGACATCTCCTTTTTCTCCCTCAGCTGGATTCTGCGCATGGAACTTTTCGCCGTCGCCTGTACCACGTTCCATTTATATATTTTTTTAAATTTCCATTGCCATAGTTTTCTTTTGACATGAGTTGATTTTAAGTCCTAATTCTCTCCTAAAATCCTGTTGTACCTTTTTATACATTCTAATCGGCTCTTCTTATTTATTAAAAGTGAATGAGATAGAAAATCTACACTCCAACGAACATGATATTAAAAAGTAGCAGAATTGAAATAGTTTAGTATTTCCTATTTATTTCGGTTGGAGTTATACTCAGAGCATTCTAGCTTTCTGATAATGAGCTAACATAATAAACCTGGGGTTCTACATGCAATGGATTCGACTTTTAATCTTGCCCACAGATTAACATATCTCATATGTTGGTTCTTGGCTGGTGCACATATTTTTTTAATTAAATTATAATCGATTCATATTTTTCTTGAAAAAAATTTTTATTTGTCAATGTTAAAAATTTTTACATATATTGCATTTAAATTAACAAAAAGAGACGAGTTTTTTAACGTTTTTCTTAATGATGCTGATGAAATATTGCTGTTTTCAAATTATTCGTTGTTGTAGTTCCGAAAGTCCAACGGTTCATAAATTGACAGTGCAAATCAGAAAAGCGTAAAGGAGTGTTAATTAAAACTTGGTACTTACGAAAAAGCACTTTCGTTAAATTCTGAAATCAAAAATAAAAATAAACAGATGAAGCAAAAGCTTATTTTAGTAAAAGCAGTACTGTTTTTTTGCACATTTATTCTTCTAAACTCTTGCGCTTCCGCCCAGGACACTACTATTCAAAAAGGTAAAATTGTTGATGCTTTACAGCAATTTGACCAAGCAATGATCGAAGGCAATTCAAAAGTTTTGGATTCGATAACTTCTCAAAACCTTACCTATGGACACTCCAGTGGAAGTATTCAGAATAAAGAGCAATTCTTAGAAGATGCGTTAAACGGTCCCTTCCGTTTTTTATCTATTAATAATGAAAAACAAAAAATAACTTTTTCCGGAGACGTTGCTGTGGTAAGACATATTCTTACTGGCGAAGGAACTAACGCTGGTAATCCTGCAACCGTCAGGATAGGTGTTGTTATGGTTTTTCAAAAGAATAAAGAAAATGAAATTGTGCTGTTGACCAGACAGGCATATAAACTATAACTAATACTTTAATTAATTTAAGAACTCATTCAATTAAAATTATGTTAAAAACAAAATTCTTTTTTGCAGTTGTTCTTCTTGGTCTGAGTGCGCAATTGTATTCGCAACAGATTTCCAAGGATGAGCTTATTTTATTAACCCCCGAATGGAAGGGAGAAAGATTTAATGATGGAAGGCCTAAGGTATCTGATGATATTTTAGAACGCATGAAATCAGTAAGCCTTGAGGAAGCATGGGCCGTTATGAAGAACGAAGGTTATCGCTATCAAATTGCTGAAGACTGGAAATTGATTAACCCCGATAGTGTTCTGGTAGGCAGGGCTCTTACCACAACATTTATGCCTGGTCGCCCAGATGTTTGGAAGGCTATTGACGAAAGAGGAAAGGCGCAGGGCAAAAGAGGACAAAACACATGGCCGGTAGATTTGTTGGTAAAAGGTGATGTGTACGTGGCAAACCAGTTCGGAGCTGATCGAAATGGACCGACTATTGGAGACAATGTAGGAAATGCAATTTATTCAAAGTCGGGAAATGGAATTGTCTATGATGGAGCTTTGAGGGATGTAGAAGGCCTTATGGAAATAGAAGGCTTTACTTCTTTCTACACGAGTTATGACGCTTCTCACCACAATCCTCCTGGTGATATAAATACTATGATTGTAGGTATAAATCAACCTACCCGAATTAGAACAGTTACCGTTATGCCTGGGGATGTAATTTTAGGTAAAATGGGGGTAGTCGCTTTTATTCCACCACATTTAGCAGAACGTGTAGTGACCACATCTGAAGTTGTACGTTTACGAGATATGTTTGGGCATAAACGTATAAGAGAAGGAAAGTACACGGCAGGTCAAATAGATACACGCTGGTCTGATGAAATTGAAAAAGATTTTAGTCAATGGCTTAACAAAAACGTAGATGACCTTCCTGTCCCAAAAGAACAGATCCAAGAAATATTAAAAGAAAGAACCTGGTAAGAACTAAACTACTATATCATAATGAAAAATTCAAGAAGATCTTTTTTAACAAAATCTTTAGTGGCAGGTGCCGGCTTGGGATTGGCACCATCGGTTTTCGGAACCGAATATCAAATTGCCATAGATAAAAATCCTAAATTATCTGCACCATCCGATTTAAAAATTACAGAAGTCAAATGTGGTTTTATTCGGGGTGGAAGCGGATTGTTTGTAAAACTAGACACCAATCAAGGAATTACTGGATGGGGTGAAGGGGTAGATGCCACTGTAGGCACCTATCATGTTGTAAAATCCATGGGAAGAAGATTGATTGGTCAGAGTCCATTTCAAATACATAAAATTTTTGAAGATATTCGTAGAGGCGGTCATTTTGGTGGAGGGCAATCTGGTATGTATGTAGCTGTACTTTCGGCTATTGAGACGGCTTTATGGGATTTGTCAGGAAAGGCACTTGATTTACCTGTATATCAATTATTGGGTGGTAAATTCCGCGATAAAGTAAGAGTTTATTGTGATACTGCCTTGTATCGTGTTCGATTTCCTTCACCAGAAGATATGGCTACCGCAGCAGTTGATGCCGTCCAGGACTGGGGTTATAATGCTTTAAAATTCGATATTGATTATGTAAATGATCCTGACAAATATGACCGTTATAATTGGACCGCCAGTCCTGGTGAAATACAAAGAATGTACGATCAACTTGCTGCCGTAAGGGAAGCTGTTGGTCCAAAAATAGATCTTTGTGTTGATATGCACGGCCGTTACGACCGCGTAACGGCTCAGACGATTGCTGCGAAAGTAGAGGACCTTAACTTAACATGGTTAGAGGAGCCCATCCCGGCAGAAAACTTTGATGCATTTAAAAATCTTTCAGATGAAACCAGTACACCAATTTCGGCGGGTGAAAATGTTTATCTCGTTCACGGATTTAAACAATTGTTAGATAATGGTGTGGACATCATTATGCCAGATTTACAAAAATGTGGCGGACTTGGAGAAGGACAACGAATAGCGAATCTTGCTAACGCATATTACGCGCCCTTCTCACCTCACATGGTGGCTTCTTTATTGGGAGGTATGGCATGTGCGCATGTGTGTGCCTCTGTTCCTAACTTTCATTTAATGGAATGGCAGTCATATTTCCATACTGATCCAATGTTTAAAGAAATAGTTCATTATGATCATGATGAAGACGAATTGATAAATAACGGTTTTCTCATAGTTTCTGAAAAACCCGGCATTGGAGTGGATATAAATGAAGAAGCTATGAGGAAATATGCACCTGAAGGTGTTCCATTTTTTGAATAAATAGTTAAAAACTTATTTGTGAAATCACTATATAAATTTGCTTTATGGGCCGGAGGAATACTGGCCCTTTTTTCAGTTTACTTTTATTTTAAGGGGCAATATTCTATTTTTGGTCCTTTAATGGTTTTCTTTTTTTTAGCTCTTTCAGTGGGTTTTCGCGGCTATAAAAGGTTAAAAGGTTTTTCATTCGCAATGCTTATTTTTGCAATGGTTGCTTTTGCTATGACCTACCCTGGCCTGTTAACCCGTTGGGGAGAATTTGAAGTAAAGTCTCTAATTGTTCCGCTACTACAGATTATTATGTTCGGTATGGGGACCACCATGAGTCTTGCAGATTTTGGCGAAGTTATTAAGAATCCAAAAGCTGTTTTTATTGGTCTCGCCTGTCAATTTACCATCATGCCACTGGTAGGTGTCGCTTTAGTTTTCTTTTTTAGTTTTCCCCCAGAAATAGCCGCAGGGGTCATTTTAATTGGTTCTTCACCAAGTGGATTGGCATCAAACGTAATGTGCTATATCGGTAATGCCAATTTGGCTTTATCTATTACTCTAACTACGGTAGCTACACTTTTAGCGCCATTTGTCACCCCTCTTCTCATGAAAACCTTTGGCGGTCAGTTAATACCTATTGATCTTTGGGAAATGATGTGGAGTATAGTTAAAATCACCATTTTGCCCATTGCAGCTGGGCTAATATTCAATAAACTTTTCCATGGGAAAACCGCATGGTTGGACAAGGTAATGCCTTTAATATCAATGGGAGGAATAGCACTAATTATAGCTGTAATAGTTGCCGCGGGACGAGACAACCTTTTAACTATGGGAGCTCTACTAATTCTGGTGGGATTCATGCACAATATGGCAGGTTACTTCTTTGGATACTGGGGGTGTAAAATATTTAGAATTGAAGAGCGATCTTGCAGGACTATTGCCTTTGAGGTGGGTATGCAGAATGCAGGTTTAGCTTCGGGATTAGCAAATGAAATGGGTAAGGTGGCAACGGTGGGATTGGCGCCTGCTGTGTTTGGTCCAATTATGAACATTACCGGTTCCATACTTGCATCTTTTTGGCATAAAAGATCTCCGAAGGATGAAAAAAAGCCTACATATGAAGTAATGAAGGAAGCGTGATTAATTATTTTACAGAACTTTTATTTTAAAATTGAGAAGGTATGGTATTATTGCTTAAAATTAACATCCTGGACATCAAATTTATCCAGCCTTATAACGCTTAAGAAGCCCTTGTGAATTATCTATCATCAGTATGAAATTTGTTTTTTAAAAAATTTATAAAAACCTGCTTCTTCATTATAAATAATTTATTGAAATAAAAATTTTAATAAAACAGGTTTCATTTTTTCACTTTATGTCTAAAACTAAACTACTACCGCTTTTTTCCAATATCTTCTTAGTCGTACTGTCAATACTGATTTTTTTATAATCGGATGCCAGAGAGAAAGCAAAAATGAAGTCATTCACACCTCTTGGGAACACTATGCCGGTAGTCCAGATCAATCAAAGTTTTTTCATACACCTGGTATCACAAAGTCTAACGTGGATGAAATCGAGATTTTATGGATGTATCCAACGGGAGACGAAAGATCCTACTTTTTTAATCCTTTAATCGTGGACAGCACCATGTATGTGATGGGGAAAAATAATTCCCTGATCGCCCTAAATGTTAAAACAGGAAAAGAGATATGGATACACACCAACCTAAAAGGAATTACTAGAAGGGGAATTAATTATTGGGAAAGTTCCGAATAAAAGGATCAAAGGCTGCTATTTACACTGAACAATACGTTACAGGCCATTGATGTCAAAACAGGAAAGTCCATAGCAGATTTTGGCGCTAACGGATATACAGACTTACAAGAAGGGCTTGATCGCGATCCCACCTCCATGAGAACTATACAATCCATGATGCCCGGAGTTATATATAATGATCTGCTAATCATTGGATCAGCTCCTGGAGAAGGTTATTTTTCACCGCCAGGACATGTTCGAGCTTATAATGTAGTAACCGGTAAATTGGAATGGACCTTTCATACCATACCCCATCCAGGGGAATATGGATATGATACCTGGCCCAAGGATGCATACAAATATGTGGGAGGGACAAACGTATGGAGCGAAATATCTGTGGACGAAGAACGCGGAATTGCCTATTTGCCGATAGGCTCGCCCACCTACGATTTTTATGGAGCAGATAGGTTAGGCAGCAATCTTTTTGCCAATTCTCTCGTAGCCGTAGATGCCAGAACTGGGGAAAGACTGTGGCATTATTAAACGGTACATCATGATTTTTGGGATTACGACCTCTCACCAGCACCACAATTATTAACTGTAACTAAAGATGGGGAAAAAGTAGATGCTGTGGCCATTGCTACAAAGCATGGATTCGTTTTTGTATTTGATAGGGTTACTGGTGAACCTCTTTTTCCAATCGAGGAAAAACCCTTCCCCAAAAGCGAAATGCCAGGAGAGAAATCCTGGCCAACACAACCTATAACTTCTCTTCCAAGTTTCACCAGACATGAGGTGACACCGGAAAACCTTAATCCATATTTCTTCGCTTAGAGAAGATTGGCTTAAAAGATTGGACACCACCACGACTGGTTTATTCAAGCCCCCATCAGATAAATACGAAGCCATCATGATGCCCGGTGCTTTAGGAGGGGCAAATTATGGTAATACCACAGCGAATCTTAATAATGGCATGATGTATATTATGACCCAGGAATATGCATCAATCTATCACCTGAAAAAAGTAGAAAAACCAAAAAATGAACTGTCTAAAAAAGATGTGGACAAAGTGAAATACTCCTGTATTTCATGTCATGGTCCCAATATGGAGGGAGGAGTAGGGCCTTCGCTGTTAAACTTAGACAATGCTATCTTCTATGATGAATTTGAGAATATAGTGATTAACGGTAAAGGTGTAATGCCTGGTGAAGTGCACATAGATGAAATCACCCTGAAGGCGTTGTTCCAATATCTTGGAGGTAATCCGGATCGTCGAAGGTTTAGACGTGGAGAAGATAAAGAAGAATCTATCGAAGGACCGGTGTGGCATCTGGAGGAGTTTACATACAGAAAGACGAACAAAGGGGAGCACCAATGGAGGCGTATCCTGAGGGTGTAGAACATCCCGAAGACAGGTTTTCTACGGATTATGGTTTGGAGTGGCCGGGTTTAATAAATCCTCCGTGGTTTTCTATTCTGGCTTACGATCTTAATGAGGGCACAATAAAATGGAGGCGTCCGATAGGAATTAATTCATTATATGTTCAGGGGGATAAAACAAAAGGAGCACCAAACGGCAGCCATAGAAAAGGTATTATAACTACTTCCACCGGGATTGTATTTGCTACCGCAAATGGCGGAATGGTATATGCTTTTGATGCCGAAGATGGGAGTGTACTCTGGGAAACCACGTTAAGCAATGAGACGAATGCTCAACCAAGTATGTTTTCCATTGATGGGAAGGAATATCTCGTAATCAATGCCACATCCAATTTTAGAAGTGACAGTTATGACCATTCAAAAAAACCGGGAGCATTACCCAAAGGATATGTAATTTACAGCATTCCGGATAATAAATAACGAAATATACTGGTAAGAGGTTTTTAAACTAAGGTTGAAAAACATTGACAAGAGGTGATATTCTTATAAAAAGTTTTAATTCGTTTAAAATATCAAATATTAAAATTAATATAAAAATTTTAGTATATTGTTTAAAATTTAACGTAAAATTTTATAAATATAAGAATGTGATGAAATTTATTCCTAAGGTCTTCTTAAAGTGAAAAAAAATCTGAGAAGTTTTACCTGCAGGGAAAACTTCTTAATACAAAATATTTACAACTATAAGTTTACCTAATCACCAGCAATACCAAATTAACGGGGGTATATTAAGATTAATGATTCACCTAATACAATTAAATTAAATCAAACAATTATGAAGCACTATTGGTATTTATTGTGTGTCGTATTTTTACCTCACATTGGAGCAATGGCCAAAAACCATGAGCTATACTTGCCTAAAGCAGATACAGCTTTATCAATCCTGGATAAACTTAACCAACAGACCACAGTTACAGGGCAGGTTACAGATGAAAATGGCGTACCTGTTTTAGGAGTTACAGTTTTCATTGAAGGTACTTCGACAGGTACGACTACAGATTTTGATGGTAATTACTCCATTGAAGTTCCGGATGAAAACAGTATTCTTGTTTTTACTTCCATAGGATTTAGCAGGAAGGAGGTTACCGTAGGAAACCAAAGTGTGATAGACATTTCTCTTGAACCCGACGTAACCTCTTTAAATGAAGTAGTTGTCACCGGTCTTGGTATTAAAAGAGAGTCCAAAAAACTCGGATATGCTGTCACCTCTGTAGATCCCGAAGAACTCACCAAGGGTAGAACTGTCAATGTAATGGAATCCCTGGAAGGCCAGGTTGCCGGCTTAAATATTACCCCACCTGCAGCCGGGGCTGGTTCCAGCATGCAGATACGTCTTAGAGGGCAGTCTGCATTTGCTGGTGCCAGTAACTCACCTTTAATTGTTATCAATGGTCTTCCAATGGATCAAGGCGCAAGGGGAGCTAATGGCCGTGATAACAATAGAGATACGGGAGACAATTTACAAGGTATAAACCCGGACGATATTGAAAGTATGACTGTGCTTAAAGGTGCTACTGCAGCAGCAATTTATGGAGCCAGAGCGGCTAACGGAGCCGTTATAATCACCACCAAATCCGGTAGCCTAAATCAGGGAATTGGGGTGGAATTTAATTCGAATATTACTTTTTCAAATCCACTAAATTTTATAGATGAAATAAGACAAACTCAATATGGCCAGGGAACTGGGGGTAATAGACCTCAGACTCAGGGTGAAGCCCAGAGTACAGGTCAATTTGGTTTTGGCGCAAGGTTAGATGGACAACCATCCATAAATTTTGATGGCGTGGAAAGGCCCTATAGAAATTACTCCGCTCCACTTTTTGACTATTTACGCACTGGAACGAATATTACCAATACGATTGGTTTATCTGGTGGAAATGAAAAAGGTAGTTTTCGTGCTTCATTTGCCAACACAAAGGCAGAAGGTATAACACCAGCGAATGAATATAAAAGGAGAATTTTTAATATTGGTGTGAATCAAAACATTACGGATAAATTAAGTCTTCTCTTAAATGTTAACTATTCAAATGAAGAAAATATCAATCCTCCGGAAATTGGTACTCAAGGTCCTGGAGCAGCGAATTTCTTTAACAGACTTGCGAACTCCGTACCAGAATCGGCTTATGAGCAAAGTGCAATAGATCCAGAGACCGGAGCAGAACTTCGTACTAATGGATTTTTAGGAACTATAAATAACCCTTACTATCAGTTACAAAAGGGCCAGTTTTATATTGATGACCGAAAAAAGTTACTCGGTACTGCTACTCTTAGATATGAGTTTACTGACTGGTTATATTTGCAGGGTCGATATAACTACGATTACAGCACCACTTTTAATGAATCGAATTCACTTAATGGTGCTGGAGCTACCACTATTTTTGAAGGCGATACCGGTTTTTACAGAGGGCAATATAATGTTGGACAACAACAAAGTACTGATATAAATGCTGATTTCTTGTTAGGAGCAAACCAGGAATTTGGAAAATTCTCAGTTGATGCGAGTTTTGGTGGGAACACCTGGAGGTCTAAATTTCAAAATCAATTCCAGTTCTCAAGGCTTTTTGTGGTGCCAGACTTGTACTCAATTTCAAATGGCACTAATTTTGAAACCGATAATGGTGTAAATCCATATAGCTTTAGTCAATTCCGGATTAATTCACTTTACGGATTGGCAGAATTTGGATTTAATGATTTATTGTTTTTAAATGTTACCGGAAGACAAGACTGGTTCTCTGTACTAAACCCTGAAAATAATAGCGTGTTCTACCCTTCTGTTTCAGGAAGTTTTATCTTTTCAGAATTGGTGAATGGCCAGGATTGGTTGAATTATGGTAAGCTTAGAGGATCATGGGCAGAAGTGGGTAGTGTTAATGGAGTTGGCACCTATGAAGGAGTGTTAAATTATTCCATTAATCCACCCCTAAATGGACAAACAACTGCGAGTGTTGCTGGAGGTTCTGCTCCCAACCGATTTTTACAGCCATTTACAGTGACTGAAAAAGAGATTGGTATAGAAATGAGAATGTTCGATAATAGATTAAGGCTTGATGTAGGCGCATTCGATAAGGTTACTACAGATCAAATTTTAGATGTAAACATTTCCAATGCTTCAGGATACACTGAATCGAAGCAAAATATTGCATCCCTACGAAACAGTGGTTTGGAAACCTTGATTGAATATTCACCCATTCGATCCGAAAATTTTAATTGGACCACCTCATGGAACAATGCTTATCTTTCTACAGAAGTATTAGATGTTGGTAATGACAGTGGTACTATACTTGTAGTATATTTTAATGGTACTGGGAATGAATTTCTTGGAGAACTCCGATATACTGAAGGGCTTCCTATGAATCAATTGTATACAAGAACCTACAGGCGAAATGAACAGGGACAGATTTTAGTAAATGATGATGGTCGTTTGCTCGCAACAAACAGCAGTACACCGGGAGCTGAGGAAACTAACGGATTTTTACCAGTAGGTAGTTCGATTCCGAAGCATACTGGTGGATGGAATAATAACTTTAGCTACAAGAACTTCAATTTTAGTTTCTTAATTGATTATAAACTGGGCGGTACTGTGTTATCTTCTACTCTTTTGAATATGACTAGACAGGGACATTCCAAACTTTCTTTGGATGGTCGTAGAGAGGGTGAAAATGGAATAATTGTTCCAAATAGTGTTTATGAAAGTAACGGACAGACCAACACTACAGCGGTTTCCAATTTACAAGGCTTTTACGCTGATTATCGCAACCTTCAGATTGGCGATCCATTTACTTATAAGTCAGACTTTGTAAAGTTAAGAACCGTTTCTTTATCATATAATTTTACAGATATGTTGAGTAATGTAGCATCTTTAAAATTTGTAAAAGGACTAACTTTAATGGCAGCCTGCAGAAATGTAGCCATACTTCATAAAGATTTACCAGGACTGGATCCTGAAGCAGTGCAATCATCTGGTGATTTTAGAGCCGGTTATGAGAATGCTGCTCTTCCAACCACCCGCAACTATACTTTCAGTCTAAATTTAAAATTCTAGAAAATGAAAATTACAAAACAATTTATACTCTTATTTGTTGCCTCTCTACTTATCGTAGGTTGCGATGATGATTTTGTCGAAGTCAATACCGACCCTTATGCAGTTAACGATGTCGACCCTGCTCTGCTATTTGGGGGAGCCCAACGAATTGGAACTGGAAGTCTTCAGGCAGAAAATACTATTGTACAGCAGTTTGTAAACCCTTATAATCAGGGTGCTACTCTTGGCTTCAATTTCAATGCAGATATTGATGGAGTAAATAATGGAATATGGAACGACGCCTATGGTGGTGATCTTCGAAATATTATACAGGCTTTAAACCTTCTGGATGAAGATACCGAGCGTACTAACCTGGAGAATATGATCCGGATCTGGAAAGCACATATCTTTATGAGATTGGTCGATACTTATGGAGATGTACCTTATTTTGAAGCTGGAAGAGCGGTAAGTGATATTATTTTTTATCCTGTTTATGATGATGATGAGATAATTTATGAAAATTTACATGCTGAAATTACCGATGCAGTGGCTTCATTTAACCCCAATGGAGAGTTTGTCTCTGAAGATCTTTTTTATGGTGAGAATGGTTCAAATCCAACAAATTCCGCATCAGCGCAGGTGGAGAAATGGAGAAAACTGGGTAATTCGCTATTATTGAGATTAGGTATGCGCTATTCCGAACTCAATCCTTCCAAGGCTGAATCAATTGTTTCAGAAGCTCTTAATGGAGGGGTTATGACTTCAAATGATGATAATGCGTATATAGTTCTTGATGGAATTAGAAATGTTAATGGACGCAATAATCTCTTACGTGATTTTCCATTTTTCTATTATGCTGCAGAACCATTCGTGGATCAATTAAAATCTACTAATGATCCCAGAGGTACGTATATATTGGCAACCTATGATGACCCGGGAGCAATCGTAAATGATCCAGAGCCAGACACCGATTTGGACAATCAATTTGGTGTTCCAATTGGGGTAACAGATGTGGAATTAAGAGATACTTCTCTGGGCTATAGAGGTGCAAGAGGTGCAGGCTTAGACTATTCTCAATTCAATGTTTACTCTGTATTATCTCCCGCAGCTCCAGAGGAGTATGTAACATACCCGCAAACCGCTTTGCTGCTGGCAGAGGCTGCATATAGAGGATGGATAGATGGGGATGCTCAGGAATATTACGAAGAGGCTATAACTGCACATATGCAAATGTATGAGATCTATCCAAATACCGCTTCAATTACAATGTCAGAAATTGAATCTTATCTCAACGAACCGGAAGTAGCGTATGATGAATCCAATGCTCTTGAATTAATTAATACACAATATTGGATTGTTAGCTTTACAAATGCAGCTGAAGCGTTTGCCAATTTCAGAAGAAGTGGTTATCCTAATTTAAATCCTAATACTTTTAATGATGATTTAGTAGCCGGAGGTGGGTTTGCAAATAGATTTTCCTATCCAGATCGTGAGTCTTCGGCAAATGCAGAAAACTACTCAGCTGCAGCCGCAGCTATAGGTGGAGATAATTTGATTTCAAGAGTTTTTTGGGATATTGAATAAATAAATAAGATGTTGTAATTGTAATCAATAATTGAGCTCGTTAGCTTGTTTTAAGTGGCGATGTAATTATTATATCGCCACTTTTTTATTACTGGTCTCCTTCCAATCTACGAACTGGTTAAAAGTAGAAAATCCGAGCTATTTCTTTTCTCTCGATGTACTCCATTGGGAGATCTTCCTATAAATTATGTGGCCTAAAACCATTATAATCTTCTCTCCAATGATCAATTTTCTCCTGGACATCTTCTATGCAAAAAAACCATTTAATGTTTAAACACTCATCTCTAAATGACCCCTTAAAGCTTTTAATTAAAGGATTATCTGTAGGTTTTCCAGGTCTTGAGAAGTCCGGTTCTATTTTATTTTCGTAAGCCTATTTATCCAATACTTTACTAATAAACTCGCTTCCGTTATCTACCTATATTCCTTTCAGATTTTGTTTATTTTCAAAGGTAAAACTTTCCATTACTTGTACCTAATCACTTCCTTTTACTAATTTTCCAGCTTAAATCGCAAGACATTTTCGACTATAATTATCCACTATAGTTAAAGCCCTAAATCGGGACCCATCATACAGCTGATCACAGACAAAATTCATGCTCCAGCACTAGTGTAAACTAGAGGCATTTCCTTCAGTAGGTTTTCTCTTGGCAGCGGAACGATGCGTTTTTAGACGTTTGGATCTGAGCTTAAGTCCTTCTTCACATTAGACCCTATTCACCCTTTTATGGTTCTCAGAAACCATAGCGAACCCCAGTATCGGTGATCTCCCTCATTCCCATACGGAGCAACTCATTACCGCGTTAGATATTTTTGTAATGGAAAACACTCTTGAAGAGCAGTACCAAGTGACAACAGCGATTAATAGAGATATCATACTCCATTCAAATATTACCGACCAACTCCCGCCTTTTGCGCTCTTCTCAGTATTTTCAATAGGTACAGACATTAATTATTTTAAGGTAACCTTTTAGTTATCTTCAAGTTGGACTTATATACTTTATACATCTATGCCGTAGAGGGCTTTCATCGCAAAATCTAAAAAATTACCAAAAAGGTGCTTTTACTAATAGTATGTCACTACTCAAGCTAATCTATCTGACTACAAGAAATTGAGAAGAAAAGGACCGTTCCTTTGTATAACTGGAGCCTTATGGATATTCAGGTGATGCTGACCCCCGTTCAGGCCATACTGACCCCTCTAGAGATTTTGGTCAAAAAGATAAGTTAATGACAATATTACAGTTTTTTTCTAAGACTTTCTCCCTTAAGTTCTATTCAATGGGAGGTGTATACCAGACGGTCTAAAATAGCATCGGCTATGGTAGCTTCTCCAATAATATCATACCAGCTTCCCACTGGTAATTCACTGGCAATAATGGTTGATGATTTTCCGTGCCTATCCTCAATGATTTCCATCAGATCCATTTGTTGTTTCTTGTCCAGATGAGCCAGACCAAAATCATCCAAGATCAATAGGCTGGCCTTAGCCAGTTTATCAAAGAACTTCAGGAAGCTTCCATCAATACAGGCCATTTTAGTTTTCATCAGTAATTTCTGTGTATTGAAGTACAGTATCTTATTCCCCTGGCTACAGGCCTGGTGTCCTAAAGCCGAGGCAAGGAAGCTTTTGCCGCAGCCTGTGGCACCGGTAATTAATACCGATTCCCCTTTTTCCAAGTATGTTCCGGTAGCCAGGTCGGTGATCTGGTCTTTATTGATTCCCCTGGCGGTTTCCAGGTTTAATTCTTCTATGGTAGCCTGGTAACGGAACTGGGCACTTTTCTTCAGGCGTTCAAAACGCCGGTGGGTACGTTCTTCGGCTTCGGCCTGTAATAATACTTCTAAACCTTCCCCCAGGGATAGCTCGTGGTGTTGCCGGGTTTCTATCATAGCTTTCCAGCTTCGGTGCATTCCCCCGAGCCGGAGTTGTGATAATTAGTTTTCAATGGTGTTCATGTGATATTTGATTTTAATAGTTACTTATTATAAAAAGAAGCCCCGCGGATATTCCCATGAGTGGGCAGGGATTTTACCTTTTGTTCCTCCTGATAGTCGGTCATCCGGTTCTCCAGGACCTGCTTTAAGAACCGGTAAGAATACTGCCCATGGTCCAGGGCAATTCCACAGGCTTTAATAAAGCTTTCCCTATTAGTTTTCCGGGACAGGTTCAATATGCCATCACAGGTTTTGTAGAGCTGCTCGGAGTATTTGTTCTGTTTGAACAAGGCTTCCATGTACCGGTAAAGTTCTTCAGAGTGGTTATACCCACGCTGCAGGTAATATGTGGGGCTAAGCTCTTTATAATACTGGTGGTGGGAACACAGGTGTTCTTTCCGGATGGTATAACCTGCTTTTTTTTGGTTCCTGGGATGCGTGGCAATAAGGCCTACTTTATGGTAGATCCTCACCAGCAATCGGGTGTAGACTACCTTGACCTTCATGCCAATGTAGGTATAGGGAACGCTGTAATAGTGTTTGTCCATTCCCAGGTAAATATGATTGTTCTTGGCCACTTTATGTTCCCTGTAATATTTGATCTCGAAGGCTGTTTCCGATAAAGGCTGCAGGGTATGTTTTTCATCGGCCAGGAACTTTTCTTCCCTACAGTAATCCTTCTGCTGCATCCGGGTCTGGTTATGCTCCCTGACCTTTTGGGCAATGGCTTTGTTCAAAGAAGGAAGGTCAAAGAAAGTGAGCTTGCGAAGCTTGGCATATACCCGGCTGTAGATCAGCTTCACCTGGTTCTCCACTAAACCTTTGTCCTGAGGCTTTCTGGGACGTGCCGGGGTAACAGAAGTGCCATAGTGATTGGCAAAGTCTTCCAGGGCACGATTGAGTTCAGGCTCATAGGGATTGGCTTTTATTACTGCCGATTTTAGGTTATCCGGAATCAAGGTTTGGGGAACTCCGCCAAGATCTTTTAAACAACAGCCAACTGCATAAATAAAATCTTCCAATTTCTGACTGGGCACGGCCAGGGCAAAGCAATAATCGGAATAAGGCAGACAGGCAACAAATACCTGGACCTTGATTTCCTCCCCGGTATCCCTATCAATATAAGATAAAGTCTTTCCGGCGTAATCAATAAAAAGCTTGTCCCCAGCCTTATGGTCCAATACCATGGAGGGTTTCCCACTGCGCAGGTATTGCTGGAGGTGCCAGCAGAACTGGCCATAGCTATAGGGATAAGGATTTCCTGTTTTATACTCCTCCCAGAGCAACTGCCGGGTAACACCTACTTTTTTAAGCTCTTTGCTGTAGTATTCCAGCTGTGTCTTAAGATGCTCGTAGCGCTCGTCTTTGTAAGCTGGGTTTCCGGGCCATATTTTCCCTTCCAGTACCGGGTCTTCCATTGCCAATAGAGCTTCAATTGAAAGATCGCCTGCACGTGCCTTCTTTATATATCCTTTTACAGTATTCTTGCTGATCGAGAGGGTTCTGGCAATGGTTATATGCCCTTGCCCTTTTTGTGCATACGAAGTATTTGCTTTACCTGACTCATTCGTTTTGGTTTTCCGGCCATTACTTATCTTTTGATGGTATCCATCAAATAAACCAAAACCAATACAAAAAGCTGGGGGGCAACATGCTCCTAAATAATTTTTCCAGTCAGCTTTTTTTTTCTACAAGGGGTCAGCATCCGCCGGAATAACAGATACCTAAAAAGGTGGGCTTCAGAGGGGTCAGCTTAGTCCTGAATATCCACCTTACGATTTAGCAATTTTATATCATTTTGGAGACAGTATATCGCTGGTCATAAACGCCAATTCCTTTACGGTTAGCCCCAGAGGAATTGAAATATCAGACAGAGCTTAATTTACAGACCCTACAGGTACAATTCTGTTCAAAAAAAGCATCATGCACCTCGTTTTACAGAAGGCATGACTCATTTTTAAGTTTTTGTTTCCTTTTAAAGGTTGGACCTGACATAAGTAGTATTCGTTTTTTAGCAGAACCCTTAAGGGCTCGATCACACCACTGGAACTTTTAAAGGCGAAAATTTTCGCTGAAAAATAATAGAAAAACGCCTGACATTTACTTCAGAGAAATGAAGAATATTTGGACTTTTTCTTCATTTAGTGTAGAAATCATGATTGACAGTAATGCATTGATATTTTACTGATCGGATTTCTAACCACAACTAAAGTATTACTGGATTTTAAAGCTGCTCTTCTCTCTCACGAAATTTGCTTGGTGGTATCCCATAAAATTCTTTAAAACTAGTGGAGAATTTAGAAACGCTGGAAAATCCGGTGGCATAAGCCACCTCCGAAACAGTGATTTTTTTTGAAGCTAATAGTTCTCCGGCTTGAGTTAATCTTACATTTTTGATAAGTTCTCGGGCAGACTGATTAGTCAATTGTTTTAATTTCCTATATAAGTGAACTCTACTAATTCCTAATTCCTGTGCAATCATCTCAACATTTAGATCTGTTCTATGCATATTTTCTCCAGTGATATCCATAAAACGCTGAATCAATTTCTCATCAGCGGATTTAATTTGAACCTTTTCGATTTTTTCATTATAAACCTGATTACCGCCGAATGAATTTTTCAAGATTTTCCTATTTCCAATGAGCCCCTTTATGGTCTTTTTCAGGATTTCAATGTTGAAAGGCTTTGCCAAATAAGCATCTGCACCTATATCTAAGCCTTGTGCTTTTGTTTCAAAATCTGTTTTACCGGTTAATAGAATTATCGGAATATGATTAATCTTAATATTATGCTTTACTTTTCTGCAAAATTTAATGCCATTCATCTGGGGCATTACTATATCACTTACAATAAGATCTGGATTTTCTTTTAAAACTAGCGGGAAAGCGGATTTTCCATTGGAGGCTGAAATGATATTGTAGTGTGATCGTAATTCCTGACATATATAATTTCTTACATCCTGGTTGTCATCTATAATAAGGATTTTCGGCTTATTTTTATTATTAGTTTTTGAATCGCCTTCATCTTTCAAAATTGGAGAGATCATCTTTTTCTCTTCTGGTTTAGAAATTTCAGGTTTATACATTCCATGGTCAATTTCATCTGGCCTGAGATGCTTTTTACCTAAAGGTATACTGACAACAAATTTACAACCGATTCCAGTTTTGTTATTTCTGGCATAGATAGTTCCATGATGTAATTTGGCAATAGAACGTGTAAGATGAAGACCTATTCCGGCACCTTCAGAACGGCGTAATTTACTGGCCTGGTAGAAACGTTCAAATATCTTTTCTATCTCTGTCTCATTAATTCCGACACCTTCATCTTTAATTATAATATGAAAAAATCTAATTCCAGATGTTGTTGAGTTATTATTACCGAGATTTTTAGTTGTAATGAGGATTTTGATCAGACCATTTTCTGGAGAAAATTTGAATGCATTAGAAAGTATGTTCTGGATAATCTTATCGAAATGGTTTGGATCTATCCAAACATCAAGCCTTTCCACTTCTGAAAGGAATTCTACCCGAAGGTTCTTTTCATTAACTTGATCTTCAAAAAGAAAATAAATATCCTGAACAAAAGATATCAAATCTACTTGACGAAATCTTAGAGTGATCTGACCCTTATCCAATTTTCTGGCATCGACTAGTTGTTGGATCAACTGCAAGATACGATCAGAATTGCGCTGCATTATACGGTAACTCTTTTGTCTCGCCTCATTATCGTCATTAAGAATTAATTTCTTCAAAGGGTTCACAATTAATGAAATAGGTGTTTTAATATCATGCGAAATATTCGTTAAGAATTGAAGCTTCGCTTCGTTAATTTCCTTTGCCTGCTCATAATTGCGTAGCCTCTTTTTCGTTTTTTCACGCTGACGAATTTGATGAATAAAGAAACAACAAAGGACAATAAATATTATGGCGTAAAGAAATTTTATCCATGTCGAGAAATACCAAGGAGGATGAACAATAACACCTAATTTTCTGATAGGAGAAAAATGACCCTGATCTTCGGCTCTAACCTGAAAAGAGTAATAATCAGGTTGTAGATCGCTAAAAACCACGCTATTATCACCTGGTTGCAATTTGATCCAATCTCCACCATCAAATTTATATGAGAACGTCACTCTTTCAGGGTTGCCAAATTCCAACGACGAAAACTCAATACTAAAATCATTATCTTTATTTGATAAATGAAAGGTGTCGGCATCGATAACAGCTTTATCTACTATATCGAACTTTCCAGATTTCATCCCTTTTTTTACATTTCTATCCTGAAGATAAAATCCAGTTATCCTTACGTTTAAATCTACTTGCTGTTCTACTATTTCACTGGGATCAAAGTAGGTGACACCGTTCGTACTACCAAAATATGACTCATCCTCGGAAACATACGAAGCATTCTTCATAAATTCGTTACCTTGAAGCCCATCCCCAAAGAAATAATTTATAAATTGTTTTTTTGCAGGAATCAATTTAGAGAGACCATGACTAGTACTTATCCACAAGTTGTTGGCTTTATCGCTGACAATGGAACTTATTATATTGCTCGGCAGACCATCTTCAGTTGTATATTTTCTCTTAATTCCTTCACCTTCTGGTTTAATGAAAAGGCCTTCGGATGTTCCAATCCAAAGATTATTCTCTTTATCCTCAAACAATGAATAAATAATCTTACCGCGCAAGAGACTGTTGGTACCTTCTTCCGTGACATAACTATAGGTCTTTAAATCTAAAATGGCAAGACCATCAAAAGTACCTATATAGAGTTTCCCACTTTGGGAAAAAAGAAGGCAATTAATCCATTCGTTTTGCAGAACATCTCTTTCGTTGTATTTATCATCATCTTTAATAATATTATGGTTCTTTATTTCACCAGAAATCAGGTTAAGGGAAAAAAGTCCGGAACCCATTGTTCCGATCCAAAGGTGGTCGCTGTTATCTTCAGTCAAACTGTAGACCCGATTGACTTTGTAATTTTTTTCGTCTATTAAGTTTTCAACATATTCAATTTCGCCGTTTTCTTTGTTTAGTTTAGCCAATCCATTTGAATAGGTTCCGATCCATAGATTCTTTTTAGAATCTTCATAAATATGCATGACTGTAGATGGATTCTTGGGGCTAGTAATATCATTTACGTAATGATATTTTTTTTTCAGCCTTGGAGAAATACCGTATAATCCATCGCCATCAGTTCCTATCCACAAAATTCCCTCATTATCTTTAAACACAGACATCACAGGGCTTGAACCAATAACATCATGTTTAAACGAACGGTATCCTATATAGTTAAAATTGTTTTTTCTTGCAGGTATCAGCATAACCCCTTTGTGATATAAACCTAACCATAGATTCCCTACTTCATCTTCCATAATTGAATGGACTTTAGCCTTAGAAAAATTGTAATTGGGAAAACTAATGTCTGTTTGACTCATCTTCTGTTGAGAAGGAAGGAAGGTTTTTAGCCCTGCACCATCAGTGCCAATCAGTATCTTATTATCTGCCAATAAGTGCAAAGAAGTTACAGATGTGTTTTCGGTGGTCGAAATAAGAATAAATTTATCGGAAGATTTGTTGTATTTCAATAGACCCTGATTAAAACTACCTAAAAAGATATTGTCATTCAAATCCTGTATAATCGTGGATAAATTGCCTTGATATTTCTCATTGGAGAGATATTGTTTAACACGATTATCTGAATCAATTTTAAAAATTCCCTGATCCTGTGTAAGAACCCAAAGGTTTTGCTCACTATCTTCAAAAAGATTCGAGATATATGAGCTCGTAATATTGTGTGATAAACTACGTGCTATAGGTGTTGAACTTGAAAAATCCACTTCAAAAATCCCCTGGCCAGATGTTCCTACAAGAATTTGTCCATTCTTCCTTTCTAGCATTGTTAATACGTGGGCTTTATAAGGTTTATTATTGTCCATCATCAGAGGAATCTCTTCAAAACTCTCTGTTGCATGGTCATATATCTGGAGCCCATTAAAAAAGCCGAAATAGAGTCTTTTCTGGCTGTCCTCGAAAACCTCCTTCACATAATTGTTCAGTACGGACTGAGAGTTCCTGTGATCCTGTTTGAAGATGGTAAACTTTGAACCGTCATACCTGTTTAAACCATCTTCTGTGGCTATCCAAAGGAACCCTTTACTGTCTTGATGTACGTCATTTACAAGACTACTGGATAATTCAGAGTCAGTTGAAAACAACCTGCCCGATTGGGAAAACGTGCATAAAGGGCAAAGTACAAGGGCTAGAAGTAGTTTTATTATTCTCAAAGTCTATAAATTGAATTAGAAAAGATCAAAAAATTTAGTATCCAAGAAATGAGGATCCCTGACATCCTAATAAGACAGCCTTGCAAATAAATGGTGTGAGAGACTACAAGTATATAAAATAACTTCGAATTTCGCAATTTTACGGGAATAAACGAGGAAATCTCAATTTATTTATCCTGATAACCCGAAAAGATGTACTAGATTCTTTAAGAAGCAATTGAGGGTCTGAATTGAATTATTTATTAATTTCATTCAGTTAGAATCTTGACAATAAAAGAACAACAAGAAATAAGAAGAACGTACTTGACCAGTTCATGTCTAAAAGAGCCTTTTTGGTGCAGACGGTGCTTTTGTACTCATGCTAAAAATGGTGACTGAGAAAGCCCTGAAGGCAGAGATGAACTCCCATTTGGATAGTGATGAACCTCCAAAGAAATAAGCACAATGGCAAGGGAAAGAAAAAGCTAAAAAGAAATACGTAGCCTCGAAGGATCAGAAGGAGTTTATGAAAGACTGAAAAAATTGTATAGGGCTGTCACCAAAGATGTAGCCGAAGATGAGCTATTGAACCTGGAAGAGAAATGGGTCAGTAAATATCCTGTGGTAATTGAAGGCTGGAAGCGCAATTGGGAGCAGCTATCCCAGAATTTTCAATATACGAAACCCATTAGAAAAATTATTTTATACCACAAATGCCGTGGAAGGCTCCCATCGCCAAATCAGAAAAATCATCAAGACCAAAGGTGCTTTCACCAATGATATGTCGCTGCTCAAGCTGGCCCACCTGGCTACAAGAAACATTGAGAAGAAATGGACCGCTCCTTAGTAAAACTGGAGCCTTACGATTTAGCAATTTTATACTAAAATTAAAGACCGGATACCGATGGCCAATTCCCCTGGGGTTAGCCCCAGAGGAATTAAAATATCAGACAGATTATGAATTACAGACCCCAACAATTTGGTTGATGTAGCTTATTATCATTTCCCTTATTTGCTTTAAATTCCGCTATACTACTAAGTGCAGCCCTTTGAATATTATTAAGGAAATCCGTCTTCCATACTTCGCATTTCTTCTAAAGAAAGAATACTAATTCCTACGGCCGGTCATAGCAATATTCATACTAGCACACTTTCCCCTTGTTCTTCTAAATTTTTTCTCCAGCTATGAGCTTATTTATTTCTCTTTCGGTAAAGCATCGTTTGCAGATGTTGCATACAAGCCTATAAGTGCGCCCGTAAAACCACCAGCGACATTTGTAGATAAAATATCGCCAGATACAGTTCCTCCTAAATTCTGGAAGTCTCCTTCCTTTAAAGCATAACTAAATTTATATAAATCGCCTTCTGCTTTTACTTTAAGCTGAAGCTCATCATTAAATTCTATTTCTTTACTCGCGATTATTTCAGAAGAAC
Source organism: Autumnicola psychrophila (assembly GCF_031846645.1). NCBI lineage: Bacteria > Pseudomonadati > Bacteroidota > Flavobacteriia > Flavobacteriales > Flavobacteriaceae > Autumnicola > Autumnicola psychrophila. Next base: position 373,059 of record NZ_JAVRHN010000001.1, read on the forward strand.
CTTTCTCGGTCCTCTCTAAGATTACATAGTATTTTTTGTCCTTTTTGGTGATGCCAAAAATATAGTTAAACTTTTCATTTTGTAAAGCTGTGATCCCAGCTAGATCATCTTCAGACTTAGGTTTATAATCCATGGTTGTTGTAAAGGAAAAATCCTTGTGCTGTTGCCTGTGGAAAAGGGTGGAAGTAGGTTTCACTTCTTTAATATTTACGTCAAAAGGAGTGATTTTCAAACCATTTTTAGTAATCTCCATGAAATCTTCGCGCGGTCCTCTTAATCCAATCCATCGATAATCCAATTTTTCAGAATCGAAATCTTCGGTATATGTGAAGTTTCCATTAGGGAAATATTCACCTTCTCCTGTCTTATTTTCTACTCCTTCAGGCATTTCAAGTTTTGGTTCCATTGGGACTAAACCATTTTCAAACACAGGGAATTTACCAGACCAATCTAATGGTAAAATAAAGGTTTCACGGCCTGTATTCACTCGATCCTCATCATTAGGTCGTATTCCTAAAAACACACCATAATATTTATCATCCGGACCAACTACCAAATCTGCATGTCCTGCCCAATCCACTTTATTTTTTCTGTCCTTCGGAAAATGACGCTGTGTAAGTATTGGATTGCTAGGTGCAGGTTCGTATGGCCCCATTGGTTTATCACTAACAAAAATTACTTCACTATGCCATCCTCCGGTACCACCTTCGGCGCACATCAGATAATAAAGTCCACCTTTTTTGTAAATATGAGGTGCCTCAATCCAAATAGGTTTTTTCGAAAGATCAACACCACCATTTACAATGATTTTATCAGTTCCCTCAATCACCTTATCATTCTCAACATCATATTCCCAAATTTTAATTACACGATGCCCCTCATATAGCTCTTCTCCCCTATTTGGAGCATCATTATGAACTACATAGACTTTACCATCGTCATCAAAGAAAATTGCCGGATCTATTCCCTGAAAATCTAGTTTAATTGGGTCGCTCCATCCTTCCATAGGATCCTTGGTTTTAACAACCATATTACCAAAACCACCGGCAAATTGGGTGGTGATCATGTAAAAAGTATCGTTGTGTGGGTTATAACGTATATCAGGCGCATAAACCCCTCCACTTATTCCTGCATCATAAACTTTTAACTGTGATTTGCGGTCCAGAACATGACCGATTTGGGTCCAGTTTACCAGATCTTTGGAGTGAAAAATAGGTACTCCGGGAAACATTGCGAATGATGAGGCTACCAGATAATAATCATCTCCTTTCCGGGCTATGGCGGGATCTGGATAAGTACCCTGCAATATCGGGTTATAGAATTCATCAGCTTCCAATGGATTTTCATTATAGACATCATCATTTCCTTCGTACACTACTTTAGAAAAAATGGGAACGTTTTTCTGCGCATTACAACCAGTAAAGATAAACAGCGTCAAAAAGGCCATCATTAAAACAACTTGATTTCTTTTCATTTTTATTACTTAAATAATTATATATATTTCTATTTCATTTTTTTTCCAAAAAAACCCGTCTATAAAAAAACTGGAATAACCTCATTGGTATGAGCTTTCACTCGAAGGTGATGAAAGTAAAGCATAGAGAAATGTGAAAACGAACGTCCTCTATTTTCCCTGGGGTCATCTGTCTTATTTAGATCATCCTTTACCATTTGACATAATATCAAAACTATTTTTGGATCTCAGGTTTACATCTTCCTAATGTTTATACCTACTTACTCATTGTTATCCTATACCGTTCTTCTCTAGAAGTTTTTAAATCGTACTCATAAACCTGCTTGATTTCGGCTTCTTTTAAATTTGCTTCTTCTAAAAAAAGTGGTTGCTTTATATCCGGAAGGCTGTAAAATTTATTCGGATTAGCTCCTTTGGCTTCTTCCAGGCCTTCTCCTTCCAGCGGCCAATATGATCTTAGCCTTAGGTTTCCTCCCATTTTTGAGTAAACAGTAACCTCGGCCTTGTTTTTCTGCCAATCTATGGCTACCTCAAAACCTCCACGGGCGCGCAAACCAGAAACAACTCCTTCCCCCCAGGCTCCAGGTAATGCCGGCAGCAGGTGAATTGCACCATCGTGGCTTTGAAGCAACATCTCTGCAATCCCCGCCGTACACCCAAAGTTGCCATCGATCTGAAAAGGAGGATGCGCATCGAAAAGGTTGGGATACGTGCCGCCTTTTCCTCTAAAGCCTTCCTGAGTAGCAGGGCTTAGCTGATCTTTTATTAGTTTTAACGCATGATCGCCATCCAGCAATCTCGCCCAAAAATTCACCTTCCAACCCATTGACCAACCCGTGGATTCATCTCCCCGGGCCACCAGAGAAGTTTCGGCAGCATTAAATAATTCAGGGTTTCTATAGGGGGAAATCTGGTTAGAAGGATATAGACCATAAAGATGTGAAACGTGCCTGTGATCTGATTCAGGATCGTCCCAGTCTCTGATCCATTCCTGTAACTGGCCCCAGCTGCCAATTTGCATAGGAGGCAATTGCTGAAGCTTTTGGTTTAATTCAGCTATAAATGCTTTATCATTGTCACCAACAATTTCAGCGGCTTTTGCTGTTTTTGAAAACAAGTCGAATATCAATTGGTTATCCATTGTTGTTCCGTAGGTCAAAGAAGATTCCGGATGTGCCGTTGGCGCGTGCTCCGGGGAAATTGAAGGTGATACTACGAGCCAGTTGTTTTCAGGTTCATGTATCATAAAATCCAGATAGAACTTAGAAGCCTCTTTTACTATGGGATAAACAGATTCTAAGAATTCCTTGTCTCCTGAAAAATCATATTTATCAAATAAATGCTGGGAGAGCCAAACGCCACCCATGGGCCACATTCCCCAATAAGAGCCATCTATCGCTCCCGTCATTCGCCAAATATCGGTATTGTGGTGCATCACCCATCCCTCAGCACCGTACATGTCCCTGGCGGTTTTTCTTCCGGCTTCTGATAGCTCCTTCACCATCTGTATTAGCGGCTCGTGGAATTCCGGAAGATTTGTGATTTCTGCAGGCCAGTAATTCATTTCTGCATTAATGTTTACTGTGTATTTACTGTCCCACGCAGGTGTTAATTGGTGATTCCAGACTCCCTGAAGGTTGGCAGGTTGAGTTCCAGGTCTCGAAGAGGTTATTAAAAGATAGCGTCCAAACTGGAAATACAAAGAAACAAGGGCAGGGTCATTTCCCGTTTTGAAATTTTCAATCCTTTCATCTGTTGGTAATTTTGCCGCTTCGGTTTGTCCTAAATCCAGCGACACCCTGTTAAAATAGGTCTGATAATCTTCCAGGTGCGCCTGGTAAATCTCTTCTGAATTTCTATTCCCTAAAGCCGAAAGATATTCAGCCGCTTTGGCTTCTTCTTCGATACTCAGATCCTTATAATTTTTGAAATTAGAGGCAATGGAAATGTACATTGTAGCACTATTGCCATTCTGAATTTTAATGGCATCATGCTCAATAACTACTTCTCCGCCTTTGGCCTCAATTTTAGTAATTGCCTGGAATTCAACTTTCCCTTCCACTCCTTCAAAATCACTGGTTTTTCCATGTAATTTTAATTCCCCGCTTTCAGTGGTAGAAACATCAGCGCCTTCGGGACGATCCATGGTAGCCGTGAAATTTAAAGCTCCGGGTTGGTTTGCTTTTATCTGTACTACAATCACCTGGTCGGGATGGGAAACGAAAACTTTGGTTTGATAGCCTACACCTCCAACTTTATAGCGCGTGGTGGTTACCGCATTCTCCAAATCCAGTTCGCGGTAATATTCCGTATAGTTCTCGTGATTAGGGAAAGACAACTTCAGGTCCCCTACAGTTTGGTAAGGCATCCCATGAGAGGTCTTGCTTATAAAATGCTCATTCACAACTTCCTGGGCTTCCTCACTCTTTCCAGCAAATAAAAGCTCCTGTACCTGGGGTAAATACTTTTTAGCTTTAGGATTATCATTCCGGTTAGGCCCACCTGCCCATACGGTATTCTCATTCAGCTGAATTACTTCCTCCTGAGGATCGCCGTAAACCATTGCCCCTAATCGGCCGTTTCCCACAGGAAGCGCCTCCACCCATTTTTTTGCAGGCTCATCATACCAAAGTTTTAACTGTGAACTTTTCTGGCTCCAGACCGGTGAAATAGACAAGAAACAGAAGAAACCAACTAATGCGATAATCCCATGACTGAAGTTAGTATTCATAAGCAGTTTTAAATAACAGTAATTTTTTATTTCCTAATGCTCGTGCTTGTTGCTTATCAATTACTTATACATCATCGACGTTCTTCGTCAAGGTCTTAAAATGGCAATTTTCGACCTTCTATTTTATTTATCATCTATTTTAAAAAAATCAAAGTCTACATGACCTCCCGCTTCTTTTGTAGCATAATTAAATAAGCTGAATCTGTAACCCATAAAGTGTGGAAGCGTGTACGACATTTTAAGCTCATTGCCTATAGCTTTCCAGTTTTCACCATCAAGGCTGTAGTAGAATCTTGCGGTATCCTTCCGGTTCCTAAAATCACCGACAGCTTTAAGATAAAGCTCCTCCTGATTCAAAGGTGTACTTTCCACCTCAACGGGTGCTTCGGAAGCTCCATTTACCATAATAATGTGCTTCTTATTTTTTATCATTTTAACTCCCACAAAGCCAAAATACTTCTGAAGAAGTCCGAGTCCCGCATAATCTCCTTCCTTCATACCTTCAAGCTCTATTTTAGTATTAGCAGAACTTTTTGGACCAATGGTTCTTTGGGTAAGCGTGTTTCGTGTATCTAGAAATGAAGTATCTACTCTGTCAGTAATCAATCTTAGATAGCCTTCGCGATCCTTCACAGACCAACAATCCTGTTGCGGATTGTGATTCCATTGCCACACCAAAGGCAAATCTCTGTCATTGGCGCTTCTACTAAAATCGTCTGAAGCAACAATACCAGGAATTAATCCTTCACTTGCAGGTAGATCCAGTGTTTCAGGCACCTTACCATTTTTGCCTAATATAGGCCAGCCATCTTTCCATTCGACCGGAACGATATATGGAATACGCCCTACCGCACCATAATCACGGAATAAATATGAATACCAATCACCTTCCGGTGTATCAATTAAACCTCCTTGTGCCACTCCTTTATCCTGGAAAGCCAGTTTCCCTTCATATGGTCCCGTAATTTTATTGGCCCGGTGAATTATAACTGATCTCATTCCATCTCGGGGCCAGGCTATGTTGAACAGATAATATTTGTTATTGACCTTAAATAACTGCGATCCTTCTGCAGGTAGAATAAAATTAGACCCTATAGGTTCCGTAGCGTTCTCAATTAAAACCCGCTCTGTGCCTTCTTTTACACCCGATAAATCCTCTTTAAGTTCCACAATGTGTAATCTACCACCGCCCCAAATGAGGTAAATTTTTCCGTCGTCATCAAAAAACAGAGTGTTATCGTGAAGAGAGGGTGAAAAAGTAATTTCCTCCCAGGAGCCGTTCTCAATATCTTTAGTATTGAAGATATGAGTTTTTCCTGTGGTGCTCGCAAAAGTTGAAACATAGAAGGTTTCATTATGGTAACGGAGGCTACTTGCCCAGGAACCGGCACCATAAGCGTTTTTACCATTTTCTAACTCCAGCGCATCCTCATTACCCAAAGTATCATATGCATAATTCACGATTTCCCAGTTCACCAAATCGGTAGATTTCATAATAGGCACCCCCGGACTCATGTGCATCGTGGTGCTGCTCATATAATAGCTGTCGTCAACCCTGATCATAGAAGCATCGGGAACATCAGCGTGGATAATGGGATTTCTTGCCTTCTCTTGTGCCGACCCATAATTACTTAAAGAAAGACTTATTATGAGAAGAAGTGCGTTTACTATTTTCATTTTGATTTTAATTAATCCTGGGAGAACAATAAGCTAGTAAAGGTTCAATTTGTGATCACAAATCCGCCCTGTGGTTGCATGGTAACTTCAAATTCACCCCTTTTTCGTTTGATTTCTTTCTTTTCAGTTAGTCCCTCTTTGGAATCATTAATAATAAATTTATTTCCTTCCAGTTCCGGAAGGGAAAAGCTCACTTTCTTGGGCTCTTTTGACGCATTAATGCCTGCGATATACCACTGCTCTTCGTGTCTTCTCGCAATTACAATATACTCCCCGGGATAGCCATCAATAAAAATAGTTTCGTCCCAGGTTGTGGGGATGTTTTTCATGAAGTCTATTGCAAATTCCGGAGCGTCCTCGAGATTATTCGGTGTGAGTGCAAAGAATTGGACCGGCGTCTGGAATAATACTGCAGTTGCCAGTTGAAAGGCATCAGATGTTTTTCTAACGTTTCCACCATCATTCGTGCGGTTATATCTTTCGTTTAACACAGTACCCCCAAAATCCATACTTCCAACGGTATTTCTTATAAATGGATGAATTGCAGCGCTTCGGGCTTCCTGGTCATTTGCGTACTGACTAAACATCAAGTTTTCCGAAGCAAGAACGGCTTCAGTACTTATAAAGTTAGGATACATTATCTCCCAGCCTTTCGGAATTGTTGCCCCGTGAAAGATCATCATCAATCCGTAGTCATTCGCATCGGACATGATATCCTCATAAAGCTGAATGGTCTCCTGTTTATCACCTCCCATAAAATCAACTTTTAAGCCCTTTACCCCGTTCTCCTGCAACCACTGCATTTCCTTTTTTCGGGAAATCGCCCTGTGCATTTTATTTCTTGGAGTCATAGGAGCATCATTAGCAACTCCATTTGAGTTATACCACAATAAGACATCAACATTCTTACGTTTAGCATAATCAATTAGATCCTCCATTCTATTATACCCAATATTTTGATCCCAAAGAGCATCAATAAGAATATATTCATAGCCCAGTTCGGCAGCAAAATCTATATATGTCACTTGGTCTTCATAATTCATACTTGCATCCTGCCACATAATCCAACTCCATACGCCGCGGCCAGGTTTATAATCTTTAGAAGATTTATAGAGGGGCTCCACCACATCAAAAGGAATGGTCGTTTCCACAATAGGCTTTAGGCTTGTACCTAAAGTAATTGTCCTCCAGGGCGTACTATACGGAAGAGAAATTGCAGCACCGGTACTTCCAAAGCTGTTAAGTTCTGTACTCTCAGGAAAAGAAATAGTGAATTCTCCTTCATCATTTGGGTCACTTAAATGAGAAGCAACGTAAGTGGCGTCAACCCCAGTTTCGGAAATCAAAACCCAATTATTATCTGTTTTAAATAGAGCAGGAAATGTGTAGCCCAGGTTATTCACTGAAGCAGTTGTGATATCCTGATCTAAATAATATCCCTCTTCGTAACTTGGCTTAGTACGCTGGAAACCTACCATGGATTTCGACTGAGGGGTGAGAAAACTTTTGGCCGTTTGTGGAAAATTGAATCCCGTAGATTCTTCGATAACAACATGAGCTACGGTATCATTGTATTTAGGAATATGGTATCGAAAAGCAATATTATTATTGCTTACGCGGAAAACCACTTTTATTTCCTGATCTTTTTCGTTAGAAAAGGTAGTGATAAGCTCCTGTGCCTCATAATCAATATTAGATTTCTTGAGTTTTCTGGATTCATAGGTCTTCTCGATAGAGTTTATTTCACTTCCTTTAAAATTCAAATTTTCGGAATAGTCAGTAATATTTGTTCTTAGTCCTAAAGGAGATTTTTCCAGTACAACTTCATTTTTATATAATACCTTATAGACTGGCATTCCCGATTCAAGATAAACTTCTAACTTCACAACTTCATCGGGGCTGTTTATCGTGGCTTTCTGGGCCAGTGAAAATTGATATACAGACATCACGCCAATAAGGAAGATGAGATTTCTCATTACAATTTTCAGATTTTCAAGAGTTATTGAACTGACGCTAATTCTATAAGTTCCTTCACTACAGGTTTTGCATTATTTTCACGATCAAATAACAGCGGATAATCAGTTCTGCCTCTTACCGGCCAATTATTTTTCCAGGAATTTCCATCATTGACACCCCATAGAGTAACTCTTGTGATTATCTCCTGATGTTCTAAAAAAAGATTAAAAAATTCTACATATCTTTTCGATAATTGTTCCTGAACTTCATCAGGTAAACCATTGGGAAAAGGATCCATTTTATCTTCGTACTCGTAATTATCCGAAATTTCTGCGCCAGCATCGCCCCACGGAGATGGTAAAACAGTGAGATCGAGTTCACTTATCACAACTTTACCAAGTTTCCCAAAAGCCTCTAAACTTTTTTCGAATTCCTTAAGGTCCGCACCCAAGCTAATGTGACCTTGCATTCCTATCCCGTAAACAAAAATATCCTGATCCTTAAGTTTTTTGATCATGTTCACCACCCCATCCCGCTTTCTGGGATTGGACATGGAATAATCGTTATAATAAAGATGAGCATCAGGATCGGCTTCATGGGCAAACTCAAAAGCAAGTTCGATGAAATCCTCACCAATTATTTTGTAAAACTGGCTTTCCCTAAAGCTCCCATCATCTTCAATCGCTTCATTTACTACATCCCAGGAATGAATTCTGCCTTTATATCGACCTACTACTGTTGTTATATGGTTTTTCATACGTTCAATAAGGACTTCTTTTGAAACAGTATTTCCATCTTCCCCTACGAAGAACCAATCGGGAGTCTGTGAATGCCATATAAGTGTATGACCATGTATGTGCATATCGTTTTCCTCTCCGAATTTTACAAATTCATCGGCTAGTGAAAAATCAAACTGTCCTTCTTTTGGTTGGATCCTTGCACTTTTCATTATATTTTCAGCAACGATCGAATTAAAATTTTCTTTAACAACTTGTATTTCCTCAGGTCTTCTTCCCCTTATTTGCCAAGCATTAAGTGCTGTACCTATATAAAATTTATCTTTATAGGCTTCCTTTAGGGTCTTTTCTTTCCCAACTGTTGTAGAATCTACACTACCGGGATTAGTATTTGCCATTATAATACTCACGCTAAAAACGAAAAGAAGAGCGAGTTGTTTATGTTTTCTCATGGGTGTAATTTTTTAAGTTTTTAATATTCCGGTAAGTCTTTCGAATCTTAATTATTAAAAGCCTTTAAATCGGCTAATTCACAGTTGGCTTTCTCTTTGGCATATTCTGCAAATTATTTGTGAGCTGCGTAACCACAAGCATCAGGATTATTTTCGTAAGCAATACCACCGTTAGGATCACCTTCAAATAGATTTTCAGGAGCAAGTAAATTCAAACCTACATTGCTTCTTTTATGTGCGAGAGCTTTAAAATCGAAATCCCCAGGTACCGGCTTCGCCAGTAACTCCGCCTTCTCCCAGATAATATATCCATCGGGGACCCAGGTCTATTTCAGTAATAGCAACTGGGGCAATGTCTGCAACAAGTTTAATGGTTTCCTCACAATTTCTCCGGAAAGTGACGGGGTCATTACTATCCTCTCCCCAATAACCAGAATAGATATGTGCTGCATAACCCAGGTTTTCTTTCTCAATAGGATTATTTACATATCCTTTGTAATGAGACTGGTAACCAGCACAAATTTACCCCGTGAAGCAACATTTTTTCTCCCCAGGAATTCTTTTCGACATGTAACCTGGAGGTCCTTAACGGCCACTCCATTTGCATTGACGGATCATCTTTTGTATTATCATTTTCATTTATTCTATAGCATCTTCTTTTTCTGCCTTTTCTGCCGGTAAGGATCGTCGTCAGCAGAACAACCTACGATAATTAACATTGAAGTTACCAGAATTAAGAAGAAGGACGCACCCTCTGCATAAATTCTATTTTTACAGACCTTCGAGAGCTTCGGCAAAACTAGCGTAGGCTGGCTTTCTATTTAGATTTACATTCCATAATCCCTGAAATTCTCCAGGCAGCCAATTTGCATCCTCCGGGCTATCGGTTATTCCCCATACCGTAATTCCATACTGTTGCGACTCTGGTACGTATTGTACATATGTCTCTACCACATATCTATACATATCTGCCTGTTGCTGTAAAACTTCTTCAGTAGGTTCAGAGACGTTTGTTCTTACATCCAGTTCAGAAACTTTAACAACTTTACCGGTTGCAGCAAGAAGCTGGAACATTTCTGCTATTTTATCCCTGTCAGAATCTATACTAATATGCATTTGTGTTCCTATTCCATCTACTGTAGCACCCTGGCTTTCTATATATTCCACATATTCAATTAATCCTCTTGTCTTGTCTAGATTATATTCAAGATTATAATCGTTTATAAATAGCAAGTCATCAGAATCTCCATGTTCCCTGGCCAGATTAAATGCTTTAACCGCATAATCTTTACCCAGGTAATCCTGCCAGTAAAATTCATCACTAGTAATATCTGAATCGTTGGCTGCGGTTTTTAATTCGTATGGATTTCCATCGTCCATAGGCTCATTTACCACATCCCAGGCGTGAACATAGTCGTTAGAAACTTCCATCATGCCCGCTATCCATCTTTCCATTTCGGCAGTAATGATCTCCTCCTTTTCTTCAGGTGTTTTCTCTATAACACCCCCCGCATTGGGATTTACCCGCGAAAGCGTCACGTCATCAATATAAATCGTTCCTGCAAAATCACCATAACTAATAATCAATCGCGAACGGTCCTCTTTGGTAATCGTCGTCTCCAAAGTATATTCCTCCCAGTCTTCCAATACATTAAATGAGCCAAACCCATCACTTGAATAATCAGGTGATTGTAGCTCGGCACGAATAGTACCGGCAGTATTTGCCTTTACTTTAAAATTTAATACATAAGTTGCCTCCATTTCCAATGACGGTAAATCATAGGCAATCTGTGCCTCCCAAAAATCCGTAGCGGAAGGATTCGTAAAGGTAAAAGCATAACCTGTATCACCATAGCCCTCACCTTCTGCTGAGCGCTCCATGGTAGAGCCATTCCCCCAGCCACCCCAGCCGTCGGTGCCACTTTCAAAATCAGAATTGGTAACTACACTTGGATCCAATGCCGGACCACCACCACTGCCCTCCTCGTTATACTTTTTTAAGCTTATGTTATCGAAGTAATAAGTAGTGGCAACATTGCCAAGGTTAAAAGCAATAGTACTCGACCCTGCAACTTCTTCAGAAACAATGATCCTTTTGGTATAAGTAGTCCATTCAGGAGAGGAAGTAATAGCACCAAAAAAATCATAATGTTTATATTCACCAGGTTGAATATGAGCCTGTGTAGCAAAGGAAGCATCAGCATCTGAACGAACATCCATAGTAAGTTCGTATTCTTCCCCTACTTCCATAGCCGGAGAAAACTTAAAAAAGAACTGGCTTCCCCAATCGTTTTCCCGAACTTCTTCATTGGTCACCGTCAATGCCCTCCCTTCACCGTCTGCACCTTCTCCGTCAGCAGTAAAAGACATTATAGCATTTGCGTTACTCTCGTAATTTGCTGCCTCATCGGTCTCAAAGTCAGCGCTAGAAACCACATCCCAGCTTGGTCCGCCGCCTACTACCGTTGGCGCAATAGTACTGTTCAGATATTCGGCATTTTGGTTGGCATGCCAGACAAGGGTATGTCCATAAACAGATAAACCGGCCCCGTTTGCTGTTGCGAGAAATTCCTCCACACCCGCTAGATTCAAACTTCCGTCTTCTTGTACCACGGCTCCATGTTTCATTCCATATCCCGGCGTCACCTCCTCAAAGTTAGAATTAATAAGGCGATACATTACCCCCTTAGAATTATATTCTGAGAGGTTAACTGCCCCCCCCAATATGAAGTCAGAGGCCTCTTCTCCCATATATGTTTTTAAGGCTCCGTAGCTATTTAACTCTTCCTGGAGGGCTACACTTTCCGGCTTTTCTACTTGAAAGTCAAGCGGTTCATAATCTGTGCAGGCGGTTACAATAGATAATCCTAATACACAGATCCCTAATTTATATAGACTTTTCATACAATTTCGATCTTAATTTTTAAACGATTATTCAAGTACAGGAGTAAAGAGTTCCATTTCTACCCCCCGATTCCTTAACACTAAAGTATCTGCAGAGGAAACATGAAAATTTTCCAGATCAACCTCGTAATTGAGATAAATAGCATCACGATCCTGATTTCCCCAACTGTTTTCCTCTCCATCCTTAACGAATTCTCCACTGCCAGTTACAGTAAATTCGTTAGAACTTGTTCCTACCGTAATGTTTCCTTCTTCATCAAACGTTAATATTAAAGGCACATTAATATTAGTTTCATCACTAGCTTTAAAAGTTAGCGGAAACAAGATTTCATTCAGAGATTGAGTAGCTAGCATAACTACTTCATCATCTTCAACGAATTCTTCACTTCTTACAATCGTCTGATCAAGTTCAGTATTTCCATTTTTCCCTACAATAACGTCTTCACCTCTGCGTAAATAATATCCATGCAAGCGGTTTATATATTTAACAGCATATAGAACAAAGTCTTTAGGTTGAACAACCCAATCACTCTCCAGTGTTCTTCTTGCATCAACAGAAAGAGGTTCTCCTACCAGAATAGAATCTGCTTGTTGCACGTTCGTCATTCGCACGGGAATCACATAGTTACGTTGAATTGACAATGGATCTGCAAAATATGCTTCCGTAAGTTGCACTTCAACACCACCTGTCACACTTCCCGAAGGAATGACAATATTATCGGAAGACATATCATAATAATTGTTAGGCATGGCCATTATTTCACGATCATTTTCAAAAGATAAACCGTCGACCAAAGTGTTATCTATTGTCACGTCAATAACAACGTCATTTACATTCTCGTAGACTCCTCCTGTTGTGGCCATGATTTCAAATTTCCACTCATTGTCCAGTGTGGTATCAAAAATGTCCTCACCAAGTGTAATCGTCCTTACAGGATATTGATGAGCAAAGTAAACCGTTTGATATTCAAAATCGGGAAATTCCCAATCCTCATTCTCGCATGAAGCGAATATTAAAGGAATGAACAAGAACAAGATTAATTTAGTTATATTTTTCATGCGTTTTCAGTTTTATTTATATAAGTCCTGCGAATACGATTTTCCTGGCTTACCATCCCATATTTTGTGTGAAGCCGAACTTAAGTATTTCGCTGTAAGGTATAGGTCCGTATATCATATATTCGGAATAAAGCCGGGGCTCAACAGGAATAATTTCATGATTACCGTTTAAAATCCTATCTCCCAATGCCATCTCTGAAAGATCTTCATTCCACCTGCGCAAATCCCAGAAACGGAATCCTTCAAAGCTAAGCTCCAATCTTCGTTCGTTTCTAATTAGTTCCCGCATAGCGTCCTGATCCCCCTTAATAGATTCAAGGTAGGTATCACCTCCATTTGCACTTAGACCTGCCCGCTCACGTATGGCTCTAACCACATCATAAGCCGAATAAGCATTTCCGCCGGTACCTTCAGGACCCCAGGCTTCGTTAGCAGCCTCTGCGTAATTCAGGTAGATTTCGGTGTAGCGAATAAGAGGGTTTATATGTCTCTGTTGATTAACACTTTGAGGATCAAGATTCACATCCTCCCGCAGCAGCTTGCGCAGATAATAACCTGTTCGGGTCGAGGATTCCACTATGTTCAGACCATCATTGGTACCACCATCAACTGCGGTAATAATAGTTTCATCAAAAGGTCCCATTTGGCTACCGTTCACCACAATAAATTCCATTAGGCGCGGATCTCTATTCGTATATGGATTACTAGCGTCGTAGCCACTTTCCATATGATCTATGGGAAAACCATTGGCCATAGGAAAAGAGCTAACCAGATTCTGAGTGGGATTTACCAATCCGTCTCCAAAGAGTGTTGGTGGATACAGCTGCTCTTCAAGTGCACTGCTTGGCCCGGGCATATTTGTACGCCAGAGGATTTCAGAAGGATTAGCACCCGCAGTAAGATTATCAATTACTCCTCCATCGTTGTACCAGGTCAGTCCATCGGGAGTAAGACCTCCAACTCCTCCGTTTATATCTAACACATCTGCCGCATAGTTAGCCGCATCCTCCCATGTAGTGGTTGTACCTTGATTAAAGGCAGGACTTGCCGCCAACAAGGATGCTCTTGAACGGATTGCCAGAGCAATGCGTTCTGTCATACGCAGCCGATTAGTCTTTCCTAAAACCCGATTATAATCATTCACATCCGCATCCATATTCAGATATTTATCCGGGATCTCAGATTCACTACCAATATCCTCAGAGTCTAACGGTAGCAGGTCTATGGCTTTTTCTATGTCACTATATATTTGCTGCATACCTTCCTCAAAAGTAGCCCGCTGAAAGCTGGAAAAGTCTGTAGAGGCATCTTGTGGTTCAAGCATTATAGGAACTCCAAGGAGTTGTCCCCCAGCCATACCACCATGTGCTTCAAGGAGTCTGTGCATAAAATAAGCGCGTAATCCATATACTTCCCCTTTAGTGCGATCCTTGAACATTTGATTAACTGCGGGATTTTCGGCATAAGTAACAGTATCTGCCTTAGAAAGCATCAAGTTCAAGTACTGGATTGCTGAAAAGGAATTTTGCCACTGCCCAACGGGGTTAAAATTGGAAGCCCATTGCCCTGTGGCCATATTAGAATATGTGTTATCTTCGTCACTACTCACCGCATCATCAGTGGCCATTTCATTGAAGGAAAAACCTCCAGGTAGCCTGGTGTAACCATTATATAGCAGCCCCAGTGCAAAAGCTGGCTCATCCTGAATATCGTTCAGGTCTCGATTGTTTTCAATAGCTGGCTCCAAAAAGTCCTTCTCACAAGAAGACAGCGCCAGCACAACCAAAACAAAAAACAGTATTTTCTTATACATAATAAAATTTTTAAATTTCTTAAAATAATGCTTTAACACCAACATTGAAAAAACGTGTCTGAGGAGCACCTCCAATATTCAATTCCATGATGTCCTTATTGGACGCAATCGTTAATAGATTAGCTCCATTCACGTACACTCCAAATTCCTGAAGGAAATTGCCATTAATCATAGTTTCCGGGAATGTATAAGAAACCTGAACCCGGGCCAAATCAAAACGGTTGGTACTGTATTCCCAGAAATCTGAATTCCGGAAGTTATTATTACCGCCACCGGTGGTCAGCCGTGGATACGTAGCTGTTTCCATAGTTGCTTCTGTCCAACGATCCCTAACAACCTCAGAGTATTTATCCTGGCCATTTACCCAGAAATAATCATTATCTTTCATACCTATTGCGCCCGAACGGCCCACTCCCATTGCAAAGAAGGTAAAATTCTTGTACTTCGCCGTCAGGTTAATTCCCCCGGTAAAAGGAGATCCAGACCAACCGCCTCTTCCAAGGTATACCTCGTCCTGTGCATTAATTAAGCCATCTGCATTTTGGTCTACGTATTTAATATCACCTGGCTGCACTTCTCCAAATGCCGATTCTGGTGAATTGGTAATATCGTCAGAGCTTTCAAAGAAGCCATCACTTTCCAGACCCCAGATGGCATCCACAGGTCTCCCCTGCCTGTTCTGATATTCATTCTCAAAAAATTCGGCCCGTTTGGAAGCTTCGGTTGTATAATAAGTTCCTACCAATCCAACCGTCCAGTCCACCTGCCCGGTTCGTTCCTGCAGGGTCAGACCAAAATCAAAACCCTTACGTATATCTTCATTATAATTGGTATAGGGGATAAAAGATGAATTTGGATAACCCGTTTCAAAATAACTAGGATATAAAACGGAAAGTTGATCTACAAGACCAGTCATTTTGCTCACAAAAACATTCCCGTTTAAGACCAACAAATTATTGAATAATGAAGCATCAAGACCCACGCTTACTTCTTCCCGCTTTGGTAAAGTCAGATTAGGATTTGCTCCACGGCGCGAGTCGGTACTTCGTGCGGGCGCAGATAAATCTGCCCACCCGTACCAGGCTCCATCAGTTTGTGTATAGATTGATTCATATAGGTAGTAATCTGAAATATCTAAATCTGTATGTAATATACCCGCAGACACAGATAACTTCAGGTTATCTACAACAGATGAAGAGGCTAAAAAGTCTTCTTCACTAATTCTCCAGCCCAACGATGCTGTAGGAGAGAATGCAGTCCGGTTGTCTTCAGGCACTCTAGTAGAGTATATCATTGCACCACTAAATTGGGCGTAATATTTATTTTTATAGTCATAGCCCAAATGTAATCCAAGATTCGCATTATTCACGCCGTGGTAGACCCCAGATTGCGATCGTTGGAAGCCTCCGGCAATCAACATTGCAGAGAAATCGTGGTCATCTTCAATTACGGTTTCATAGTTCAATTGTCCAGAAAAAGCCAGTGTCTGGCGGTATAAGCTGTTGCTAACATTTAAGTCCCCCGAACTAATATCCTGTCCATAACGGGTAAGCGAACTTATCATATCAGTTCCTGCATAGTTGGTCCAGGACGGTTCAAACACTGAATATTCATTATTAAAGGATTGATTGTATGACGTGGCATAATCTATCCCAAACAAAGAACTAAAAGACAATCCCTTTAAAAGATTTTGGAGGTCAGCATCAACACCGGCATTAAACTGGAATTGACGGCTGATGTATGTATTAGAACCCCCGGCATAAATATCGGCAATTGGATTACTTTGATCCAGCTGCGTACCTCCAAGCAGGTACTGCCCGCCTATTAAATTATCCGTCCCTTCTATCAGATCCCATGAAGCCTCATCATTTTCTTCAATCATACTGATTGGTATAAACGGAGTAAACCGGTGTGGCCTTAAGTTAGCGGCACCACCCCAGTAGTCAGCGTTAACTCCTACGTTATTTGTGAATATTGCAGCTAAGTCCACATGGGCAGAGATATTATCATTTAAATTCATATCTACGTTTCCGCGGACGTTGAACCGTTGATTCTTATTGTTCTCTGCTTCACCAAAATTCAGCAACGAACCTTCTGTCATAAAACCCAAATTGGTATAGTAACGGGCCACCTCGTTACCACCAGCTATTTCCATCGTGCCATCATATCGGCTATAGGTGCTTTGCAGGTAATCGTCCGTATAATAGTCCAAATTAGGGTAGCGGTAAGGATTTGTTCCCGCGGAATGGTGGTAGATTTCTTCCTCGGAATATAGGGATCCAAGACCATCATTATTCCGTGCTTCATTATACAGCGTCATATATTCCGCAGATCCAAGATATTTTGGAAAGCTCCGCGGGGCAAAGAGGCCCGCATTCACCCGAACATCAACTGTCTGTTCACCTATATGCCCACCTTTTGTGGTGATAAGTACGGCACCTTTGGCAGCACGGCTGCCGTACAACGCTACAGCGGAAACCCCCTTAAGAAAACTAATCTGATCAATTGCGGTGGGTTGCACACTACCTATATCACGAGGTACGCCATCTATGAGCACCAGGTACTCGTTCATCCCCCAAAGATTTCCATGAAAACCTGGCACTAAGGCTTCCATATTGTCCAGAGGATAAGTGATATAGTTTTTATCCAGTAATTCAGGAATATTAATATATGATATACCACCCAACAGGTCTTCCTTTTCCTCCTTTTGGTAAGCTACCTGAACCAGCTCCAAATCAGAGTCCAAAACAATCTCTTGCAGGCCGGGAGTTGCGGTGGCAAATTTAGTTCCATAGCCAGCTGTATTAACAGATAGGGTAGCATTAGAAGATACCTCCAGGGAAAAAATTCCGAGACTATCCGTCTGTGTTGAAATATCATCCTGCTCACTTCTTACAATAGCCCCCTGGACGGGCAATCCCTGCTCTGTCCGGACAACCGTGGTTAAATCTATTTTTGTGGCAGTTTGTGCGCTACTTATTACTGGAAGTAGAGCAATAAGAGTGCACAAAATAATTTTTAGCGTTATTTGTTTCATTAGTTAATGTTTCGTCGTTAAGATCATTTTACACTTAAAATATAAACCATTCTATTTACCCGCTACCATCCCGGATTTTGGTGAAACTCAGGACATATACTCACATCCGATACTTTTAATGGCAGCCAATAATGTTTTTCGGAAAAATCACGTTCCAGAATGAGCTCTTCCCTAAGATTCACCACATGGTTTTCCCTGGGGGTTTCATGATCAAAGGATGCTGCACGGTCAAATTCATGGGACGTTTTAATGGTATAAGGAAGTTCAGTTAACAACAACCAACGACGAAGATCATTAAAGCGGTGTCTTTCAAAGGCCAATTCCACGGCACGTTCACGTCTCAATTCAGGCAAAAAAGCCTCTAAAGAACCAGTAAAGTTACTATGTACCGGATCTACACCAGCTCTGGACCGGATGACATTCACCGCTTCCACTGCTGTTAGATTAAAACCTCCCGCAGTATTATTGGGGCCAGAGCTAACTGCGGTAGCCTCGGCATACATCAGGTAAACATCGGCCAGACGCATATAAGGCACCATAAGGTGGAGGGCATAACCATAATCAAACTTTCGGTCAAATCTGTTCGCTGTTAACGGAATAAATTTATTATTAACATAACCCGTACGGCTTCCATTAACGACATCGCGGTAAGCTCCTTCAGTGTACAGACTCGCATAGCGAAGCTGCTCTGGGTTTTCCTCGCTTGGAGGTATGGATCCCTCGACAACCTGCACCCCATCATAAAGAATATCATGATAAAAACGTGGATCACGCCCTTCCCAGGGATGTTCAGGATCATATCCTGATTCAGGATCGGCCTGGGTTATATCATCCGGCAAAGGCATTCCATTGGCCATCCCATAGAAGCTAACATAATTGGCTGTAGGATAAAATCTAGCAGGATCCCCGTGATCATTCACTACAGAAGGCAAATATTGACCACTAATTCTCCAGTTTGAAGCATTAGCCGAAACATAAGTAGGGCGGAAAATAGCTTCCGTACCACCTGGGATAGCCCAGTTCTGTCCGGTTGTATAAAAATTATCACTATAGTCTTCAAAAGGAAGCAATTCATATTGAGTTTGCCCACTTTCGACCAGGGACAATAATTCTCCGAATGCAGATGCCCCACGCTGGGCAAATTGCTGATTATAACTCTTGCTTCCAGTAGATTCATAATTCATTAAGGGACTGGCAGCCCAAAGAAGGTCTTTCCCTAAATAACCGAGGGCCATTATCTTGTTGATGCGCAAATCATTTTTTCCAAGTGTTCGCCTACCTGCCACTGTATTGTCCCAATCAATCGGCAAAAGATCAGCAGCTGCCCTTAAATCTGCTGCAACCAATTCCGCACTCTCATGGTAACTTAGACGGGGCTCACAAATTTGTTCATCAGAAGGGAGCACTTCATCGATGTAAGGCATGCCTCCAAAGTACTGGATCAACTGAAAATGAAACCAACCCCTGAAAAATAGCAGTTGTCCTTCAATAAGCCTTCTTTCTTCCTCTGTAGCATCTGTCATGAGGTCCAGGTTGGCTAAACCAATATTTGCCTTTCTAATTCCATACCAGGCAAGCGGCCACAAGCCTCCATCATGAGCACCTCCATTGGTTTCAGCACTCCCATCCATCCATCCGGCACCCCAGCCGTCATGCTCTGCTTGCCAACCCCAGAAGTCGCCATTTTCAATTTTCACCCCAAAGTGAAAGTTAGGACCAGGAGATTGGATCTCATCGTCTCCCCAGTTCCACGAAGAAGTCCAGTAACTGGTAGTAAAGTTTGGAACGGCCATATAAAGCTCTTCTGTAAATCCCTGAAAATTTTGAAAATTTCGAAAGGCAGTCTCTTCTGATATAACCGAATCTGGCGTTCTTTCCAGATAGTCCTCACAGGAGACCATCATGAGCATTGCTATAAAAAAGCTGCTCCTAACAATAGTTCTTATATATATTTTCATAACAAACAAATTTAAAATGTCATATTTAATCCCAGGTTAAACCTTTTAACCGTAGGGTAAGCTCCTTGATTACCTATTCCCGAAAAGTTCGATTCACGATCGTCAGGCATTTCAGTCCACAGCAAAAGGTTATTGCCATTTATATACACCCGCAGGTTTTGAAGACCAAACCTACTCACTGCTTCAGAGTCGAATCGGTAAGCGATTTCTGCATTCTTCAGGCGAAGGTATGAAGCGTCGTAATAATACCGGTGCCCCATAAAGTTTCCGGGAGGAACTGAACTCCAACGCGGCATGGGCGTATCGGCATTTGGAACATCTTTGGACCAGAAGGTACCCTGCTCAAAAACCGTATTTGATTGATTTCCAAGACTGGTAAGAGATACATTCCGAGTAACATTATTTACTCCGTAGAACTGTGCAAATGCGGTAAAGCCTTTCCATCCAAATCCTACATTGGTGCTAAAAGTATTCTGGGGTATACCGGAATAGCCAAAAGGGGCCGAATCAAAAGTGTCAATTATTCCGTCTCCATTATAGTCAAGGATCTGGTAGTTTCCAGGGATTTTATTGAGGTTATTGGTATTGTGAACTGTGCTCGCATATAGTTCGTCCCAGGTATTGTAATATTCGCTTGCGATATGAGTCCGGGTCTGTCCCAGTGCATATCCCGCCTGCTTTTGATAATCGGGTAACAATGCGGGATCATCCCGATCAAGTATCTCATCCTTTGCATGCGTCATGGTAAAGTCGGCCCATAAGTTCAATCCATTGGCAAAGGTATGATTAACGCCTAAGGTTATTTCATAACCCTGGGTCCTCACGCGCCCGAGGTTGGCTGCAGGAGCATCTGCACCAAAATAGGAAGGCACCGCTCTGTCACCTGCCATCAGGATATCTATCCGGTTATCTCGAAAGACGTCTATGGATCCATCAAAAAGACCCTTAAATATCCCGAAATCCATACCCAAGTTATATTTATATACCGTCTCCCAACGAACAAAAGGATTCCCTACCTGTTCCTGAGTGTACCATGCATAAGGGCTTCGCTCACCACCCTCGCCAACTAATCCAAGTTGAGAATTTCCTCCATATCCCCATTCATCCATGAAAAGAAACCTTGCACCTATATTGTCGTCTCCTACTTCTCCATAAGAGGCACGCAGTTTTAGCATATCAAGGAATGAAAACGAATCCATAAATTCTTCATTGGTTACCATCCATCCCAGCCCTCCTGAAGAGAAGAAGGCAAACCGGTATTCAGGAGCAAATTTTTCTGAACCATTATAGGCACCATTATACTCCAGCATATATTTGCTTTTATAATTATAGGTGGCCCGGAAAACCCAGTCTTCACGATATGCTGGAATTCCATTACCAATGGCATCTTTCTGGCGATTCATAAGCCCCATAAGATTGTAGTTGTGATCTTCTGCAATGGTATTTGCATAATCCAGTTTTAATTGATAGAAGATCCTACGAAGTGGGACTTCCTGACCCTGATCAACAATAATATTCCCACTCACAGGTGACCATTGTGGTCCAGGGGTATAAAAATCAAGCCCTGTGGTAGAACTTACACCCTCGGCAAGAACTACCCGCCCGGTTTCGGGATCAATCCACTTTTCCTGGGCGTCGTTGTACAAGTCATTTACCCCCCTTTCACCTTCTAAGAAGGTATTATCCACAGCCAAAGTTCCATTGAAATTTAAACCTTCCAATATCATACTTAAATCCTGGTCCAGGACAAAAGTCGTTGAGATACGGGCAGTAGTTTGCTTTTCTACTCCACTAATGGACAAGATCCGCACAGAGTTATACCCTTTTTGAATATTAGGAGCATAATACCCATAGATACCGTCTGAATACTGTGGCATAAATAGGGTTGGATCACCGCGATAAGCGGCATCCCAGAAACCATAATCATTACCCCCACCCCAAGGACTCCTCCGAACACCATAGGTACCCCCTAAATCTGTTCGGAGTTTTGTAGTAGGCGTAATCTGAAAATCTAAGTTACTCCTGAAATTCAAGCGGTTATACTCATAACCAGGATCATAACCCCTGTTATTATCGAAATCCCGGAACAAATCCCCTTCATTCTGAAAATCGAGTGTAGCAAAGTATTTAACAAAATCTGTACCTCCACGGATGTTTAAGTTAGCATTATATGCCATAGCATAATCCTTAAATAAGATCTCTTGCCAATCAACATTGGGATAACGTTCACTTTCCTCGAGACTGGCGGGATTAAGATACTTATACCTGGTTTCTTCAGGTATTATATCACCCCAACTAGCGGGATTGTCGGAAAGTTCATATTCAATTGCCCTGTTTCTAAGCCCAATAGCATCGTAAGCATCGTATTTACCAGGCAATTTAGAAACCACCTTCATCGTTGAACTAAAATTGGCCGTGATTTCTGCCGCACCCGTGAGCCCTCTTTTTGTTGTTACAATGATTACCCCATTGGCACCCCGGGAACCAAATACCGCAGTAGCCGAAGCATCTTTTAAAACAGATATTGATTCAACCGAACTAATAGACATGTTAGTAAAAAATCCTGGGCGTTCTACTCCATCCACCAAAATCAAAGGAGATGTACCATTCCAGCTATTTTGTCCCCTAATCACAATTTGCGGAGTTTCCCCACCGGGTATACCTGTACTGGCAGAAGTTACTAATCCAGGTAGCGCACCCGTCAATGCAGCACCAATATCGGATACTCCACCGGTACGTTCCAGAACTTCACTATTAGTTTGAGAAACGGCACCCACAACAGTTTCCTTCTTCTGGGTCCCATATCCCACTATTACCACTTCTTCAAGCGCACTCTGATCGGTCTCCATAACAACATTAATCTCGGAATCATTCCCTATTTCCCTCTCCAAGGTTTGAAATCCTACAAAACTAAATGTTAAGGTAGTCGCCGACTCAGGCACAGTGATTTCATAAAAACCCTCCATATCTGTTATAGTTCCTATAGAGGTTCCTTTTACTATAACATTTACGCCTGGAAGACCTAGATTATCCTCAGAAGATGTAACTATTCCACTAATTGTTTGTTGCTGTTCTCCTTCACTTCTTCGCTCATTATTATTAGCGTAGATGGCAGAAGAAAACAAAAATTCAACTAATAGCCCGACGACCATCAACTTCGCCAGATATGGAAACTGTAATAATCTTATTCTCATATTATAAAATATTTAAAGACTTGATTGAAAAGATGCTGTATCATAATTATTAATCCTTTGTTT
Organism: Autumnicola psychrophila; assembly: GCF_031846645.1. Lineage (NCBI taxonomy): Bacteria > Pseudomonadati > Bacteroidota > Flavobacteriia > Flavobacteriales > Flavobacteriaceae > Autumnicola > Autumnicola psychrophila. Next base: position 396,114 of record NZ_JAVRHN010000001.1, read on the forward strand.
AACCTATTACGTTTTAGTAATAAATGAAAAAGCTGATTTGCTCAAAGCAGAGCTGGAGCCTCCTTTTTGGTCACTAATAATGTATGGACGCCGCAATTGTTGAATGAGTTGAAATTTTACCATTATTTAGCCGTTTTAAAATAATATTTGGGTGCTTTTCTATTTCAGTTCCTTTGCTCAGATATCTTTGTAGAAAACGCCGCCTTCAGTCCAGAAAGCGAAATAAATTTATGAAACTTTTTAGTATTCTTTAACTTAAAAAATCAAAAAATGTAAAAATAACACAATAATCTCTTTTCAAATATATTTTTTAATCCCCTGGCACCTCTATTCTTATGTAACAAATTGTTTCCGCTATGTTACATTGCTAAAAAATCGAAGAAAAACTACTAATAATCAAACGAAAACAGATGAATTAAGAGACTGAAAAATTTTATAAAACCAAGGTGTTCAGTCAGTTTAAGAAATGGTTATCGTAACAATATTTAAATGTTAAATTTATTGCTAAATGATCTTCATGAAATTTAATAGTGACAAAACAGCTAAAAATGCTATTATTTTAACATTTTTCATTATCTAATACTGTTTTTCTGAAGAATATTCTTGATAGAAACAAACCTGAAAAGGATATTATTTCCTTCAAATTGATCGTGCAGTTCTTCTCGTTTATATGGAAGTTGACTTGCAAAACAAAGCGGAACTTTAAGGTATTCACTAAGCTGCTCGGTTGTAATTATACATATTTAACTGAAAATCTTTAATAACTCTGTCCTAATAAGAATGTCTTCTTCTGTTATTGTATCAGGTCTCGATCCAAGGAAAATGAATAATTCTGATTCAGATCTCAGGTTAAACCTGTTCCTATAAACCCATTAAACTTTTAAGGATTTAAAAATGTTTCTGCTACGACATTGTCCCAGCAGTTTCCTTTTCGGCTGATGAACTCCTTTTATCAAGCTATTATCGTGTGGAGGATGCTGGTAAATCTATGGCTTGCATATTGAATACCTTATCAGAGGTTGTTCTAGCGCTGTGATTTATGGCCATATTCCAAGCTTTTCTAATAGTATCTTCAGTAGTGAGGTTATCGCTTAAAGCCTACCTAATAACCTTTCTGTTAAATAGAGCGATAATTACCGTTAACTAGTGACAGCCTTGCTTGGTTCGGATTACAACTTTTAACTCAACTTACTTCCAAACTAATAGGGTAAGTCCAGTTATTTTTTCAATTAAACAATTATCTAGATGAATTCAACAACAATACAAGTTCAACTTAAATTTTTAAAATGTGACCTTAAGTTACATTTTGAAAAGCAGGAAACCTTTTAGTTCCCATTTGAAATCAAATTGATTCAAATAAAAAAATCTCCAAAACCTAAAAAACCACGCTAATCCTAAGATTTGCGTGGTTTTGGTGCTAATGGTTATTAGCTTTGGTGACCCCGGAGGGATTCAAACCCCCAACCCTCAGAGCCGAAATCTGATGCGCTATTCAGTTGCGCCACGGGGCCGTTATTTTTATTTACTCAATTTGCTTTTTACAATAGAAGAAATGGTTTTACCGTCTGCCCTTCCTGCAAGTTCTTTTGAAACCATTCCCATCACCTTTCCCATATCCTGCATTCCGCTCGCATTGGTGTTCTGTATAATCTCTTCTATTTTTAATTCAATTTCTGCTTCACTCATTTGCTCTGGAAGAAAATTCTCAATTACTTCTGCCTGCTTTTCTTCAGGTTCAGCCAGATCTTCTCTCCCCTGCTCCCGGTAAATAGCAGCACTCTCCTTACGCTGCTTTACAAGTTTCTGCAAGAGTTTAAGCTCTTCATCCTCGTTCAGACCATCCTTAGAAGCGCTATCAGTATTTGCCAGAAGAATAGCACTCTTTACAGCCCTAAGAGCTTCCAGTTTCGTACTATCTTTAGCCCGCATCGCCGCTTTCATCTCAACCATTACTTCATCCTGTAGACTCATACTTTCTCGTTTCTGGGTGCGAATATAAAATATTATATTCAGAATTACCACTTAAATCTACTTCCAACATCAGATCCTTTTCAGTAAAATTTTTTATCATAATTATTTGCTCCCAAAGAGACGCTCTGTTTTTCCACATTTTCGGTCCTAAAATATTGTCGGCATTTCTATGACGTATAATTATTTAACACTCCTCCTTCTTTACCACTATCTTAAATTCTGATAAGGTAAAACAATATTTTTATTAAAAGGATTATTTCCATTATGTTGGATTTATTCCTATTTTTGAAAAAATTGCTATGAGAAATGAATTTTGATAGAATTAAGGAAAAATTGTCCATCCTTGCAGATGCGGCTAAGTATGACGTCTCCTGCTCCAGCAGTGGTAGTATTCGTAAAAACAAAGGAAATGGGCTCGGAGATTCTTCAGGAATGGGGATTTGCCACAGCTATACAGAAGATGGCAGGTGTATTTCTCTGCTCAAAATTCTTCTTACTAACCATTGTATTTTTGATTGTGCTTATTGCGTCACCCGTAAAAGCAATGATATAAAACGTGCCGCCTTTAAAGTGCAGGAAGTAGTAGATCTTACTATTAATTTCTACCGACGCAATTATATTGAAGGTCTATTTCTTAGTTCAGGAATTTTTAAAGATGCTGATTATACTATGGAACGCCTTATTTTGGTTGCTAAAAAGCTTCGATTAGAAGAGAATTTTAACGGGTACATTCATCTCAAATCCATACCTGGAGCAAGTGATGAGCTTATGCAGGAAGCCGGTTTATATGCAGACAGGCTGAGCGTTAACATTGAAATACCTACGGTTTCCGGTTTAAAACTTTTGGCTCCAGATAAGAAACATGAAGATTTCATGAAACCTATGCGTAAGGTTAGAAATGCAATTACAAAAAATCGCGAAGAGAGTAAAATCTTAAAATCCACACCAAAATATGCTCCTGCGGGACAAAGCACACAAATGATTGTTGGGGCCACAGGAGAGACAGACAGGGACATTATGTACACTGCTACCTACTTTTACAAAAAATATGAAATGAAAAGGGTTTACTATTCCGGCTATGTGCCGGTTACCACCGATCCCCGACTGCCAGCTCTCACCTCTGCCGTTCCCATGTTGCGGGAGAACCGTCTTTATCAAACAGATTGGCTGCTCCGCTTTTACGGCTTTGACATAAGAGAACTATTAAATGAAGAACATAAAAATTTAGATACAGATATTGATCCCAAATTAAGCTGGGCGCTTCGCAACATGCACCTTTTTCCTGTAGATATAAATAAAGCTGAAAAACAATTGCTGGCACGTGTCCCGGGAATTGGGCTAAAATCGGTTCATAAAATTATTAATGCCCGTAAACATCGCTGTTTAAATTGGGAACATCTTAGAAAGATTGGAATTGCCCTCAATCGCGCAAAATATTTTATTGTTTGTAATTCACATGGGTGGGAGACGAAAGATCTTTCTTCAGAAAAAATTAAAGGTTTAATACTTAAAAACTCAAGCAGCAAATTTAAAAAGAATTATAGTCCGCAATTGTCAATTTTCGACTCATGAAGATTATTTTAAGCTATGATGGAACTTTTACGGGATTTCTTACATGTGTCTTTACCACGTATGAAGAAAAGCTTGAAGTGGTGGACATTCAACAGGAGCAAAGGGCAACAGAATTATTGTTCAGCCAACTTCAAAATATCATTACAGATGAAGCTAAAGCCGCAAGGGTTGCTTTGGCTATAAAAGAAAGATGTTCAGCCGCCGGAAGAAGGAATCTCTACCGCGCATTCCTTAGTGAAGAACCAGGAATTGAGCTTACTATATTAAAATACCTGCAGTACGTTTTTAAAAGTAAGCATCAGATTGATTCCGATTATAGTAATCCACAAGTTTTGAAAATTGCTCAGACAGCTAAAAAGGTCGGCAGAGAAAAACATCGCATGGAGGCTTTTGTACGGTTTAAGCTGACTAAGGATCAAATATATTTTGCCTGTATTGAACCTGATTTTAATGTTTTACCTCTTATCCAGGAACATTTTAAAAAAAGATATGCCGATCAAAAATGGATCATTTACGATATCACAAGGAAATATGGGTTATATTATGACCTTCAGGAAGTTAACCACATAGCCTTACAATTTAACCAGGACATGAACATAAATGCCAGTAATAGCAAGGCTTTAGATCCTAAAGAGATAGAGTTTCAACAGTTGTGGCAACAATATTTTAAAAGTACCAACATTGTATCAAGAAAAAACACTAAGCTTCACCTCCAACATGTTCCCAGACGGTACTGGAAATATTTAAGTGAAAAGAGCCTATTGCATAATTAAAAAATAGTTTAAATTTGTTGCTTCAACTAATTAAACAAATATTACAATGAGAAAATTATTTTTATTATTCGCAGTAGCAACAATGTCTCTTTCTATTTATTCTTGTAGAGAAACTACAGAAGAAAATGTAGAAAACGATATGGAAGAAATTGGTAACGACATCGAAGAGTCTGCTGAAGAAGCTGGTGAAGACATCGAGAATGCTACCGAGGAAGCTGGTAACGAAGTAGAAGCAGAAGTAGAAGGAACTGACGAGATGTAATCCTCGTTTGAACTAATATTTTCTAAAGCCATTCTGATATCGGAATGGCTTTTTACTTTTAATAGAAACACAACAATGAAAAAAGTATTTTTAGTTTTTATAGTGGCCGTGTCCTGCTTTTTATATTCCTGTCGTGAAAGTACTCAGGAGAAGACTGAAGAAGCGGTTGAAGCCATAGGTGAAGATATAGAAGAGAATACACGTGAAGCCGGACGTAAACTTAAAGAAGGCGCAGAGAAAATTGATAATAAAGTAGAAGAAGAACTTCAGGAACTGGAACGTGAAAATAACAAAACCGAAATCGAATGAAAGGCGTTGTTAACCTTACTTTTTCCGTTCTATTACGTAATTCACCATTAGCTCAAGTGAATCCCGGTAAGTGGAGGCTGGGTACTCCTCGAGAAGCAATAATGCTTCCTGCTGGAATTCTGTCATCTTTTGTTCAGCATATTCCAGACCTCCGTTGGTTTTAACAAATTCAATAACTTCTTTTACCCGCTTTTTATCTTTATTGTGCCTTTTGACTGAATTGATGAGCCAGGATTTCTCTTTACTCGAGCAATTATTTAGGGTATAAATAAGAGGTAACGTCATCTTTTGCTCTTTAATATCTATCCCGGTAGGCTTACCAATTTGAGCTTCTCCATAATCGAATAAATCATCCTTAATCTGGAAAGCCATTCCTATAAGCTCCCCGAATCTGCGCATCTTAATCATATCGTCAGAATCAGGTTTTACAGAAGCAGCGCCAAGACTACAACAAGCTGCAATTAAAGTAGCTGTCTTCTGCCGAATAATTTCGTAATAAACTTCTTCTGTAATATCTAATCGCCTTGCCTTTTCAATCTGCAATAATTCACCCTCACTCATCTCTCTTACCGCAACCGAAATTATCTTCAGAAGGTCAAAATCATTATTATCGATAGACAACAGTAACCCTTTGGAGAGCAGGTAATCTCCAACTAAAACAGCAATTTTATTCTTCCACAACGCATTAATACTGAAAAAACCCCGCCTTCGGTTAGAATCATCCACAACATCGTCGTGAACCAGTGTGGCGGTATGGATAAGTTCAATTACTGAAGCACCGCGATATGTCCGTTCGTTAACAGTGCCGCCGGAAACCATCTTGGCTACGAGAAACACAAACATAGGCCGCATCTGCTTGCCTTTACGATTTACGATGTAATGGGTAATCCTGTTAAGAAGCGCTACATTTGAAGACATGGACTGAAAGAACTTTTTTTCAAAAAGTTCCATCTCCTTTTCCACCGGAAGTTTTATTTGGGAAATTACCTTCATAAAGCAGTGAGCAAAGATAACTTTTTATGCGGAAATCCTACTGCTTTTAATCCCCGTAGATTAAGCCGATTTATTTGCGAGTTGACCACAGGCTGCATCTATGTCCTTACCCCTGGAACGCCTTACGGTAACGGTAATTCCGTTTCTTTCGAGCATGTGCTGATACATGGTAGTAGCCTCAGCAGATGCTTGCTGGAAATGTCCGTCATCTATAGGATTATATTCAATCAAATTTACCTTACAGGGAACCGCTTTACAGAAATCCACCAATGCCTGGGCCGCTACGCGATTATCATTAATATCTTTCCAAACGATATATTCATATGTAATTCTGCTCTTCGTCTTAGCGTACCAGTATTCCAAAGACTCTTTTAAGTCCTTCAGCGGAAAAGTTTCGTTAAAAGGCATAATCTTCGTCCGCACCTCATCTATAGCCGAATGTAATGACACTGCAAGCTTTATCTTCGCTTCATCATCAGCAAGTTTTTTAATCATCTTTGGAACGCCAGAAGTTGAAATGGTAATTCTTTTAGGAGACATTCCCAGACCTTCTTTAGAAGTAATTTTCTCAACAGCTTTCATCACGTTGTTGTAATTCATCAAAGGCTCGCCCATTCCCATAAAAACAATGTTAGAAAGAGGTTTATCAAAATAAAGCCGGCTTTCGTTATCTATGGCTACTACCTGATCATAGATCTCATCCGGATTAAGATTGCGCATTCGTTTTAACTTAGCCGTTGCACAAAACTGGCAATCAAGGCTACAACCAACTTGAGAAGAAACACAGGCAGTAGTACGTTTAGGCGTAGGAATAAGTACAGACTCTACAGTGAGGCTGTCGTGTAACTTTACGGCATTTTTAATCGTGCCATCGCTGCTGCGCTGCATCTGGTCTACCCGAATATGATTAATAACAAAATTATTCTTCAGCATCTCACGGGTCTCTTTGGAAATGTTGGTCATTTCTTCAAAAGTATGCGCACTTTTGTTCCATAACCACTCATAAACCTGGCTTCCTCTAAAGGATTTATCTCCCTGGGAGACAAAGAATTCCTGAAGTTGCTTTTTGGTTAAAGCCCGTATGTCTTTCTTTTCGTTTTTCACGCTGCAAAAATACAAAAGACCCCACAGGTTTCAGAAACCTGTGGGGTCTTTTTCAAATTATTATTTAAAACGCTATAAAATCAACATAGCATCTCCGTAAGTATAGAATTTATATCCTTCCTTCACAGCCTCATCATAAGCTCTTTTCATGAAGTCGTGTCCTGCAAAAGCAGAAACCATCATTAAAAGCGTAGATTTTGGAGTATGGAAGTTAGTAATCATACAATTAGCAATACTAAAATCGTAAGGAGGGAAAATAAATTTATTGGTCCAGCCTCCAAACTCATTAAGTGTAAGGTTTGAAGAAACTGAGCTTTCCAAAGCTCTCATCACTGTTGTACCAACAGCACAAACTTTACGTCTTTCCGTTTTCGCCTTATTAATTGTTTCTACTGCCGGACCTTCAATAAAAGCTTCTTCGCTGTCCATTTTGTGCTTGGAAAGATCTTCCACTTCTACCGGACTAAAAGTTCCCAATCCAACATGAAGCGTAACTTCAGCAAAATCAATTCCTTTAATTTCAAGACGCTTTAACAGGTGCTTAGAAAAGTGTAATCCTGCAGTAGGTGCCGCAACAGCACCTTCCTTTTTCGCATATATCGTCTGGTAACGTTCCTCATCTGAAGCTTCTACCTCTCGTTTGATATACTTTGGAAGCGGAGTTTCCCCCAATTCATTCAATTTTTTTCTGAAGTCTATATAAGAACCGTCATACAAAAACCTTAATGTACGACCCCTGGAAGTTGTATTATCAATAACTTCTGCAACAAGACTTTCGTCATCGCCAAAGTATAACTTGTTCCCAATCCTAATTTTTCTTGCCGGGTCCACCAACACATCCCAAAGCTTGGTTTCAGGATTTAACTCCCTTAAAAGGAACACTTCGATCCTGGCTCCGGTTTTTTCCTTGTTTCCAAAAAGTCTTGCAGGAAACACTTTGGTATTGTTAAGTACCATTACATCCTGCGGATCAAAATACTCTATCAGGTCCTTAAATTGCCTGTGTTCAATAGTTTGATCCTTCCTGTTTAGCACCATTAGCTTTGCCTCATCCCTGTTTTCTGAAGGATATTCAGCCAAAAGTTCTTTTGGAAGTTCAAAATTGAAGTGTGAAAGTTTCATTCCCATAGTTGAATTTTTAAAGGGGGCAAATATACAACCTCAACATAGGGGTTGTCAAGTAAATAGCACTTTATTTAAAAAATGATTTCTTCGGAAGGAAATAGTGCCGAAAATTGCCATTTTGAAGGCTATTCTTAAATTGAGACAGGAGACAGGAGACAAGAACCAGGATGCGTGATAAACCATTACAACTTATGATTTTCAGCAGAAATTTGTGACAAAGATTCCATTTGAGATTTTACAACCTGCTCCTGAAAAATATAAAGGCCTAAAATCACCATTTTTCAGCCTCTTCTTAATTTCCATTGTGAATAACAAAAGAACTTCAGGGTTTTTCTGAAGAACCAGTACCTACTCAAGGCCGATAATTGCCATTTTGTAGCGTTCATCTTAAACTGAACCATGAAACAGGAGGCAAGAATCACGATCCTAATAAAAAAACTTTCCGCGGAAGCATTTAAAAATTATTTGTGGATTCGTGGCGGGACTACAGGTCAAAAATTGGTAATTATCAACCTTCTCTTTGCACATCAAATCCCAGGCTTTCCAGATCTTCCCAAAAATCTGGATAGGATTTTGAAACCACCATTGCATCTTCAACCCTAAACGGCACTTTAAGCGCCAGCGGTGCAAATGCCATTGCCATTCTATGATCGTTATAAGTCGCCACAGAAGCCCCTTCATTAAAAATTTTTACCGGATGCAATCTTAGACTGTCGTTCGTAATGTCCACTTTTGCCCCAAATTTTTCAATTTCGTTCTTTAAAGCGACTAATCTATCGGTTTCTTTGATCTTCAGCGTATGTAAACCGGTTAACTGACATTCAATTCCCAAAGCTAGACAGGTTACAGCAATCGTCTGGGCAATATCCGGCGAATTCTGAAGATCTTCAGCAATTCTCTTTGGCTTTTTACAGGGTTTTTTCTTCAGAATAATGGAATCATTCTCATATTCTGTTTCCACTCCCAGCTGACTATATATTTCTGCCAAACACGAATCCCCCTGAAGGCTGGTTTTACGATAATTGGATAATTTTAGCTCTGCTTCATCACAAATGGCAGCGATACTGTAAAAATAAGATGCTGAACTCCAGTCTGACTCGATATTGATCGTTTTTGAAGACAGGCTTTCTTCCGGTTCAATTTTTATTCTGTTATCCTTAAATTCACCCTTAATCCCAGCGTGGTGTAATATCTCCAGCGTCATGGAAATATATGGTGCGGAAGTAATTTGTCCATCCAGCCTGATCTGTAGTCCGTTAGGAAGTGAAGGTGCAATTAACATTAACGCCGAAATGTACTGACTACTGATATTTGCCTGCACCACTACCTCATCTTTGCTAAGTTTTTTCCCTTTTATCCTTAGCGGGGGAAAACCCTGCTCCTTTTCATAAGAAATATCTGCTCCTATACTTTTAAGTGCCTCAACCAGTAGTTTAACTGGTCGCTCCTGCATGCGTGGACTTCCTGTAAGTACTACTTCCCTGCCCTCTTTAGCTGCAAAATACGCTGTTAAAAACCGCATGGCAGTACCTGCGTGATGTATATCTACGATCTCATCTTCAGACTGAAGCGCCTTCTTCATCACCTGGGTATCATCACTATTGGACAGATTTTTTACCTGCAGTGAAGGAAATAAAGATTGAAGAATAAGAAGCCTGTTGGATTCGCTTTTAGATCCGGTTATTTGTAATTTTCCAAAAAGTTTTTTTTCAGAATGTGATATTTTGATTTCCATATAATTCAGTTATTGGAATTTTCTTCTCGTTTTTCTTTTGATCTAAACTGGCCATAAGCAACTATAACTCCATAAAAAAGGGCGGCTCCAAGTTGGGCTAAAATATACCTTAGCAACTTGTCCCCGGCAATATGATCGTAGTAATAATTTTCAAAAGCAAAACCACCATATTCAAAAAAGATTGAAACGAGATTGTAAAGAATGGCAAATATTAGCCCCAGAACAACTACAGACTTCCAATATTTCCTTTGTGAGACAATGCTCTTAAACCCCATTTACTTCAGCTTTTCATTATTATGATGCCTGTCATGATCCCGTTTTGTCTTCAAATCCAGTTTTTTATCAAACGCTTTTTGAAGATCGACACCAGTTTGATTTGCAAGGCATAAAATTACAAAAACAACATCTGCCAATTCTTCTCCAAGGTCTTTATTTTTATCACTTTCTTTCTCACTTTGCTCTCCATAACGACGGGCAATAATCCTGGCAACCTCCCCAACTTCTTCGGTAAGTTGCGCCATATTTGTTAGCTCGTTGAAATAACGCACTCCGTGTTCATTTATCCATTCGTCAACAGCTTTTTGAGCGTCCTGTATATTCATTTTTATATTTTTGAAAGAACTATTGCTTCGGTTTGTTTTTCAATTATCTGACTGTAAAACTTCTTTAAACCATCATAATCTTCAGGAGTAAAATAGGTTTTTGGCAAGTCTAGAGTAGATCTTATATTCAAAATAGCTCCATTTTGCTGCACAATAAAAGTGTATTTAACTTCTCCCCCATTAAGCTGGAAAATTCCACTTTCGGGAACCGATTCCAGGATATATCCTTCCGGAGCAATAAAAGTAATAATTTCATTTTGCAAGAAAGGAAAATCAAAGAAAATCGGATAATTTCTCTCATCGGCTTTAAAGGGATTTTCCTGAACAGCATTAAACAAAAACGGTTGTAAATAAATTTTTCCGTTGATTTCCTCTACCGGGTTTTTTGCTGTAAAAGTATAAGCTTCCTTAATGTCTTCATTTATACTTACTTTGTTTTCAACAACAAGGTCTGATATAGTATACTGGCCTAATTTTAATTGCAATTTTTCCAGATATTCTTCATCACTCATACCGTTATTTTCACGGAAACGCTTTGCATACAATCCCTGATGTGCTTTACTGGCTTTACCCTCCAGTTGAAGACCGTCATTTAACCCAAAATACGTATACACTTTTTCTTCAGAAACTGTAGAAGGAATAAGGTCAACCCAGTCTGAACTACCTTCTTCTCGTATAAGTCTACCCTGAAAATTTCTGGCACGTTTTGGCAGCTCCCCTATAGCAGCTAAAGGATCTGTAGCATCGAGCAGCACGGTCTGGCCCTGGAGTTCTACACAGGAAATTACATAGTTAAAACCATTTCTTGTAGGAAACACAGGAATACCGTTATCTGGTGTACTTAAAAGCACCGGATTAGCGGTTAAACCAGCATACCTAAGCATAGCTGTTAGTAAAAGATTTACATCTGCACAGTTTCCAACTCCCTCTTTGTAAGCAGATCTAAGACCATTATCTGCATAATATCCCACAAAATTATTCCACCTTACTTTATTCTTCACAAAATCATATATCAGCGATATTTTAGTTTCAGGATTGGAAATTCCTTTTAGAAGCTCATCGATGTCCTTCTTAAAATACCGTTCCTGGCTTAATTCCTTACCCAGGCTGCCATCATAAATAGTTTTAGTGACCTTTTCCCAGCTTTCGGTAAAATTCTCTACCGGTGAGTTAGGGAACTTTGTATACATAAGCTCCCATTTAATGTACGCCGCGTAATTTTCAAGATAATCCACAAAAGGCTCTTCTTTTAAAGCAGGAATGTTATCTTCTTTAATCTCATAAACAGCTAAATTGTAATCTATAGAATTACTGGAATAATCTGATGACCTTGTCAAGCCATTACTCCTTCTATTAGCCTCCTGATAAGTATACCTAAAAGTGTCACCAGATTTGTCTATATTAAAAATTAAACGAGACTTAAGGTTAGAATGTAGCTTAAAACCAAAGAATTCAGGAATTTTCACCTTCACTTCGATTCTATTAACAGGAATCGTATACTGCAGCCTGGTCTCTCCCAGGTTGGTTAAGAACGGAGACCGAATAGAATAAGAATACTCTATTACACTTCCTTCTGTTACAGCTGGCATAGTGAATTTTGTCTTTAGCCGGTACTTATTTACTTCTTCATCAAAAATACCGTCTTTGTGCAACTTTTCATCTTCAAGTTTACCATCTACTATATTATACGTATTTCCTTTAATACTTACGATTTTCTGGCGGTCAGATCCACTCTGATAAGCTGTAATCTCTTTATTTGCCCAATCAAACCCCTCTTTGTTATAAATTTTTATACGTTCGTGAATATCGGTTACAAGAGTGAATCCCGCGTTTTGGTTGAATTCATAATAGGTATTCTCACTTTTATAAAGAATGGCTGCATTGGCTGTAGAATCCAAAGGATGAATTTTTTCTAGCACTTCTTCTTTGGAAACTTTTCCGAACTTAAAGTCCTGCCCGTTGGCGACGCTAAAGGCAACGAGGAATAGAGTAAATAAAAAATTACGCATGATGTTAAAGGTTAGTTATTATAACGGCTTTTTGATTGTTGATATGATTTACTTCAGATATAAAATCCCGGAATTTCTGATACTTTTCTGCAGGCCAGGATCCTTTTTTTATTTGATATGACCGTATCACCTCAATCTTTTTCTCGTCTCCACCATCTATTACGTTAAGTTGAAAGTCCAGACTTCCAAATTCTGAAGTTATATTTGCGGATTGTGGAATTGATTCCACCTCAAATCCTTCAGGCAGAAGAAAGCTAAAATAATCAACTATTGTTTCTCCCCTTCTTATCTCCAGTGGCAATTTTCGCTCTTTAGTTTCCGCAGTATTAAAAGTTTTCAGGTTTAGAAAACTTACCGGTAGTAATAGTCTTTTTCCGGCCTTTGTACCGTATTTTTGTCCGGTAAAACTCAGCTCTTCAACAAACTGCTGTTTATCTTTGTCATCATTGTATTGTATAGACTCTATTTTTAAATCCTGTAAATGCCCCCAGTCTTCTTTATATACTATATCCTGAATTGCTGCTTTTTGATCTTTTAGTTGATAAATATTTCCATAGAAAACACCATTGCTCTGGCGCAAAAATTGAGTTTCAAAAGAGCCATCTTGTTTTAAAATAATTTTTGTATTGCTTTCTCTGAGGTTCTCAGGTGCAGTATAAGTTTTTGTACGAACAATTTCTCCTCCTTCAGGCTTTACAAGTAGTACATTTCTATCGTCCGTAAAATCGCCAAGATAATTAAAGGGCATGGTCTGGCTTGTACATTCCAGCCATATATCCTCCTCACCATCGGGAATATTGAGAATTACATGTGTGCCCTGCATCGAAGCAAAATCTGAGTCAATATTTCTTTTTTCTTCCCCTGCATAAACCACAGCATAATTAGATAGGATATCCTGTGATTCCAGCAGAGCCTTTGTATAATTGGTTAAGGCCTTACAATCACCATATCCCAATTTATCAACATCTTCAGACGGCATAGGTTCCCAACCGCCAATTCCCAGTTGCACACTTATATACCGCGTTTTTTCCTGAACATAGTTATAGATGATTCTAGCCTTCTGTTCTAAGGTTTTTGCATCTTTGGTTAGTACTGCAATTTTTGAAATGGTTTCTTCAGGCAATCTATCCCTGCCTCTTAGTAAATTATCGAACTGCCATTTACCCAGTTCTGACCAATTAGTTGCATGCCCAGTCACTCCCACCAAAGAGAAATCATTTAAAGCAATCAATACTTTAGGTGTAAAATGTTCCAGGTCTGGCGCCAACTTTTCAGAAACATAAGCCGGAATTTTGCTTACACTATAAAAAAGTTCATATTCCGAAACTTTCTTACTTAAAGAAAAACCTTCAAAATTCCGTTCTTCAAAACGAAAAGGAACTTTAGCCGGGTTAAGCAAACGATAGGAAGAATTCTCTATACTCGCATTATACCCGTATACAGGCTGCCACGGTGGAATAAAAATAGTAGTATTAGTCACTACTTCACTTTCAAATAAAATTGTATAAGGATAGCTTCTGGGAGTATAATCAAGATAACTTATTCGATCATCTGAATGAAGGTTTGCACCTCCCACAGCACTTTGATCTTTAAAATCCCGCTCTTTATAATGCTGAATTTCTTTGCCAACAGAATTAAATATATAAGCTTCCTGATGTTTTATTTTCCGGTTATCATCATAGAAGGTGGATGCCAAAGCATAACCATCACCTTTCTTATTTAAAACAGTAACAATTTTTTTGCGACGGATAAGCATCTTGTCCACCGCCAAAACCTCCACCTCAGTCAGGTTTTCTCTAATAATTGCATGTGAATTAGCCGTGAGACTGGAATCCAGTAGAAAGCTTTGGTATTTAAAATCTTGAGCAACTGCAGAATTAACTAAAAAAAAGAGTACTACTGTATATACTGAAAATTTACGCAGAATCATTAAGAGGTTTCATTTTCTAAGGTAGGGCAGATTAATGACTGCAATATAGAAAATTTTAAGACTTTTTAACTTTTATTTTTAGAATCCATAAGAATCGTAACAGGTCCATCATTAATTAAGGCTACCTTCATATCTGCCCCAAACTCTCCCGTGCCTATGCGTTTATCCAGTTTTTCTTCCAACACTTTAATAAATCTCTCGTAGAGAGGTATGGCAAATTCAGGCTTCGCAGCTTTTATATAGCTGGGCCTGTTTCCTTTCTTAGTACTGGCATGGAGGGTAAATTGACTAACAACTATGGCATCTCCCTGAATATCCAGCAAAGAGAGGTTCATCACATCATCTTCATCATTAAAGATGCGCATTTTAATAATTTTATTACACAACCATTCGATATCCTCCTCTGAATCTTCATCTTCAATACCGAGCAAAATAACAAGTCCTTTTTCTATAACTGCATTTACGCGATGGTTAATAGTCACAGAAGCTTCTGACACCCTTTGTAGTACTACCCTCATTTCTTCTGATAATTATCTATTCTGTAATTTTCATCTTCCCCCTCCATTATTTGTAAGTAACTCTTATACCTGGACCAGGCGATTTCACCCTCTTCCAAAGCTTCCTTTACTGCACATTGCGGTTCTTCCATATGCAGGCAATTATGAAATTTACAATTTTGTTTTAGGGCAAAGAACTCCGGAAAATAATCACCAATTTCTTCTTTTTCCATATCCACCACTCCAAAGCCTTTAATTCCCGGTGTGTCAATAATCCGAGCATTAAAGCTTAAATCAAACATTTCTGCAAATGTTGTAGTGTGCTGCCCCTGCCGGTGCTGTTCAGAAATAACCGAAGTTTTTAAATCCAGCGAAGGCTCAAGTGCATTGATTAATGTAGATTTTCCAGTCCCGCTGTGTCCCGAAAACATGCTGGTTTTCCCTATCATCAATTCTTTGACTTTCTCAACACTTTTACCTGTCTTAGCTGAAATTCCCACACATTCATAACCAATTTCGCGGTACAGCTTCGCCAGGAATTTCACTTCCATCGTTTCTTCATTAGAGTAAGTATCAATTTTGTTGAATAGGATAACCGCTTCTATGTCATAAGCTTCTGCCGTGACAAGAAAACGATCTATAAAAGTGGTAAATGTCGGCGGATTATTAAGGGTAACCAGGAGGAAAACACGATCTATATTTGAAGCAATTATATGCGTTTGCTTAGAAAGGTTTACAGATTTACGAATTATATAATTCTCCCGCTCCTCGATCTTTTTTATAACTCCCTGCTGCTCATCCCCCTGCTGGTCTTCCAGATCAAAGACCACTTTATCCCCTACAGCAACGGGATTTGTACTTTTAATTCCCTTAAGGCGGAACTTTCCCTTTATTCGGCATTTATAGAGTTCTCCTGATTCGGTTTTCACGAGGTACCAGCTGCCTGTAGATTTGTATACAGTTCCTTTCATTAAATATTAAATTTATACTAATTGCCTTGTAAAATCAATTGAATTTCCACATAGATTTAACCGCTTAAACTTAATCATTCTTCATCATGCAAAAAGTTACTAAAAAATCGTTCATTTTCATCTTCTTCATCTTTATGGGATTTACATCCAACGCGCAAACCCACCTGTATGAAGATCCAAATTTCGATCAAATTGCAAAAGAGCATAAAACAATTGCTATTTTGCCATTCACTGCAAAGGTAAGCCTACGACCTAAACAAATGAAAGAAATTTCAGCAGAACAGTTAGCTGAAATGGAAAAAAGCGAAGGAACTGCTGTACAGGCTTCTATGTACTCCTGGTTCTTGAAAAGGAAAAGCCGCGGCAAATTGTTTATTGACGTTCAGGACCCAAAACGCACAAATGCGATGCTGGCTAAGAATAAAATTTATGATCTTACCGCCCTTACACCAGAAGAACTAGCCGAAGTATTAGAAGTGGACGCTGTTATTGGCGGTAACTTCGAAACCGACAAACCTATGTCTGACGGCGCATCCATTGCCCTTGGACTTCTTGTTGGATTTTGGGGATCCACCAACGCTGCAACTATTAATATGAGCGTAAACAATGCGGCAGACGGGGAACTTTTATGGAATTACAATAAAAGAGTAGCTGGCAGCCTAGGTAGCAGCACAGATGTGTTGATAAATACGCTAATGCGAAAAGCCTCAAGACGGTTGGCCTATACTAAGTAAGCACAGCAAAAAATAAGAAAGCCTCACTCTAGCAGTGGGGCTTTCTTATTTATACCAAAATCACATTTCTCATTTTTGAATTTATAGCAAAATGAAATGAGACTCTTAAGAATTCATTACTTTCTCCTGGTGGTTAATAGATTCCTGGTGGACAGCCTTAAATAAACGTAAAATAAATTCTTCGCTAAGCCCGTGTTGCTCTCCTTCCAACACCATTTTTCCGAGAATTTCATTCCATCTTTTTGTCTGAAGAACAGAAACGTTCTGTGACTTTTTCACTTTTCCTATTTCATCAGAAACTCTCATTCTTTTGGCAAGTAACTCAATTAACTGATTATCGGCAACATCAATTTGTGCTCTAAGATTACTGAGTTTATTCTGAAATTCTTCACTTTCTGAAATTTCTTTTCTAATCTTCAAATCTTTCATAATCTGAACAAGGGTTGCTGGAGTTATTTGTTGTGCCGCATCACTCCATGCATCATCAGGAGTATGATGGGTTTCTACCATTATTCCGTCGTAATTAAGATCGAGTGCCGTCTGGCAAAGATCAAAAATTATATCACGGCGTCCGGCGATATGCGAAGGATCAAGAATTAATGGAAGATCAGGAAATTTATTCTGAAGTTCAATAGCGATCTGCCATTCCGGATTGTTTCGGTATTTTGTTTTTTCGTAAGCTGAAAATCCTCTATGGATTACTCCCAAATTTTTAATATCTGCAGTGTAAAAACGCTCAACAGCACCTAACCACAGAGATAAATCTGGATTCACCGGATTTTTCACCAATACAGTTTTATCAGTTCCCTTCAGAGCATCTGCTATTTCCTGAACGATAAATGGAGAAACTGTAGTACGCGCACCAATCCATAGAATATCTACATCATTTTCTAAGGCAAGGTCTACATGAGCAGTGTTTGCAACTTCAGTAGTAGTTAACATTCCTGTCTCTTCCTTTGCCTTTTTGAGCCACTTTAAACCAAGTGCACCAACACCTTCAAAGTTTCCAGGTCTTGTTCTTGGTTTCCAGATTCCTGCTCTTAAAACTGTCGCATCTGTATCTTTTAGCTGATGTGCAATCTTCAAAACCTGATCTTCGGTTTCGGCGCTGCATGGGCCCGCGATCACAAGAGGGTGATCAAGACCAAAAGCATCCAGCCAATTTCTAAGTTCTTTCTTGTTTTCCATTTGTCAATATAATTTAAGTAGTATTAGTTGATTCCGTTTAAAATTGTTTTAATATGATTTGTCCTTTCCATTTCATTAAAGACCTCCTCAAAATCCTCATTTTCGATAAGATTCTTAAACTGGGTAAGATTACTGATATATCCATTTAAGGTTTCCAGTACATTCTCTTTATTCTGCTGAAAGATTGGTGTCCACATAGCAGGTGAACTTTTTGCCAGGCGCACAGTAGATGCAAATCCACTACCTGCAAGATCAAAAATATCCCGCTCGTTCTTTTCCTTTTCCAATACCGTTTTGCCAAGCATAAAAGAACTTATATGTGACAGGTGTGAAACGTATGCGATGTGCCGGTCATGTGATTCAGGATCCATGTACCTTATCCTCATTCCGAGTTTATTAAAAATGTCCAAAGCCTTCTCCTGAAGTTTAAAAGCAGTCTTTTCTACCTCGCAAATAATATTAGTTTTGTCTTTGAAAAGTTGAGGTGTTGCCGCTTCGGGACCAGAATATTCTGTACCCGAAATAGGGTGGGCAGCCAGAAAATTTCTTCTCTTTGGATGATTTGTTACCGCCTGGCAAAGCTTTGCTTTTGTTGATCCCGCATCTATAACCAAAGTGTTTTCCCCAATTTGATCCAGTGTTTGCTTAATGACCTCCAGACTAACATCTACGGGAACGGCCACAAATACAACATCGGCATCTTCAAAATCTGCCATTGTAGCTTTTTCATCTATCAGCTTTAATTCCTTTGCCCTGTCAAGATGTGCTTCATTAGCATCTATTCCGAAAATCTTTGAATCTGGAAAATTTGCTTTCACGTCCAGTGCAAAAGAACCTCCAATAAGCCCTATTCCTATAATATAAACTTTCATTTTTTTACTCGTTTAATGGCTTCAGAAATATTGTCTTCGTCTGTACAAAGAGAAAATCTGATGTAACCTTCTCCCTGACTTCCAAAAATAAATCCGGGAGCGGTGAAAATATCATGAGTATGTAAAAGTTTATCTACAAATTCTTCTGAAGTTTCACCTTCCGGTACCCTCGCCCAAATGAACATTCCCTGTTGATCTTTTTCCGGAGTACAACTTAGAGCTGCAGCCAGTTCCAGGACTTTATCTTTTCTTCTCCTGTAAATTTCATTTTGAGCCGTAAACCACTTTTTATCCAGGCGTAAAGCTTCAGCAGCTCCGGCCTGCAAAGGATAAAACATCCCACTATCCATATTGGTCTTTACCTTTAAAATGGTATTAATGTTTTCTTCACTACCGCAGAGCATCCCGATACGCCAACCGGCCATATTAAAACTTTTGCTCAGGGAATTCAGTTCCAACACTACTTCTTTAGAACCTTCTGTTTTCAAAATACTTTCGGGATGATCATTTAGAATAAAGCTGTACGGATTATCATTTACGATCAATATTTGCCATTTTTTGGCAAAAGCCACTAATTCTGAAAAGAAATCTTCGTTAGCTGAAGCTCCTGTTGGCATATGAGGGTAATTAACCCACATCAGTTTTACTTTGCTTAAATCCTTTTTAGCTAACTTTTCAAGATCCGGAAGCCATTTCCCTTCAGCATCCAGTTCATAATAAACCGCTTCTGCTTCCACAAGCTTTGTTACCGAAGAATAGGTTGGGTAACCCGGATTGGGGATTAAAACCTGATCTCCTTTATTTAAAAAAGCCATAGAAATATGGGTGATTCCTTCTTTGCTCCCCATTAAAGGAATGATTTCTTTCTCTGGATCCAGGCTCACGTGATAATGGTTCTTATAAAATTCCTGAATGGCATTTCTAAAATCTGCCGTTCCTTTATATGGCTGATATTGGTGCGCTCCGGGATTCATAAGTGCCTCATTTAGTTTAGAAATCACCTGAGGCGGTGGTGGTAAATCGGGACTACCAATTCCTAAATTTATAATAGGTTTTCCCTGCGCCTCCAGTGCGCGCACTTCTCTCAGTTTACTGGAAAAGTAGTATTCCTTTACCTCATCTAATCTTTTTGCCTGTACCATTACAAACTATTTTTATATGTGCCCAATACTTTTAATTGCTCAGTCATCACTTCCAATATTTCCATTGCCTTTTGAAAGCTTTCGTACTCTTCAAAAATAACATCTACAAAAAAAGAATACTTCCAGGGCGTTTCTATAATAGGCATACTTTGGATCTTAGTCATATCCAGATCAAAATCCCTGATGATATTTAATACAGAAACAAGACTCCCTCTTTTACTTTCTAATTCAAATTTTAAAGATGCCTTATTAATAATGTCCCCGTTTGGCTCCTTTTTCTTCATACTTAAAATCAGGAAGCGCGTAGCATTACTTTTTTTGGTGTGGATATTTTGCGCCAGCATTTCGAGGTTAAAAATCTGCGCTGCAGCTTTACTTGCTACCGCTCCAACATGCTTTAATCCCTTTTCTGAAATCCTTTTGGCAACTTCTGCCGTATCTGCATCCTCAATTAACTTAATATGTGGATATTTTTTAAAGAATTCTTTACACTGTAGCAATGCCATGGGGTGGGAAAAAACTTTCTTAATTTTTTCTATAGACTGGCCCGGCAATGCCATAAGGTTCATATCAATAGGAATATAATGCTCCCCAATCACCTTTATGTTATTTTCATCAATCATTGCATAATTGGGCAATATGGAACCCGCAATAGAATTTTCTATAGCCATTACCGCCTCATCTGCTTCACCCGAAACAAGTCCTGCAACCAGCTCACGAAATGACATGCATTCCAAAACATCAATATTTTCATGGTAGTACTCCTGTGCCACCAAATGATGAAAGGAACCTTGAATTCCCTGAATTGCTACTTTTTTCTCCATTTGAAATTTGCTCTAAAAAAAAAGTCCCGACGTTTAGATCGAGACTCTTATATAATTTCAGCACAGTTAATTACAAAGCATTCCCGATCCTATCTCTGGTATAGAAATAAAAATAATAAAATGCGTTCCAGGTAATTAAGTTGTTCATTGTTTCACTGTTACGGCGCTAAAGTAGCATTTAATTTCAAAAATGAGCGCAATTTTTATTCTTTTTTTAACTTTTTATTAATTTCATTTCCTAATTCTACTTTCCTGAAAGGATTACTAAAAATTGTCATTTTTAATGATACTTTATTCCGAATAATTTAAACGACTTTTGCCGCTCTTCAGAAGGAAAACGAAAACCTACATTTTCCTTAGCACATATGGGTAATAATTAATTGTTACTTTTGAAAAAAAGAGTCTGTATGTCCATTTCAGTTGAAGGAATTTCTAAATTTTACGGAGATCAAAAAGCCCTGGATGCAGTTTCATTTTCTATTGAAAAGGGTGAAATTGTTGGTTTCCTTGGACCCAACGGAGCGGGAAAATCTACTTTAATGAAAATCCTTACTGGCTATTTACCTCCTTCTGAAGGAAAAGCTGAAGTAAACGGAATTCAGTTGAGTGATAATATTTATCAAATCCAGAAGGGAGTGGGATATCTTCCGGAGCATAATCCATTGTATACTGAAATGTATGTAAGGGAATATCTTGCTTTTAATGCAAAGGTTTATGATATAGGTAAAGAAAGAATTGAAGAAGTAATCGAACTTACGCGTCTTACTCCTGAAGCAAACAAGAAGATTGAACAGCTTTCAAAAGGTTACCGACAACGGATCGGCTTGGCTTCAGCTTTACTTCACGATCCGGAAGTTTTAATCCTCGACGAGCCTACCACCGGGCTGGATCCTAACCAGCTTGTAGAAATCAGGAATCTTATCCGGAATATTGGCAAAAATAAAACGATCTTTCTTTCTACCCATATTATGCAGGAGGTGGAAGCTATTTGCGAAAGGGTGATTATTATAGATCATGGAAAAGTGGTGGCCGATAAGAAAATGGCAGAACTTCGGGACGAAAATGAGCAAATTATCATAGTGGAATTCGATTATCGTATTGAAGATGTTGCCTTCAACAAACTTCCGCATTTAATTAGCGCTAAAAATGTCGGTGGTTTTACCTACGAACTTCATTTTGATACTAGAAAAGATATGCGCCCTGCGGTTTTTGATTTCGCACATGATAACGGACTAAAAACACTTCAGCTAAACCGGAAAACCAAGAACCTGGAAAGTCTTTTTGCTGAACTTACGATCCCCCCAGCCCCCGAAGGGGGAGTTTCGTAGAAAAAATTTCACAAGTGAACTTTTTCAAGCTCAAGAACGAACTGTTTCTTCAGTACGAGCGCAGTCGACAACCCATTGTTCCGTTGTTCAGAGATTAATGTTTGCTGCTTTCAACCAACCCCTCGACTCCGCTCGGGGCGACCAAATGAAACTTTGAAACAGTTCTAAAAGTGAGGCATCAAATTTGGCAATTATCGATCTTTAGAAATCAGAAGGATAAAAATTTTTTCTTTCTGACTCGGGGATTCGCAATTTAAATCTTTGCTCTTCGAATCCTTCCAGAGAGATATGTCACGCACTGTTTTGTCAGTTCCAGCGCAGTCGAGAACCTATTGTGCTGTTCCCATAAAGAAGATGGTTCCCTGCTTTTAACAAACCCCTCGACTGCGCTCGGGGCGACATGCAATTGCCACGCAAATTCATGCATTTACCAGTTCACATTTCAGTCGAGAACTCATACAAATTACTCTCTTTAAAAGAACCTCTCGACTCTGCCCGAGTTGACCTCATATTTAAAAATCCCTTTCGGGGATTTAAAGGAAAAACAGTTTTCCCGTATAAAATTCTTCTACATCAACAACCGGCGGCCTATTAACAGAAATTACATCGCCAAAACTCCTTATCTCACCTTTTACAGACTGCTGCGGATTTATTATCATTTTATTTGTCCCGCGGTGAAAGATTTCACAATGCTGAACAACAAGATCACGAGCCTCCAGCCTTCCGTCGCCGGCAGCAAAGAACACATTCAGATTCTCCACCTTTCCTGAGAGGAAATAATTTGAGTATTGATCATTTGTAATCCGAAGATTTTGCACGTCCAGATTAACCTGAAAATCTCCCACAGTACGAATGGAGGAATCATCTTCCTGATTAAAAGATCGCAACCATAAATTGGCAAATTTCAGTACACCTATACTTTCTATTGTGCTGCCACTACTATTCTGCAACCATGTGAGTTCGGGAACAGTAACGTAAACTTTGGTAACTTCGTAATCCCGGAACAGGTTACAGGAATTGCCATTTTTGATGCTCAGTCTGGAACCTTCTACTTCAACCGAAATCTCATCTCTCAAATTCTCACCGGTCTCCACAATTATCTTCTGTTCCGCCCCCTGCTGAATGAATAGTTTCACTCTTTCATAAACCATTATTTCATCAAAAGCTTCTACTTCAACTTCGTCCCGCACCACTTCCCCGGCAGTTTCAAAACAGGTTACAGCCTCTTCCGGAGAACAGCCGGAAAAGAAAAATACGATAAATACTATGTAGAAAATATTCTTCATTTATTTATAATCTATACCCTAAAGAAAATTCGACAGCTTCTGCATTTGCACCATGCGCCCTTACTGTAGCTGATGCCCAGAAATGCTCACTCAACTTTCTGCTCAATCCTGCCCTTATGTAAAGCTGGTCCACATATTCAGCATAAGGATAGTAAACGTAAAAACCCAGCTGAGTAATGACAGAGAGTTTGTTGAATGTTAGCTGATGACCCGCAAACAGTCCTACGCGATTTGCATCTTCATCACCTGTGGTATGGCCGTTTGGGAAAGCCACCGATTGGTAATAAATATATTCTTCCAGGGCTTTGGAATAGAAAAACTCCGCACCTGCCTGCAAAGTGCTTTTTCTGTTAATCACTTTATCTGCAAATACCGTAGCCGTTAAAAAAGGATATCGTGCAGATCCTATAATTCCCATGGTATTTACTCCGCCGCGAACAGCAAAATTCAAGTGAACCGGTTCGGAGTATTTAATTTTCTCCGAATCCTTAGCAATATATTCCGGAGCATTTTCATAATCCAGCATATAATTTACTCCCACATTAAATGTCAACGTATTTGTACTGCTATTAGGAGATTTAAAATCGGCATTGGAATAATGAAGCAGCGAAATCCCCGCCTGCAATCCAAATCCTTTGTAAATGTTTTCCCTGTGAAAATTACCCATGAGGTAAGTGGAACTTAAAATTTGGGAACCGTATGCGTTGTTCCGGTAATTATCGTCCGGATGATATGGATTTGAAGCATAGGCCAGTCCCTGCCCTACCCTAAACATTAAATTCCGTTGTAAAAAGTAAAAACTTAAATGAGCATAAAGTCCGAAGTTTTCCCCGAGGTGCTGATTTTTTAGATCCTGATAAGTAAAAGAATAGCCCACATCAGGATGATTGTAACGCCGCTCCCAGGCTTTAAACCCATAAGTTTTTCGCTGAAAACTGAGGATTATTCCCGTGGGATGGTCCGTAATGAGGTGGGAGATATCGGGACTATGTTCTAAAATTGTTCCATAGAAATAATTGGCATCTACCGAATAAAATTTGGAAGCTTTATCCTGCGCATTTATTATTCCACAGCAAAACAAAAGTAGGTAGAGGACAAATTTATTCATGGCACAGCAAATCTAATACATTTGCGATAATTGCCATTTTTGGCATCTCTCTTATTTTTCCGCTAAAAAATTGCCTCTGCAATTTTTTGAATATTAGAGCTTTTCCCCATAGAGTAGTAGTGCAAAACCGGAACCCCGGCATCCATTAATTCTTTAGATTGCGAGATACACCAATCTACACCTACCTGTCGTACTTCTGCATTACTTTTGCATTTTTCAACTTCTGAAATTAATTCTTCGGGAAGATCTATTCTAAAAACCTGCGGCAGTAACTGCAGGTGCCTCATTGTGGCTATTGGTTTTATGCCCGGAATAATTGGCACGTTAATTCCAGCTTTTTTGGCATCTTCCACAAACTTGAAATATTTGCTATTATCAAAAAACATTTGTGTTACGATATAATCTGCCCCTTTATCTACTTTTTCTTTCAACCGCCGGAGATCTGATTTTAAGGAAGGGGCTTCCAAATGTTTTTCAGGATAGCCCGCGACTCCAATACAAAAATCAGCCTTGTGATCTGCCTCGATAACATCGTGCAAATATTTTCCCTGATTTAAACCCTGAATTTGCTCCACCAACTCACAGGCGTAATTATTACCACCTTCTGAAGGTTCAAAATATTTTTGATGGCTCATCGCATCACCACGCAGCGCCATTACATTTTCAATACCCAAATAATGGCAATCCACCAGCAGATACTCAGTTTCCTGCTTGGTAAAACCTCCGCAAAGCACATGAGGAACTGTATCTACGTTGTATTTATGTTTGATCGCGGCACAAATACCCACCGTTCCAGGGCGCATACGTGTAATTTGTCTGTCCAGAAGCCCTTCTCTTTCCACATATACATATTCTTCCCGGGAAGTTGTCACATCTATAAAAGGCGGCTGAAATTCCATTAAAGGATCTATATTATTATATAGCTCCTGAATATTTTTTCCTTTTTTTGGTGGAATAATTTCGAAGGAAAATAATGTTTTTCCCTTTGCATTTTTGATGTGTTCCGTAACTTTCATGTTAACCTAAGATTTCTTTATATATTGGCGTTGCCTTACAGGCCGGGCTTTTCGCTATATCTTTTTTCCCAGCACTCCACTTCGCTGCGTGCCGGTAAAAAAGGATGCCGCTGCAATCCCTAACGCATTTATTTCATCTAATCTTTTATTCTTTTATTCAAGAACTCGTAACCAAATCTTGAGCAGCTAAATTAAATGTAGCTTGATGCTTGTCTACACTTTTCCACGACTCTAAGACCGATGATTCTTTCCAGACCTACAAGGTTCTAAAAACCTTGCAGGTCTACCGAGTCTTTTCCAGACCTCACAGGTTTTTAAAAACCTGTGAGGTCTCCAATTCTAAATATTTCAATCTAACTTCTCAATTCTAATCCGCTATATTTGGATTGAGCCATTTCTCTGCTTTTTCGAATGATATTCCTTTTCTTTCCGCGAAATCTTTTACCTGGTCTTCTTTTATTTTTCCTAGTCCGAAATATCGGGCTTCAGGATTTGCAAAGTAGTAACCACTTACACTTGCGGCCGGCCACATCGCAAGACTTTCAGTTAATTTCACCCCAATTCTCTCCTCAACTTTTAAAAGCTCCCAGATACTCAGTTTTTCCAGGTGATCGGGACAGGCCGGGTATCCCGGTGCCGGTCTTATTCCTTTATAAGTTTCTTTTATTAACTCTTCATTAGAAAGATTTTCATCTGGAGCATAACCCCAATCTTCAGTTCGAACCTGTTTATGAAGATATTCGGCAAAAGCTTCAGCCAGACGGTCGGCAAGGGCTTTGATCATGATAGAATTGTAGTCATCATGATCTTTTTCAAATTGTGCTGCAAGATCGCTGGTCCCAAATCCTGTGCTTACGCAAAAGAATCCGAGGTAATCCTGGATTCCTGTTTCCTTTGGCGCTATAAAATCTGCAAGGGCGAAATTTGGCTTTTCACCGTGCTTCTTAAGCTGCTGCCTTAATGTGCGAAAAAGCAACGTTTTCTCTTCGGAATCTTCTTTATAGCTGACTTCAATATCATCATTATTGACTGTATTAGCTTCAAATAGTCCAAATACTGCTTTTGCTTTCAGCAGTTTTTCATCAAGGATCCTGTTTAGCATGTGTTTTGCATCATTGAACAGAATGCTTGCTTGTTCGCCAACTTTTTCATCTTTCAGAATATCTGGATACCGACCATGCAAATCCCAACTTCTAAAAAACGGACTCCAGTCGATATATTTAACAAGTTTCCTTATGTCGAAACCGTCAATAACCTGGATACCTGGTTTATTCGGTTTTTTAATGGAAGTATTTTTCCAGTCAATTTTGTATTTATTCCGGCGGGCCTGCGACAGATTAAGGAAACTCTTTACTTTACCACGCTTTTTAAAGTTTGCACGGAATTTATCATACTCTTCCTTAAGATCGCTTTTATATTTTTCCCTTGTACTCTCCTTCAGCAAATCACCTACAACCGTCACTGCACGCGAAGCATCATTTACGTGCGCTACAGCATAATTATATTGCGGATCTATTTTTACGGCAGTATGAGCTTTAGAAGTTGTCGCACCACCAATCAACAAAGGCACTTCAAAGTTCTGACGCTGCATTTCTTTTGCAAGAAAAACCATTTCATCCAGCGAAGGTGTGATCAAACCACTCAGCCCAATCGCATCCACATTTTCGGCTTTGGCAGTTTCTATAATTTTTTCTGAAGGTACCATCACCCCCAAATCTATAATTTCATAATTATTACATCCCAAAACAACGCTTACGATATTTTTACCAATATCGTGCACATCTCCTTTTACCGTTGCCATAAGCACCTTCCCTGCCGACTGCCGCTTCTGTGATTTATCAGCTTCAATATAAGGGAGCAGATAAGCAACCGCTTTTTTCATTACCCGGGCAGACTTCACCACTTGCGGAAGAAACATTTTCCCGCTTCCAAACAAGTCCCCAACCACATTCATCCCGATCATCAGGTGGCCCTCAATAACTTCAATAGGCTTATCTGCTTCCTGCCGGGCTTCTTCGATATCATCGAGAATATAAGCATCTATTCCCTTCACCAGGGCATGGGTAATCCTCTCCTGCAACGGCTTTTCCCTCCAGGAAAGATCTACCTTACTTTCACGTTTTGTCCCTACTACATTTTCTGCGAAATCCAGCATACGTTCGGTCGCATCTTCCCTTCTGTCAAGAATTACGTCTTCTACATGCTCCAGTAAATCCTTTGGGATATTGTCATAAACATCCAGAAGTGCAGGATTTACAATTCCCATGTTCATTCCGGCCTTTATCGCGTGGTATAAGAAAACGGAATGCATCGCCTCCCTTACAGGATCATTCCCCCGGAAGGAAAATGAAACATTACTTACCCCACCACTAACACTGCAATGCGGAAGGTTTTCTTTTACCCAACGTGTTCCTTCAATAAAATCTATGGCATTACGCTTATGCTCGTCCATTCCCGTTCCAACAGGAAAAATATTTAAATCGAAGATGATATCTTCAGGAGGAAATTTTACTTTATTGACCAAGATATCATAAGATCTTTTGGCAATCTCTATCCGCCGCTCATAATTATCAGCCTGTCCTACTTCATCAAAAGCCATCACAATTACCGCAGCACCGTATCTCTTTATTTTCCTCGCGTGGCTAACAAATTCTTCTTCTCCTTCTTTTAAGCTGATGGAGTTCACCACACATTTTCCCTGCACTACCTGAAGCCCGGCCTCTATTATTTCCCATTTTGAGCTGTCAATCATGATAGGAACACGGGCAATATCCGGCTCGGCAACTACAAGGTTCAGGAATTTCACCATGGCTTCTTTTCCATCGATAAGACCATCGTCCATATTTATATCGATGATCTGTGCACCACCATCTACCTGATCTCTTGCAACTTCCAGGGCTTCATCAAACTTCTCTTCTTTAATAAGCCGCAGGAACTTCTTTGAACCTGCAACATTAGTACGCTCTCCAACATTCACAAAATTGCTGTCGGGGGTAATCACTAAAGGCTCAAGGCCAGAGAGTTTTAAAGGTCTAATTTCTGACATGGAGATTATATGCTTTCTGTATATTGAATCCTGGTTGGAATTTTTCTCGGCTGGTAATTTTTAACTGCTTCGGCAATTGCGCTGATATGTTTTGGGGTAGTCCCGCAACAGCCACCAATAATATTTACCAGTCGTTTTTCAAGATATTCATTGATCTGATCGGCCATTTCTTCCGCATCCTGGTCGTATTCCCCAAATGCATTGGGCAGACCGGCATTGGGATAAGCCGAAACTCCGGAATTTGCGTACCTGTTAAGAACTTCAAGATGCGGAGTAAGCTGTTTTGCACCTAAAGCACAGTTAAAGCCGATACTTAAAAGCGGAATATGGGAAACCGAAATGAGGAAAGCTTCAGCAGTTTGCCCGGAAAGGGTTCTCCCCGAGGCATCTGTAATAGTTCCGCTAATCATAACCGGAACATCTACGTTTAATTCCTCCTTAAGTTCATCTATGGCAAACAAGGCTGCCTTTGCGTTAAGAGTATCAAATACCGTTTCAACCAGCAGAATATCCACTCCGCCGTCTATTAACGCCTGTGCCTGTTGCCGGTAAGCCACTTTAAGCTCCTCAAAGGAAATTGCCCTGTACCCGGGATCATTGACATCTGGCGACATGCTTGCCGTTTTATTGGTGGGGCCAATTGCACCTGCAACAAATCGCGGTTTTTCAGGATTTTCTGCAGTAAGATCTGTAGCTACTTTTTTAGCAATTCTGGCAGACTCATAATTCAGCTCATACACAAGGTCTTCCATCTGGTAATCTGCCATGGCAATGGTAGTACCAGAAAAGGTATTGGTTTCCACAATATCGGCACCGGCAAGAAAATACTTGCGGTGAATTTCGGCAATTGCCTCAGGTTGTGTTAAAGAAAGTAAATCATTATTACCCTGTAAAGAAACAGGCCAATCTTTAAAACGTTCACCACGGAAGTCTTCTTCAGAAAATTTATATTCCTGAAGCATGGTCCCCATGGCACCATCTAAAACCAGTATTTTTTGAGAAATTAAATCTTCTATTCTTGACATGCTATTCGTTTCAAAATATTATCAAAAAAGAAGAGAGGAAAGATTCTTTTGTTATCTATCCACAGCGTTTCCGGAATGGTAGAACGTAGCACCTTCTCCCATTACAGGAGGGTTGCCAAGGCTTCAGCGGGTCTAATCCCTCAACCTTTCTTGATAACGGTGTTTAAATTAATGAACTTGCCTGGCAAATATAAGGCTAAGGCCTGAATTTGCAAGTGAATTGAACGAAAAGTTAAAAAGGGAAAGAGGGAAAAAGCTAAATAGTTATTATCTCTCTATTCCCTTATCTCATTAAATCTTTCAATTTATATTTTAAAGTTTTAAATGAGCTTTTCATTTAAATTAACTTCAAAAGATATTTCGGCAGCTTTTTCCAGCATTTTTGACACTGAACAGTACTTTTCCATAGAAAGGCTAACTGCTCTTTTTGCTTTTGCTTCCGGAATGTCCCCCTTCAGCATAAAATTAAGATGGATTTTCTTGAAAACATTAGGTATTGCTCCATCTTCCCGAAATCCTTCAACTTCTACCTGAAGGTCATCCAGTTCTAAATGTTGCTTCTTTAAAATCATCACCACATCAATACTACTGCAGCCGGCTACACCTCTTAGTATAAGATCCATAGGACTAGATCCCTGCGGATTTTCTTCAGATTTATTATCCAGATGAACTACGTCTCCACGCTCATTTTTGGTTTCAAAATGATATGCGTCGTTTAATCGGGTGAGGAATACTTTCATTTAATTATAAATTTTAAGCAAAGGTAGAAAAAATAAATCACCGTTTTCCCTTAACTTCAGTTGGCGCAATA
Source organism: Autumnicola psychrophila (assembly GCF_031846645.1). Lineage (NCBI taxonomy): Bacteria > Pseudomonadati > Bacteroidota > Flavobacteriia > Flavobacteriales > Flavobacteriaceae > Autumnicola > Autumnicola psychrophila. Next base: position 426,347 of record NZ_JAVRHN010000001.1, read on the forward strand.
GATGATACGGAATTGTTTTGTCGTCAAACAATAGCCGAATTCAAATTCCTTTTTTCCGGAATTACTGGATTATAAATATTCAAAGCGGCTGTAAAAAAGTTGAATTATCGACAGCTCCGCGTCCTCAACTTCTTGCACAACATCAAGATAATCCTCATAGGAATTCAGGACTACACCATTCCTATGCTCTTTTAAAGTGGAGAAGAATTTCAATTCAAACCAAACTTTATCCAGTATTTCCTGCTCTTCAGGAGAAATGCTTTCATAATCGTAAATGATGGTCTGCATTTGCCTTCGTGCTAAGTCTTTGATATTATTGGCCGCATTGCCATTGGTAGGCAAATTTCGAATAGCACCTATGATAATATAATTCTTCCCGTAACCTACCTTAGAAATATATTGGTCCCCATACTTCAATTCAAACAAATCCGGGTTTTCATGATATACCTCTCTAAGCGAATCTCCAGCCTTGCCGGCGGAATTAAAATTATCATACCCATGCTGATATTTGAAGCACCCTACAAGAACACCGTCTTCGGTCACCGGGTACTGTTCGATGATCGATTGGTATAGGTTATCGGTAACAGCAAGACTCACACCCGACTGAGGCCTGTAATTATTGTAAGAAAACCCATCAAACAAGCGGTAGGGAAACATATATTCCAGCGGATTTACATTAATATGCCAGGTTAGGCTTTGAGAAAAAGATTCATCTATGTGAAAATAGGAGGTTTCAGATACGCCAAATGGATTACCCAGAGGCATATACGCATTGGTATTAATTCCGGAACCAAACTTTTCCTGGTAAGGATAGTTTTCGTTCAGAATTGTTTCTTCGTTTTTTGTGATGGTGAGAGTTCGCTGGCCGGTGCCTGCATCGAATGCCAATTTCTGAAAACTGCCATTATCAGCCGCTGTAAATTCAGTTGAAGTAAGATCCCCGCTGCTGTAATTATAAACAGTTGTACCATTCTCACTATAAACTTTCTTAATTAAAGGAAGTCCATTTTCATATCTGGTTTCAAACCATAAGTCTCCATCTGGATTATAATATTTAGACCAAAGAGGTTTATTATCTTCACTACGACTTACCTCCATGTACAGGTGTTGATTCGGAACACTGGAATATAACTATGCAGATTTTATATATCCGTTTTCATAATACTCATATTCCTTTGTAGGTTCATCTCCACCATATCTCGCTTCTTTTATCCAGCCATTTTCATGCTGACTAATCAGCTCAAAATATTTTTCGGATTTAATTGAATAGTCAGTTTGCGGAGTATCGTCTTTCTGGCATGATGATAATATTAAAACTGCCAGAAATAGGCAAAAATGTAATTTTTTGTGCATTGTTTGGTGGGGATGATTTTGAGTAATGAAAAATTAGAATAGCTGTAAAAACTTTACGCTATTATTTATTATTTGCCGAAAATAATAAATTTCTGGAAAGCATTATAACAATTTCAGTCCGCTGTTTGTCCTGCGGAATTCAACCGGGTTAAGATCATCTTGATGAAAATAGAGAAAATTCTGAAGTTAATGCCGTTTGAAATAAAAAAGAATGGCCGAAACAATTGCCAGGAAAGGCAATTTTCGACCATTTATTAAAATCTCAAAGTTTATCCTATACTCTGGACAACTTCTTTTTTAGCTTCCTTTTTACTTCCATCAAAGCCCTGAACACCTCCAACGGTGGTATATTTCAGGATATATTTCTTATCCGGGAAAATTCTCGCGTAAGCACTCTGGCACATAATCGCAGCTTCGTGAAAACCGGAAAGAATCAGCTTTAATTTTCCTTTGTAAGTATTCACATCTCCAATTGCGTATACTCCGGGAATATTGGTTTGATAATCGTAAGAATTATCCACTTTAATAGCGTTCTTTTCGATCTCCAGACCCCAGTCTCCAATAGGACCAAGTTTTGGCGAAAGTCCGAATAGCGGAATAAAATCATCTACCTCCCTAAATTCTTCTCCCCTTGCGGTATCTTTATGACGAATTACTACTTTTTCAAGTTGATCTTCACCTCTTAGTCCAACAACCTCAGCATTGGTAATCATTTCAATCTTACCAAGTTTCGCAAGCTCAGAAACACGCTCTACGCTATCCAATGCTCCACGGAATTCACGTCTTCTGTGAACCAGTGCAACTTCAGATGCAACATCTGCAAGATAAATTGCCCAGTCTAAGGCAGAATCTCCACCACCTGCAATAACAACTTTTTTATCGCGGTAAACTTCAGGGTCTTTAATGAAATAAGAAACTCCCTTGTCCTCATAGTCAGTGATGTTTTCAATAGGTGGTTTTCTTGGCTCGAAAGACCCTAATCCACCGGCAATTGCCACTACAGGAGCATGGTGCTTTGTACCTTTATTGGTAGTCACTATAAAAGTCCCGTCGTCCAGTTTCTCGAGAGTTTCTGCACGCTCACCCAATGTAAATCCAGGTTCGAAAGGTTTGATCTGCTCCATAAGATTTCCTACTAAATCCCCGGCTAAAATTTCCGGAAATGCAGGGATATCATAGATTGGTTTTTTTGGATAAATCTCAGAACACTGTCCGCCAGGTTGTGGCAAAGCATCTATCAGGTGTGTTTTCAACTTTAATAGTCCCGCCTCAAAAACGGTAAATAATCCCGTGGGGCCGGCTCCTATTATCAGGATATCTGTCTTAATCATTATTATCTTTTTTAACTTTCAACGATTCGGTTATTGTATTCATCTGTTCCACCTTGGCTTCAAAATCACCTTTAATGGATTTTCGATACTCATTCAAATTTTCCACCATCTGGTTCACATTCTCCGGAATCACTTCCTCGAAAAATTCCCTCAGGCGTTTTGCAGTCGTAGGTGATTTTCCATTGGTTGAAATGGCAATTTTCACATGTCCTTTATTTACAATTCCGCCCATATAGAAATCACAGAGGTCTGGTGTATCGGCAATATTAGCAAGTAAATAGCGTTTTTTTGCATCTCTGTGAACCCGCTTATTAAGCTTAGCATCGTTAGTCGCCGCAATTACCACATGCCGCTTTTTTAAATATTTTCTTCTATACCGGCCCTTGATCATTTTTACACCATGCTTCTTTGCAAGTTCTGCCGTTTCGGGCAGGAACTTTTTGGCCACAACTTCAACATTTGCATTTGGACTGGATTTCAATAAAAAAAACAGTTTTTCATGCCCCACATTTCCACCCCCTACAACGAGAATGTTCAATTGATTGACCTTTAAGAAAACAGGGTATAATTCGTTTCGCTCTTCCATGTTAGTTTTTTGGGTTGTTTTCAGGAATTACCTCCAGATTTTCAAAAATCCTGTGTACCTGATTTCTTTCCTTTACCACTTCGCCAATAACAATTATTGCAGGTGCTGTTAATCCTTTTTGACAAACCACCTTTTCAATAGTCGAAATAGTTCCAAAACCTGACTTTTCATTTACCGTCGTTCCATTCTGAATTACTCCAACGGGCATATCTTCTTTCCCAAAATGACTAAAAATATCAACAATTTCGGCCAGTTTGCTCATTCCCATTAATATCACAACGGTTGCCGTAGATTGCGCTGCCAGACGTACATCATCAGATAATTTCTTCTGTGTCGTAGTTCCTGTTATTACCCAGAAACTTTCGGAAGTTCCACGTTGCGTGAGCGGAATACCCACACCTGCCGGAACAGATATAGCCGAAGTAATTCCGGAAACCATTCCAGTCTCCAGTCCTTTGCTCTTCGCATAATTAATTTCCTCAGAACCTCTTCCAAAAACAAAGGGATCTCCTCCCTTAAGTCTTACCACATGTCCGCGCTCCAACGCATATTTTACAATCAGCTCGTTTATTTCATCCTGCGAGTAACGATGTTTATCTTTGCGTTTCCCCACAAATATATGCTCTGCCTGTGGGGCATATTCTAATAGTTCACGGTTAATTAACGCGTCGTATAGAACCACGTTGGCTGACTCGAGCGCTTTTAACGCTTTTAGCGTTATCAATTCCGGATCTCCCGGCCCCGCTCCTACTATTGTTAACCTGGATGAATTATGCATGTCGTACCTCCCTTGTTCTATATGCATCTACTCTCTTCAGAAATAAAGACGCATCTTCTAAATACTTTACAGCAAAAGCTTCTGAAGGCTCATGCTCATTCAACTGATAAGCAAATTCTTTGAAGGAAGTGGAAAGTTCAATTTTTCCTGTTTCCACAAAAAGCTCATCAAATTGAGAAATAATACCTGCCTGTGTATTCGTTTTTACATCATCAGCAATTAATAAGGCTTTAGCCGAATTCACAATAGATGTATAGGCATGGTAAATACTATCTGCCCAGTCTTTTCTATCCAGCGCGCTTTTTGCATTATCAATTTTTTCTTCGCTTTCAAAAAGAAGCGTTGCAATAAGGTCAATCACCACCCCGGCACATTCACCAACTCCAACTGCCTTAATATAAGGTTTTTCATGACCCCAGTCAACATATTCCTCTTCAGTGAAATTAGATGTATCGGCAATATCCTTTAGTAAATCATAGAAATATGTTTTCCCCTGGCGATCGTAGTATTCAATAAATCTTTCTTCAGAAGCTGCATTTGCTTCAAAATCGTTTAAAAGAATCCGGAAAGCCGCAGGGCCTCTTTTACTTGGCACCTTAACTACCTTATCTGCAAAGCGTCCCTCTCCGTCTCCAAGAGTTCCTCCTCCAAGTAAGATCTGAAGTGCCGGAGCTACCGTTTTTCCAATTTTTATAGACATTCCCTGAAAGCCAATTTCAGCCATGTTATGCTGACCACAGGCATTCATACAACCACTAATTTTAATGGTAATATCCCTTCCGTTTACAAATTGCGGATATTCATCCTTCAGGACATCTTCAAGAACATCGGCAATTCCTGTACTACTGGCGATCCCAAGGTTACAGGTATCTGTTCCCGGGCAGGCTGTAATATCTACTGTTTTATCATAACCGGTTTCCGCATATCCCAATTTTTTTAATTCTGAATAAAAGAACGGAAGAAACTCTTCGCGAACGTGACGGATCAAAATATCCTGCCTTAAAGTTAACCTAATTTCATTTCCGGCATATTTTTTCACTAAATCTGCAAGTTTCCTTGCACCTCCTGTATAAAAATCTCCTAAAGGTACGCGAATACCTACAGCAAATAATCCTTCTTGTTTCTGTGGAAGTACATTTGTGCTTTTCCAAAGTTCGAAATCTTTTTGATCTTCAATTTCTACTGAAGGAATTTCTACCTCCTGTAAAGGTGGTGCTGCTTCAAACTTTTCAATTTCAATATTCGGCTCTTTTTTGGATAGTGCAGTATTTTGCTCCGCTACCAATTCCATAAAAGCATCTTTTCCAAAATCCTTCACAAGATATTTCATTCTTGCTTTCATCCTTTTTGCCCGCTCTCCATAACGGTCAAAAACACGTAATACTCCTTCAATAAGGGAAATTATTTTATCTGCTTCTATAAATTCATAAAGCACATCTGCATGTCTTGGCTGAGAACCTAAACCTCCACCAAGCATTACTTTAAATCCGCGTTTTCCATCTTTCATCTTAGCGATAAAGCCCAAATCATGAAGGTAACTTAGCGCAGTATCTTCATCTGAAGAAGAGAAAGACATTTTAAACTTTCTCCCCATTTCCTGACATATAGGATTCCGTAGAAAGAACTGAAAAGCAGCGTGAGCATAAGGGGAAACATCAAAAGGCTCATTTACGTCTATCCCCGCAGTTGGAGAAGCCGTGATGTTTCTTACCGTATTTCCGCAGGCTTCACGAAGTGTTATATCATCTTTTTCCAGTTGGGACCATAATTCTGGTGTGCGGTCAAGGCTCACATAATGAATCTGAATATCCTGCCTGGTAGTAATATGCAACCTCCCCCGGGAATATTCATCAGATACATCAGCAATCCTGTGTAACTGTTCAGAAGTAACTTTACCAAATGGAAGTTTTATACGAACCATTTGAACTCCTGCCTGCCTTTGTCCATAAACACCCCGTGCAAGACGTAAACTCCTGAATTTCTCCTCATCGGCTTTACCTTCACGGAACAACCTGATTCTTTTTTCCAGGTCTATAATGTCGTTCTCAACAACAGGATTTTCTATTTCGGTTCTAAAACTTTGCATAATATTGAAAAATTTAATTTATCACCTGAAAAACAGGATTTTGATAAAAAAGGTTCTTTTAGTTTTTACGCTTAAAAAGAACCTTTTATAATTGGATGTTATAAAAACGGTCTTCTAAGTATTTGCTGTACAGCGCATACACATATACTTATAAAATGATGTTTTTTTTAATTTCATTTGATTCTTACTTTATAAAGCCAACTCCGGAAGTTGTATTTGTTTGTGTATCCACAAGAATAAAACGTCCATTTGCTTTATTTTTTTCAAAGTTATCTGCAAAAATGGACTTACTCAATTTAATGGAAACCTGGCCTATCTCATTAAGCTGAAGTGATGAAGCTTCGCTGATCCCTCCAAAATCTGTAGAAACCTGACCCTCAATTTTGTCAATTTTCGCCATTACTCCGTTAGTATTATGCTGAAGCACGTATTTACTTCCCGGCACAAGAGCTTTCCCGTCCATCCAGCAAATAGTAGCATTTAGTTGTTTTGACTCTTTCGGCACTTCTGAAGATTTTACGAGGGTATTTCCACGCGCCACATTAATGTCGTCTTCCAAAGTAATGGTTACTGAGCTTCCTGCCGGTGCTTCTTGAAATTTCTCATCAAAAAAGAATATTTCCTTTATAGTTGAAGTTGTTAAAGATGGAAGCACAGTTACCTCATCCCCTACTTTAAGGCTGTTCCCTGTAATTTTCCCTGCATAACCCCTAAAATCATGATGCTCATCGGTTTTAGGACGAATCACAGTTTGTACGGCAAAACGCGCCTGTGAAGTTTCCTGAAAATCTTCAGCTTTGACATTTTCCAGATGCTCAAGAACGGTGTCTCCATTGTACCATGGCATTGCTGTAGATTTTTCAGCAATATTCTCTCCCCATAGTGCACTTACCGGAATAAATGTCAATTTTTGTTCTTTAAAGTCGCTCTCTTCCTGAAGTTTTCTAAAATCGGCAACAATTTCATTAAAAACCTCTTCAGAATAGTTTACCAGGTCCATTTTATTGATTGCCACCACAACTTCTTTTACACGAAGCAGGTTATTTATAAAAAAGTGGCGATACGTCTGTTCGATCACTCCTTTTCTGGCATCAATTAAAATTATTGAAGCCTGAGAAGTCGACGCTCCTGTTACCATGTTCCGGGTATATTCAACGTGCCCGGGAGTATCAGCAATGATGTAACTCTTTTTCTTTGTAGAAAAATAAATATGAGCAACATCTATAGTAATCCCCTGTTCCCGCTCTGCAACCAAACCATCTGTAGCCAAAGAAAAATCCAGATAATCCAGACCTTTTTTTCGACTGCTTTTATCGATTGCCTCGATCTTGTCTGAGGTAAGGGACTGTGTATCGTAAAGCAACCTACCTATAAGTGTACTTTTACCATCGTCTACGCTACCTGCTGTTGCTATTTTTAAAACTTCCATTTTTTCTAAAATCGTTAAATTCTGTTCTTTGCTTGAGATAATTTCTTCGGAAACGGTTTCTAAAAGTAACCTTGCTGCTTCCTGGTTTCCATCGCAGCTTCAGAGCGTTTATCATCTATTCTTGCACCACGTTCAGAAATTGAAGACTCTCTTATTTCCTGAATTATTTTCTGAATAGAATCTGCTTTGGATTCTACCGCCGCTGTACAGGTAATATCTCCAACTGTTCTAAATCTTACGCTGCGCTTTTCTGTAACCTCATCTTCTTCTTTATATACATATTCTGAAGCAGTCCAGATTAAACCATCCCTTTCGAATATCTCACGCTCATGCGCAAAATAAATAGACGGAATTTCGATTTTTTCCTGATCGATGTAGTTCCACACGTCAAGCTCTGTCCAGTTAGAAATCGGAAAAACCCTTACGTTCTGTCCGATTTCAATCCTTCCATTTAGCATATCAAATACTTCCGGACGCTGATTCTTTTCGTCCCACTCTCCAAAATCGTTTCTTACTGAAAAAATTCGCTCTTTCGCCCTGGCTTTCTCCTCATCTCTTCTTGCACCCCCAATACAGGCATCAAATTTAAATTCTTCTATAGCATCAAGAAGTGTATTTGTCTGCAGTCCGTTTCGGCTGGAATATTTACCTTTTTCCTCTATGGATTTACCATTGTCTATATCGTCCTGTACATGACGCACTATCAACTCAAGTCCCAATTCCCTTACCAGTCTATCCCTAAATTCTATGGTTTCGGGAAAATTATGACCAGTATCTATATGCATTAAAGGAAAAGGAATCTTTGCAGGATGAAACGCCTTTTGAGCCAGTCTAACCAGGGTAATGGAATCTTTTCCGCCGGAAAAGAGCAAGACCGGGTTTTCAAACTGTGCCACTACCTCTCTAAAGATGTAAATAGCTTCGCTTTCTAAGGTATTTTGATTTAGTATCGAATTCATTTATATATTTTTTAAGCGTGTAAACCACACTCTCTATTGGCTAAAACTTTTGTAGGGTCAAAATACTTAAATTCATTTGGCAGACCATGTTCTTCGAGATAAGCATCCAGCTTCTCGTCACTCCAATGGTAAAACGGACTAACCTTTAACATACCGTCTTTGCTGTAACTAAGTATATCTATACTATTTCTAAAAGAGGTTTGCCCCTTTCTTAGATTAGTAAACCACACATCTGGCTGTTGCTGCTTCATTGCTCTCTGGAAAGGCTCTAGCTTAACTTGTTTTGTAAATTCGTCATGTAGAGATGAATTTACATCAGGTATTCCTCCAAAAAGTGCATCCCTGTATGCAGCGGTTTGCTTTGGCGTATAAAGCTTTACATTAAGCTGAAGTGTATCTATAACTTCTTTTGCATGTTTATAGGTTTGCGGAGTATTATACCCGGTATCACACCAAATCACTTTTACAGACGGATCTATTTTAGAACATACATGAAGAATAGCTGCCTCGTAAGGACGAAAATTAGTGGTTACTACAGGTTTTTCAGCATTTGAAATAACCCATTGCACAATTTCAGCCGGGGTAATCCCCTTTAATTGCTGATTAAGCACTTTTAGTTCTTGTTCGTTATACTTTTTCATAACTATTCCTTTCCAAAGTTTATTTTATTCCAGATCCTCTCGTGACCAAAATAAAGTATCATTTTTGTAACCAATTCTACAGAGCCTATTGCCATAGCTGTCTTTATCTCACCAGTCAACACCCACGATATCGCTACCGTATCCATTGTTCCCACTATTCTCCAGCTGACGGTTTTTGCAATACTGCGCATCGGTTTTTCTGCAGCCCTGTCTTTTTTGTAACTCTTTTTCGTCTTCGTCTGGTCAAGCAACATAAGCATAGTAATTCTTATTATTCTATTACCCTATCGGGTTACTAGGTTATACTGCAAATGTAAACTTCAATTTCAATTACTCCAACTAATTAGAGCTCTAATTTACAGGATTTAACATTTATTTGTGGGATCCTACTCCTTTACAGCTAAATCAGCTAAAGTATTATCTCCCAGAATTTTTAAAGTGCTGTCTCTTACCTGGATCATAAGGGCATGAACAGAGCACTTTTCCTCACTTGGACAATCTGAGCATTTCTCATAATAGTTGAGACTAACGCACGGAACCATCGCTATAGGTCCTTCCAACACCCTTATCACCGAAGTCATTTTTATTTCTTCAGGTTCTTTAATTAGATAATAGCCTCCGCCCTTACCTTTCTTGGCTCCCAGGAAACCTGACTTTCGCAGTTCCAGCAGAATACTTTCCAGAAACTTTTGGGAAATATTCTGACTCCTGGCAATTTCAGAGGTCTGCACCGGTTCATGCTCCGGTTGTTTTGCCATATAAGACAATGCTTTTATTCCGTATTTTGTCTTTTTTGAAAGCATAACGCAAAGATAGCTAAATTTGAAAAAGTTTTAAGTTTAGAGTTCGTGGTTTGAATAACTCCCCCGTGACGTTATTTACAACTTTTAAATTCGCACTTTAATATCACACTTTCAACTTCAAAAAGTCACCGGTCTATGGGCTACCCCTCCTTAAAAAGAATGGAAACTTTTGCTTACCAACTACAAACTAAGAACTCCAGACTATTTAAGCGCCTGCTTCAAATCAGCAATAATATCATCTACATGTTCAAGTCCTACAGAAACCCTTACAAGACCAGGAGTAATTCCTGCCTCCAGCTGGTCTTCCTCACTTAACTTACTGTGCGTGGTAGATGCAGGATGCGTCACAATACTACGTGTATCTCCCAAATTTGCACTTCTGGAACACAATTTCACGCTGTCAATAAATTTTCTTCCGGCTTCAATCCCGCCTTTTATTTCGAAGGAAATAATATTTCCGCCCAGTTTCATTTGCTTTTTGGCAATTTCATACTGCGGATGTGACTTCAGGAAGGGATATTTGACATTTTCAGCATTAGGCTCTTTTTCCAGAAATTCCGCTACTTTTAAAGCATTTTCACAATGCTTGTCCAGCCTTACAGCCAAAGTTTCAAGACTCTTGGACAGCACCCATGCATTAAATGGTGATAAAGCAGGGCCTGTATTTCGTGAAAAAAGATAAATTTCCCGGATTAATTCTGGATTACCGACCGTAACACCTCCTAAAACACGTCCCTGACCATCAATTAACTTCGTTGCCGAATGGATTACAAGATCTGCTCCAAATTTTATTGGATTTTGCAGGTATGGCGTTGCAAAGCAGTTATCAATGATCAAAATTAGGCTATGTTTTTTGGCAATTTGACCCAACCGCTCTAAATCCAAAATATCGACACCAGGATTTGTAGGGGTTTCAGCAAAAAGAATTTTTGTCTCCGGTTTTATCAGGCTTTCAATTTTGTCAACTTCATTTACATTAAAGTAGCTATGAGAAATATTCCATTTGGGAAAATATTTTGTAAACAAACCATGTGTAGAACCAAAAACCGATCTTGCTGAAACAACGTGATCGCCACTATTCAATAATGCCGCAAGCGTTGAAAATACAGCGGCCATCCCGGTGGCAAAAGCATACCCGGTTTCTGCACCTTCCATTTTTGCGATTTTATCAACAAATTCTGAAGTATTGGGATTGGTAAACCTGCTGTAAATATTCCTATCTTTTTCTTCTGAAAATGAAGCCCTCATATCCTCGGCATCCTCAAATACATAACTGGAAGTTAAATACACTGGCGTGGAATGTTCTAAATGTTGTGAACGTTCCATTTGAGTTCTTACCGCAATAGTTTCAAATTTTTCCATTAAGCTTTTTTTTCTGATAATTTTAATATGTCTCCAAATACACCTCTTGCAGTAACAGCAGCACCGGCACCGGCACCCTGAATTACTATTGGACGATCGCCGTAAGATTCGGTATATATCTCAAAAATTGAATCGGCACCCTTCACCTGCCCAAGACTGCTATCTGCTGGAACCGAAACCAGGTTCACTTCCAGCTCACCCTTGTCCTGTTGCAAATCTCCGGAAAGGTCTCCTATATATCGCAAAACATGATTTGGTTCTTGTTGGTCTTTTATCTTTTGATACCTTTCATCCAATTTCACCAAATTTGAAATAAAACTTCCTGCATCGCCGTCTCTTAAATCTTCCGAAACCAGGTTCTTAATTTTCACATCTTCAAACTCGTTTTGCAAATCAAGTTCCCTTGCCAAAATAAGTAGTTTTCTGCCCACATCATTTCCATTTAAATCTTCCCTGGGATCAGGTTCTGTAAAGCCTTTATCAATAGCATCTTTAACGACACTGCTAAACGGTCTGTTTTCTGAAGAAAATGTATTGAAGAGATAACTTAACGTTCCGGAAAATACACCTCTTATCCTGGTAATATTTTCTCCGGAAAGATGTAGTATTCTAATTGTATCTATAAGCGGAAGTCCCGCACCTACATTTGTTTCGTAAAGATATCGCTTCTGATTTTTTTCCAAATCTTCCCGCAAACCTTTATAAAAATGCATATCTAACGTGTTTGCAATTTTATTGGAGGAGATAAGGTCAAATCCATTTTTAACCAGTTTGGAATACTGCTGAACAAAATCCTTACTGGCGGTATTGTCAATTGCAATGAGATTTTCTAAATGATGCAGCCGCGCGTAATCGATTACTTCTGAAACTGAAGATTCTTTTTCTGATGTCTGCAACTTTTCTTTCCAGTCATCAGAAAGACCTTCGGAATCTACCAAAAGCTTTCGGGAATTGGCAACAGCAAAAACATTCAGTTTAATTTTTTTCCGTTCTTCAATTGAAGCAGCCGAATGTAAAATCTGATCAATTAAGGTTCCTCCTACACTTCCATGTCCAAAAATGGCAATATTAATTTTTTTGTAAACCTCAAAAATTTCACCGTGAATTACATTCAGTGCTTTATGAAGCTGAGTTCTTTTAACAACCAGGCTCACATTTTTTCCGGTGACAGTATTATTAAAAAGCAACGGCACGATCTGATTCCTGATGAGCGCATTATAAGGTTTATGAAAAGTACTCAGGTCCTGCCCGACTATTGATATTACCGAAACATCATCTACAACAGAAATCTTATTCACATCCTTGGAATAAAAGTCACTTTCAAATTCCCTTTCCAGGGCCTTCACTGCGCGACTTGCATTTTGAGCATCCACCACAAGACCTATACCCCTTTCTGAAGATCCCTGTGAAATGATACTTACACTTATTCCGCTATCCCCGAGCGCCCGGAAAATTCTGGCATCAATTCCCGATTTTCCTAAAAGCCCGCGGCCTTCCAGATTGAGCAATGAATTATGTTCAAGAACCGATAATGACTTAATTCCTTCTTTCGAAGGTTTGGCGGTAATTAAAGTTCCTTTGTTATCATTATTAAACGTGTTTAAAATCCGTAGCGGAATATTTTTTTCAATTAAAGGAATAATTGTTTTAGCGTGCAAAATCGTAGCACCGAAATTTGCCAATTCATTCGCTTCACTATAAGAAAGTTCCTCGATACGTTGCGCATTCCTAACTAAATCTGGATTTGCGGTGAAAATCCCATCGACATGGGTGTAATTTTGCAATTCTTCTGCATCCAGGTAATTTGCCAGTAGTGCCGCAGAGTAATTGCTTCCGTTTTTACCCAAAGTGGTAGTATCGCCATTTGATGTTGACCCAATAAAACCAGTAATAACATTCACTGTCTGCCCATTATGTACTCCAAAGTGTTTAAGAAAATTTTCTTTTGAAATTGCTTCCAGAGGCTGGGCATTACCGAATTTATCATCGGTTTTTAAAAGCTTTCGGGCATCTGTAAAACGGGCCTTATGACCCCGTTGCTGCAGCACCTCCGTTATAAATTTACCTGATATTATTTCCCCCTGGGCAAGCAACTGATCTTTTACCTTAAAGCTGTAATCGCCAAGCAAACGAACTCCTTCAAGTATATTTTCTATATTTTTAAATTCTTCTGAAAAACCCAGACCATCATAACCGCCAATCTGATATTTTTTGAATTTCCTCAAGGCATCGCTGTAATCCTGATTTGAAGCAGCCATTTCCAACAAGTCTTCAAGTTGAATTGTTGTTTTCCCCCTTGCAGAAACTACCACCCCTATTCGCTCCTGCCTTTCTATTTTATCCTCAATAATATTCAGAACTGCTTTAATCCCATTTCCATTAGACAAAGATTTACCGCCAAATTTGACAATTTTCAGCTTATTTCCCTGCTGAAAAATTCCGGAAATGATCTGCTCTACCTGCCTGGATTCTATTAAAAAAGCATCATGACCATGAACAGAATGAATTTCGCTGTATGTAACCTTGTTACTGCTTTGTGCGAGCTGGCGGTGCGTTTCCCTGTTTTCTTCAGCAGTAAAAAATAAATCTGAATCTACTCCGATAATAGTAATATTCCCTTCGATTCGCTCCAGTATTTTATCTAATTCGGGTCTGCCACGGGCAACATCTATAGTCTTTAATAATTGATTCATCAACTTGTAAGCTCCAATCTGGAATCGCTCCTGGAGTTTATTACCATGATGTAACAACCAGCTTTCTACATTAAAGACCTGCAGCTCTTCATTAGTACTACGCTTAAAACGGGATTTGAAAGATTCTGGCGTGCGGTAACACAACATTGCGTGCATTCTCGCATCATGCACAGGATTACTGGAATTATTAAGAAAAAGCTCCTGAACCTGGCAATTGGCAATTAGCCAGTCGGTAGATTTCCAGTCGGTAGCAATGGGTATTAAATTTTGAGTAATAGAGGGATTAATCGCGGCCATTTCCCAGGCGATACCACCTCCAAGCGAACCTCCAATCAAGGCAAATAATTTTGCGATTTTCAACTCTTCCAGACCCTGAAGAAAAATATCTGCGATATCCCGTGCGACAAAATCTTTATAATTTTCTATAATAAAGCCATCATAGCCATTTCCGGGAATATTAAAAGAAAGGATAGTATATTTATTAGTATCTATACATTTTTCCTCACCAACAAGATCTTTCCACCAACCCTCATCTCCCGCCACGTTCGAATTTCCGGTAAGGGCATGGTTAATCATCACAACCGGCGCCGTGTCTAAAGGCTGACCAAAAATCTCGTAAGAAAGTTTAATATCCTGAAGCTTCCCGGCGGAATTTTTAAAATTTGCTATGTGAATTTCCTCTAGCATTTTCTTTCCTTTTTTTGAAAGAATGAGGGAAAGAACATTTTAAATGCTCTTTCCCCTTACCTTCCAACCAACAAATTAATTAAAACAGTATCTCTTACTTAATTTTTGAAAAAGCTTCTTTTAAATCAGATTTAAGATCCTCTATATCTTCCAGACCTACAGATAACCTTATTAAATCCTGGGTTACACCTGTAGAAGCTTGTTGTTTTTCATCCAGCTGCTGGTGTGTTGTACTTGCAGGATGAATAATAAGAGATTTTGTATCCCCAATATTTGCGAGAAGCGAAAATATTTTTGTTTCATCTGCTACTGTTTGCGCCGAATCAAAACCTCCTTTTACACCAAACGTAACCAAACCACTTTGACCTTCTGGCAGGTATTTTTGTGCCAACTTATAGTATTTGCTTTCCTCCAGCCCCGGGTAATTTACCCAGGTAACCTCTTCCTGTTGCTGAAGCCATTTTGCCAGTTCCAGTGCACTTTCACTATGTTGTTTTATTCTTACTTTTAATGTTTCCAGCCCCTGAAGTATCTGGAAAGCATTAAACGGACTAAGTGCTGCGCCGTGATCACGCAATCCTTCGATTCGCACTTTAGCAATAAACGCTGCTTCCTCCAGCGCGTCGTGGTAAACCAGCCCATGATAACCCGGAGAAGGTTCAGTAAATTCAGGGAATTTACCATTAGCCCAATTGAATTTGCCGGCGTCTATGATTACGCCTCCAAGTGCAGTTCCGTTACCATTAATGTATTTTGTGAGTGAGTGAATAACAATATCGGCACCATGCTCAATAGGTTTTACCAGGTAAGAAGTAGCCACTGTGTTGTCTACGATAAAAGGCACACCGAGTGCTTTAGCTTCTGAAGAAATAGCTTTAAGGTCTAAAACATCCAGTTTTGGATTTCCTAAAGACTCTACAAAAATAGCTCTGGTGTTTTCCTTTGCTGCTTTTTTAAAGTTTTCAGGATTGGCGGGATCCACAAAGGTGGTATTGATTCCCAGCCTTGGTAATGTCACGCTTAATAGATTATATGTACCCCCATAAAGGCTACTTGATGCTACGATGTGGTCACCGGTTTTTAACAGCGTAAGAAGCGTGGTATTAATAGCTGCCGTTCCCGAAGCTGTCACAACACCGGCAATTCCACCATCCAGCGCAGCAAGCCGCTGTTCTAAAACATCGTTTGTAGGATTATTAATCCTCGTGTAAATGTAACCAGGTTCTGCCAGTGAAAATAAGTCGGCAGCATGTTTGGAATTTTTAAACACGTAGGAGGTAGATTGATAAATAGGAACTGCGCGCGTCCCTCCATTAGCGGTTACATCGTGTCCTGCGTGAAGTGCGTTTGTGGCAAATTTTTGTGTACTCATAATTTCTATATTTATATACTTCTGTTCGTTGGCGTTAAGTTAAAAAAAATCCCCCAAGTTAGCTATTACCAGGGGGACTCCGAATTGAACTATATAAACTAAATTATACTTCCGAGTTTTGGCAATAGCGCATCATGTGACACATTCGCATCATCATCATCATTTCTCGTACTACTAGTTTTTGAATTGCCATATTACTTTTTCTTTCTTTAATCATTAAAAACCTTTTTCCGAATGACTGCAATAAAAAAGCCGCTGCGATTGGCAGCGGCTTTTGCAAATATCTTTTCAGTTTATGCAATAAGGTACACTGCGGAAGGTTTCCACATCATGCACATCATCATGTCGCAATTGAACTGTTTCATTGTTTGTTATTCTCTAAGGCAAATATAACCACACAAAATTCTATTTTCCAAATTAATTATTACTTTTTTGGGATTCTCAGTATGGATATGATAAATTCTGAAATCGGCAATAAAAGGATTGTTCGCCTGTAAAGTTTATAAAGATAAACCAAACACTTTCCACTCTCTCTTATTTCGTCCGGCACCAGGGCTTTAAGAAAAATATTAAAGTAGTCCCAAGAAATTTATAAAATGATATGGTCCTCTGGTACTAGCTTTATCTTTGCAGAATAAAGTGAATTTCAAAAAACAATACATTATGAAAAAACTATTGACTCTCGTTTTATTTTTTACCTTCGGCGTTACTCAGGCACAATTACAGGAAGGAAATTTGATGTTAGGTGCAGATTTGGGAAACGGCCTCGTTAGTCCCGCGAGTAGTGGACTGTTTGGGCTCAACGTCGGTTTAAATGATGGTGCGGGCTGGAATGTTGGTCTAAGTCCAAAAGCCGGTTTTATGATCACGGACAATTTCATGTTAGGTGCAATCGTAAATCTTGGACACTATAAAACAAGCGAAGATTCTGACGGGGTTTTTGTTTATGGAGCACAGGCACTAACCAGGTTTTATGTTAGTCCAGGAGAAGCTGATGTTGAAGATGTGGTTCCCGCCGGACAATTCTTTTTAGAAACAAATGCTGGTCTTGCCGGTAGAAATATTTCCGGTGGATCGACAACTAACGGCTTTGCCTTTGGTTTTGGACCCGGGTATTCTTATTTCCTTACTGACAGTGTTGCACTCGAAGCTGCTCTTAAATACAACGGATTAGTAGGCGGCGGAAATGAAGATTACCAAAATTCATTAGGTTTAACGGTGGGTATACAGGTATTCCTGCCTCGTTCCAGTGCTGAAGAAGCAATAAATAATTTTGACTAAACAGGTAGAAATTTAATCTCCCTTTAAAATCCCTGTGATACAATCACGGGGATTTTTTTTGTAATCTGCGCTAAGGACTGAGCGTTTGTTGGAGCATTTTTACATCTTTTTAGTTTTGAAAAGCGATCCGCGAAAGCCAGGCCCCGCTTTTTTAAGCAAAGGGCAGCGGACAACTTATAAAAACAAGTTAAAGGATTTTTCATCTAAACAATTTTTATACATTTGTACCGAATTATTTACAGGGAAAGATTTGACTGATTGCAACCCTAAAATATATTACTCATAAGAGTGGTATATAAGCTGAATCAAACTTCAGCTGAAAATGCTAAAGCAGTGATACACTCCTATAGCCTTTTGCACGTCATTTTCCTACCTGTTTTTCTTAAAAATTGAAAACATGGCGTATTTATTTACTTCTGAAAGTGTATCTGAAGGTCATCCCGATAAAATCGCAGACCAGATTAGTGATACTCTTTTAGATAATTTCCTTGCATTTGATGAAGAATCCAAAGTTGCATGCGAAACCCTTGTTACAACAGGGCAGATTGTTTTAGCCGGAGAAGTGCGAAGCAATACTTACCTGGATTTACAAAATATTGCCCGTGGTGTTGTTAATGAAATAGGGTATACCAAAGGGGAATATATGTTTAGCGGTGATTCCTGTGGTGTTATTTCGCTTATACATGAACAATCCCAGGATATTTATCAGGGCGTTGATCGCGGTAAAAAAGAAGAACAGGGTGCCGGCGACCAGGGAATGATGTTTGGCTATGCCACTAACGAGACTGAAAATTATATGCCATTGGCGCTCGACATTTCTCATAAAATCCTTATTGAGCTTGCAAAGCTAAGAAGGGAAGGTGAAGAAATTAAATACCTGCGACCAGATTCCAAGAGCCAGGTGACGATAGAATATAGTGACGATAATATTCCGCAACGGATTGTGGCCATTGTAGTTTCTACCCAGCATGATGAGTTTGATGAGGATGATCAAAAAATGCTGGACAAAATTAACAAAGACATTAAGGAAATTCTTATTCCAAGGGTGAAAAAACGTTTACCCGATTATGTTCAGAAACTATTTACAGATGAGATCAAATACCATATTAACCCCACCGGAAAGTTTGTTATTGGTGGGCCACATGGAGATGCCGGGTTAACCGGAAGAAAAATTATCGTGGATACGTACGGAGGAAAAGGAGCTCATGGTGGTGGTGCCTTTTCAGGAAAAGACCCGAGTAAAGTGGACCGTTCAGCTGCTTATGCTTCCAGACATATCGCTAAAAATCTTGTTGCTGCAGGACTTTCTGACGAAGTTCTTGTGCAGGTTTCTTATGCTATTGGCGTGGTAGAGCCGACTTCCATTTTTGTTGACACCTACGGGAAATCCAATGTAGATATGACCAACGGTGAAATCGCTAAAAAAGTAGCTGAAATCTTTGACATGAGACCTTCAGCAATAGAAGAGCGGCTAAAATTGAGAAATCCTATATATAGAGAAACTGCAGCTTATGGTCATATGGGAAAAGAACCGAGAACAATTACCAAGATTTTCAAAAGCCCGTATTCCGGAGAGGTCAAAAAAGAAGTAGAACTTTTTACCTGGGAAAAACTTGATTACGTAGAAAAAGTTAAGGAAGCATTCGGGTTGTAAAATCTACATCCCATAACCCCCAAAAGGGGAATTGATATAAATAAAACTCTTCTGTATAAACAAACCTCATAGATTTGAAAAATCTGTGAGGTTTTGTTTTTGATGTCCAAGCTTTACTGCCGGAGAAATTTTCTGTTAGTACTGAATTTCCACACGCTCCCCATTATTTCGGGCCGATTCATAAATCGCCATGATAATCTTCATATCCCTAACGCCCATTTCGCCCGGCACTATAGATTCCTGATTTTTACTAAAACTTTCTGCCTGGCTGTCCATTTGTATCGCCTGTTCGTAAACATTGGGGAAATCCATTTTCCCTTCGCTGGTTTCTCCCTCTTTACCTTCGTAAGAATAGGCGGGATCCAATTTCCACCAGCCATTTTCGGCTTCAGCAGATAATAATTTCTTTCCTTCGGGATCTGCATAACTGGTTTCACATTCAGCCACTACCCCATCTTCAAATTCCATTTCCCATTTTACAGACTGTTCCACATCCCGGAAATAAGCCGGGTGGGTGATCTCTCCGAATTCAGCTTTCACAGCAATTGGTTTTTTACCCATGGTATAAACCGCTCCCTGCACGCAATATATCCCCAGGTCCATTAATGGACCGCCACCGGCACGTTCTTTATCCAGACGCCACACATCCAGGCTGCCCCCGGTCATGTCACTGCTGTCTGCAGCTTTTATGCTCTTCACTTTTCCGAAAATTTTATTCTGGCCAAGCTCCATGACGCGCTTATTAAAAGGTTCAAAGTGCAGGCGGTAACCAATCGCTAGTTTTACTCCGTTAGCATTACAGGCATCAACCATTCGCTGAGCCTCCTCTGCAGTTGTGGCCATTGGTTTTTCACAAATCACATGCTTTTTAGCTTCTGCTGCACGTATTGTAAATTCCGCATGAAAGGCTATTGGCAGTACAACATAAACTATATCTATGTCGTTATTATTGGCAATTTCATCAAAATTGTCATAATTATAGACATTTCCTTCCGGAATATTGTACTTACTTTTCCATACTTCTGCTTTTGAAGGGGAACCGGTCACAATTCCTGCTAGGTGGCAATTTTCTGTTTCCTGCAAGGCAGGTGCCAGTTGATTTGTACTGTAACGACCCAGACCCACCAGTGCAATCCCCATACTTTTAAGTGGCTTACCAGATTCTCCGGCTGCTGCCTCCATAAATGAATAAAGAGGAGAAGTCATTAATGCTCCGCCGGTAGCCAGACCCATCCCTTTTAAAAATTTTCGCCTGTTGCAGCAGTTATAATTATTATCGTTGCTCATAATCTGCTATTAAATTGTAGGTGTTCCTCCCGTAATCTGCACGGTAGAACCCGTCATGTAACTTGAACCTTCTGAAGCCAGCAACACATAAGCTGCAGCAAGTTCTGCCGGTTGTCCTGCACGCTTCAGGGGAGTATTTTTTCCGAATTGTTTTACTTCTTCCATTGGCATGGTAGCAGGAATAAGCGGTGTCCAGATGGGCCCCGGGGCCACACAATTTACTCTTATTCCTTTATCTGCAAGCAGCTGGGCAAGGTTGGCTGTAAAATTCTGAATTGCTCCTTTGGTAGCTGCATAAGCCAGCAAAACCGGTTTAGGCTTATAAGCATTAATAGAAGTGGTATTAACTATTGTGCTACCCGGCTTCATGTGTGGTTCTGCGGCTTTGCACAGGTAGAACATAGAGTAAATGTTTGTTTTAAAAGTATAATCCCACTCTTCACTGGAAACGTCCTGCAAAGATTCACGTGCCATTTGAAATGCGGCATTGTTCACAAGGATATCAATTTGTCCAAATTCCTCTACTGCCTTACGAACAATCTCTTTACAATGCTCCTGTTCACTCACATCACCAGCAATGAGAAGAGCCTTTCTTCCCGCTTCTTCCACATATTTAGCGGTTTCTTTAGCATCCTCATGCTCTTCGAGATAAGAGATAACCACATTGGCACCCTCGCGGGCATAAGCTATGGCCACTGCCCTTCCTATACCCGAATCGCCACCGGTTATAAGGGCATTTTTACCTTCCAGTTTTCCGGAACCTTTATAAGAACTCTCCCCGTGATCTACCTGAGGCTGCATTTCATTTTCATGGCCCGGTTCATCTTGTCTTTGTTCAGGATAAGGTGGTTTTACGTGTTTTTCTTGTGGATCTTTCATAATTTGAATGGTTAATTTTTAAAAAATATGGCCCTTTTCTATTTGTAAACAATTTGTTTCATTTTTATTCCGAAGAAATTGTAACAGCAGAAATAAGAGACCTTCTTAAAATTACCAATATCGGCATGGTAGATAAAAGTCTGGTCGCTAAATCTTTCATAAATTTTTAGGATGTGAAAAATTCTTAGCAGAAACTCTTCTTCATTTTTCAACCCTGATCGGCAAAAATATTTTTGACGTTTTCTTCGGAAAGGTTTAACAACTGGCAAGGTTTAATTTGTCTATTTTTAAAAAGAACCAATACTACTCCTATGTCATTCTTTGGAAAAGTCAGAAACACGATTAACCTATTAAAGTCGGTTGATCTCGACCAACTACAGCAAATCAACAAGCAAATAGACCTTTCTGAAGCAATGAAAGCATTGGGCACTCTGGATGACAGGCAACTGAAGGGGCTGATGAAAATGTTAAAAACAAAGCAGCAAAAAGGAGAAAAAGAACTCCCTCCTACAGATGCCGACTTTTATAACCTGGACCTTAAACTGACTAAGGAGCAACGTGAACTGCAGATGAAGGTCCGCAACTTTATGGAAAAAGAAGTCCGTCCAATTGCCAATGATCATTGGAACCGCGCTAAATTTCCTTTTGAAATTATAGAAAAATTTAAATCACTTAATATCGCCGGGGTTCCTTACGAAGGCTATGGATGCCCAAATTTGCCATTTTTAATGGAAGGCATTATTGCACAGGAAATTGCAAGAGTAGATGTCTCTATTTCTACATTTTTCGGTGTGCACAGCGGACTGGCAATGGGTTCTATCTACCTGTGCGGAAGTGAAGAACAAAAACAGGAATGGTTGCCACAAATGCAAAAGCTGGATAAAATTGGTGCTTTTGGTTTAACCGAACCGAATGTAGGTTCCGGAGCTGCCGGAGGACTGGAAACCACCTGTAAATTTGATGGTGAAAACTGGGTTATCAACGGTCAAAAAAAATGGATAGGAAACGCAACTTTTGCAGATGTGATCATCATTTGGGCCAGAGATATAGACAGTAACCAGGTGAAAGGATTTTTGGTCAGAAAAGAAAATCCCGGTTTTAAAGCCGAAAAAATGGAAGATAAAATGGCGCTGAGAATAGTTCAAAATGCGCTTATTACCCTCACCGATTGTAAAGTACCGGAAAGCGACAGGTTACAAAATGCAAATTCATTTAAGGATACAGCAAAAGTACTTAGAATGACCCGTGCAGGAGTTGCGTGGCAGGCAGTAGGCTGTGCCCGTGGTGCTTATGAAAGTGCTTTGGCATATACTAAAAAGAGGGAACAATTCGGCAGGCCAATTGCATCCTATCAGCTAATTCAGAATCACCTTGTCGAGATGCTTTCCAACCTTACTGCGATGCAAACATTGGTTTTCCGGCTAAGTGAAATGCAGGATCAGGACATGCTCACAGATGAACATGCATCTCTTGCCAAGGTTTACTGTAGTATGCGCACAAGGGATGTTGTAAGCCGTGCCCGTGAAGTTTTAGGCGGTAACGGAATTTTACTGGAACATGACGTTGCCCGTTTTGTAGCCGACGCCGAAGCTATTTACAGCTATGAAGGAACAAAAGAAATAAATTCTCTCATTGTAGGAAGAGCCATTACAGGCTTTAGTGCATTTGTGAGCTAATATTAATAAAAAAAGGAAAAGAAAAATGTCATTTTTAATTGTAAGTCCGGGCAGAGACCCGCAACCCTGGTTAGAAGCTTTAAAAAATCAACATCCGGGACTAAATATTTATGTATACCCGGAAGACCACGACAAAGAAGAAGTGGAGTTTGCACTCGCCTGGAACCATCCGCGGGGCTTGTTCAAAAATTATCCGAATTTAAAAGTAGTAGCCTCTATGGGTGCTGGTGTGGACCACATCACCAGCGACAGGGAACTACCTGAAAATATAAAAATTACACGAGTAGTAGACCAGCAGCTCACAACAGATATGAGTGATTTCGTGCTGGCCCAGGTGATGGACCACGTGAGACGACTTTCTTATTATAAAGCCCAACAGGTAGAAAAAACCTGGAACAGGAAACCTTATAAAAGACCTAAAAATACTACAGTAGGTATAATGGGAATTGGCGTTTTAGGATCTGCTGTAGGTGAAAAACTGGCGAAGAATGGTTTTAATGTTCTTGGATGGGCTAAAAGTTCTAAAGACAAGAAAGACATTAATACGTATTGCGGAAAAGAAGGACTGGAAGAATTTCTTCCGCAGGTAGAAATTCTTGTTTGTCTACTGCCGCTTACTTCCAAAACAGAAAACATTCTCAACATGGATTTATTTGATCAACTGCCTGAAGGAGCTTACGTGATAAACGTAGCCAGGGGAGAACATCTTGTAGAACAGGATTTACTCAGGATGATTGGCAGCGGACACTTGTCCGGAGCTGCACTGGATGTATTTAGGGAAGAACCTTTACCCGAAGAGCATCCTTTCTGGACCGAGCCTAAAATTCATATCACTCCGCATATCGCCAGTGTTACTAAAGCTTCCTCTGTTGTCCCACAGATTATTGAAAATTATGAACGTCTTCAGGACGATGAGCCGCTGAAAAACGTGGTAGAAAGAGATAAAGGTTATTAAATTAATAAAATGGTAGGGATAAACAACATTCTTGTTGCAGTAGATTTTGATGAATCAGTAGGCAACTTACTCAATTATACTGAAAGCCTTGCCGAAAAATATGATGCAAAAATCTGGCTCCTCCACGTTGCAGACCCGGAGCCAGATTTTATAGGCTATGAGCCAGGCCCGCAGTATATAAGAGATTTAAAGGCTGAAGAATATCGTGATGAACACCGAAAGTTACAGGCCTTGTGCGACAGGTTTTTAAGTAAAAATCTTCATGCTGAAGCGCTTCTCATCCAGGGTTCGACGGTAGAAATGATCCTGAAAGAAGCTGAAGAGTTGCAGGCTGACCTTATGATTGTAAATACTCATAAACATGGCTTTTTCTTCAACCTTTTTTCCGAAAGTGTGTCTTTAGAACTATTTAAAAAATCAAATATTCCTCTGCTCACCATTCCGGTAGACGGAGTTGAGTAAGTGCTGATAGCAATAGTTCTTAAATAATAACAATTTTTGATCCTGTAGTTCGCCACGGATACACGAATAACTTCGCAACTATGTAAACCACTGAATTGACATAAAACAGACCTCACAGTTTTAAAAACCTGTGAGGTTTTTATTCTGAAGTCATGACGTTTCTTTCTTGAAGGTTTATTTATTACGAATGATTAAAATTACCTTTAATTTTATTCCACCAGACCGAACGAAACTTTTCAAAGAATTCGTGAATTAGCGGCCTCTTTTCCCATTCAAAGAAGTTGCTTCAAGGTGGCAATTATCGACCTAAATTTTCTCACCGCAACTACACTAATAATATATATTTCCGTTGGTTCAGCTTGCCAGCTGCTGTGATCTTTAAATATTAGTGGATTAGTAGCTGCTTTTTCGCTGCATTTATGATCTGAAAATTTTAATTTTACATAAAAAATTTAGTTATGCATTCTAAGAAGGAACTTGAAGAAGTACACCAGCGAATTCTCCCTTACATCCATAAAACCCCGGTTTTACACTCGTCACTCCTAAATGAGATTTCAGGAACCGACTTGTTTTTTAAGTGCGAAAATTTCCAGCGGATGGGTGCTTTTAAAATGCGGGGTGCTACAAACGCCATTCTTCAACTTCCTAAAGAACAACAGCAAAAAGGTGTGGTTACCCATTCTTCTGGAAATTTTGCACAGGCGCTTTCTCTTGCCGCTAAAAGTATTGGTATTCCTGCTTATATCGTAATGCCTTCCTCTGCCCCGCAGGTGAAGAAAAACGCGGTGAAAACTTACGGCGGAATAATTACGGAATGTCCTCCTACTTTGGAAGATCGCAAGGAAAATGCGCAACGAATTATGCAAGAAACAGGAGCCAGTTTTTTGCATCCTTCAAATGACACCAATGTGATCCTGGGACAGGGTACTGCGGCAATAGAACTTTTACAGGAATATCCTGATCTCGAAGTTATTGTGACGCCGGTTGGCGGCGGCGGACTCGTTGCCGGAACTGCTCTTGCAGCCCATTTCTTCGGAAAAAATTGCAAAACTATTGGAGCTGAACCTTTTGAAGCAGATGATGCTTACCGTTCGCTGCAAAGCGGAAAAATTGAAACTAATAAAACTACAAATACCATTGGCGACGGACTTAAAACTCAGCTCGGAGACAAGAATTTCCCAATAATTCAGCAGTATGTTTCTGAAATTATACGTGTGGAAGAGAATGAGATTATTGAAGCGCTGAGAATTATCTGGGAACGCATGAAGATTGTGGTAGAACCATCCAGTGCCACAGCCCTGGCCGCAGTTTTACGTGAAAAGGAGAAATTCCGAAATAAGAAAGTGGGGATCATTATTTCCGGTGGAAATGTGGACTTAAGTCAGTTACTGTTTTAGCCAGTTTTCAGTACGCTAATCGTTACCAGCATCTGCCCAACATGCCGCTGACTGTGTTCTGCGGCGTGAAAATATAATCCCAATACGGTAGAAGGCAATTTCTTTCTGCCTACCGTCCGTTTTTCGGTTAAAATTGCTTCAGGAGTTGCTTTAAAAACTTCTAAAGCTTCGTCTACCTTGTTAGCAAAGTCCGTAGTCAAATTTGCCAAATTTCGATTTTCAGTGGGCTCGCCTTCCCTGCCTAAAAACTCAAATTGATCTTCAGAAAGCAACTTACCTTCAGCATAAGTAAGCATCCGGTCCAGGACTCCGGTGATATGCTGCAAATGAAATCCAACAGAAGCACGGCCGGCAGGTTTCTCCAATAGCAGATCTTCAGAAAAACCTTTAGTATATTTAAAAACCTCTTCTTTAGACTGCAACAGGGCGTGAGCCGCAGGTTGTAACAAGGCAGGAATACCTGGAACAGGGCCACGGAGCCAGACTTCAGGTTTTTTAGATGCATCCATAAAATTCCAGTTTTCGCCTTACAAAGTTAAACGGTTTAGTTAAACAGGACGAAATAGCTTTAGGTTTTATTCTGTTGGTGAAATTGATCTGCCGCCCACTTTGCTGGATTATTTTTGATGTATTCTGAAATAGCATCAAATGCGCGTTCATCCCGAATTATAATATCATGAAACCGTGTTTGCCAGGCAAAATTTGGGTTAATCTTCCGCGCGTGGATCGTGCAAATGCGTTTGTATTGATTTATAATAACGCCCAGTGTCCCGGGTTTCCATTGTTCATTTTTCCCGCCGGATTTTTGTTTTTTAAGAGGATTATTTGCCGCGTCATTGTCGCGGTTTTCCGGATTTGCGCGTTCCGGAATGCCCGAAGAGACGCCCAAATTGGGCGTCTGTACATTATCGGGGGAATATGGGGCGGCGGGATTATTTATTTCGCCGGCATCATTGGATTTCCCGGGGGAATGAGGTGGGTTATTAATAATTATAATTCCGTGGATGTGGTTGGGCATAGCGATGAATTCTCCGAGTTGGATAAAAGGGAAATGGTTGGGGATTTCGTTCCAGAATTGGTGGGAGATTGTTCCAATTTCTGATAATTGCATTTTTGCGTCGGAAATTTTTCCGAAGAAATTCTGGCGATTATGAGTGCATATGGTTACAAAATATGCAGCATTCCATGAATAATCCCAGGTTTGTAATCGCGCAGATGGGATTCGGTATTTGTTTCGGAATTTATCGGTCATTATTTCAAAAGGAGCTTAATATATGATGAAAAAATTCTGTGTTATCCCCGGTTACAAGTGTTGGCTGAAATTTGCCAATTTTCGGCTTTCTCTTTTCCTAACCTCATTTCTTCAGCAGGAATAATTCAGCTCCCGAATGTTTTTATTTCGGGTTTAAAGGTTGATCTGAAGCTGTAATTTCTCTGTTACCATAGTTTGCCACCAAAAACGGAACTATTGTTGTAACTTCATCTTTTAAATCTCATTTTTAAAGTTATGAATAAAATAATCCCGGCGCTTACTTTTTTCCTCTTCGGAACGGTTTTTTTAAACGCGCAAAATAGCATTGAAATAGAAATTTCTAAATTTGAATCTGATAAGGGGTCTGTTTTCGTTGCCCTTCATAACACTGAAGACTCTTTTCTAAAAAAAGCATTCCTGAGTGAAGAATCAGAAATTAAAGGTGATAAAGTAGTCTTGCAATTTAGTGATGTTCCCGACGGAATATATGCGATTTCTCTATTTCATGATGAAGACGGAAATAGGGAGATGAACACCAATTTTATAGGAATGCCAAAAGAAAATTATGGTGTCTCCAATAACGCACCGGCAAATTTTGGCCCTCCAAAATGGAAAGATGCAAAATTTGAAGTTAATAACGGAGAAATGGTAAGGCAGGAAATTGAGCTGAGGTAGGTGTTGGAAATTCTCAGCCTTTACACAACTCCACCAGCTTTAAAATAGTTTTCCAGTTCCTGGTGGTCGCCCCCGTTTTCAGTTTCTTTTCAAAAAAATTATTGGTCAATTTAGACTGGTGGTATTTGCCCTCGCAGTATATAAAAACCTCTTTATCCTGAATTTTAAACTTATCAGGTTTATAATCGTAAGTTTCTGTTTGCTGAATACTTTCTTCAGCAGGTTTTTCTTTTAGGAAAGTCAGGTGCAATTTATCACATTAGCGGTTGAAGTATAGAACGGATTTTGATCTACTATTTCCTGAAGCTCTTCTAAAGTTCTCACAATAACAGGAACTTCAAATCTGAATTTTTTCATGATAGCCCTTTCCAGTTTATTTTCCAGGATTGGATTCCGGCCTGCCGAATTGAAAATTATGTTCCCGCTCTGGATATACGTTTTTACGTTATCCATTTCTAATTCTCCGCACAAATCTCTTAAATCTGCCATGAGTATCTTCCGCTTCCCTCCCACGTTTATACCTCTTAAAATTGCAATTTTACTTTCCATTAAGTTATTATTCATTGTGAAAATTTAGAAATTTTGCTGTATTCCCAGGGTTTCCAGGTGCTTTACATTGTGGTATGTTAAAGATGCTTTTATACACTCTTTCAGTTCGTTGACGGGAATTTCCTGATCTAAATGAAATACAATTGCACGATTTCCTTCGTACCGGAATTTTTGATCAAATACCATTCTGAAAGAATCTATTAACCGGCTTGTACATTGGAAATACATCGCATATTGATCTCGTGATTTTTCCTTC
The DNA here is from genome assembly GCF_031846645.1 of Autumnicola psychrophila. Taxonomy (NCBI): domain Bacteria; kingdom Pseudomonadati; phylum Bacteroidota; class Flavobacteriia; order Flavobacteriales; family Flavobacteriaceae; genus Autumnicola; species Autumnicola psychrophila. The sequence goes on from NZ_JAVRHN010000001.1 coordinate 454,750, forward strand.
CAATCTATTCGGAAGGTACTCCCGTTTTCAGTCACAAAAGCAGGTTCTCCCCATTTTAATGTCTCTTCCAGTTCAGTAACACCTTCGGTCTCTTTTGCGGTTTCAACTATTAGTTCTCTTAAAAACTGAAGTTTCTCCCGTACCTCATCAGGATAATTACCAAATTTTGCACTGAACTTTGGATTTGTTTTCAGAATTAATTTCCCCATTGTTTAAACTTATGAAATTGGATTTATTTCAGCGCCGGCACTTCAACTTTACTGATATCAGGAGCAGAATATTTTACAAATTATTAAAAATCAGCAGGTACCTGATGAACAAATTCTTTAAGCCGCATAAATTTGGAATCTTCTGAAGGTATACATATAGCCGGTGCCAAAATTTGCCAATTATCGGGTAGCACGAGCTTTGTATTGCGACGAACACCAAATTGTCTCAACTGATAGCCATTGCGTTTAAACATTCATCCACTATTTTTAGCCCTCGTTTGCGTTAAAACTAATTTTCCAGCTAATTCCGAATTTATCTTTACATTGACCATAGTAAGAACCCCAGAATTGATTGGTAATAGCGATAATCACCTTCCCTTCTTCAGATAAAGCAGTAAAAAGCCGGTCAGCTTCAATTTTATCAATCGCATTTACATACAAAGAAAAGCTACTATATGCATGAGTTAAATCTTTTTCGGGATCAATAATATCAGCCCCCATAAGTATTGTTTCTTTACTAATTGGTAAGGCAATATCCATAATTTGATCATCAGTAGCATGCGGAATATTCTGCCTGGCTGTTTCTGAAATTTCTCTGTAACGTCCTATAAACTGATATTCTCCACCAAAAACAGATTTATAAAAATTAAATGCTTTTTCGCAATTTCCGCTGAAGTGGAGGTATACATTTATGGTTGCCATAAGCTATACAATATAATTTTAAGGAATTAAAAGCTGTCATTGCTCTCCCAAACCATCGCAATTTTTCCTTTGGTATGCATTGCTTCGACGTACTTTATGGCTTCCGGAATTTCTTTATACGAATAAACCTTTTCTATATGGCCTTTGATTTTCCCGTCCCTAATCATAGTTGCCAATGTCTCCAAATCTTTTGTGTTTGCTTCCGCTGTAAACTGGACCAAAGGGAATTTTTTAAGCTTGCTTTTTAAGAGTACTGACATCATATGTCCCACCGTGGTAAACCCTATCATAACGCCCCTTTGTCCCATACGTTTAAAATCGGCAAAGGAGAGATTACCATGGGCATCAAGAACGAGGTCGTATTTCCCGTTGTGTTGCTGAATATTTTCTTTGTCATAAGCGATTACCTGATCTGCACCTAACTTCTTAACAAAATCAACTTTTTTAGCTGAACAGACACCGGTTACTTTAGCGCCAAAGGCTTTTGCAATTTGAACAGCAAAATGACCAACACCTCCCGAAGCACCATTTATTATAACAGATTCTCCTTCTTTAATTTTCCCGTGAGAAATAAGCGCCTGCAGGGCCGTCAATCCAGCTACAGGAACACCGGCCATTTCCGGGAAATCTGATCTTTCCGGCATTGTGCCGCATACCTTTGCCGACACAGAGACATATTCAGCAAAAGCCCCGCCTTGAGTTATCTCTCCAAAAACCCGGTCTCCTGTTTTGTAACTTTCTACATTTTTTCCTACCTCTTCTACAATACCGGCAAAATCAATCCCCGCAATTTTATCTTTAGGCTTAAACAAACCAAAAGCGAAACGTGCAAGAAAAGGCTTTCCCCGGATAATATGCCAGTCAGCGGGATTGGCCGAATTCGCCATTACTTTTACAAGAAGGTGACCGTCTTTTACAGATGGTTTTTCCACTTCTTCCAATTGAAGAATTTCCGGACCGCCATATGTTGTTTTTGTAAAAGCTTTCATTAATTTTTATTTATTTCCTTATAAATACTTAGTTCGCTCTTGCAGAACCGCCAACAAAGCCAATACTAATTGCTTTTCAGCACAGGTACTTCCTTCGAGATTCAACAAAACCAAAGAGGCATCATAAATATAGAATATTTAACTGTAAATCAGAATCTTACACGATAATTTTATTGGTGCATATAAGGAAATAATCAACACTCCTGGGGATCTAATTGGTGGAATAAAGCCGACCTTGAAATTTGGCAATTATCGACCTTCTTTTTCGTGGATACCTGAACTGAAAAATTTTCCGCAGCGGGAAGCTTCCTGAACCGGAAAATTTTATTCTGTTATAGCCAGGTTTACTTTAATAAATTCAATTTCTCCCGACTTAAATTTTAGTTCGTATTCGCCGGCTTCGGAGGGAGTGAAAGTATAGACTGCAGTTATTTCTGAATAAATTTCCGGACAGATGCAACCTTCATATCTTGCCTGAACCTCGATAGTTTTGGAATCTTCAGTACCACTTTCAATAAATTTTTGAAACTTTCCGCAACCATCATTGACGAAAAAGATTACTTCAATTTCTACCGGCTGATCATTTTTTCCCGTTTCAGGAGCATTTACTTCAGATACAAATTCCGTTCTATGGCCGATGCATTCCCGGGAATCATCTTCATCGCAGGAAACGAAGGTAATAAGAAAGACGAAAAGTAATACAGGAAGAATTTTATGCCTGAGAGCATCGCGGTAATCGCGCAGAAACTTTGAATTATGAATTAATTTCAGCATTGGATTTCTTTTATTCAGGTTATCGACCTTATAGCGACGCTCCCAGGGTTAAGATGCAGCAAGCAGTAAAAGGTTACATCAAAATTTTATGACATCACTAGTCATAGAATTATTGCTATAAAAAGGAAACAAAAGTGATGGCAATACCTCTGCCTAATTCATTTTTGGAAAAATACCTATTTTCAACCCTCACTTACGACCTGTTTGCCTTATCCCGACTATTTCTTTTTTACCATTAAACATAATTTCAATCATTTTATCTGGAGCAGATGAACTCTCGTTTTTGTACTTCAATTCGAATACTGCAAATTCTTGTCCAGCCATTTCGAGGTGACGTGCACTGGTCTTCATAGATTCAATTTTAAAATCTACCTTATCGATTAGCGTATTTAAGTGCTCATCGGTTAAATTATTATTAATTGAATCTGAAAAAAACTCCCTCGATCTGGTAATATCTTTATTATTCAGACTATGCAGAAAGTCAAGTGATAAAGAAATTAAGTGAACCAAACTGGCTTTCGTTGTCTCTATTTTACTGTTCCTTATGGACAGATGTATTTCCTGATTCTGCTTAGATGTGTCTCTACTCCGTGGCTTATAAAGACGGGTCATTAACTCAATTTCTGTACTATCATTTGGATACCATTTTTCTATCTTTTGCAAAATGTTGTTGGGATTTACCCATTTTGGATTAGAAAATTCTTCTTCTACCTCTTCTATTGGTTCTCCGTAAATTTGGATTAATTTATTTTTCAGGTTATGAAATTTTTCTACCATAGCTCTTCGAACAGCTTCTTTCTTTGAAGAATGCATCCCGACCCGTCCGGGATAACCTTCATCCCAATCATAATGCACACTCATCATTGTAGAGTCTTTTGCTTTAAAATGATATCGTGAGAACAGGTTTGGAATTATCTTTTCTTCCCGAATAAATTCGATTGGTCTTGCCTGCCCGTTAAACGCTACGGAATTTGAAGCTACCGGTATTCTGTAACTATCCAGGTTCTTTTCTATTTGTAGGTATTGCTTCAGAGAGGTTTTGTGGATATTCAGTCTTATTTCCTGTGCGAAGAGGATAGGTCCAAAAATTAAAAATCCGAATGCAAGTTTATAATTTATTGGTTTCTTCATGCCGGGGGGAATTGTAAAGGAAAATTTTCTTTAAGAATTGAAATGGGAAATTCATATGCTGGTATTTTTCGAGCTATTCATTCGGCTCAACCATTCGAATAAAGTATAACGACTTAGAAATAGTTGCCTGGGTTAGTATTCAATAGCAATTAATTCATACTTATCCGCCAAACCGGGGAGCTTTTCTTCCGAAATTTTTATTTCCATTGGAAAGGTATGTGGAACAAGTTTAGTGAGATTTATAACAGAATGAATAGGTAAAGCAATTTGATCGGTTACATACATCTCGTAAATCGTATTTCCGAAATCGCTTATAGTGTCTTTTATAATTATCGATAATTTGTAGCAATCAAAACCCTTTATTTCTTTTCTGTCATTTCTATTCTCCAGAACTTCGTATTCATCCTTTATACTGAAAAGATCATAATTTCTGTAGTTCACAGATTTAGATTTATCGTAGTAATGTAAAATCCCGCTATCTTTTTGAATCATCAAATAATCTCCAATCATCTCTCCATTTTGTTCCCGATGACGCCAGATAGAATCATTCTGAACTTCAATATAAATTTTAGTTTCCGGTGTTTCAGTTAAAAGATCAGTCCACGGCATCTCCTTGAGTTGTTTAACCATTGTAGAATCTTCTCCATTTGGATTGGCTAGTGCATCAATTAAAGAGTCCTGCTTAGATTTTAAATTAGCGATTCCACTTTGGGAAGAAATACTGGATTTTTCAAACACAAATTTTGTAGGTTCGGCGGTCTTTGCTGTCTGGTTTTTTGTAGACGAACAGGCGACAAAAAAGAACAATATGAAAACATAGTTAACAGCAGTATAAACGAAGTGGCTCGAAGTGTCTCTTCTACTTATATTCCAGGGAGTACCACCAAACTTATCAAGATAATTTTTAGCTTTTTTCAAATTTTGAAATTGTTGATTTTTTATATTTTCTTGCCTCTAAATATTTCAATGGTAAAACTGACTCAAAAACCCCGGATTTTCCTTTTCGGCTTTATAATAATAGATCCCAATCAAAAATTTACTGTTCTCCGGGACCTTGTCTTTAATTCCTTTATCACTACTTGTCCATTCAGTAGTATAAAGAATTTCCATTAGGTTTTTGTCAATTGGAGTACCAAATCCGTTTATTTGTTCCACACTTTTTATTTCTAAATCAGAGGAGAATGTTATTTGATAAAATCCATAATTTTTTTTAAGTTTTATACCTCTGAATTGACCCAGTTTTTCTCTAAGTGTCCCTTTTTCCCATAACTTATCTTATCAGTAAAATCAATCTCTTTTGATTTAAACATTTCAAGAATTTCCACTTCCCGCTTTTTTCTCTGAGGTGTTGTCCCATTCAAATAAAGCAAGCCAGAGCACATACCAATTCCGTAATTTCCATTTTTGTTTTTTCTCGCATACGCGATCAATTGGGTATCGACAGGAATAAGGATATCACAGGAAGATTGAAATTTATGGTCACTTCTTCCATATACGTGAACAGATTTTATTGGTTCGCCTTTATACAGTTTGTTTATTTTAATATCTGCTTTATATCCGCGTTCATTCTTTTCATTCGGATATATTTTTATAATTGTAACGTCAGCAACAAATTCTGATTGAACAAATTTTTCGGTAATATCCGGAGGGTCACAATCACAAGCTAAAACCCGACTTGAAACTAAAAATAGTATTATTAACAGAAATTTTTTCATGATTGGCGGCAAGGGGTAAGAATTCATTTTCCCCTTTCAGATAGTTTTACTTGTGTTTTCTATATTTTCATTTAAGGCCATTTGCTCTACAAGAGCATCAACAGAAATGGTTCCGAAGAGCTGTCACGATGGTCTTTTAAAATTACCTTGGTCAACATAATTTTCATATTATAATCGGAAGATACAATTTTCTATTTTTTACGACTAAAACAGAAAAGACTGGAGCTTTTTAGCCCTTATTATTTATTCATTAATCCGATACAGGACAGTCTCCGAAATAAAATCAGCTCTCTTAACCTGGAAAATAAATTCATTTTCTTCCATCCCGCTACTTTCAATCATTTTCTTAAAAGCGACATCTGTGCCGGACATAACTGAGGCAAATCATATTCTTTTCCTTGAAACTCCACCACCTATTACCGTATTAGCACGTTCTTCATCCTTTTTAAGATTTTAATACGTCCGAAAGCAACGTCTTATATTCCTGAACATGCTCCTTAAACGTTCTCTGTAAATGAAGCGCTAATAAAATTCCTGTTACCAAGAATATCGCTCCAATTATATACATATAGGAATGGCTATTTACCTCTAAGACTACGGCAGCTAAAAAGCCCAGCCCCAGAATAATATTTGCAAAAATTACTAATTTCGATAAGATGTGTGGCGTAAAGTAAATTTTTACACCAGCCTTATTGCCGGTACCTGCTTTTAAAATTTTTCCGTTTACAATAAGATGATTTTGGGAATTTAATTCAAAGCCAAGCAGCATGCGTTTGCGCAATTTAAACCTGACGGAATTTATCTTCTCATCACTTATATTAAATACAAATTTGCCAGCAGATCCCAGGGCGGATTCTAATTTTTCACCAATCTCTTTAGGACTACTTTTTACCTGAAAATTCCATGCTTTCATGTTAATTACTTTAGTGTTTGTCACGATTATAGCTTAAATGTTACGGTTGGAAATGTGGGATTGTCGGCTTCGTAGGATTCTCATGTATTTTTCGTGCTTAGAAGGGGATACTATCAAAGCTATGGAAGCAGTTTATGCTATGACTTCAAAGATGATTTTCACAATTAATGTAATCTACAGAAATCAGGATTAAACTTTTTTCTTCCTCTGGTTCTTTTCCTGCATTTTTGAGAGAGAATTCCTCAATTCGAGTTATTCATTGTCGTGGGCGGTGCTTTTTCCCCTCTACTCAATCCTTATACTCATAAGTAATGCATCATACTGCTCACTATCTTTTTCATTAATTTTGTCCAAAATAAATGTAGCTGTTTTTTTCATTTCAGGAATATCGATTGGCGTCATACTTCTTTCGAACAATCCTTCTAAATGCGAAAATTCATTATTAATTCGGTCAGTCATAGTAGAAGCTTGTCTATTATCTCCGAAAAATTTTGTTAGCTTTTCAAGTTGGTCGTTAGCATTGGGGTATTTATAATAAAGAAATGCTTCTAAAAATTTACGGGTATTATTTCCAAAATTATAGAACAAATTATGTTGGTCTTCATCATCTTCATCTGCAGTTGAACATTTATAAATTTGGTGAAATAGAAAATTGAACTCAGTTACGTAGTCTTTCAGATATCTTGGCATTATTCTGATCTTACTATTTTCTTTATCTCTTGATATTAGAAAATAACCACATTCATTTTTATTTAAAGCACTTGGTAGCCGTTTTAAATATTTCAGAAAATCAAGATTATGTGTGGATAGGAAAATTTGTTCGAATTCTTGTTTAGCAAATATCTCTGCATTGATCAGGCTATAAACGAAAAATATATGATTACTATCTAAACTCGAAATTGGGTCATCTATCCAAATAACAGGTTTGCTACCTTTGGTTTCTATGTCTTCGAGTTTGGCCATAAAATAGCAGAATGCAATTAAGCTACATTCGCCTTCGCTCAAATGATGAGCTTTATTTCCATTCCTAACAATTTCAAACCTAATTTTTTTATCTGTTTCTTCTAATGCCTGCAATGTTAGGAAATCATGCCCGAAAAAATTATTTAAATATTCGTTAACCTTTAAAGCACCTTTTTCTTCATCTTTCATCAACCTTTCCTTGTCTTCAATCTGTAATTTTTGCTGTTGAATTTTATTCTCTATCTCTTTTTTTTTATTTGTTTCTATATCTGAAGAATCTTTTAAGTCTTGGATTTCTGCAATTTCTTTAACGTACTGAATAGTTTCTACAAAATCACTTATTTCCCGTAAACGAAGAATTTTTTTTGCTTCTGCTTGCTCACTTCCTAAAGAATTGCTGTAATCATTTGCTTGAGTTCGAAGGTTTTCAAATATTGTCCAAAATTCTTCGAGTTCAATACTCTTGTCACTAATTACAACAAATTCTTTAGGATTTAATAAGTCATCTTTTCGTATTTGAAGATATTTCTTAGTCCTAATTAATTCAGCTTTTATACCGTCAATTAATTGTTGCCTTTTCAAAATCAGATTATCTAAAACCGAGTGAAACTTTGAATAAAAAATATTCTTGTTTATAGGTATTATAAGGTCTATACGATTAATTTGAATATCCAATTCAGAAATTAAATGATCAATATCTTTTTCTAATTTCTCTGATTCTTCGTCAAAATGACTTTCAAGCTCTTCCCAACGTTCTTGAGAGATTTCATTACCACAAAATGAACAATTTTGAAGTTTGTCTTTATGGATTTGTCTTCCTTCTTTAACCCATCGATTAATAATAGCATCTTTTAAAAGTTGTTCTATTTTATCCGAACTACTTATTGATTTAGTTACAAGTTCTTTAGCTTTTGAATTGAGAATATCAAAGTCAATCTTTGGTTTTGCTATTTCTTGAATGTCTGAATTTACACTTTCCTTTAATAAAGAAAGCTTTTGTTCTATTTCCTCATCTGTAGAAGGTTTGAACTTTGAATGTAAGACAACATTAATATCTGCCTGTAATTTATTGATGTTGTAATTTTGGTCTCCAAACTTTTCAGATTTGTACTTAATTCCATTTGGATTGTTGGTAGCTTTAAAACTCAATTGGCTATTTAAGCTATCATTTTTATTTTTATAAGTTTGTAAAGCGGTATTTGCAATAGTTGTTGCGTTCTTCAATTCAAGATAAAATCCACTTTCCTCATCTTCTTCATCAACTCCTAGATCATCCTTTAGTGCCTGGATTTCAGTTTCAATCGTAGCATTACCTCCAATTATAGCAAAAGGCGTAATGCTTTCCTCTGAATTGACTATAAAACGGAGATTATCTTTTATGAAATCCTCATTGAAAACTCTTATTTTTTTTCCATGGTTGGCTAAATTATCTTGATTAGCATCTGCTATACTATGAATACTTACTTCAAATTGAGGATTTTCATATTTATCAGAAATGGAACCTGTCTCTAATGCTCTTATAATTCTTGAAAGAGTAGTTTTTCCCGAATAGTTACGTCCATAGAAAATATTAATCTTTTTAAATGGTACAACGTTATTCCCTTTATCTCTAATATTTGCGTCCCAACTGAAATTTTGAAAAACAGCAAGATTATTTATAGATTTGAATTTTGTAATCATCCTATTTTCTTTTTTGCATTATCCACAACAACTTAATCCTATGAAAAACACCAGCACCAAAATTTCTGTCTTTTCAGCACCAGCACATCTAAATCTAAAAATCGTAGGGAATTTTGTTAAAATCAAGATAAATTATTAAACCTGAAAAGTTTGTACGAAAAACTTTTCAACCTGATCTTAACAGGTTTAGAGATTCTGTTTCCTTAGCGTTCCTCCTTCCCCACTACCCTCCAGAAAAACTTTAAAACATTCGCTATATTTAGCCCTCTCAAAAACCACACATAATGCTTCATAAATTATTGCCTGCGCTACTGCTATTACTATCTTCTTCAGCAGTATTCGCACAGGAAGAAGAAAAGAAAAATGATACCACATGGGATGTTTCCAATCCTTATCCAACCGACTGGAATATTAAGGAAGTGCCGCTGCAAACCAGCGAAGGCACCTGGATGAACCTGGATGTAAGCCCCGACGGGAAAACCATAGTTTTTGACCTGCTGGGCGATATTTACAGCATGCCCGTTACCGGCGGGAAAGCCACAGCTTTAAGAACCGGCATGGCCTACGAGGTGCAACCGCGGTTTAACCCCGATGGCTCCAGGATTTCCTTTACCAGCGACGCGGGTGGCGGCGACAATATCTGGGTGATGCAAAAAAACGGAAGCGATGCCCAACAAATCACCGAAGAAGACTTTCGGCTGCTAAATAATGCCGTCTGGACTGCAGACGGAAATTCCATTATCGCCCGTAAACACTTTACCTCAGGACGTTCCCTGGGCGCCGGCGAAATGTGGCAATATCATTTGGCTGGCAAAGGCGGAATTCAGCTTACCGAGCGCAAAAACGATCAGCAGGACGTAAACGAGCCGAGCATTTCGCCCGATGGCCGCTACCTTTATTACAGCGAAGATATGTATCCCGGCGGCAGTTTTCAGTATAACAAAGATCCCAACAAACAGATTTACGTGATCAAAAGATATGATTTTGAAACCGGCGAAAATATGACAATTACCGGCGGTCCCGGCGGTGCTGCGCGACCACAGGTTTCGCCAGACGGTTCCAAACTGGCTTTTGTAAAACGAGTCCGCACCAAATCTGTGCTTTATATTCACGATCTCGAAACGGGCGAAGAGTGGCCGGTTTACGATCAGCTAAGTAAGGACCAGCAGGAAGCTTGGGCGATTTTTGGTGTTTATCCCGGTTTTAGCTGGATGCCGAACAATAAGGAACTTGTTTTCTGGAGTGAAGGCGGCATCAAAAAGGCAAATATCGATACGTATGAGGTGGAAGATATTCCGTTTGAGGTGAATACCACAATCCAGATTGCCGATGCTTTACATACATATCACGAGGTTTTTTCTGAAACTTTTAATCCGAAAGTAATTCGCCACGCGGTCACTTCTCCCGACGGAAAAACGCTTGTTTTTAATGCCGTGGGTTACCTGTGGAAGAAAAACCTGCCTAACGGAAAACCTCAGCGTCTCACCAATTCTGAAGATTTTGAATTTGAACCCGATTTTTCAGCTGACGGAAAAGAAATCGTTTATGTAACCTGGGATGATCAGCGAATGGGAAGCATTAAAAAGATTTCTGTTTCCGGAAGAAATGAAACTACGCTTACGTCTAAAAAAGGCATTTATCGTAATCCGTCATTTTCAAATGATGGTAAAATGATCGCTTTTGCACGGGAAGGCGGAAACAGCGACCAGGGACAGGTTTTTAGCAAAAATCCTGGAATTTACCTCATGAGCGCTTCCGGAGAAAACATTAGAAGGATTAGTAAAGAAGGTGATTTTCCAATTTTTAATGTAGACGACAGCAGGATTTTCTTCCAAACAGGCGGCTACTTTTTCGGTGACCTCGAGAAAAACCTGAAAAGTGTAAACCTGAACGGCGAAGACGAGCGTACCCACGTAAAATCGAAGTACGCTAACCGACTTCTACCAAGTCCCGACAATAAATGGATCGCTTTTTCCAATCTGCATAAAGTTTATATCGCGCCGCTGGTAATGACCGGGCAGCCGCTGGAACTGGACGATAAAACCAAGACACTTCCCGTAACGCAAATTACCAAAGACGCGGGTATTAATTTGCACTGGTCCAATAATAGCCAAAATATACACTGGACTTTGGGCGACGAATATTTCACCAATAAAGTGTCGGAACGCTTTACTTTTCTGAAGAATTCGCCAGATTCTATTGCTCCAATCACTGAAAATGGGCAAAAAATAGGCCTGGAAGTAAAAACAGACGTTCCGGAAGGGCAAATTGCCTTTACCAACGCCCGGATTATCACTATGGAAGGCGATAAAGTGATCGAAAACGGCACCATTGTGATAAAAGGGAATAAAATTGTTGCTATTGGACCTTCAGAAGAAATTAATGTGCCAAAAATTGCCAAAATTTACGATGCATCCGGAAAAACGATTATGCCGGGAATGGTAGATGCGCATGCTCATATAGGTGCTTTTCGATATGGGCTTACGCCGAAGCAACACTGGCCAAGTTATGCCAATCTTGCTTTTGGAGTGACCACCGCGCACGATCCTTCCGCTTTAAGTGAGACGGTTTTTGGAATTTCAGAATTAATAAAAAGCGGCGATATGGTGGGACCGAGATTATATTCCACCGGAATTATTCTTTACGGTGCCGAAGGGGATTTTAAAGCCGTGATCAACAGCCTGGACGACGCGAGATCTGCTTTGCGAAGAACGAAAGCTTTTGGAGCAACTTCAGTAAAAAGTTACAATCAGCCGCGAAGGGAACAACGTCAGCAAATTTTACTTGCCGCAAAAGAACTGAACATGAATGTGGTTCCGGAAGGTGGAAGTACTTTTCTTCACAATATGAACATGATCGTGGACGGCCATACCGGGATTGAACATAACATCCCGATTGCGCCGGTTTATAAGGATGTAAAAACGTTGTGGGGCGAAAGCAAAACCGGCTACACTCCTACGCTAATCGTGAATTACGGCGGAATTAACGGCGAATATTACTGGTATGAAAAAACAAATGTTTGGGAAAATGAAAAACTGCTGAATTTCACTCCGCGCCAGATCATCGATTCCCGGTCCCGCCACCGTACGATGGTCCCGCAGGAAGAATATGAAAACGGACCAATATTGGTTTCGGAAACTGCTAAAGAACTTTCTGATGAAGGTGTAAAAGTAAATATGGGAGCTCACGGACAGTTACAGGGATTAGGCGCACATTGGGAACTCTGGCTTATCCAGATGGGCCGAATGAGCAATATGGAAGCTTTAAAAACTGCTACAATCAACAGTGCTGAATATATTGGAATGGACAAGGAAATCGGTTCCCTTAAAGAAGGAAAACTAGCCGATTTGCTGGTGTTAAAGGAGAATCCGTTAGAAGATATTCAGAATTCCAACACGATTATTTACACGATGATAAACGGCCGACTTTACGACGCCGAAACCATGAACGAGATCGGGAATAATCCGAAAGAAAGAGGGGACTTTTATTGGGAGAATAATCGTTACAGCCCTGCGTTTGACTGGCATGAGCAGGGACACGGGTGTATGGCGCATTAGTCTGTAGACTGTAGTCGGTAGTCGGTAGTTTTTTTAGTCGCTGCGCTCGTAGTTTGGAGTTTGGAGTTCGGGGTTTGGAGTTCGGGGTTGGAGAAAAGTTTTCGCTGCGCTCATATCGAATTGAAAAAAGCTTCCGGTTATCCGTTGTGACTCATACTAAGAACTACGAACAAAAAACTACGAACTATAAAGAACAGCCCACCAACATTAAATCTGTGTTAATTGAGAAAGAAGGTATGAACTAAATTTACATATCTTTAGTTTCCGAAAAACAGGAACAATGGAGATAGCTTTAGTGATAGGCCTTTTAATTGTCGCCATAGTTCTTTTTGCTACGGAGAAGTTCTCTGTTGATGTTGTAACTGTCGGGCTACTGGTAATTCTGGCACTCACGGGAATTCTTACGCCAAAGGAAGCCTTTGAAGGTTTCAGCAGTGATTTTATGATTATCCTGGCCTCGATATTTGTCATTTCCGGGGCTTTGTCTGAAACGGGTTTATTAGACAAACTTGGTGCTCAAATGATCAAGCGCCTAAAGAGCGAAACGATTTTTATTACTTATACAATGTTGGTCACGGCGACATTTTCAGCCTTTATGAACAACACCACAGTAACAGCCCTGGTTACCGGACCCGTGGTGGGTATTTGCCGAAAACTAGGCATCAGTCCTTCCAAAGTACTTATTCCGGTAGCCTATTCGTCTATTCTTGGTGGCACCTGCACACTAATAGGCACCTCCACAAACGTGGCGGTGAGTGGCTACATTGCCCAGGCAGGAATGGAACCACTGGCATTTTTTGAGATTTTCTGGATAGGTGTGATTTTATGTATTACCGGAATTATATTTATTCTCCTCTTTTGGCGTAAAATTTTACCCGACTATAAGGAAACCAGTTTTACTGAAGATTATAAAATCAAGCAATACCTTTCTGAAATAATTATCTCTGAAAATTCCAATCTTATAGGTCAGCGTGCGTTTAAATCTGATTTGTCCCGCTGGGATGTAAGGATCATTAAAATAATTCGTGGTAAAGATGAAAATATTCCAAACCGAAGGACGACACTGGAAGAAGGTGACATTCTACTTATAGAATGCCCGGTAGATGACCTTATAAAAATTAAAGAATCGCCCGATTTAAAAGTACTGGCCGATATCATTCGGCACGAAGAGATACAAAGTGACAAAATAAATTTAATAGAACTTCTCGTAACACCCGGTTCCCGGCTGGCAGATCACTCGTTAACTGAGATAAGATTCCGACAAAATTATGATGTGGTGGTATTGGGCGTCCATCGATTTAAGACCACTGTTTCACAAAAAATCGCCAGCCTTAAATTTAAAATTGGAGATGTACTTTTGGTGCAGGGAACCGAAGAATCTATAGAAATCCTGCGCCAGTCGGGAGAGTTCTCCATAATCGGGGATTTTAAAGTAAACATGTTTAATGAACGGAAAGGAATACTTTCTGCAGTGATATTTTTAATAGCAATCATCGCAGCTTCCCTGCAACTGGTACCACTTTCCATAGCCTTTCTTACCGCAGCGCTGGTGACTATTCTGGTAGGTGCCATTACGGTAGAGCGTGCTTATGAAATTATGAACTGGAAGTTGCTCATCCTTATTGGCGGAATGAGCGCCTTTGGAACTGCCATGGAAAATTCAGGCGCATCAACATTTCTTGCTGAAAATATAATCTACCTCCTGGGAGACCTGGGCATAATGTATGTACTCGCGGGTTTCGTGGTGTTGGTAATTCTACTAACGCAGCCAATGTCCAATGCTGCTGCTGCCCTTGTTGTTCTCCCCGTGGCCATTGAGGCTGCGGAATTACTGGGTTCAGACCCACGTTCTTTTGCCATCGCAATTATGCTGGGGGCATCTGTCTCCCTTATCACTCCGTTTGAACCTTCCTGTATTCTGGTTTACGGCCCGGGAAGGTATAAGTTTATGGATTTTATTAAGACAGGTGTTCCGCTCACGTTAATCCTGCTGGTAATTATCCTGTTGCTGGTACCTGTATTCTGGCCTTTATAAATACTAAAAGACGAAAATGCCATTTTAAGACTATGATCTGTTTAGAATTTTTCTTCAGTTTAGACCAAAATGACTTTTTATTTTTACCTTTCAAAATGAATCATGCAAACCGGCTTTTTCTATAAGCCGATTTTGCATTTACGTTTCCTGTTAAATGAGAAAAGTAAAACTGCACAACCCGTTTAAAACCCGCATTATTGATGAGAAACTCATCAGGGAACACCTCGCTTTGGAGCGTACAAAGCTGGCAAACGAACGCACAGTACTTTCTTATATAAGAGCTTCTTTGTATTTACTTATTGGCGGGCTGGCATTGTTGCAAATTAAGGAATATGATCATGTAAAATGGTTGGGCTACCTGTCCCTTTTTATCTGTGTTGTTTTTATCACCGTGGGTATCTGGAGATATATTGCACTGAACAAAAAGCTTAACAGGCTGCTCCAGCCAGACGATCCCAAAGAGCAGAAAAAGGCTGATAAAGACTAAAATTACTTGCCCACGCCCATGCTTCAACCTTTGATCCATTATTTTTTACATTTTGTAGCTATTGCGCTTATTGCAGGGCTGGTGGATCGCAAAAACTGGAAACGATCTTATCTTATTCTGCTGGCTACCATGTTGGTGGACCTTGATCATCTTTTTGCCACCCCAATTTTTGATCCCGATCGCTGCGGAATTGGTTATCATCCCCTGCACTCAGAAATGGCAATTATCATATATTTCTTCGGAAGTATTCTTGTGAAGCACCAGGTTTTCAGACTAATTTTTATCGGCCTGCTCTTCCATATGCTTACTGATTTTATTGACTGTCTCTGGTCGTTCTCCAAATGCAGCGAATGCTATTATTCTTCTGAAATTTATAAGCTGAAGGAGTTTTGGTTTAATTAATCTCCTGTAGCAACAGCAGTCAGCGTTTCAAAAATCTGAACAATCTGCTGCAGTTCTTCAGAATTTCCTGTTAACATATGCCGGTTGATGAGATAATCTGTATCGTTATACGATACATGCACTACCTCCTCTTCGTCCTGCCAGACCAGTATTTTTTGCGGCAGGTCCAGCGCTACCGTCTGCGATTCCTGCATAAGTTGCGCTTCCAATTCGGGATAAGAAAACAGGATTAAAGTTGAAGGCGGAATTTCCACATTTTCGGCCGCCGCGGTTTCCTGATGATCTACCTGTGCCACTATATCCAGGTTTTCATTTGAAGAAATGTTGCTGCGTAATGCGTTGTAGGTTTCTTCAAAATTACGTGTACTTTCTGCGGTGATAATTCCTTCTTCCAAACCCACCATTGCATCTGCAGAAAATTTAACTTCAGCAGTAGTGGCAGCATTCGCAAGATTCTTCAGCAAGTTGGCATAGTCATCCTGGTTTTCTGAAGCTTCGAGTCCGTAGCGCGAATTCAAGTAAGGCATGGAATTGTAAACGGCAAAAACTTCAGAATTTTCATTCTGATAAAACATCATTTTATTGGGAAGATCTAATCCCGCCAGCGGATTTTCTGCCAGTATTTGTGCTTCATAAGTAGGAACCGTAAAAAACACAATGTTTGTAGAATTTAGAACCCGCCCGGTAGCTATGGCATTCGCGGCATGATCTACTTCAGCAATTATGTCTGAATCAGCATTCTGGTTTACGGCATTTATAAAGCCTGAATAAGTGGGATCATATGCATTATTACTTGCAGAATATCGGGTCCCGGTCACACTCATCACATCTGAAGAGAATAAAACATCCCCGGGATCATCATTATTACAGCCGATGAACACAAGGCAAAGACAAAATAAACAACAGAGTTTTTTCATAGCAGTATCTTAAAAGGTTTAATTTAAAATTTATCCCTAAACGGAAGAAATCTTTGTCGTTTTTTATTCCTTGCAGATGCCTGAAATAATCTGCATTTGTCGTTGGAACTCGTTTCCAGGCCTTAACGTTAAACCGAAATAAAAATTCCATAAATAGAGATTCCATAACAGTTCCAGGAATATATTTTTGCTCTAAAACTTGTATCTTTACCCCCGCTGTTTTAATTTCAACAGCATCATCAATCACCCAAAAAACTACACCTATGCACATAGCCATCGCCGGCAACATTGGGGCCGGAAAAACCACTCTTACCAAATTGCTCGCCAAACATTATAAATGGGAAGCCCACTTCGAAGATGTTCTGGAAAATCCTTACCTCGAAGATTTTTACAATAAAATGGAGCGATGGTCTTTTAACCTTCAGATCTACTTCTTAAACAGCAGGTTCCGGCAAATCCTTCAGATTAGGGAAAGCGGAAAAGATATTATTCAGGACCGGACAATTTATGAAGATGCACATATTTTTGCTCCTAACCTGCATGCTATGGGCCTGATGCCTAATCGTGATTTTGAAAATTATAAATCGCTTTTTGACCTTATGGAAAGCGTCGTGCAGGGTCCGGATTTATTAATCTACCTGCGCAGCAGTATTCCTAACCTGGTAGCACAAATTCAGAAGCGTGGTCGGGATTATGAAAATTCTATTTCTATTGATTACCTAAGCCGGCTAAACGAACGTTACGAAGCCTGGGTACACGATTACGACAAGAGTAATTTGCTGATCATTGATGTGGACAACATTAATTTTGTGGAAAATCCAGAGGATCTAGGAGATATTATCAACAGAATAGACGCGGAACTCCACGGGTTGTTTTAGAAATTGAAAGAGAGGAAAGTGAGAAGTGTGTAGTTTCTAAAGTTGAATTGTCTTTTTTGACCGGCCTATCGAAAGTTTATCGTAAAATTTGACGTGAAGCCACCGTAAAATTTTATGCTGTTTGAGCTGTGCAGAATTATGTATTAGCAGAAATTTGACAGCGAGTTCATAAAATTTAGGTGGCGAACGAGAAATTTAGATAAAGTTTCGTAAGCCTTGATTTTTTGTTTCTTTTTCATCTAAGGAAAAAGAAAGGGCGAAAATTTAAACACAAGCTCTAAAATTATAATAATACTGATAATTGCCAATTTTAAGGTCTGCCTTAATATTCCTCCAGGTTTTTTGAGCCCTGACATTTCTAAGAATTAGGATTAATTACTTTATAAACCCATTCTCCCTGGCATGCTCAACAGCTTCTTCAGAACTATGGACCATTAGTAACGGCGTGGAATCAAAATTATCAATTACACTTTGCACCCTTTCCATTTGCCGTTTATGTTTTACACTACGTAAATAGATGGCCAGAATCCTGTCGGAATACTGGGCGGCAATTTCAGTATAAATCGAAGCGTCATGTTCCCCGCTGTCCCCTATCAGGATAAACTTTAGATCGGGATAGGTCTTCAGGATATTCGCTATTTCCTTTTGTTTATGAGGTTTTTCCGGTTTTGTGGTCCTGTCAAAAGGTGTCCTGAAATTACGAAGTAGAATAGGTCCCTTTGGAAATTCATTATGATCCAGGAAAAGCTTCAGATATTCGTACATGTTCCACGGACTATTACTCAGGTAAAACATCGGATTCTGGTTTTTTCCGCTTTTTCCATGGTGCAGTTTTTTGTACAAATCAGGTGCACCTTTTAACGGAATCCGGCGATAGGCATTGGTAAGCAAAGAATTTTTAAGCAAGCGCCACTTTAAAAATGAAGTTACCCCGGTATGTAAGATGGTATCGTCAATATCACTAATTACCCCGTATTCGGCATCTGCAGAAGGCACGAGAAATTCACCTTTAAAGTAATCTTCCAGTAATTCTGTCTTAGGTGAAATTTCACCTTTGTAATGCAGCTGATAATCGATCCAGCCTTCTTCATCTGCATATTCGGCTACATTTTCTTTTAGCGTTTTATCAAAGAGAAAATACCCTTCACCATTGGTTTTATGACTCAGTTTAATTTTTCCTGGTATGACAAGTTCTATTTCAGCATCCGGAATTTCAAAACTGTCAAACTGCTTCCAGGTATTTTTTGATGTTTTCCAAAATGACTGATCCTGAACGATTTTTAGCGGCTCATTATCCAATGCCCTGCCAAAAACGTAAAGCCGGGAATACGTACCATAGCTGCGGTAAGGAATTATAAGTACCTGATCAAGATTTTTATATCTTCCTATAAATTTCTTTAAGCGTTTAAACATTTTTAAGCGATTCTATTCTTATTAATATAGTGGCAAAACAGCTAATGCCGAAAATTGCCAATTTTCGTCCATTACGCATTCAATCGTTCCAACGCTTCCCCCATGTCTATTCCAGATTTGAGCACGCCCGCAAACAAATCCCCCTTCCGCTCTATTCTTTCCGGCATAGTTTTAATGTTAAAGTCTGATAATTGCAATCCTGACTTTACCTCTTTCCAAAGCAGCGGTGCTGAAACCGTTGCGCCCGGTTTTGGTCTTGCACAATAAGGTGCAGCAAGAGTTTGCCCCCTTCTGTTCTGAAGAAAATCCAGGTAGATTTTTCCTTTGCGCTTTCTTACATTTCTTTCCATCGTAGTAATTTCTGGTAACATTTCGTTGATGAAATAGCAGAGTAACTTCGTGAAATCCCGTCCTTCTTCGTAGGTGTAAAGTGCTCCCAGCGGAATGTAAACGTGGATGCCACTTGATCCGGAAGTTTTACAATAGCCTTCTATCCCTGCTTTTTCCAGCACCACTTTTGCTGCCTGCGCCACTTCTATCACCTCTTCAAAGGTATTTTTTTCTGAAGGATCAATATCAATTACCGTAAAATCTGGATTCTCGAGATTCTGAACACGCGAACTCCACGGATTAATTTCTATACAACCCAGATTTGCCATGTACAGCAAAGTCGCTTCTTTTTGACAAAGCATATACTCAATATCTTTTTCTGAAGATTTTGAATGAATTTTAGTCGTTTCAATCCAGTCCGGTAAAATACCTTCATTATCTTTTTGGTAAAAGCCATCTTTTTTAATTCCGTTTGGATGGCGATGAAGGTTTTGCGGACGATCGATTAGATACGGAAGAATAACTTCGGAAATATTTAAATAATAATCGATAAGATCATACTTCGTAAATCCGGAATCTGGCCAGTAGATTTTATCAAGGTTGGTGAAAGGAACTTCTATTCCGCCAATTTCCAAATGTCCCGCTTTTGATGAACCTGAAGCCGACCCCGAAGGTGAATCAGAAGCTAAAACCGGGGTTTCCTCTACGGGCGTTTCCACTACTTTTTCGCCGGTTATTTCGGGAACATTTTTATCATTTCGGAGCCCTTTAAAAACCGGATGTCGCATATTTCCACTTTTGGTCCACTCAGTAAACTGAACTTCACAAATCAATTCCGGTTTTATCCAGTTTGGTTTTCGGCCCTTCAGATTAATTTTTTTTTCGAATGGATTTTCATCAGTTTCCCTCGCTTCAAACATTTTGATCAGTTCCCGTTGTTTGGAAGCTGAAAATCCCGATCCGCAATTTCCTATATAGGTTAGTTTTTCAACTTTAAACATTCCCAGGATAAGGGAACCAAAACTACCACTTTCAGAATCTGTATAGCCGCAAATAATAGCTTCAGTGCTTTCTATAGACTTTATCTTCAGCCATTTTTCGCTGCGATAACCCGGGGAATATGTAGAATCTGCTTTTTTTGCAATCACACCCTCCATTCCTGCATCTATTGCCCGTTTAAAGAACGTACTTCCCATACCTTCCATATGCTCACAATAGTAAGTATGGTAAGTATCTTCTATTACTTCTTCAATTAATGATTTTCGTTGAACCAGCGGAAGTTCCATCATACTGAGTCCATTCAGGAACAGCATATCAAAAACATAAAATCGTAATTCTCCCAACGTAGTTTCATCGTAATTCTGCAACTTCTGAAAATCTGGAATTCCCTTTTTATCCACCACCACAACTTCGCCGTCCAGGATCGCATTGTGATCAATTTGCTCCAGGTCCCTTACCAACCTGGCGAACTTCTGGTTATAGGAAATTCCGTTTCTGGAATACAGCTCCACCTCACCATCTTTTACGTTGGCAATCATGCGGTAACCATCCCACTTAAGTTCATAAATCCACTCCGGATCATTAAAAATAGATTTTGTGGTGGTAGCCATCATTGGTTTAATAGCCTCGGTAGGCTGAAGGGTTTTGACCTTAGGTTCCGGCGGATTTACTGCTACAGAAGAAGTGTAATCTTCAGCATTGTACGGTGTATCAATAGAAAAGTCGTCGTTTTTCTTGATCAGTAACCATTGATTTCCTTCTCCCCGTCCGGTTCTCACAAGCGCAAAAGTCCCCATGATTTTTTTTCCGAAGAATTCCAGTTTTAGATCACCTTTTTTAAGTTGTTCAATAAGCTGCTTTTTATCAATTCCACCGGTTCCCCTGTAGACACCTTCATCCCAGATGTCCATTACCCCGGCGCCATAATTGCCTTTGGGAATCGTGCCGTGAAAAGTAAGGTACTGTAAAGGATGGTCTTCTGTTTGAATTGCAAGGCGCTTGTCATCGGGATTCATAGAAGGACCTTTGGGAACAGCCCAGCTCTTAAGCGTTCCCTGCATTTCCAGCCTTAAATCGTAATGTAATCTACTGGCCTGGTGCCGCTGGATAACGAACCTTAGCTGCCCACCATCATTGGATATTGATCCTTTCGGCTCGGGGGTGGTTTCAAAATCTCGCTTTTTGAAGTATTCTTCTAAGCCCATCAGGAAGCTTTACCTTTCTTCTTATCCAAACTTGCTTTAAGTTGCGCCATAAGATCTTTTGCAGGAGTAGGTTTGCTTTCATATTTCTCTGCCTTGGAAATTTTTCCGGTAGATTTGGACTTGATGATCTTCATTAATTGATCATTATAAACATCTTTAAACTTCTCGAAACTGAAGTCTGTAGTGTACTGTTCGATCAGTGATATTGCCATATCTACCTCTTTCTTGGCTACTTTGGTTTCGGGTAATTTCAGGTCTCCGGGATCACGTATTTCATCAGAAAATCGTATCACATGGAGAACCAGTGCATCTTTATAAACCCCCACAAGGCTAAGATGTTCCTTTTGTCTCATCACAAAAGTCGCCACACCTAGTTTTTTGGTTTTCTTTAATGCATTGCGCAGTAAATTATAAGATTTTCCGCCTTCCTTCTGTGGCTCGAGGAAATAAGGCTTTTTAAAAAGAACATCTGCAACATCCTTTTCTTCAATAAATTCCTCGATATCTATGGTCTTACTTTTCTTCATATTGGCGTTTTCAAAATCTTCTTTTTCCAACACCACATATTTCTCGTCCTGTTTATACCCTTTTACAATATCCTTCCATTCTACTTCCTTTCCTGTCTCTTCGTTTACCCTTTTGTAACGGATACGGGCATTATCATGCCTGTCCAGCATATCCAGGTCGATCTTTTTATCTTCAGAACCGGAATACATTTTAATGGGTATAGATACTAAACCAAAGCTTATTGAACCGTTCCAAATAGATCTCATATTGGTATTGATTTATTTTAGTATTAGTGTTTAACCTGAAGAACTTTTCTTCTTCAGAATTGCTCCTGAAAAAGAAGCCGAATCAAATTTATTCTCCTACAGAAAAAACAAAAATTTTATAACTAAATAGGAAAATTCCTTCGAACAAAAATGTTAAAAATGTCAGGATGTTCTAAGAATTCCTCAAGGCTTTAATCAGCTCCTTTTTGCTCATTTTGCTCCTTCCCTCTACTCCTACTTTTTTGGCTTCTTCGTACAGATCTTCCTTACTTCGTTCTTCATATTTATCTGCTTCCCCTCCTTTTTCTCCTGAGTTTGGATCATTTGCTATACGCGCGGCTTTAGTTTTGCTCATGCCCTTATCACGTAATTTTTCATACTGCTCATCATTTTTTATCTGTGGTCCATGATCTTTTGCCATTATGCAGGTTTTAGAAGTTAGACTATTAAAGCTACAATAAAAGGTTGTTCTTCTTAAACAAATACTTTGGATTAACGCTGTTTTAACTCGGGTGACTTGGCTGTAACACCATGCTTTCGGTTTCATTTCAGTACTGCATAATTAAAACATTAAACAAACCTAAATATTTGTTAAATACGCAAATGGGTTAACGGACTCCCTTGTCATATCCTAAATTTATATTACAAATTTTTAATAATAATGAAAATAAAGAAGAAAATATTATTAATTGAATTGCTGGAAGAGCTAAGATCTGACAATCTTATAAATTGCCATTTCTACCAAAATGCCTACTTATCCTGTAACAAACTTTATGTGAAACACGTTTTTCTACGTCTTTGTAAGCAAAAGGAAACCTTTAATAAAGAGCTTGATAAGCTTATTAAAGAGCTACAACAGGAAGTTTATATTGTTAGTAACAATAACATTCCCAAATTCACCAGTCCGAAGAGAATCAAAAATAGCTCTCCGGCCTTTAAACTTTCGGGAAGACGAAACTTCTACGAAACTTTTAAACGTGAGACCAGGAGCTATGCAAAATATTTAGAATGTTTAGCCAAAGCAACCGATGGTAAGATAAGAGAAAAACTCATGTCTCACCGCCACAAAATTCATCTCACTCTTAAGGAAATGAATATCATGGGAATCAAAAAATATCCCATTGGATGGCTATAACAAACCTTCAAAACTCCCCATTTTTTCTATAGAAAGTCCTGAAGGTAATTACTTATAATATTGTAAGCCAAAACCTTGAAAAATTTTTATTTCATCTCAGTAGCTCCCTCTTTGGAGTGCTTCACGTCCGTTTTCACGTCTTTATCTTTCATTTCATCCGGAACCTGTTGTCCCACTGCTCCTTTTCCTATGGTAATCCCTCCATCTACAGAATAAACAGAACCTGTAACATAAGAAGCTTCATCTGAAACCAGGAATAGATATATGTTGGCAACTTCCTCTACAGTACCGCGCCTGCCCATTGGAGTCGCATTTACTATTGTTTTCTCCATTTCTTCATTCATAGGACCGGTTTCTTTATGTGTCCAGGCAGTATCTATGGCTCCCGGTGCAACAATATTTGCCCTCACGCCGTTTTTCGCCTGTTCGCCGGCAATTCCTTTGGTAAACGCGTGATTAAATGCTTTCGTTCCACCATAAACCGCCACTTCAGGAATTCCCAGAATTGCCGATTCTGATCCGGCAGATACAATACAACCTTTTGTTTTCTGCAATTCCGGTAAAGCATATTTTGTAAACATAAACGTGGTGCGGACGTTGTTCTTTATAAGATTATCAAATGCTTCTACAGAAAATTCATCTGCAGTATTGCTTTCAGGAAAAACACCGGCATTATTAATAAGAATGTCCAGTTTTTGCCATTTATCAATAACTATTTTTAGAGCTTCCTTCACATTTTCTTCGGAAGAAATATCTTTGTGAAAAGCTAAAGCCTCACCTCCTTTTTCCTCAATTTCTTTCACAACGGCATCTACAGGATTATCTGGCAGGCCAATAATAAGCACTTTTGCCCCCTCAACACAAAATCGTTTTGCTATTGCCTCTCCAATCCCTGTGGCGCCACCGGTTACAATCGCTGTTTTCTGTTCTAATCTTCCCATTATTCTTTTTTTAGTCTGGTTAATAAACATTTTACCTGAAATTACCACTTCAAATTCAGAATTTTAAAGGAAAACGGGTGATTATAATAAGTTTAATAGTTCTTTTAAAATTATGAATATTTCCTGTTTATACTTCCAAAAAACAGAAGCTTAAAGAGGTGCTGAAAATGGCAATTTTCGGTATTCAGTAAAAAAGAACACGCACAAACGAATATTAAAAAACTACTAATCTTAAAAGGTTTCCGTAGAAGACGCTATTCACTCTTCACTACTTACTTGCAAGAAAGAGAAGTGCTAAAAGTGGCAATTATTGACCTTAGAAATGCCAGGCTTGCGGCCAGAGAAAGATGGTTAAAAGTCCTACGGCAATAGAGAGTCCAAAAGCTATTGCAAGCCACTTAACAATTTTTCCGGTGCCGATTATTGCCGCCATAACTCCCTTAAAAAGTAAGTTTGACAGTGAAGCAAGCAGAATTAATTTCCAGCCGAGATTAGTTTCTAACTCGTCACCTTTAATCATTTGCGCCAGAGAAAGTGTGATCGCATCTACATCTGTTAATCCGCTTATAATTGCTACAATATACAATCCCCCGCTCCCAAACTGTTCTTTTGTAAAAGCAACAAGAAGTAAAATAAGTCCGTAGAGAAACCCAAAGATAAGAGCCGCTTTAAGTTGTGCCGGATTTTCCGGTTCGGGTAATTCTTCAGATTCATCATCTGATTTTATAGTGTAAAAAAGCCAGGCACAAATAATTCCCATTATAACAAAATTGAAAGCAATAGGCATAGCCAGCGCAGCAAATTCACCCGGAGCAACAACGAAAATCTCTATCAGTACCCTTGCAAGTGCTATAGCTGAAGCAGTTGTTATCACAAAAACGGCAACTTTTGCAATATTGGGAGCCTGTTTTTGTTTGCGTGCAAAACTAACTGTCGTAGCTGTACTACTTATTAATCCCCCCAGAATTCCGTTGGAAATAACTCCGGAATCTTTACCTACAAATTTATAAATGAAATAACCAACAACGCTCAGTCCCACAATAAAAACCACCATTAACCAGATATTGTGCGGATTCAGTACATCATAAGGACCATACGTCTGGTCTGGCAGTATAGGCAGGATGATAAGTGAAATCCCTGCGAGGGTCATAATCGCCGAAATATCTGAATCTTTTAATTTGTCAATGAAACTGTGCAAACGAGCTTTTGCGTAAAGGAGCATTGTTAACAACCCACCGGCAACAACGCCAATTACACGATCTCCCAGCACCAGGTAGGCACCAATGGCAAACATAAGCAGAATGGCAACTTCTGTAGTTTTTCCAGGATCTGCTTCAGATTTCCCGCTTTTTCCTCCTGCATAAATAAGTACAGCCAGGGAAAGTCCCAATGCAGGCAGAATAAATTGATTTCCCATATCCCGGGTCAGGAATCCTGCAACAGTACCAAGAATGGCGATTAATGTAAAAGTACGAACCCCGGCAATGCGCTGCTGGGAATGTTCACGTTGCAAGCCAACAAGCATTCCCAGTCCCAGTGCAATTCCTAATATTGTTAGATCTTCATAATTCATAGAATACATGAAAATACGTAATATGAGAGATTATCGCATATCCCTTTTCAGGAAATTAACACTTACCTGATTTCTTCCGAAGTTAAGATTGCCAGGGTATCATCACGATTTTCTTCAGTATTAAAAGCACCTGTAGCGTTCTGAGTGTTTTCTTCCCGCACATCTTCAGCGTCTATAGTATGTCCTCCCAGGATGGGAGCCAGCACAAGACCAATTAGACAGGTAAGTTTGATAAGGATGTTCATAGATGGTCCTGAAGTATCTTTAAAAGGATCACCAACGGTATCTCCAGTTACGGCCGCTTTATGAGCATCAGATCCTTTATAGGTCATTTCACCATTAATCATTACTCCGGCTTCAAAGGATTTTTTTGCATTGTCCCATGCACCGCCGGCATTGTTTTGAAATATCGCCCAAAGTACTCCGCTCACGGTGACTCCCGCCATATATCCGCCCAGCATTTCGGCGATTAGTAAATTGTCATACCCGAATATCATTGGTAAAAAAGCGATTGCGACAGGAAACCCTATTGTCAAAATTCCTGGCAAAAGCATTTCTTTTAAAGCTGCATTGGTAGATATTTCAACACATTTATCGTATTCCGGTTTTGCGGTTCCCTCCAGAATACCCGGGATTTCCCTGAACTGTCTTCTCACCTCGTTTACCATTTGCATGGCAGCTTTTCCTACAGAACTCATCGCAAGCGCAGAGAATACCACAGGCACCATCCCGCCCACAAAAAGCATTGCGAGAACCGGAGCTTTAAAAATATTAATACCGTCAATTCGGGTAAAGGTGACATAAGCTGCAAAAAGAGCCAGAGAAGTTAAGGCTGCAGAAGCAATTGCAAAGCCTTTTCCTGTAGCAGCCGTGGTATTTCCCACGGAATCTAATATATCTGTTCTTTCTCTTACCTCTGCAGGGAGTTCGCTCATTTCAGCAATACCTCCGGCATTATCAGCAATTGGTCCAAAAGCATCGATAGCAAGCTGCATCGCCGTGGTCGCCATCATTGCTGAAGCTGCCATAGCCACACCATAAAATCCTGCCAGACCATAGGAGGCCCAGATTGCAGCAGCAAAGAGCAACACTGAAGAAAAAGTAGAAATCATTCCGGTGGAAAGGCCGGCAATAATATTAGTAGCTGCGCCGGTACTCGAGTTCTGAACGATAGATAGCACCGGTTTTTTTCCAAGACCGGTATAATATTCAGTAAAAGCAGAAATAAGACCTCCAACTCCAATTCCCACTAAAGTAGCATAAAATACGCGCATGGCCGGAATGGTAACATAATTGAAACCTTCGCTACCACCAACAAAAAATCCCATCTTCATAGTTGTTTCAGGAAGCATCCATTTTACAAGGAAGAAACTTGTAACTGCCACAAGTGCGATAGAAACCCAGTTTCCGATATTCAGCGCTCTTTGCACTTCATTTTCTTTTGCTGCATTGTCTTTAATTTTTACAAGTAAAGTTCCAATAATTGAAATTATAATTCCGGCACCGGCAATAGCAATCGGAAGCAAAATCGGTCCAATTCCGCCGAAACCTTCTGAGGTAATATCACCACCCATATCTTCTATAATATAATTTCCCAGCACCATTGCAGCAAGCACTGTTGCAACATAGCTTCCGAAGAGATCGGCTCCCATTCCAGCAACATCGCCCACATTGTCACCAACATTATCTGCAATAGTAGCGGGGTTTCTCGGGTCGTCTTCAGGGATCCCAGCTTCTACCTTGCCAACCAGATCGGCACCTACATCGGCCGCTTTAGTATAAATTCCACCACCAACACGTGCAAAAAGTGCAATAGATTCTGCTCCCAGGGAAAAGCCGGCAAGGGTTTCCAGTACAACCGTCATTTGTGCAGTATTTGTCCATTCGCCACCCATAAAATAATGAAAAAAGAAAATGAAAAATGCACTAAGACCAAGAACAGCAAGGCCTGCAACCCCCAAACCCATTACGGTGCCTCCACCAAAAGAAACTTTTAAAGCTTGTGGAAGACTGGTACGTGCTGCCTGGGTGGTTCTAACATTGGTTTGGGTTGCGATTTTCATCCCCATATTTCCTGCAAGGGCAGAAAAGAAAGCGCCAAAAATAAAAGCTACAATGATGAGCCAATGGGTAGTAGGTACCACAAAAGCAATAACGGCAAGAGCTATACTGGCACCAATAACAAAAATAGTAAGTAGCCTGTATTCTGCTTTCAAAAAAGCCAGAGCACCTTCGTAGATATGTGAGGAGATGTCCAGCATCTTACCGTCACCGGCATCCTGTCGCATGACCCAGGATCTTTTAAACCACATATACAATAGTCCCAAAATGGCCAATATTGCAGGCAAGTAAATCATCATTGCTCCCATATAACCTAAAGAATTTGTTAATATGGCTAAATGTAGTAAATCAATAACAATTAAAAAAGCAATAACTTTTTAAGGCTATTGCTTTTAATTATCTAATCTTTAGTAAAAAAAACTACGAATTATATACCGAACCTGCTTTTATCGCCATCGTATTCTTCAAAACGTTCAATACATTGTCTAATAATCTCACGTGCTTCCTCTGCATTTCCAAAATCACCAGTGTCCACTTTTTTCTTTTCAAGATCCTTATAAACTTTAAAAAAATGTTCAATTTCTTTAAGCATATGACCATTTAAATCAGAGAGGTCACTAAGTCTGTTCCAGATAGGATCAGAAACCGGTACACATATTATTTTTTCATCAGGTCCTTTTTCATCTGCCATATGGAAAACACCAATTGGCTTTACTTCCATTACAATACCGGGAAAAGTTGGCTCGGACACCAAAACCAGTACATCCAGAGGATCACTATCCAACGCCAGGGTATTAGGAATAAAACCATAATCTGCAGGATACATCATCGATGAGAAAATCATCCGGTCGTAACGTACCTTTTTCAGTTTAAAATCGTACTCGTATTTATTTCTACTCCCTTTCGGAATCTCTATTAATACATCAAAAGTTTCAGACATTCTTTTTCTATTTTTTTCAAGTTTTAAAGGCCGTAAATATAAGTAATTCAGACTTTATTTAATGTTATTTAAAGGGTAAAGCCTTAGCAGCTTAACAAAATAATGGATCATAACTTTTTGGATCACAACCAGGAGCAACAATACACGGAAGAAACTTTCTTATAATTTTCTTGAAAAACAAAAACTCCACCGGGCTATGGTGAAGTTTTAGTAAACTCATTAAAACCTTCTGTCTTATTTATAAAGCACCTTCTTGACAGCTTTTATCACATCGTCGCTATCTGGCAACCATTCTTTTAAAAGAACTGGAGAATAAGGTGCAGGCGTATCTGCAGTATTTATTTTAATAATTGGTGCATCTAAATAATCAAATGCTTTTTCCTGAACCTGGTATGTAATTTCTGTAGATATATTTCCGAAAGGCCAGGATTCTTCAAGAATTACCAGACGGTTAGTTTTCTTAACAGACTCCAGAATTGTCTCATGATCCATTGGACGGATGGTCCTTAAATCAATAATTTCACAGGAAATATCTTCTTTTTCCAATTCTTCCGCAGCTTTATAAGCTTCTTTAATAATCTTTCCGAAGGAAACAATAGTAACATCAGTTCCTTCGCGCTTAATATCTGCTTTCCCAATTTCGATTACATATTCCTCTTCAGGAACCTCCCCTTTATCTCCATACATTTGTTCACTTTCCATGAAGATAACAGGATCATTATCGCGAATAGCCGCTTTAAGCAGCCCTTTTGCATCGTAAGGGTTAGAAGGAACTATTACCTTAAGTCCAGGAGTATTTGCATACCAGCTTTCAAAAGCCTGTGAGTGTGTTGCTCCTAATTGCCCGGCAGAACCCGTTGGCCCACGGAAAACAATAGGAATATTAAACTGTCCACCACTCATTTGACGCATTTTAGCAGCATTGTTTATAATCTGGTCAATTCCCACTAAAGAGAAATTGAAAGTCATAAATTCAATTATAGGGCGGTTACCATTCATTGCACTACCAACTCCAATCCCGGAGAAACCAAGTTCAGAAATAGGTGTATCAATAATTCGATCAGGACCAAACTCATCCAGCATACCTTTAGAAGCTTTGTAGGCTCCGTTATATTCTGCTACTTCCTCCCCCATAAGGTAAATGGTATCGTCTTTGCGCATCTCTTCGCTCATTGCCTGCTGAATGGCTTCCCTAAATTGAATTGTCTTCATTATAGTGTATTATGTTATTGTATAACTTGAAAGAACAAAAATAGTAATTCAATAAAGTTTTTACCATAATACCAGTACAAAAATTTCGAAGATTCCTTTAAATAATAAGAGGATAGCCTGAAACGTCAATTTTCGACCTGCGAGGATTAACCTATCCTATTCATTTTAAAGCTGTTCCCTGAAAATAAAAACTAAAGAAGCTTTAAATAACCAGAATTATAAAATTCATAAATTTATTATGCATGCATAGCATTTTTGAATTTAATTATGTACCTTCGTGAAAGAGCACAATTATTACTATAAAATTTAAATATATATGAAAATCTTAGTGTGTATTAGCCACGTACCTGATACTACATCAAAAATTAACTTCACTGATGGTGACAGCAAATTTGATACTAACGGAGTTCAGTTTGTAATTAATCCTAATGATGAGTTTGGGCTTACCCGCGCCATGTGGTTTAAAGAAAAACAAGGAGCCACCGTAGATGTGGTAAATGTTGGAGGAGCCGAAACAGAGCCTACTTTAAGAAAAGCACTTGCTATTGGTGCCGACTCTGCCATACGCGTTAATACCAGTGCGCTGGATGGTTTTCAGGTAGCCAAAGAGCTTGCAAAAGTAGCGAAAGATGGTGAGTATGATCTTATAATTGCCGGTCGTGAATCTATCGATTATAATGGTGGAATGGTACCGGGAATGCTTGCCACACTTCTTAAAGCCAATTTTGTAAACAATTGCATTGGTTTAGAAATTGAAGGCGAAAAAGCAAAGGCTATTCGTGAAATTGAAGGTGGTAAAGAGACTTTAACTGCATCTTTGCCTTTGATTATAGGAGGTCAAAAAGGTCTTGTTGAAGAGAGCGACCTTAAAATCCCAAATATGAGAGGGATTATGCAGGCTCGAAAAAAACAATTGAATGTGATAGAGCCCAGTGAACCTGAAACTAAAACAGAAACGGTGAAGTTTGAAAAACCGGCACCTAAAGGAAATGTAAAGATGATTGATCCCGAAAATCTTGATGAGCTCATAGATTTACTTCACAACGAAGCTAAGGTGATCTGATTTTTTACTACTGTTTTTAAATCAGGAAATAAATGTAAATGATTTTCGCCCAGGCGGAAGGATAAAAAAATAAAAACATGTCAGTTTTAGTATATATAGAATCAGAAGAAGGAAAATTTAAAAAAGCATCCTTTGAAGTAGCCTCTTACGCAAAAGAAGTCGCCGATAAAACAGGAACATCAGTAACTGCGGTCACTTTTAATGTGCAGGATACTTCAGAATTAGGGAAATATGGTGTAGACAAGGTTTTGGATATTTCCGACGATAAACTTTCTAAATTTAACGCTGAGGCTTATGCTGATGCATTAAAACAGGCCGCAGAAAAGGAAGATTCCAAAGTAATTGTACTCTCACAAAGCTCCAACAGTAAATATTTAGCACCCATTCTCGCTGTACAGATGGAGGCAGGTTACGCTTCTAATGTTGTGGCACTTCCTGAAAGCACAGACCCTTTTACCGTAAAGCGAACAGCCTTTACAAATAAAGCTTTCAGTTTTACTAAGATTAGTACTGATGTAAAGGTAATTGGAGTTTCGAAAAATGCCTTCGGTATTAAAGAACACCAGGGAGATGCGCAGAAAGAAGACTTTTCTCCAAGTCTCTCTGATGAGGATTTCACGGTGAATGTTGAATCTGTAGATAAAGCAACAGACAAAGTAACCATAGCAGATGCCGAAATTGTAGTTTCCGGAGGACGCGGACTTAAAGGTCCTGAGAATTGGGGAATGATTGAAGAAATGGCTGAAATTTTAGGAGCCGCTACTGCCTGTTCAAAACCGGTAAGTGATATGGGATGGAGACCGCATGGCGAGCATGTTGGACAAACAGGGAAGCCTGTAGCCTCCAACCTTTACATAGCAGTGGGAATCTCCGGAGCGATCCAGCACCTTGCAGGAATTAATGCCGCCAAGACTAAAGTAGTAATTAACAACGATCCTGAAGCTCCTTTCTTCAAGGCTGCAGACTATGGAATTGTAGGTGACGCTTTCGAGATCGTCCCTAGGCTCAACGAAAAATTGAAGGAATTTAAAGATAAAAACGCATAATTTTTATAACTTGCGCCCCATTAAAAGGGCTGTCTAATGTCCTTATTTAGACAGCCCTTTTTCAATTTTTGGAATATGAGTTTAGTGCGCCTTAACATTAAAGGAATTTCTTACAGTCAAACCCAAAACGGAGCTTACGCTTTAATACTTAGCGAAGTGGACGGAGAAAGAAAACTGCCTATAGTTATCGGGGCTTTCGAGGCACAATCTATTGCTATTGCCCTGGAAAAAGAGATAAAACCTCCCAGACCTTTAACCCATGATCTTTTCCGCAATTTTGCGGAAAGGTTTTCTATTGTGGTAAAACAGGTAATTATTCACAAATTGGTAGACGGTGTTTTTTATTCCAGCCTTATTTGCGAACGTGATAAGATTGAGGAAATTATAGATGCCAGAACCAGTGATGCTATAGCCCTGGCTTTACGTTTTGAAGCCCCCATTTTTACTTACAAAAACATCCTCGACAAAGCCGGTATTTTCCTTAAAGGCGAAGAGCCGCAGCGAGGTCATTCTGCACGTAAAGAAGAAGAGGAAATCATTTCTGAAGAATTGCTTCCTGATGATATCGAAATAAAATCTGACGATACCAATTACAAAAAGTTATCGCTTTCAGAACTTAAAGATCTTTTATCACAGGCCGTGAACAGCGAAGATTATGAAAAGGCCGCACGTATAAGAGATGAAATTTCCAAACGTAAGTAAACGTGAATTTCAAGTTAATTACACGATTGCCAGATCTATTTCCGATAATTGCCATTTTTTCTTTTAAACTTTTTTCTAGATGAATAAGAGCTGGTCTATCCTGTTTTTAATGCTTTTTGGTATAACCACCGCATCTTCCCAGAGTATCACCAAAAGCTGGAAAATTAACCCGAATGAAGACACTACATCTTCTCCAAACGCAGCTTTTACTTCAGAAAATATCCTGAATTTATCAGAAGGAAGATTTAGCATTACAGAAGCTGGTATTAACGACACAATTGCTTCAGGTGATTTTATTTTTCAGAATAACGTCCTGGTTTTTTTCTACAACAAACCGAAAGATACCATTAGAAATTACCGCGTCACAAATTTGAGTGAAACAGCACTGGGAATTTCTGAAGGTGGTAACGAATATACCTTTCAGGAAAAGACAGAGACGATAAAAGAAGCAGTTCCGGCGCCAATGGCCAAAGAAATGATCCCAAGCGAAGGTCCTTCTTTTGGAAGCGTGACCCGCGGTGTACTGGGAATGATCGTGCTTTTAATAATTGCATTTCTTTTTAGTAGTAAAAGAAAAGCTATTAACTGGAAAACCATCGCGATTGGACTTGGAGCTCAGCTTTTACTGGCTGTAGGAGTATTAAGAATTACTTTTGTACAGCGAATTTTTGAATTTGTAGGAAATATTTTTGTCTTAATCCTGGATTTTACCGCCGCGGGAAGTGAATTCCTTCTTGGGGGAATGATGGACGTAGACAGCTTTGGGTTTATATTCCTGTTCCAGGTATTGCCTACCATAATCTTCTTTTCCGCACTTACTTCTGTGCTTTTTTATTTGGGAATTATTCAGTTTGTCGTTAAAGGAATGGCCTGGGTACTCACAAAATTAATGGGTATTTCCGGTCCTGAAAGTCTTAGTGTTGCCGGAAATATTTTCCTGGGACAAACAGAAGCCCCGCTTATGATCAAGGCTTATTTGGAAAGAATGACCCGCTCTGAAATATTGCTGGTAATGATTGGTGGAATGGCTACGGTAGCCGGTGGAGTACTTGCTGCTTACATCGGGTTTTTGGGAGGAGATGACCCTGTACTAAGGCTTCAGTTTGCCAAGCATTTACTTGCTGCCTCTGTAATGGCCGCTCCCGGCGCTATAGTAATTTCAAAAATATTGTATCCGCAGCAGGAAGCTGTAAATTCCGATGTAGAGGTTTCTTCAGAAAAAATAGGTTCCAATATACTGGATGCCATTGCCAACGGTACTACAGAAGGTCTTAAGCTGGCAGCCAATGTCGCTGCAATGCTTCTCGTTTTTATCGCTTTTATTGCAATGATAAATTATGTTCTGGGCTGGATTGGAGGATGGACGCACCTCAACACGCTTATGGCAGAATATACTCCTTACGGAAAATTTTCCCTTGAGTCGATAATGGGATTAATCTTTGCACCGCTTATGTGGGTAATTGGCGTGGCAAAAGAAGATATGATGTTGATGGGACAGTTGCTAGGAATCAAACTTGCCGCCAGTGAATTTGTAGGTTACGTACAATTGGCAGATCTTAAAAATCCTGCCAACCCACTTAGTCTTACTTATGAAAAGTCAGTAATTATGGCGACCTATATGCTATGCGGATTCGCAAATTTTGCATCTATAGGAATACAGATCGGCGGGATAGGCTCCCTTGCTCCCGGACAGAGAAAATTACTTTCTGAATTTGGTATGAAAGCGCTTATAGGGGGAACGTTAGCTTCTTTGCTTTCAGCGACTATTGCTGGAATGATTTTGGGATAAGCAGAAAAACTCTGGACTCTTCCAATCTTTTTAAATTCGAATTACTACTGGCTTTTCCTGAAAGAGAGGAGAGAGGAAAAACATTTAGAAATCAGATCGAAAATTAGCATTTATGAAGCCTCACAGGAAAGTATTAAAATTCAGGTTTTTCCTCAGGTTTAAATTGATATCCACTATGTAAACCTTCAAGGTCGAAAATTGACAATTTTGAGGCAGCACTGGGAGAAACAGATCTAATTCCATATTTTTAGAAACTGTTATATAGAAGAAAAATTTATGAAACAATATCACGATTTACTAGAACATGTACTGAAGAATGGCGCTGAAAAAGGTGATCGTACGGGAACAGGAACCAAGAGTGTTTTTGGTTACCAGATGCGGTTTGACCTTAATGAGGGTTTCCCAATGGTCACCACAAAAAAACTGCATTTAAAATCTATAATTTATGAGTTACTCTGGTTTTTAAAGGGTGATACTAATGTGAAGTACCTTCAGGAAAACGGGGTACGCATCTGGAATGAATGGGCAGATGAAAACGGAGATCTGGGACCTGTATATGGTCACCAGTGGCGCAATTGGAATGACGAGGAAATAGACCAGATAAAAGAAGTGATCCATAGTTTAAAAAATAACCCGAACAGCAGGAGAATGTTAGTTACCGCCTGGAATCCTTCTGTTCTTCCCGATACTTCAAAATCTTTTTCTGAAAATGTTCAGAACGGAAAAGCGGCACTTCCGCCATGTCATGCTTTTTTTCAGTTTTATGTAGCAGATGGTAAACTATCCTGTCAGCTTTATCAGAGAAGTGCAGATATTTTTTTGGGAGTTCCCTTTAATATTGCTTCCTATGCACTATTTACTATGATGGTGGCGCAGGTATGTGATTTAAAGCCGGGAGAATTCATCCATACTTTTGGAGATGCCCATATCTACAGCAATCATATGGAGCAGGTACAGTTGCAATTATCGCGGGAAACCCGAAAATTGCCAAAAATGAAGCTTAACCCTGAAATCAAAGATATTTTTGAATTTAAGTTTGAAGATTTTATATTAGAGGATTATAATCCGCATCCTGCCATAAAAGGCAAGGTTGCCGTCTAAAATCAAATTAATTTAAAATTTATTTATCATGAAAAAGTTACTGGTTATCGCATGCTTATTAATTGGAGGAATCAGCGCTGCACAAGCGCAGCAAACGTCTCCTGTATGGCCCGGCTGTGAAGGCAGTGAAGACGTAAAAACATGTTTTAACAAACAACTCTCGCAACACGTTAGGGAAAATTACGAATATCCAAAAAATGATGCCGGAGAATACGTTCGCGGAAAAGTCACCGTGTCTTTTACTGTAGATGAAGAAGGAAAGGTCGTTATTAACTCTGTTGAAGGACCAAAGCCAGAGGTAAATCAGGCTGCCAGAGAAATGCTTGAAAAAATACCTGACATGGAACCCGGAACTTTAGAAGGCGAACCCGATGACAGGAAGTTTACAATTCCGTTTAACTTCTAATGTAATGCCCCAAACATTACCATAACAAATTTTTGTATGAAAAAGATATTAGTAGTTCTCCTGCTGTTCACTGCATCCATGGGTTTTGCCCAGGAAGGCATTAAAGTTGATGGAAACACCATTACTGTTAAAGAATCGGCCCCTGTTTGGCCGGGATGCGAAGACAGTGAAGATAAAAAGGAATGTTTTAATCAAAACCTTATGCAGCACATAAAGGAGAACTACAAATATCCCAGGAACGAAGCAGGAGATTTTATACGAGGAAAGGCTACTATAGCACTTGCTATCGATGAAGAAGGGATTGTCGTTGTACGTTCTGTAAAAGGCGAAAATAGCCAAATTAATAAGGCCGCTGAAGTGATGATCAAAAAAATTCCGAAGATGCAGCCTGGAATGAGAGGTGGAAAACCTACATCGATTAAATACACTATCCCTCTCACTCTGTAATTCGGAAGTAACCGTTATTTCCTTTATTCTCCTATTTCCTTTTAAGTCTAAAACTACATTAGAATCCTGTCTACTGCTATTTGGTAATGATATCTTCCTGATGCAAAAAATCACCGCCCACGAATAGCTCTTTTCTCTAAACTTAATGAAGCAACCTGACACGGCGTACTTTAACTTCTCGTTAACTAGCGTTTGTTTCGGTCATTAACAAAAAAGTGTAAATTTGAAAAGCACCTTATAACGTGCTGTTTTTATGCTTTCACAACAAGATTTACTATTTTTATTTACTGAAACCAGAGCTCAATCAGAATTAATCTGTTCTTTCCTGGAAATCGAAGATTACGTGGTGCAGCCGAGAGAAAATGTCTCTCCTCCAAAATGGCATTTAGGCCATACCACTTGGTTTTTTGAAGAATTTGTATTAAAAGATCACAATAAAGATTACGAGCTCTACGATAAAAATTCGGCTTACGTATTCAACAGTTATTACGAAAGTGTTGGGGAGAAAGTAGTAAGAACAGACCGCGGGAACCTGTCCAGGCCCACCGTAGCATGGGTATATGCCTACAGAAATTATGTCACAAAAGCGATAATTAATTTTCTTGAGCAAACTGAAATATCGAAAGAACTGTGCGGCATTTTAGAAATTGGATGTCACCATGAAAAACAACATCAGGAATTACTTTTAACGGATATCAAATTTATCCTGGGTAATAATCCGTTGCTCCCAGTCTATAACAAGCAATTTGAAGAAAACCCTATTGAGGACTTTGAAGCTGAATGGTTAAAAATTGAAGAAGGTGTCTACGAAGTCGGCCATCAATCCAATGACTTTTGTTATGATAACGAACTAGGAGTTCATAAGACTTACCTTCAGAATTTTGAAATATCCACAAAACTGGTGACCAACAGGGAATATCTCGAGTTTATGGAAGATGGAGGTTATGAAGATGTTTTGTTATGGCACGCCGAAGGATGGGACTGGAAGAATAGTAATAAAATAAGTTCTCCTCTTTACTGGCATAAAATTAACGGAGAGTGGCATCAATATACCCTTAGCGGATTAATCCGCTTAATTCCTGATGCTCCTGTTAACCACATTTCCTATTTCGAAGCTTTTGCATACGCACAGTGGAAAGAAGCGCGCTTACCCACAGAAGCCGAATGGGAGATTGCCCAGAAGCAATTTAAGTGGGGCACTCGTTGGGAATGGACTGAGAGTGCTTATTCGCCTTACCCCGGCTTTAAGACTGCAGCAGGTGCTTTGGGAGAATACAATGGAAAATTTATGGTAAACCAGAAAGTACTAAG
This sequence comes from Autumnicola psychrophila, assembly GCF_031846645.1. Classification (NCBI taxonomy): domain Bacteria; kingdom Pseudomonadati; phylum Bacteroidota; class Flavobacteriia; order Flavobacteriales; family Flavobacteriaceae; genus Autumnicola; species Autumnicola psychrophila. The sequence goes on from NZ_JAVRHN010000001.1 coordinate 492,549, forward strand.
GGGAAGTTCTGTAGCCACTTCAGAAAAACATGCCCGCCATACGTACAGAAACTTTTTCCAACCAGAACTTCGCTGGCAATTTACAAGCCTGAGATTGGCAAAATAATTGAATTACAAATGAAGCCCATAACAATATTTAAGTCTGCATTCGAGGAAGACACCTATAAAGGACTTAACAGTTATCCAAAATATTTACTGTCAAAATATATCTATGACGAGAAAGGAGATAAGCTTTTTCAGAAAATAATGGATATGTCTGAATATTATCTCACCGAATGTGAAACCGAAATTTTTAAAGAAAATACTTCGGCAATTGCTGACTCCTTTAATGGCCCTGAAGGATTTGACCTGATAGAACTTGGTGCCGGTGATGGCAAGAAAACAAAGATTCTATTACGCCATTTAGCCTCAAAAAAATACGATTTCACTTATCAACCTGTGGATATCAGCCAGAATGTTCTGGATGAATTAAAAGCCTCCCTCCTGAAGGAACTACCAGAAGTCGAGGTGAAAACGCAGCAAGGCACTTATTTTAAAACCCTGGAACGCTTATCAGACTATAATGCACGGAAAAAAGTGATTCTTGTTTTAGGTTCCAACATTGGTAATTTGTTGCATAAAGATGCAATAGATTTTCTTAAGAACATAAAGTCTTCCATGAATACAGAGGACATGCTCTTTATGGGTTTTGATCAGAAAAAAAGTCCACAGAAAATTCTGGATGCGTATAATGATCCTGCCGGAATAACAGAAGCATTTAACAAAAATCTCCTAAACAGGATAAATCAGGAGTTAGATGCAGATTTTGACCTGGACTCCTTTCTACATTGGGAAACTTACGATCCCGAAACAGGAACCGCAAAGAGTTTTCTGGTTAGTAAAATACAACAGGAAGTAAACATCAAAAAGCTGGATTTCACTGTACATTTTAAGGCCTGGGAAACTATACATACCGAAATTTCTCAAAAGTATGACGATGAAGTGGTGGAGTGGCTCGCAGACGAATCTGGCTTAAGGATTGAGGATTCTTTTACCGATAGTAAACAATTTTATAAGAATTATGTTTTCAGGAAAGATTAAAATCTATTAAAAAGCACGTTTTCCTGACGCAACCATTTGCTGTGACATTCATCTAATTAGCAGTACGACTAAAAATTTAAGATGAAAAAAACACATTTACTATTCGCCTTTACCTTCTTTTTCTTATCATGCGAAGATGATTGTGAGGACATAGCCTGTTTCACACCTCCCGAACCTTTTAGCTTTGAGTTTGTAGATGCCACTTCCGGCGAAAACATTTTTACCAACGGCACTTTTCAAGAAGAAGATATTTCTATAATAAACCAGGCTGACGATTCTAATATAGAAGTTAATTTTATTTCTGAAAACGACTATAATATTCTTCAAATTGGATCAATAGGATGGCAATCTGAAGATGCTGATTACTTAATTGAAGTAGGAGAAGATATATCTTTTAATCTATTGATAGATGCGGAAAGAACTAACGAAGATTGTTGCACATTTACCAGAATAAATAATGTGGAAATAGAAGGTGAAGAGTATGAAAAAGATGCAGAAACCGGATTATACCGAATTTTAACAGAACAAAATTAAAGCCTATGAAAGCTGTCTGGAAAAATAAAATTATCGCAGAAAGTGATGAAACCAGGATTGTAGAGAACAATCATTATTTCCCAATGTCTGCGGTTAAGCAGGAATTTTTAGTAAATAGCGACACCCATACGCGCTGCCCATGGAAAGGCAAAGCTTCCTACTTTCATATTAAAGTAGGAGCAGAAAAGAATGAAGATGCCGCCTGGTTTTATCCATCGCCCAGCAAGGCAGCAAAACCTATTGAAAATTATGTAGCATTCTGGAAAGGAGTTTTGATCACGGAATAATCTTCAACACTAAATTGCTGTAAAATAAACCTACCGGGATACCAGGACCTGATATACTTACACTTCCAGCACACTATTTTCTGCTGCTGCAAAATCGTTCCAGTTAAAACGATCTGCTTCAGTTTCGTTTACCCATTCCCCATCAACAAGATAACGGAACTCGTAAGCTTTATCCACAGAAAGGTTTAACTGACCTTTAAACGTACCATTTTTAAGCTTCTTTAATTCTGTTTTTTCCCAGGAGTTAAAATCTCCTGAAACTGCAACAGAAGAAGCTTCTTTAGCAGGCACATTAAAAGTCACCTTACACTCTGGTTTCGACTTTAAATATTGTTTAGTGATCGCCATAAATTCCAATTTATAAATTTTAGTAAAAATAGCAATTGAATTGATTTAATCCAGTGAAAATCTTCTTGTTGAATCAGTTTTGCGAAATTATAGGAAATCGTTTTTACATTTTACAAAAAATCGATTCAGAACCTTACTTTTTTAGAAATCACTAAACATTTTGTAAATCAAGGTCTGCCTTCTAGTGCAGCCAACAACTTTTCCACCTCTTCTATAGTGTTGAAATAATGCAAACTCACGCGAATACCATCACCTCTCTGTGAGGTAATTATATTCTTATTTCTCAGAAACTGAAATAATTTCTCATCCCCTTTTATGTTATAGATCGAAGAATGTTCCTTACGCTCTACCACAAGATCTTCCAGCAGGCCCATTTCGGAAAATTTTTCTTTTGAGAAATCCTTTAATTTCTGAATCTGTGCCTCGATTTTATCCATACCGGTTTTCTCAAGCAGTTTTAAGGCGACACTTAAACTTCCATAATTCAGGGTATCCTGATGTCCCGGTTCAAACTTGCCGATGAAATTCCCTTCATGTGCTTTATACTTTCCCTGCAGCGAGCCAAATCCCAGATGTTTAGGACTAATTTTTCCTTCCACGTTTTTATTAAAAAGAATAAAACCATTTCCATAACCACCATTCAGCCATTTGTAACTACTGCTTATTACCACATCAATTCCGGTAGAATCAAAATTAAAGCTTTCAGTTCCCAGAAACTGCGTACCATCAGCAACAAAAAGTGTGGCGGGAAATTCTTTTTTTAGATCTTTCAGAAAATTAACACTCAGCTTTACACCGTTTATATACTGTACAATACTAAAGGCAAAAATATCGGGTTGATGCTTTTTAAGCGCGGCTCTAATGTTTTCTTCCAGATGTGCGTCGATCTCTGCGTAAAAACAATTAAAATCCCGCGATTCCACAGGCCAGTTAATAGAAGGGTAGTCATTTTTGATCAGTAAGGCTTTCACAGGTTTTTCCAGGCCTTCCAACAAAGTATTGAATCCGTAGGAAAAATTAGGGACCAGTGCCACCCTCTCTGGTGCACATCGAAAAAATTTCCCAACCGTCTCCCTTACTTCGGTAAGAACCTCTCCCTGCTTTTCCTTTAAAATGCTCGCGGAAACAAGAAAATCCAGGTCGTGATCCTGCCGGAATTCAAAAACTTTTTCAGGCAAAAGACCTGAAGCTGCCGTGTTTAAATAAGTGTAATTTTTCAAAACCGGAAAGCCTTTTCGTAAATTATTCATAGGTGGCGGGAAATTCTTTTTTAAAAAATGTAAATTTGATATTACACTAAAGTACTTTTAATTATGCTTTCCAAAAAGAAAAACACCTCCAAACTGGACGCCGAAAACAGGGAACTCTATGAATATGCTCGTAAGCGTACCCTTCAGAAGAAAAGGCTTTTTCAGCATTTCGTGGTATTCCTGATCGGGGCGGTTTTTTTAATTGTTTTAAATGTGGTTATAGGGTATCAGGAAGAGTTTCAGCCTCTGGGCTATAACTGGTTTGTATGGGCGGTACTATTATGGGCACTGATCTTTCTTGTGCACTTTTTTAATGTGTTTGTAATACACACCTTTATGGGCAAGAAATGGCAGGACAGGCAAATGGAACTATTGGTGAAGAAACAGAAGGAAAAGATAGCCGAAATGCAGGGGAAAGTGGAAAAAGATTATCCTCTAAAAGAAGCAAAAGAAACCAGGAATAACCGCACTGATCCCGAGACGCCACGCAAACCTTACAATACTTAGAATTTATGTTAACAATGGTAGCGGCGGCGGCCGAAAATGACGCACTTGGCAAAGAGAACGACCTTGTATGGCATTTACCGGATGATTTTAAGCGTTTTAAGAAAATCACTTCGGGACATCATATTATTATGGGTCGTAAAACTTTTGAGTCGTTTCCAAAACTTCTGCCCAACCGTACACATGTTATTATTACCCGGAAAAAAGATTATCAGCCAGAAAATACCATAGTGGTGAATTCACTGGAAGATGCCTTGCAGGCTACCGGAAATGACGAGGAGGTTTTTGTAATTGGCGGAGGAGAAATTTATAAACTTGCCATAGAAAAGGCTGATAAAATTGAACTCACAAGAGTTCATGGGACTTTTGAAGCAGATACTTTTTTCCCAAATATCGACCCTGAAAAATGGCAAATATCTTCTGAAGAATTCCATCCAAAGGACGAGCGACACGAATACTCCTTTACCTATATTACCTATGAGCGCCGAAAGTAGATTTTCAGAAACTATAAATCAGGCGGGGGAAGAAAATGGATTTTCCGTAAAAAAAATCCAGCCCCTCACAGGCGGGGATATTAACGAAGTCTTTCTTATAGAAACCGGAACTTCAGAAAAGCTGGTTATAAAAATTAATAACAGCAATAAATATCCAGGCATGTTCGAGGCAGAAAAAGCGGGGCTTGATGAGCTACGGAATGCTGAAGTTATCGATGTTCCGGAAAGCCTCTATACTGGAGAAGTGCAGGATCAATCCTACCTGATATTGCGCCACATAGAATCAGCTGATAAAGCACCGGAATTCTGGGATACTTTTGGGGAACAAATGGCCGCTCTGCACAAGACAACCTCAGAAAAATTCGGTTTTGAAACAGACAATTATATTGGTAGTCTTCCGCAGTACAATAGTAATTGTAATTCAGCTTCAGAATTTTATATTTCACAGCGCCTGGAACCTCAGCTAGAAATGGCAAAAAATGCAGGTTACGACCTCGGAAATACCTCAATTTTCTTTAAAAACGTCTCACATTTAATTCCAAATGAGCCTCCCGCACTCATCCACGGCGACCTTTGGGGTGGAAATTATATTGTTAACGCTGAAGGCTCTCCCTGTCTCATAGATCCTGCTGTAGCCTATGCACCCCGGGAAATGGATCTTTCTATGATGAAGTTATTTGGAGGTTTTGACGCTGAATTATTTAAAAGCTACAACTCACATTTTCCTCTTGAGTCCGGTTTTGAAGAAAGAGTTCCGCTTTGGCAACTTTACTACCTTCTTGTTCACCTTAACATCTTTGGATTAGGTTACAAAAATTCTGTTGAAGGAATCATTCGCCGCTACTCTTAAATTTGCAATTCTTAACAGTAAGAAATTATCTTTTAGCAGTTTATTAGCTAGAATGATGAAACCTGCTTATTATCTTCAAACCTCACACTAAATTATTGAAAATGAGTACGAAGAATTTAGATCATAAAGAAGCAAAAGAAAAATTAATTGAACTGGTTGAGGATATCAAAACAGGATTTCTGGCAACCGGTTTAACAAAAAAACCTGTAAGTGCAATTCCTATGTCCACTAAGAAGGTTGATGACGAAGGGAATCTTTGGTTCCTAAGCAGCATGAACAGTGATCATAATGGAGATATTGCGCAGGATGCAGACGTGCAAATGCTCTATGCAAATAATTCTGATATGGAATTTATCAGCATCTTCGGAAAAGCATCTATTGTTACAGATAAAGAAATACTGGAGGATTTTTACTCCAAAGTAGATGATGCGTGGTTTTCAGGCTCTGATGACCCGAGCCTTTCTGCAATTAAAATTGTACCACAAGAAGCTTATTACTGGGATTCTAAACAGAATAAATATATCACCCTTTTTAAAATGGGACTCGCAGCCCTTGGTGGTGACCAACAGGATATAGGTGAAAAAGGAAAGCTTAATATTTAAGATAAAATACATCTTATGAAGGCCTCGTAATATTCCATTTATTATGAGGTCTTTTTTATTATGGCTATTTTAGCCTTCTAAAACCAAAATACATGAATGCATATATATTTCCTGGTCAGGGAGCACAATTTTCGGGAATGGGATTAGATCTTTACGAAAAATCTCCGGAGGCGCAGCGATTATTCGACAGTGCCAACAAAATCCTTGGATTTTCCATAACCGATATAATGTTTGAAGGTACTCCGGAAGATCTTAAAAAAACGCAGGTCACCCAGCCAGCGGTTTTCTTACATTCCGTTATTCTTAGTAAAGTTTTAGGAGAAAATTTTAAACCAGATATGGTGGCGGGACATTCCCTTGGAGAATTCTCTGCATTGGTGGCTAACGGAGTTTTAAGCTTTGAAGAAGGACTTAAGCTTGTCCACAAAAGAGCGCTGGCCATGCAAAAAGCCTGTGAATTAAAACCATCTACCATGGCAGCAGTACTAGGGCTGGAAGATGAAGTTGTGGAAGCGATTTGTGCAGATGTAGAAGGAATAGTTGTAGCTGCAAATTATAATTGCCCGGGGCAACTTGTAATTTCAGGAGAAGTAGACGCTGTGGAAAAGGCGTGTGAAGAACTTAAAGATAAAGGTGCTCGAAGGGCAATGGTCCTACCTGTAGGAGGCGCATTTCACTCTCCCTTAATGGAACCCGCAAGAAAAGAATTAGCTGATGCAATAGAAAAGTCGACCTTTAATAAGCCGACCTGTCCAATTTATCAGAATGTAAGCACTTTTGCAGTTACAGATCCTTCGGAAATTAAAAAGAACCTGGTTTTTCAATTGACTGCACCTGTAAAATGGACACAATCCGTTCAGAATATGATAAAAGACGGCGCAAAAACTTTTACTGAAGTTGGTCCTGGAAAAGTTCTACAGGGACTTGTAAAGAAAATCGACCGCAGCGCAGAAGTTAAATCGGGAGAGATCTAAAAAGTGGAAATTTCATAACTCAATATTTGGCACTTTTGAGAAGTAAAAAAGAAGGCACGAACAAAATAATGTTCGTGCCTTCTTTTTTACGCAGCCGCCGCTTTATACAAAATCGGCTTCTCCTTTTTATGAGTAAACAAAAATTGACCTATTTCAATTTCTTTTTAACCTCTACCTCTCTAAATGCTTCTACCACATCTCCTTCTTTAATATCATTGTAATTCTTTACCTGGAGACCACAATCATAACCTTTTGCAACTTCTTTTACGTCGTCTTTAAAACGTTTTAATGAAGACAGCTCTCCCGTATAAACTACTACTCCGTCGCGAATAAGCCTCACCCCGGCACTTCTAAAGATCTTCCCTGAAGTAACCATACAACCAGCGATTGTACCGATTTTAGAGATTTTAAAGGTCTCTCTGATTTCGGCAGTACCGGTAATCTCCTCTTTTAATTCAGGAGACAACATGCCCTCCATGGCATCCTTAAGATCATTAATAGCATCGTAGATAATGGAGTAAGTCCTGATATCTATCTCCTCCTTATCTGCAACCTGTCTTGCATTACCTGCAGGACGAACATTAAAGCCTATAATTACGGCGTCAGACGCTGAGGCCAGTAATACATCACTTTCAGTAATAGCTCCTACACCTTTATGTATAATATTGACCTGAATTTCTTCCGTAGAAAGTTTCTGGAAACTGTCTGTAAGTGCTTCTACAGAACCATCCACATCCCCCTTCAGGATTATATTCAATTCCTTGAAATCTCCAAGAGCAATCCTTCTTCCAATCTCGTCCAGTGTAATATGCCTTTGAGTTCGCACCGACTGTTCTCGTTGTAATTGAGTTCTCTTTGAAGCTATATCTTTCGCCTCCCTCTCATCGGTCATTACCTTAAACGTGTCACCGGCCTGCGGCGCACCGTCCAGACCAAGTATGGAAACCGGAGTAGAAGGCCCCGCTTCTTTAATCTCGTTTCCTCGCTCGTCGTGCATCGCTTTTATCTTACCACTATTTCTACCAGCAAGAACATAATCTCCTATCTTTAAAGTACCTGATTGTACCAGTATTGTAGAAATATAACCACGACCACGATCCAAATAAGCCTCGACCACAGTACCTACAGCAAGTTTATCAGGATTCGCCTGCAATTCCAGGATTTCGGCTTCAAGTAATACTTTTTCCAGCAATTCTTTCACACCCATTCCTGTCTTCGCAGAAATATCATGAGACTGGATTTTACCACCCCAATCTTCTACCAGCAGGTTCATACCTGCTAGTTTTTCTTTAATCTTTTCCGGATTTGCCGTTGGCAAATCAGACTTATTTATTGCAAATATTATTGGAACACCTGCAGCCTGTGCATGTGAAATTGCTTCTTTGGTCTGAGGCATCACATCATCATCTGCGGCGATTACGATAATTGCTATATCTGTTACTTTAGCACCCCTGGCCCTCATCGCGGTAAAAGCTTCGTGACCCGGTGTATCTAAAAAGGCAATTTTCTGCCCGCCTTCCAGTTGTACACCATATGCACCAATATGCTGAGTAATACCACCACTCTCACCGGCTATTACATTCTCCTTACGAACATAATCCAGCAGCGATGTTTTACCATGATCTACGTGGCCCATTACAGTAACGATTGGCGCCCTCGGTTTAAGATCCTCAGGGTTTTCTTCAATTACTACAGTACTTTCTTCTACATCTGCAGTTACAAATTCTACTTCGTATCCAAATTCGTCCGCAACTATAGACAAGGTCTCTGCATCCAATCTCTGATTCATAGTAACCATCATCCCTAGAGACATACAGGCAGAAATTACCTTGGTTACAGGAACATCCATCATGGTAGCAACCTCACTTACCGTAACAAACTCTGTCACTTTAAGCGTTTTGCTCTCAAGCTCCTGTTGTGCAAGATCTTCTTCTGAACGTTGACGGTGCTGATCTCTTTTACCTCTTCTATATTTCGCCCCTTTACCTTTTCCAGATTTACCCTGAAGCTTCTCAAGCGTTTCACGCACTTGTTTTTGTACTTCTTCCTCGCTAGGCTCCTCCTTGGTTAAAGGTCTTGAGCGCGGTTTTGAACCACGACCTTTTCTTGCGGCTCCACCCGCTCCAGATGCTCCCGCTCCCGGTTTAGGATCTTTACTTATTCTACGACGACGTTTTTTACGCTTCTCCTTTTCCTCGGCAGCTTTTTTGTCATCTTTTTTCTTCTCAGGCTTTTTGAACTTAGAGAGATCGATTTTCTGCCCGGTGAAATTTGGACCATCCAGCTTTGCGTAATTCGTTTTCAAAGTACTGGATTCTTCCTCTTTCTTCTCCTCTTGTTGCCCTTCCTCTTTCTTCGTCTCCTGTTCTTCCTTCTTCTTTTCCTCCTGAGGTTTTGCTTCTTCTATAGGCTTAGGCTTTTCTTCTTTAGGGGGCTGCGGAGTCTCTTCCACGGTTTCTTTTGCAGTTTCCGGTTTAACTTCTTCTACTGCCGGAGTCTCTTTTTCCTGTGGCTGCTCAGGTTTTACAGATTCCTCTTTTTCCGCTTCTTTTTCTTTTTCCTTTAAAGGTTCCTCAGGTTTTTTATCAAGATCTATTTTCCCAACCTTTTTTGGCCCGGAAAGTTTCGCTCTTCCTGAAACAACTTCTTCTACCTTCTTCTCTTCAGCTTTACGCTTTTCCTCCAACTCCCTTTCGCGAGCTAAACGAATTTCTTCCTTCTCCTTCTTTTTCTCTTCTCCTACTTCCTTGGAAGCCACTTTCTTGCTCTTATCAGTTTGAAACTCATCAAAGAGTACCTGGTAAGTTTCAGGAGAGATCTTGGTAGTAGGACGTGCCTCAATGTCGTGACCCTGGGAATTTAAAAATTCCACAGCCCGATCCAACGAAATATTGAATTCACGTAATACCTTGTTTAATCGCATTGTTTTTGCTTCAGCCATAAATTGCCCTCTAAATTAACCTCTTTTTGTTTATTATAAAAAATCTAAATCCAGACCATTACTCTTCAAATTCGTCACGTAATACCTGGAAAACCTGTCTTATTGTTTCTTCTTCAAGATCTGTACGACGCACAAGGTCTTCCAAATCCTGTTCCAAAACGCTTTTTGCAGTATCTAAACCAATTTTAGAAAATTCTTTTATTACCCAATCTTCAATTTCATCGGTAAATTCGCTCAACTCAACATCTTCCTCAACACCTTCTCTAAAAACGTCTATTTCAAAACCAGTTAATTGGCCTGCAAGTCTAATATTATGACCTCCTCTACCAATAGCCTTAGAAACTTCTTCTGGCCGCAAGATAACCTCTGCTCTTTTATTTTCTTCATCTAATTTAATAGAAGTAATCTTGGCAGGACTTAAAGCTCTTGTGATAAACAACTGGTCATTGTTAGTGTAATTGATAACATCTATATTCTCATTACCTAATTCACGCACAATACTGTGGATTCTTGATCCTTTCATACCTACACAAGCTCCAACAGGATCTATTCTGTCGTCATAAGAGTCTACTGCTACTTTTGCTTTTTCACCTGGCACTCTCACCACTTTTTTAATGGTAATAAGACCATCAAAAACCTCCGGAATTTCCTGCTCAAATAACTTCTCAAGAAAACCGGGTGCTGTACGAGACATTATAATAGTGGGCTTATTCCCTTTAAGCTCTACACTCTCTATAACCCCTCTTACATTTTCTCCTTTTCTGAAAAAATCTGAAGGTATTTGCCTGTCTTTTGGTAATACAATCTCATTACCTTCGTCATCCAGCAAAATTATTGCACGATGTCTTATATGATGAACCTCTGCATTGTATATTTCACCCTCAAGCTCTTTAAATTGCTTGTAAATATTGGTGTTATCGTGCTCGTGGATTTTCGAAATAAGGTTTTGACGCAAGGCAAGAATTGCCCTTCGTCCTAAATCCTTAAGCTTTACTTCTTCAGAAACATCTTCCCCAACTTCAAAATCCGGCTCTATCCTGCGCGCTTCGCTTAAAGAAATTTCCTGGTTAGAATCTTCAACCTCTCCATCTGCCACCACTACACGATTCCTCCATATCTCAAGATCCCCCTTATCAGGATTTACAATAATATCAAAATTATCATCTTCTCCATATTTCTTTTTTAAAGCATTCCTAAAAACATCTTCTAAGATCGACATCAAGGTGACTCGATCTATTAATTTATCATCCTTAAATTCTGAAAATGATTCTATCAGGGCGATATTTTCCATATCAATTTTTAATTAAAATGTTATCATAACTTTAGCTTCTACAATAGCCGAATATGGCAGCACAGCTTCTTTCTCTACTGTATGCTTCCCTTTACCAACTGGTTTTGGCTCCCGGGCTTTCCAATTCAAGCTTATTTCTTCTTCATTTGCATCGGTTAAAGTTGCTTCGATTTTTTCCTCGGCGGTTTTCACCTGCAATGTCCTTCCTATGTTTTTTTTGTATTGGCGGGGCAAGCTCAATGGCTCCGAAACTCCTGAAGAAGTAACTTCTAGGGAAAAATCTTCTTCTTCCCTGTCCAGGTTGTGTTCCACACTCCGGCTGATTTCTATACAATCATTAACCGAAATCCCCTGATCACCATCAATCACTACTCTAATTTGATTATTGCTGTTTATTTCAAGGCTGATTAAAAATAAAGATTTATTTTCTTCAAATGCCTCATCCAGCAACTTTTCTACTCTCTCCTGCAACATAATGGTTATAAAAAGAGGGGACTTTACGTCCCCTCGCTGTACTTTTTAGTTTCAACGATGCAAATATAATAATTAATTCTGAGATAGAAAACAGCTGCGCAAATGATAATTTATTAGTAAATTTATGATAATAAGCATATTCCAATCCCTTTATATCATGAAAAAGATCTTAGTACCAACCGATTTTTCTGACCAAGCCGAAAACGCATTAAAGGTTGCAGCAAAGCTGGCAAAAAGATTCAACAGCGAGGTTCATCTATTGCATGTTTTGGAACTACCGTTGGAATTGATAGATCCTGTGCAGGGGCATTCCAGCCGAAACCTGCCGGAATCAATTTTCTTTATGAAACTGGCACACCAGCGGTTTTCAAAACTCCTTAAAGCACCTTTTCTGAAAGGTATTGAGGTTTATGAAAATGTTCAGTTTAACGAGGCCTACAAGGGAATCCTGGAACATAGCGATAAGAACGAATTTGACCTAATTGTGATGGGTTCCTATGGCGCCAGTGGTTTTCAGGAAATGTTTATTGGATCCAATACAGAGAAAATAGTGAGACATTCAACTACCCCGGTACTTGTTATCAAGAAAACTGCAGAAGAGTTTTATATTAAAGAGTTCGTTTTCGCTACAGATGCTGAACCTGTCAATAAACATACGCTACAAAAGGCTTCAGAGTTTGCCACTCTATTAGGGGCTAATTTGCATTTACTCTACATAAATACTCCCAATAACTTCAGATCATCAAAAGAGGTTCAGGATCAAATAAAAGTCTTTACCGAAGGGCAAAATGATATTGTACTCAAAAGTTATATTTATAACGATATTACAGTAGAAAAAGGTATAATGAATTTTGCTGCAGAAATTAATGCCGACCTAATGGGAATAAGTACTCATGGCCGCAAAGGAATTGCGCATTTCTTTAATGGAAGCATAAGCGAAGATCTTGTAAATAACGCAAATCGCCCTGTGATCACTTTCAGAATTTAGATAAGAGTCTTAATTGCACCTTCTTTAATAAAAATCCACAAATAATTCCAGAACGATTTTTTCTTATCTCTTGTCACCTCTACATCTTTATACTGCCTTTCCTCACTAGTTGTACCGTCCATAACAAAATTAGCTATTGCAGATAAGAAATTATTCTTTTCTGTGCCATCGTCCTTGAGAACCTCAACCTTAAAATCATTATAAGAAAGCTTCATATCTCCACTTCCCGCGTCATCATCACCGGAAAAATTAAACTGCATATCTTCAATAGACCCGGTTGTTGAAACATTCATTGCAGGCTTTAAAAATTCATCAATTTCAGCGCTTGCCATTGCTCCCATATTTCCAGAGATCTGGAACCTGTCCTCACGATCACTTACATCAAACTCCCAATGCACCTTTAACGGTGCTTTTTCAAAAATAAGGCTTTGAACATCTATTTCGGTCTTTGGAAAATCAGGTTCCTCCATTCCGATATTGGTAAAATTATAGATGGTAGCATCCAAATTGGAAAGATCAAGAGACCCGGGAGGACGGGAAGCTCGCGCTCGCTCTTCATATAAAACATACCCATCTTTAAGCACAATGCTGTCAAATTTTATCTTAATCGGTAAATTTCTGATGGTTTGACTATACAGTGATTTCTGCCTGGGATCATCTGGCGGTGTTTTATCCCGGTAAACCTCCAGGTTGGGCTGGTTAATCTCCATATATGGGTTACGAAGGTGCAGTGTATCATTCTCCATAGACCAGGTTAGGTTTTCCAGTTGAATATTAGAAAATGCAAAATTGTAACGATCCTTTTCATAAGGAATATGCTGCTGATGCTCCTCTTTATCGAAGTTTGGCAACATCTTTAAAGCTACTACCTCAAAATGCCCATTTTCGGCATTTATTTCTTTAGCCGTTAGGATATGCAATTCATCTAATTGAAAGTATAGTGTATCGTTCTGAAAATTATAGCCTTCAAACTTAAAAGGAACAGGAGCTTTAAGTGTATTTTGATCAATTTTCACCTTCTGAAGGGCGATTTTGCTGAATTTCGAGAACAATTTACTTTCAGAATCCTCCTGAAGAATTTGAACTTCAGCATTTGTCAATTTCACATTCTCTATTAACACCTTTTTCTTAAAATCTGAGCCTCCCTCTGAAGGCTTCTTAGCCACAGTATCTTTTTTACCATTATCGATCAGAAAACGAGGATCAGTGATCGAAAGCTCCTCTATCTCAATATTTCCGTTGCGCAGATAGTTAATTATACTAATACCATCCAGGTTAACAGCAGAGGCTTCGAGAGTTTTTTCAGCAAGATTTAGCTTTATCTGCTTTACTTCAACAGAACCTCCAAGTAAATTCACATCCAGCTCTTCATAAGAACCTCCTGCTTCTTTTAATCTGGAGTCCAGCGTATTTTTTAATTTATTTTCAGCAATCAGGTTAATAATTACCAGAATGATGCCCAGTAAAATTACAGAGCCGATGCCTATAAGAATTTTTCGAGATATCTTCAAAGAGAAAAAATTAGTTAAAACAATGTACAATTAAAATCAATTTTGTCGAATCCTTTTGCCATAATTTAACGGAAAAACTAATCCCTTTATCACCAAGCTGTTAAATTTTAGTCAAACTAAAAGAACATTGACAGGATCAAAGTTTTTTGATTGTATCTTTGGAACAAAACCCACTTGTACCCATGTTAATTAAGCTAAGTGTAAAGATTGTATTTGTAGCTTTAGAACTCTTTCTGGGATTCTATAGCATGGTCCTTAGCGATAGTCTCCTTGTAAAATTTATCTTTTTTGCAGTAACAGCCGTTATGATAGCTTTTATCGTGACGAAACTTATAGACAAATTACTCCCTGCAGACAAAGATTATATTTCCGGGGAACAGACTGAAAATGGCGAATAGCTAAAGTAGCATCTGAATTTTTTACAGAGATATTCATCCGGTGAGTGACTTCCACCGGATTTTTTATTTTTACAGCTAAGATAAAAAACAGCATGAAGATTACCTGTATTTCTGACACCCACGGTAAACACAGCGAATTGACTTTACCCACTGCCGACGTTCTTGTTCACGCCGGAGATTGCACGGAAGCAGGCACAAAAAAGGAAACTCTGGATTTTTTGAACTGGTTTTCCTGTCAGGACCATGAGCACAAAGTTTTTATAGCAGGCAACCATGACTATTTTCTTGAAAAAAATCAGAAACAGCTGGATTTTCTTCCTGCAAACATCCATTATCTTAATGACAGCGGAATAAAAATTGGAAAATTTAATTTTTGGGGATCACCTGTCACCCCCGGTAACTCAAACTGGGCTTTTGAAAGAGCCAGGGGAAAAAGCATAAGAAAACACTGGGAAAAAATTCCAGAAAATACAGATGTGCTTATCACACACACCCCTCCTTATAAAATAATGGATATCCTTGACAATGGAACAGCAATAGGTTGCGAGGAATTACAGAGGTACGTAAATACCATAGAGCCACAGCTTCATATATTTGGACATATACATAATTCTTATGGCTCTGTAAGAACAAAAAAGACGCTCTTTATAAACTCTTCTTGTTTGGATGGAAGGTATAGAAATATCAATGTCCCCATAACATATTCTGTTGAAGACTCTTAATAAGAAATTAAACGAAACTGTAAACGAGTTAAATATTTACTAACTAGAGTATTATTAGACTTTTTTTAACACCAAATATCCTTTGTCATAGTAACTTAGCACCCACAAGAAGATTAACTAACTAAAAGAAAGATTTTTATGGAGAACAGCTATACACCTACAGAGCTGATAGATGAGGTCAAAAATCTTATTTCATTCAGCATATCAAACCTGGATGCAGAGAAATCTAATTTTACAATTATGCACAGGGCTATAATTAAAAAGTATTTTGAAGCTAAAAATGTAAAAATAGATTACGAGAAACAAATGGTTACAATGCAGATTCCAGTCGGAAGAAAGAAATATACTAATATAACTTTCGACTGTCAGGATCTTGAGCGTTTTCTTAAAGCGTGCCTTAAGGACGACAAAAAGAACGTTTACTTTTATAAAGAATTGCTATCGCACTACAACTTAATTGTAGCCGCCTAAAACAAAAAACTTCAGTCTCTACTGAAGTTTTTTGTTTTATATCCTTAAAGCGATCTTTCTGCTTCAGTTTTATAATTTTATTCCCTTACTCCTCTTCCAGTGTTCTGGCTATATTCACTATCTGAGCCACATCCACCGGTTTACTTAGAAAACCACATACTTCAGGATAAGACTTTGCCTTCGTGTAATCTGATTGTGCTATCGAAGATGTGACAATATAAATTCTTGTTTCCTTTTCAAAGCCGGAGCGTTTTTTCCGCATTTCTTCTATAAACTGCCATCCGTTTATTCCAGGCATATTAATATCCAGTAAAATAAGGTCTGGTAAAGAGTGAGCCAAATTCTGGAATGATTCCAGAGCATCTTGTGCATTATAAAAGCTCTGCCTTTTAGCAAACACATCGGCTTTACCAATCACCCTTTTCATGATCATCTGGTAAATCTCGTCATCATCTATTACGCAAATTTTCTTTTCCACCTTCATTACTACACTAGCTAATAAATAAAAAATTCTCTACCACCGTATATCGCCATCGGAAAAGCAATAATGCGAAGAGTACAAAGCACCTCTATTATACAAATTGAAATAATACCATTTGTGTTTATGCCTATGATGGAGCAGGCGACCAAAACGGAGTTTGCTAAAATTTAATCGGGCGAAGATAAGGAAATTTACAGTACCTCTATAATCTTTACTGCTCTCCCCACAATTCTTATTTAATTTTCTACCACAACCTTTTTCTAAAGTTTTATTTCAAAAAATACTGAATGCTGATAATTGTCATAATTCAGTACGCACTCCCACCCCATCTTTGTAATATAATTAAAAACAAGAATTATGAAGACCTCAAAACAAATTTTAATGGCACTGGGAAGCCTGATAATATTTTTCTCAGCACAAACTGTACTTTCTCAAAATTATAGCGTAAACAAGAATGCCTCCAGCATGAAGATAGAAGGAACTTCCAATATTCATGATTGGGAAATAATAGCAGAAGATTTTAAAGGAAATCTGAATGCAGAAATGAAGGATGGCCAACTTGTCGATATCTCCGCATTAAATTTTACTGTGGTGGCAGAGAGCCTTAAAAGTGGTAAAGGAGGAATGGACAAGAACACTTATAAAGCGTTAAAGACAGACCAAAATAAAGCAATTACATACCAGCTTAACAAGGTAAAAAAGATAGACTGTACTTCTAAAAGCAAGTGTATAGTTTCAACCTCTGGCTACCTGAAGATAGCGGGCACAAAAAAACCCATTGACATGGTTTTTAATGCAGAAATAAACGGAAACCACATAAGCTTAAGCGGAAATCAAACTTTACAAATGACCAACTTTAATGTAGACCCTCCCACTGCAATGTTCGGGACCATTACTACAGGAGATGAGGTAAAAATTAACTTTCAAATTACTTTTTCAAAATAACTACAAATCAATTATAAAATTAAAACTCGATCAAAATGAAAAATCTAATCAAATATTCAGGTATCGCCTTATTCATGGCAATGGGTCTTCAGTCACAAGCGCAAGATGTAGATGTCCTGGTTGTAGAAGAAGATGAACAAACCACACTTTGGGACAGAAGTCTTCCTAACTATAGATATCCCGATCAACGCGGTATTAGCACTTTCGAACCAAATAAAGATGTGGTGTATGGAGATTTCGAAGGTGTACAAGTAAGACTGGGTGGAGCTTTCGCACTACAATTCCAGGGACTTGATCAGGAAAATGCATCTGGAGCTCCAGATCTTCATGAATTGGGAAGTGACTTTAACCTTGCTACTGCCAACATGACCTTTGACATTCTTCTTGCTAAAGGAGTAAGAGTTCACCTTAACACATACCTTTCTTCTCAGCACCACCCGGAAGCTTATGTAAAAGGAGGGTACCTACAGGTAGATAACCTGGACTTTATAAGCGAAGGATTGGCTTCAGGGTTAATGGAACACCTGCGAGTTAAATTTGGTCACATGGAAAATAATTATGGTGATGCACACTTTAGAAGAAGTGACAACGCGATGGCTCTTTACAACCCATTTGTTGGTAACTACCTGATGGATAGTTTTACTACAGAAGTTGGTGGAGAATTGTACTACTTCAACGAAGGATGGTTAGGTATGGTTGGGTTTACCAACGGTAAATTAAACCAGTCTACAGTAGGTGAAGGACACACCAGCCCCTCTCTTCTGGGGAAAATTGGATACGACAAACAACTTTCTGAAGACTTTAGGTTTAGACTTACAGGATCTGTATTCCACAGTGCTCACAATAATGGAAGAGGTATTTACCTTTACAGCGGTGACCGTGCAGGATCAAGATATTACAACGTAATGAACGGTCCTGATGGTGGCGACAGTTTTAGAGCTGGTAGAATTAATCCAGACCTTAAAAACGAAATGACCGCTTTTATGATCAACCCATTCATTAAAGTTGGTGGTCTTGAGTTCTTTGGAATCTACGAAAATGCATCTGGTAAATATGCATCTGAAAAAGATGAGAGAACCTGGAACCAATATGCAGGAGAACTTATCTACCGCTTTGGTAAAACTGAAAACTTCTACGTAGGTGGGCGTTATAATACGGTAAACGGAGAGCTCGCTTCTGGTGAAGATGTTTCAGTAAATCGTCTCAACCTTGGAGGTGGCTGGTTCATGACTAAAAATATTCTTACAAAAATCGAATACGTGAACCAGGACTATAATGACTATCCTACGGGAGATATTCATAACGGCGGATCATTTAATGGATTTAACGTAGAGGCAGTAATTAGCTTCTAAAATAAAAATTGTTTGAATTAGCCAAAAGAGCGGGGGAATCAAGCATTCTCCCGCTTTTTATTTAAAAACTAAAATCCCGTAAAAATGAAAAATGTTCTGCTCATTGTTACCGTACTGTTCTTTGGTGCATTTACAAGTGCACAGAATAGCTTTCAAAACAAAACCGTAAAAATTCTTCCTAAAAGTAAACTGAAAATTACCGGAGACACCAATATAAAATCATTCGACTGTGTTTTTGATATGAAGTTTCTTCAAAAGGAATATCCCATAGAATACATCACAGATGAACCTAATCACGTAAGGTTTAAAAATGCTGTTCTTGGTCTTAATACAAAAGGATTCGACTGCGGAAACGGACCTATAAATAGTGACTTCCACAAGTTAATCCAGTCAGAAAAATACCCCCACATCCTGATAGAGTTGCTGGAAATACGCCGCCAGCAGGAAGGCTCTGCCAACGCTGTGGTTAATATTACCATCGCCGAAACAAGAAAAGAGCATACCTTCCCTGTAGAATTCAGTAAAGGTGAGGTTTCAAATATCAGTGGGATATTAATGCTGGATATTAAAGACTTTAAACTTGAGCCTCCTAAAAAACTGTTCGGAATGATCGTGGTAAAAGACGACATCGAAATCAACTTTAATCTGAAGGTTAAAAAATGACAGAATGAAAAAGGACGAACTGCATAATATTTCAACCGACAAAGCAGTATCCTGCGTGAAATCTGGTGACCGTATATTCTTTCAAGGTGCTGCAATGACAACTAATATTTTAATTGATGCTTTATGCGACCACTACAGAGTTGAAGAAAGTAGAACATGAATTTCATTCGCGGGGCATCCTTATCTAAAGGTGGGAAAGCTATTATCGCCTTACCTTCTATGACCAATAAAGGAGTTTCCAAGATTGTACCTTTTCTAAAGTTAGGCGCTGGAGTAACCACTACCAGGGCTCGCGTACACTACATAGTGACCGAATTTAGCGTCGTAAATTTCTTCGGAAAATTACCTGAAACAACGTGCAAAAGCTCTTATCTCCATTGCTCATCCAAATCACCGGGAAGCGCTAAAAAAAGCTACTTTTAAGATGATTTATTAAGTGAAATAGTTACCTCTCCCCGTCACAAAACTGCATCAAAACCTTTATAATTACGGGGTAATCCGTAAATTTAAGGGAGACACAAAAACATTTGCTATGAAAAGTAATTTTAAGGAAATCATCAACTCAGACAAACCTGTGCTAATAGATTTTTATGCCGATTGGTGCGGGCCGTGCAAAACGCTTGCTCCTATTTTAAAGGACGCCAAAGAAGCCCTGGGTGAAAAAGTGAAAATTGTAAAAATTGATGTGGACAAAAATGAAACCCTTGCCGGCAAATACCAGGTACGAGGTGTACCTACAATGATTCTTTTTAAAGATGGCGAACAACTCTGGAGACAATCTGGAGTATTGCCAAAAGACGAAATTATAAGGATAGTAGAGTCTCATTCTTAATTTTGCAGCCTGGATCCAAAAATGGCAAATATCGCCTTAATATGATCTTTATCATATATTAGGCAGGACTTTAGTGATAATTTTACACCATAATTAAAAGTAAAATATCATGAAACTATACCAAAACTTACTTGCCGATTTCGAAGAAACCTATTACGCTTATATGTCTGCCGGAATTATCGTATCCAGCTGTCTAGGTTCTATTGCCGCTATGATGATATTGATGCAGGGACACGCTTTGATCAATATGATTGAGTTATTTTTTGTTGTAGTGGTAGCAATGGGTTACAATGCTGCTGTATTAGCTCAATTAAAACCTAAATTCGTACTTAATTCTTTTATACTAAGCATAGTGGTAAGCACAATTCTTATCGCGATAAATGTACCGTTATAATATGCAAAAGGATCTTCGGAATAGAGAGGACGTACACCTATTGGTAACATCTTTCTATAAGAAAGTGAGAAAAAATCCTGAAATCGGTTACTTTTTCAATAACAGTATTAGCGACTGGGATGCACATCTTTCCAAGCTTACAGATTTTTGGGAAAGTAACCTTTTCTTTGCAGGTAATTATAACGGAAATCCCCAGCGGGCGCACGTAAAAGTAGATCAGGAAAACGGAGGGAAAATAGATCAGTCCCACTTCGGGATCTGGCTCAACTTATGGTTTGAGACTGTAGACGAACTCTATAAGGGCGAGCTGGCAGAAAGGGCGAAACACAATGCCAGGAAGATGTCTACTCATCTTTATATTAAAATGTTCCAGAGCCGCCAGGTAAAAGAGGATTGATTGAAAATTGCCAATTTTGGCTATGCATAATTAAGATTGCATAAATGCCTGTTCAATAATACGATTCTGAATCAGGTTAAGGAGTATAGTTTTCCAATAACGCACTCTGCAGAATAATGGCAACTCTAAAAAGCCAGTTTTCGACCTTCAGTATTTACTTCTATCATTTTTTAAAGCTGAAATTATTCATTCTGAAACGGAAAACCACTTCAGAAGAATTGTAAATAATAGAAGGCACTTCTAAAATGTCAATTATCGGGTGGTAGTTTTTCATTCTGCGGATTCTATTTGAAAATTTCTTCAGGCTCAAAAAAGAGTACCTTAAAAAATGCCAGTTTTCGGCCTTTAGGATCTGTTCCTATTGTTGAAAAACTTCAGCATTAAAAAAACTGAAAAAATTAAGGCTTGAAAAGGAAGATTTAGATCGAAGGCTGGCTGCACGTGCCACAATAAGCTTTCCGCAGAAAGTGCTACCTCTAAAATGCCAGTTTTCGACCTGTAATTAGTCTCGTAAAGAAGATAAGACCTTATAAATTCCGAAAAAGTATAATTTAATTTTGATCCTCAGAAATTACACATTTCTGAATGCAATATTATTGATGTAATACGAGGATTGGCAACATATTGTCTATTTTGGAACATAGGCCATAGCGGTCGTTAAGGAGCTTATCGCATACATTAAGATTCTTGCCGATAATTGCGATAATATCGAATTTATCCTGGATTTCCAACAACAAATCTCTGTCAAATATTGTTGTTTTCTCCATATCTACATACTCCACCTTGGCTTGCTCTAACTTATTTGATAAAACCTCACAAATAACTTCTTTATTAGCCTCCACTGGATGCCCCTCATTAAGTTCCAGTACGGTCATGTGGGAATTTTTAATAAGATCGCATTTTTGAATAAGTTCAAAAGTTTTTTCTTTGGATAGGACAGAGTAATCTATTGGGAGCATACTGGTTCTGGGTTTTCGATAAACACTTTTGCCCGGTACAGCAACAATGTTACACTTTATTTTCCGAACCACTTCATAAGCATGGTTCCCGAGGATAGGATGGTGCCTCACATCCTGACTGGCAGCACCAATAAAGATGAGATCAATTTTCTTTTCGGCTATACATTTGCGGATAGCGCTAATAAGATTTTCAGAAGATAAGATGCTATGGAATTCCAGACCTTTATCCTGGGAATAGGCTTTAAGCATTTCCAGGGTCTTATGAAGTTCCTTAGAAATATGAAGCATCTTCTTCTCCAGCGTAATAGGATCTGTTTTGCTAAAATTAAAATCCTGAATATTTAGCACATAAACATTTCCGGGCCTGCCGGCCAGATAATCCAGGGCATATTTTCCTGTATTTTCTGACACCTCTGAAAAGTCGGTCAGGATTAATATATTCATCGTTATGGTTCAATAATTTATACAAAACTATATGAACTATACATGATGAAAAATGACAGAAGTCAGTTCTGAGAATTTTCAGCAGAATCTACACCACATTCTTGAGGGCCTGGGAATCAATAAGTTTAATGTTCCTTCCTTCTATTTCTATTAATCCCTCTTTCTTGAAATCTGAAAGGGTTCTTATAAGGCTTTCCGGTGCCATTCCCGCAACACCTGCAAGATCTGCCCTTGAGATTCTTATACTTTTTAACGGATGTTTTTTAATTCTTTCTGCAAAAAGCAAAATTGTATTTGCTGTTTTTTTACGGACGGAGCCGTATGCCATCCCCATCAATTGCTCTTTTAACCCTGAAAGGCTGTTGCTCAAAATTTCAACTAATTCCAGGGTTACCCGACCGTTATTTGCTAAAATCTTATGTAATTCTTCTTTAGAAACGGCATAAAGCTGAGTTTCTTCCATTGCAGTTGCAAAATCCTGATATGGGCTTGCATTATTCAGAGAAATATTTCCGAAGAAGTCATCATCTTTATAAAGCTCTGTTATAAGTTCTTTTCCCTGGCTATCTATCCTGTGCGCTTTCACCACACCGCGCTTTACCAGGTAAAAGTAGCTGGACTGCTTGCCCGGTTCATAAATATTTTCCCCTTTACGATATTCCAATAATTCATTTTCACTTATAAGGCTGCGCAGATCTTCCAAGCCTTTTAATAAATTTCCCTCCGGCTGCTGCGACTCCTTACTTTTCTTTTTAAAAGAATTGATGATGGCCACCCTCGCCAGCCTGCTTTCTATGGCGCTAAGTAAATCTTCCTCTTCAAAAGGTTTGGTGAGATAGTCATCGGCTCCAAGATCCATTCCCCTTCTTATGTCCTTATGCTCAGTTTTTGCAGAAAGAAAAATAAACGGAATGTCTATAGTTTCTTCACTCTTGCTCAACTCCTCGAGAACACCGTAACCATCCATTTCTGGCATCATAATATCACACACGATCACGTCTGGAAGAATTTTTTTGGCTTTTTCCACACCCAGACGACCGTTAGAAGCCGTTTCGATATCGTAACCCGAAAGCTCCAGCAATTCGGCTGTATTTTCTCTTACAGTTACATCGTCTTCTATTAGCAATACCTTTTTCATTGTAATAACTCTTTAATTTCTTCAGAAATTTTTATGGCTTTAAAATCGGGACTTCTACAGTAAATTTTGTCCCTACGTTCTCCTCACTTTCAAACTTTATACTTCCCCCAAGATTTTCCAGGTGAGTAAAGGCAATGTTAAGCCCAATCCCTGTTCCCTGGTCCAAAAGAGCATTTTCTGCTCTAAAATAACGTTCAAAAATATGCTTTTGATCTTTCTCCGGAATTCCTATTCCCTGGTCCTGAACTTCAAAAATTACAGAGCTATCGGTAGGAGTTACACGAAAATCTATCAGCGTATTTTCAGGAGAATATTTAATGGAATTACCCAGTAAATTAGAAAGAATAAGTTCCAAGATTTTTTCGTCGTGGTAAAGCACAATATCTTCCAGATCTTTGGAATAGGTTATTTCCTGACCATTTTTTAAAGTAATATTTGCGTTATACACCACTTCATTGATCAACCTTTTAAGGCTAAAGTTGGTGTATTTATATTGTCCCTTTCCTGCTTCCAGTCTTTCTATGGAAAGAAAATCATTAAGTATATTATTAAGGTAATGAACTTTATTTCTAATCGTCCCTAAATGCTTTTCCCGCTTGTCCTGCTGTTCAGATTTTACATATTTTTCAGCAAGTGTCGCTGAAGTTAGAATGCCGCTGAGAGGAGTTTTAAATTCATGAGAAACCAGCGAAAGAAATTTTGTCTTTAACTCATTAAGCTCTTTTTCCTTCTGCAGGGCATCTTTAATTTTTCGCTCAGCCGCTTTTCTCCTTTGAATTTCATCTTCAAGATCCAGGTTTAGATGCTGCAATTTTTGAACACTCTCCTGAAGCTCCTGTGTTCTTATCGCAATTTTATCCTCGAGTTTTGTATTAAGCTCCCTTATTTGTCGCTGTGTCTCATTACGAACAGTAATATCGATAATAAGTGACATTACATAATCCTCACCATCTATCTGGAACGGGTTTAATCCTGCTTCAACAGGAAACTGACTCCCGTCCTTTTTTAAACCATGCAGGTCCCTGCCATGGCCCATTTGTCTTTGTTCACTGTTATCTAAGAATTTTGAAAAATGCTTACCGTGGTTAGGTCGATAATTTTTGGGGATAAGGATGTCCAGCGGCTTTCCTGTTAATTCACCAGAATCATAACCAAACATATGTTCCGCAGCAGTATTTGCGGCAATCACCATCTGGGTAGAATCAACTACAATAATTCCTTCGGAAGCAGCTTCAAAAAGAACATTGAAAACATTTTTATTCTGAATGAACTCGCTTTTACCCACAGTTATTGTTTTACACGAATTTACAAAAGCTTAATTAAATGAAGTTAGCACTAAACCAAAGATTATGTATTCAATTTTCACATGAAAAAATATGTATTCAAATTTGGCAATTTTCGATATTCCCTGTTGATTAAAATTTTTCTATACGCATAATTGATAGTTTTATAATATTGTAGGTTTCCTTATAAAAGTCTCCTATCCTTTGTTATTTTTGAAGAAGGTCCAAATGTTTCTTTTAACTGTGGGAAGTTCGACATTCTTAATTCTTCGGAATAGTTATTCAGAGCCCGCTCATAAATTTCATAAGAAAAAAAGAAGGGGTGACGCAAATAACATCATGAAATACGTAGTAACGATAATAATTCTGTTATTCTTTCTGTTTGTCTCCTGTGACGGCAAGAAAACTATGCCTGAACTTTTGAAAGAAACAGCTGAAACTCAATTTTTCGTTCCGGAGAATATTTATGCCTCTTCTGTAAGAGTTCGTTATTTTGACAGCATTTCCAACGTAGTCCCTGGAAATCAAAAAGAACGATACCAACTAAAAAAAGGACGTGCACTGTTATACGCCGGTAAAACTGAAGCTGCTATAGCTATTTTTAAAGATTTATGGGAAGCAAGTAACAACGGCATATTACGTTATAAACTCGATTCAAATGAAGAAGAAAGTTTAGGGCCTTTACTGGCATTGGCTTATATGCGGTTGGGAGAACAACAAAATTGTATACATCACCATAATGCTTCTGCATCCTGCATTATTCCCATTAATCCAGAAGGCTTTCACCAGGCCCCGGAAGGATCCAGAAAAGCTATTGAACTTTATGAGGAATTTTTGAGACAGGACTCCCATGATTACAACAGTAAATGGCTTTTAAATATTGCTTATATGACTTTAGGGGAATATCCTGAAGGTGTACCCGAAAAATGGCTGATTCCCGAAATTGCCTTTGAATCTGAATACCCACTAAAAAAGTTTGAAGATATAGCCCCACAACTTGGCCTGAATGTTAATGAATTATCTGGAGGCGGGATAGTAGATGATTTTAACAACGACCATCTTTTAGACGTCGTAGTTTCCAGTTGGCTTCCTTCAGATCACTTACGGTACTTTATCAATAACGGAGACGGGAGTTTTTCAGAAAAAACTGAAAGCTCTGGACTGGAAATGGCTACTGGAGGGCTAAATATGGTGCAGGCCGATTACAATAATGACGGATTTCTGGACATTTTCGTACTGCGGGGAGCGTGGATGGGAACTCTGGGCAAACATCCAAATTCGCTGATAAGGAATAACGGAGATAACACCTTTACAGATGTTACCGTAGATGCCGGCTTACTTTCCTTTCATCCTACACAAACCGCGACTTGGGCAGATTTTAATAACGACGGTTGGATAGATTTATTTATAGGAAATGAATCTGAAAAAGGAAATGTTCACCCTTGCGAGCTTTACATTAACAACGGGGATGAAACCTTCTCTAATCGTACTGCCAGTGCAGGGCTTACAATTAGTACTACTGAAAAGCCTTACTACGTGAAAGGAGTAACCAGTGGAGATTATAATAATGACGGATGGATGGATATCTATGTCTCTACGCTACAATCTTCAAGTAAAAATTTATTATTTCTGAACCAGGGAACTGATAAAAATGGAAATTTAAACTTTGAAGAAGGGGGATCGCGGATTGGTCTGGGGGAGCAAATCTCCAGTTTCCCCACCTGGTCTTTTGATTACAACAACGACGGATGGACGGATATTTTTGTAGCAGGATATCAAAAATCTGACTTTTATACCATTGTTCCCGATATCGTTAAGGAATATTTAGGAGAACCAAACAAAGCAGAAACGATGCGGCTTTACAAGAATAATGCTGGTATTTTTACTGATGTTTCAGCGGAAGTGGGGCTGAACAAAATAGGATACGCCATGGGTGCTAATTATGGCGATTTGGACAATGACGGTTATCCGGACATTTATCTGAGTACAGGTGAAGTAAATTTTGAATCTATTATCCCGAACAGGGTTTTCAGAAATAACTCCGGAAAAGAATTTCAGGATGTGACCACGGCCGGAGGATTTGGACATATTCAAAAAGGACATGCCGTCTCATTTTCTGATGTTGATAATGATGGAGATCAGGACGTTCATGTGGTGATGGGAGGAGCTTATGAAGGTGATAATTTCTTCAATTCGCTTTATATAAACCCCTATCAGGATGAAAACAACTGGATCACTCTAAAACTGGAAGGAACACAGGCAAACAGGGCAGCTATTGGCAGCAAAATTGAAATAAAAGTTATGGAAGATGGACTTGAACGCTCTATTTTTCACACAATTAGTTCAGGAGGAAGTTTTGGCGCTTCTACTTTAAGGGCGCAGATAGGCTTGAGAAAAGCTTCAGAAATAATGGAAGTAAAAATTCTTTGGGCGGGTAGTGGCAACAAACAAAGCTTTAAAAACCTGAAATTAAATACGTTCTATAAGATCACAGAAAATAAAGCGGAAGCAAAAGAATTGAAATTAAAACCTTTTCAATTGAAGGAAACTGTACAGTAGTGTTTCCCTTTTCAGAATTTCAAATGTGTATGCCGAAATTTGCCAATTTTCGACCTCCATATAAAACTCCCACTTTACACGAAATACTTCAGAAAAAACGAACATTAGCAGAACAATCAGAATTCCCATAAATTTAAACATTAAACCATCAGGATGATAAAATTTAAACTCCTTCTATTCTTTGCGACAGCCACGTTTCTTCCGGAGATCCTTTGTTCCCAGGAACTGGAATTCAGAAAGTCTGACGAAGGAATCTTGCTTTTGGAAGATAATCGTCCGCGTTTTTTCTACCAAACTGCGACAAAATCTAAAGATGGAGAATATCCCCGTGCAAACTATATTCATCCACTCTACGGCCCAAATGGTGAAGTTCTAACTGAAGATTTTCCGGAAGATCATTTGCACCACCGCGGAATTTTCTGGACTTGGCACCAGTTATATGCTGAAGGAGAACGGGTAGCCGATCCCTGGCTATTACAAAATATCCGTTGGGATGTGCAAAAGACATCTACAAGTATTAAAGAGAATACCGCGGAAATAAAAGCTGAAGTTTTTTGGGTACTAACTTCAACTCAAAAAGCTGTAATTAGAGAAAATGTCTCCATTAATTATGAACGTTTGGAGAACGGAATCTTCTCTTTAACCTTTGACATAAATCTCACTGCATTAGTTGATGGAATAGCAATAGGAGGATCTGAAGATGAAAAAGGCTACGGCGGATTTTCACCGCGGTTTGTTTTACCTGAAAATGTGAGCTTTCACTCCGGTACAGGAGAAGTTGAACCCCACAACCTACCGGTGCAAGGCGGCCCCTGGATTGCATTAAAAGGTAGCTTTATTGATTCCAATCCAGGCAAGTCGGGAATTGTAATCATGGGAGAACCAGAAAAGTTGCCTTCCTACCAGGGCTGGATTCTTAGAAGTTCCCGAAGTATGCAAAACATGGCTTTTCCCGGAAAAGATGCTGTTGACATTGAAAAGGGTAAGAGCCTGAATTTCCGTAACCGGATTCTGGTGCACAGCGGACTTTCAACTAAAGAAATCGAAGCTTATTATAAGGAATTCAGAAATCACCTCAATTAAGAATAAGATCCAATTCCCGTAATGCACCCTACAAAACTTCCAAAAAACAAAAAACCGAACTCTTTTCAGAATTCGGTTTTACATTTTAGTTGGCCTACTAGGGCTCGAACCTAGACTCTTCTGGACCAAAACCAGACGTGTTGCCAGTTACACCATAGGCCAATGCTTAAATGCGGATGCAAATTTAAAACAAAGTTCTTTTTACACAAACATTTTGATCAAAATTATTTCAAAAACCTTCATCTTTTTTTAAATTCTACTGTACCTCTGATATTTACATATAGCACAAGTTAAGCTAATTTGGCTTTTCCCGATAAAATAATTCCTTTTAAAGCACGTTCATCAGGCATTCACATATTTATTATTAAATTCGCCACATTAATATAAAGTATCTCAGGGAATAACCATGAGGATTAAAAAATTAGTTTAAAAATCGAGGGTAAGCCTCGGGTAATCATACCCTACAAGGGATTCAACATTACATAAAAATGACAGATTTTAACTTTCGTAAGTGGAACAAAATCCTGGGATGGCTGGTTTTTATAATTGCACTTACCACTTATACTTTAACCCTGGAACCTACAGCGAGTTTCTGGGATGCAGGAGAATATATTGCGACTTCTGCCAATCTTGAAGTCGGTCACCCACCAGGAGCACCTTTTTATCAGATGATGGGCGCGTTCTTTTCCACTTTTGCCCCAGACGACAGTCAGGTGGCATTAATGGTGAATTTTATGTCTGGTGTGGCCAGTGCTTTTACTATTCTGTTTATGTTCTGGTCCATTTCCCTGCTTCTGCTAAAAATTGCAGGGCCACCTTCTAAAATTTCCGCATCAAAAAAGATGTCAGTTTTAGGAAGTGCCATGGTTGGATCCCTTGCTTTCACCTTTACCGATAGCTTCTGGTTTAGCGCTGTTGAAGCTGAAGTTTATGCCATGGCCTCGTGCTTTATGGCAATTTTATTTTACCTGGGACTGCTTTGGGAAAGGGACATGTTTAAACCTCGTGGCAACCGTTGGGTGATTCTAATCTCGTTGGTCATCGGGCTTTCTTTTGGTGTGCATTTTCTTGGATTGTTAACGATTCCTGCCATTGGTTTTCTATATTTCTTCAAAAACTATAAAAATGTCACGGTCAAAAATTTCATTATTGCCAACGTGGTGGTAGTTGCAGTTTTGCTATTCATCTTTAAACTTTTACTGCCTTATACCCTGACATTTTTCTCGGCTTCAGAAGTATTTTTCACCAATTCGCTTGGACTTCCTTTTAATACAGGTACAATTATAGCCTTTATCGTTATTGTCGCTGCATTTTACTTCGGAATCTCCTATACCCGCAAAAAAAGATACTATCAGCTTAATACTCTCTTTCTCTGCATCCTCTTTATTCTGATAGGTTTCTCCAGCTGGATGATGCTGCCAATCCGTTCAAATGCGCCTACTATTATTAATGAAAATAGCCCGGACAATGCGCGGGAACTCCTGGCCTACTACAACAGGGAACAATATGGGGAGACCCATCTTTTCTATGGACCTCAATGGTCAGAAATGTACGCCGGCCTGGACGAGGACAATCCTTATTTAGACGCAAAACCGCTTTATGAGAAAGACGAGGAAAAGGGAGAGTATGTAATTGTAAATGATTATAAGAACGCCAGGCAAAATCTGGATGATGATCACAAAGCTATTCTACCCCGTATGTGGAGCACACAGCACGCGGTAAATTATATGGAATTCACCGGACCACTGGAATTCACAGTCAAACCTGAATATCAGGGTGAAGAGCAGCTAATGCAGGCCATTAATGAATTCCGAAGAAGTTATAATACAAATCAGCTGGATAATGAAGATTATCACAATTTCCTGCAAAGGTTTAGTGATTACATAGATGTAGAAAAACCTTCATTTGCCTCTAACATTGCATATTTACTGGAATACCAGATTGGATATATGTACTGGCGCTACTTTATGTGGAATTTTGTAGGTCGCCAGGATGATGTACAGGGAAAATATACAGATTTGAACGGAAACTGGCTCAGCGGCATAGATTTTATTGACGAAATGCACCTGGGTTCACAGGACGAACTTCCCAGCGATGTCGAGAACAACAAAGCAAGAAATACGTATTACTTCCTCCCGCTAATATTAGGGCTAATAGGTTTGGTTTTTCAGTTTAAACGGGACAAAAACAACTTTTGGGTGCTGCTCGTCTTTTTCCTTTTCACGGGTATAGCGCTTAAAATCTATCTTAATGAGCGGCCATTCGAGCCTCGGGAAAGGGATTACGCCCTGGTGGGTTCTTTTTACGTTTTTGCCATATGGATCGGCTTTGGAGTTTATGCGTTAATAGATATTCTCAAAGATTATTTAAAACCAAAACTTGCAGTGCCTATAGTGATTGTAGGTACTTTGCTCGCCGTTCCCACTTTACTCGCCAGTGAAAACTGGGACGATCATGACAGGTCCGGCCGCTATACCGCGCTTGCAATGGCAAAAATGTACCTGGATTCTGTAGAGGAAAACGGAATTATATTTACTATTGGAGACAACGATACTTTCGCTTTATGGTACGTCCAGCAGGTTGAGAAATACAGAACTGACGTGAGGGTCATTAATACCAGCCTTTTTGCGACAGATTGGTATATTGACCAGATGAAGCTTAAAGCTTTTGAAAGCGATCCTATCCCGTCTCAGTTCGAAAGTGAATTTTATACCGGTAAGAATGATGCTATATTTCTGGATGAACGAACCACTGATACCCTTGCTATAAACACCTGGCTAAATTATATTGAAAGTGATGATGCCCGCACCCAGGCCGAACTTAGAGGCGGACAAATGGTCAATACTTTCCCCACCCAAAATGTGAGGATTCCGGTTGATAGACAAAATGTCCTCCAAAATAGTATTGTGGAGGAAGATGAAAGTGATCTTATAGTAGACCATATAGACATTCATATCGATCAAAGCGTATTGTATAAAAACAGGCTGATGATGCTGGATGTGATCGCCAATAATAATTGGGAGCGCCCAATTTACTTTACCGGAGGCAGCTTTGGCGATGACGATTACCTGTGGATGAAGGATTACCTGCAGCTGGAAGGAGTTGCTTATAAGCTGGTACCTATCCGCACCCCTGTAAATCCTCGAAATCCATTCGATATGGGCCGCGTAAATACCCAGAAGATGTATAATATTGTAAAGCAATGGGACTGGGGGAATATGGAGGATCCCGATATTTATCATGATCCCGAAACCCGTAAAAACGCAATTACCTACAGGAGTAATCTTGCACGACTGGTAGAAAATCTTCTGCAGGAACAGGACACATCAGCTGCTAAAGAAATTCTGGATCTCGGGATCGAAAAAATGCCATTAGATAAATATGGCTATTATTCTCTTGTAGAACCATTTATTGAAGGCTATTATGAAGTTAATGAAATAGAAAAAGCAAGAGATCTCTGGGAGCAAGTTGCCGAAAAATACCAGGAGAATCTCAACTATTACAGCACCTGGGATCAGGACAGGCAATATCGTTATGCAAGCGAAATTATTAATGATATTGAAAGATACCGCTCCCTTATAAACATTCTGGTAAGACAGCAGGACGAGGAAATTGTAAAGGAAAAAGCAGAAGAGTTTAATACATATCTGCGTCTTTTCAGGCATTTTTATGCAGAAGATGAAGAAATTGATACCGATGCAGGACCTTCTCAGCAGTTAATTGAAGAGCAGTTTGACCGGGAACTTAATCCGCAGCAGGGAGTAGACACTTTTTCTGAAGAAATTCCGGCGGAAGAGCTTCAGGAGTAAAAAATAGTTCAGCCATGATTCATTATTTGTTTTATGGCTGAGTTTTCTTCGGAACGAAAGTATCAACATTTTATTAGCAGGTTCTTATGCCTAAACACTAGAGATGATTGAACAGAAGGACAAAATAAAATTATTTGAAACTTTAATCATTTTATACAAATGTCATAGTTCCGTAAATACAATATGGAAAAAGCTGGATCAGAATAAGGAAATCATCAAAGGTTTAAGTTATTCAGATTCTCCACTGCTATATCATATCATTTTAGAAGTTGTAAATTTTCAAGAAGAATATAAGAATTTCAATTGTATTCATCTAAAACCTTATAAAGAAAGGATTAATGAGATAAGGAACATTAACAAAAGTATATTTAAAAAAATAAACGAATGGGATTTACAAAGTTTTAGAAATAATATTGTTGCCCATCCATGGAGAAAATCAGGCCAATTCGTAATTCCAGATTCTTTAGATTACAAAATACCCAGAAATGCTTTTGAATTCCAACTCTTGGTCAATTATTTAAACTATGTCTGGAAAATGATAAGTTCAGAATTCAGCAATGAATTTGAAGAAACAATTAATCACATGCTTTCTATTAAGATAGAATCAAAACCAAAAGCTGACTATAGAAAGATTAATGAAGAACAATTAAATCTAGTAGATGAAGTCAATAGAAAATGTAAAGACCTCAATAAAGATTATTTCTTGCAAGTCTACTTATATGACATTGACAATTAGCTGATAAGTACAGCGAACATTGCATATTCACAATTGACGCGAATATTAATCAACATAAGCAATATTTCCCTTTCCTGTACCACAACAGAAAACAACGCAGGATCGATAATTGCCTTTTTAGGAGGTGCTCCTAAAATTCACAATTTTTCATCTCTTGCGCAAATTGAAATGAACAAATTTCTGGTTAAATATCCTTCAATTCTAAGGCGGCTTTACCCCCGAAGATGGACAAAAATGGAAATGCAGAAGAGTATTTACCTCACTTTTGATGATGGGCCAATTACTGAAGTTACTCCGTGGGTTTTGGACCTTCTAAAGGAATATAATGCACACGCCACCTTCTTTTGCATTGGTGATAATGTGCAAAAACATCCCGAAATCTTCAGAAGAATCCTTTCTGAAGGACATAGCATAGGAAATCATGCTTTTAATCACCTGGATGGCTGGAAAACCGCAACTTCAGCATATATTGAAAACGTTTCTAAGGCTGAAGAAGCAATAAATTCTGAAGAAAAAGAGGGAAAGAGGGAAAGAGAGAAAGAGGACCACCGAACTACGAACAACAAACTACGAACTACCAAACTCTTCCGCCCTCCCTACGGAAGGATAAAAAACAGCCAGGCGCGAAAATTGGCAAATATCGGCTACCAGTTAGTGATGTGGGATGTGATTAGTTATGATTTCGATGAGAATTTATCTGAAGAAGAATGCCTCCAGAATGTCCTGGAAAATGCTGAACAAGGAAGCATCATCGTTTTTCACGATAGCAGGAAAGCCTTCATAAACCTGGAAAAAGTACTCCCGCAGGTGCTGGAATACTACAAAAACAAGAATTTCAGCTTCAAAAAGCTTTAAATGTATTCTTTAATAAGCCCGATGATCGTATTGGCATCCTGTTCCCCACTCTGCCGCCATTTCATTTCACCATTTTTATAGATCATTAAAGTAGGTAGCGCCTTTACCCTAAGGGCTTCAGCAAGTTGTGCATTTTTGTCTACATCTATTTTTATCACTTTGGCCTTATCGCCAAGTGCCGCTGCCACATCCCTTAAAACCGGATGCATTGCTTTAGAAGCATCATTCCATTCAGTATAAAAATCTAACAACACGGGGATGTTTAGATCTACCAGTTCACCAAATTTTGACATAAAATCAAGCTTTTATCACAATTAGATTTGTACACCTTAAATGCCGGCATAATCAAATATAGCAAATTCTTATTATTATGCAGGCTTGGGGCCTTTTTTCAGTTCAATAACGCTTATTTCAGGCCATATTCCAACCCGCCCGGGATAGGCAAGAAATCCGAAGCCGCGGTTTACGTTAATAACCCTGCCCATTTCTTCATAAATCCCTGCCCAATGCTTGTAGCGATACTGCACGGGGCTCCACTGGAACCAGCCGGGAATTTCTATACCAAACTGCATTCCGTGAGTATGTCCGCTAAGGGTTAACTGGAAATGTTTATCATCTTTTCGCACTTTCTCATCCCAATGCGAGGGATCATGACTTAAAAGTACTTTGAAGTCCTTTGCTGTTAATCCTTCGGAAGCCTTATCAAGATCCCCGTTCTTCTTAAAACCACCGGCTCCCCAGTTTTCCACTCCGACCAATGCAATTCGTTGTCCGTTCTTTTCAAGAAAACGATGTTCATTTAGCATCAGGTTCCAGCCCATTTCTGCGTGGGTCTGTTTCAAAGTCTCAAGATTTTCCCTTTTTGCAGCTGCACTTGGCCAGTTTTTATAATCTCCGTAATCGTGATTTCCCAGGACAGAATATACCCCATCCCGAGCTTTTACAGTAGAAAATAGGTCTTTCCAGTCTTCCATTTCGGCTGCTGAATCGTTTACCAGGTCGCCGGTAAAAAACACCACATCGCTATCCTGTTCTCTTAACAAGTCGACCCCGTATTTGATTTTTTCAGGATTATCAAAGCTACCGCTATGCACATCACTTATCTGGCTAATCCTGTACCCATCAAAAGCATCGGGAAGATCATCGAAGTACAACGTGTACTTCAAGACCCGGAAATCATATCTTCCTTTATACATTCCGTAGAGCATCGATGCGAAAGGTATGGCTGCTAAACCAAGAGCTATCTGGCTAAGGAATTTTCTTCTTGAAGGCAAATTAAAGTCAGTACCCGAAATTGCCAATTTTCGACCCCCGCCTACAAAAAGCCTGACGATATCCTCGCCAAACATCAGAAGAAAAAAGATGAGCTTGGGCACGAAGAAAACCAGGAAGAACCCTACAGCATAAGACCGGGCACCGGCCCAGCCATCATCTTCGCCACTGTTAAATTGATAAAGCAGGTTTGCCAGTACAGCAAGGGAGAGGAACAAGTAGATATAGTAAATCCAGGAATACCTGCTCACGGTTTTAAAAACCTGGTACGCATAAATGTCCAGGAGAACGTAAACAACAACAAAAATAATCCATCGCATTGGCTTGTGTAATTTTTGCGCGAAGATACTTTTAATCTTTCTGGATAACTGCCTGTTACAGTTATTTTAGCTAATGATAACATAGAAATTTTATATTCCGGCATTACAATCTTCAGGATCTTGCAAACCTATAAATTTGAATATCCAAGGCCTTAGAATTACCTTCACCCCATCTTATATAATCAATGAAAAATTGGCTCTTTTTGCTTGCAAAATGTTTTCTTTGGCAAAGTAAAAAAGACAACATCAAAAATGTACAACTCACATAATTACCTCTAAGACTAACTAATCAATGAATCAACAAAAATCTTATCGTACGGCATTTATATTTTTAACTATCCTCTTTTTCCTATGGGGCTTCATCACTGTACTGGTGGATTCTTTAATTCCGCGGTTAAGGGAGGTTTTTACCCTTAGCTATTTCCAGGCCGGGATGGTGCAATTTGCTTTTTTTGGCGCCTATTTCCTGCTCTCTATCCCCGCGGGTTATATTTTATCCAAAATTGGCTATAAAAGAGGAATTATTCTGGGCCTGGTGACCATGGCCTTGGGTTGTTTACTTTTTTACCCTGCTGCATCCTATAGAATCTTCGGAATTTTTATGCTCGGATATTTTATTCTTGCCGGCGGAATTACAATTCTCCAGGTGGCTGCCAATCCTTATGTCACCATTCTTGGCCCGGAAAAATCTGCTTCCAGCCGGCTCAATCTCTCCCAGGCTTTTAATTCCCTCGGAACCGCTATCGCTCCGTTAATTGGCGCACTTTTTATCCTGAGCGACAAGGTAATGTCTTCTGAAGAAATCGCTTATATGACTGAAGCTGAACAGAAAGATTATTACATCGCTGAAGCTTCTGCAGTACAAACGCCGTTTCTTGGGATCGCAGCATTTATAATTCTAATAGCTGTGGTCTTTTTATTTGTAAAACTTCCGAAGATTGGAGATACAGCAGCATCCAACGACTATGGAAAAGTACTGAAAAACAAAAACCTTATTTTGGGTGCCATCGCCCTTTTCTTTTACGTAGGGGCCGAAGTTGCCTTGGGGAGTTATATGGTCAATTATTTTCTAAGCCTTGAATTATCTGAAACTATACGCGACACGCCCTTTATGCGGAATATCGCAGAATGGACGCTAAATTCAGGATTGACGGAATCCAGCAGCATGGCCATAGTAGGGGTCTTTGTTACCTTTTACTGGACAGGTGCAATGGTGGGAAGATTTATTGGCTCCTACCTTACAAAAATTATGAATCCTGCAGTAGTGCTGAGTGTTTTTGCCTCCTGCGCAATTGGTTTATTGATAATTACCAATTTTAGTACAGGCCTAGTAGCAATGTGGACGATAATTGCCATTGGATTGTTCAACTCCATTATGTTCCCAACCATTTTCAGCCTTGCGTTGGACGGGCTGGGGGACGATAAACCGCAGGGGTCTGGTGTACTTTGTACTATGATTGTAGGAGGTGCGATTATACCACCGGCCTACGGTTATATTGTGGATAGCTTTAGCTTTAATATTGCTTTTATCCTGGTGATGCTCTGTTATGCTTATATCCTCTACTACGGCTATCGTA
The DNA here is from genome assembly GCF_031846645.1 of Autumnicola psychrophila. NCBI lineage: Bacteria > Pseudomonadati > Bacteroidota > Flavobacteriia > Flavobacteriales > Flavobacteriaceae > Autumnicola > Autumnicola psychrophila. Next base: position 529,367 of record NZ_JAVRHN010000001.1, read on the forward strand.
ATAAACGCCGGCAGGTCGCTATTTAAATCTATTAAGCCTTTCATTTCTGAATGGCTTTTCTCTTATATGACATTATCTTTGTAGTTTTGAAATATTCTGTAAATAACATTTGAACCAATATATGGCTGCTCAAAAACGCTTATTCTTACTTGATGCATACGCACTGATCTTCCGTGGTTATTATGCTTTTATTAAAAATCCCAGGATCAACTCCAAAGGTTTTGATACTTCAGCAATAATGGGTTTTACCAATTCACTGTTTGATGTGATTAGGCGGGAAAAACCAGATCATCTCGCAGTTTGTTTCGACAAAGAAGGCAGCGAAGTAAGAAAAGAAATGTTTAGCGAATACAAAGCTAATCGCGACGCAACGCCAGAGCCTATAATGCAGGCTATCCCGATTATCCAAAATATTTTAACAGCAATGCACATTCCGGTAGTGGTACTTCCGGGCTGTGAAGCCGATGATATTATTGGTACACTGGCACAGCAAGCCGAAAAAGAAGACTATCAGGTTTTTATGGTGACTCCAGATAAGGATTTCGCGCAGCTGGTTACCGAAAATATCTTTATGTACCGCCCCGCAAGAATGGGAAATGGTATAGAAATCTGGGGAATACCTGAGGTGAAAAAGAAATTTGGCGTAGAGCGGCCGGAGCAGGTGATAGATTACCTGGGGATGATGGGAGATGCTGTAGATAATATTCCCGGTCTTCCCGGAGTTGGTGAAAAAACTGCAAAAAAGTTCCTGAAGGAATTTGGTAGTATGGAAGAGTTGCTCGCCAACACTGCAAAGCTAAAAGGGAAAATGCGCGAAAAAGTGGAAGCACATGCAGAACAGGGAATTCTTTCCAAAAAACTCGCTGCCATTATCACCGATTGCGATGTGAAATTTCATGCTGAAGATTATGAACTTTCAATGCCTGATGCAGAAAAGGTCCAAGAGATTTTTGATGAACTGGAATTTAGAAGGCTGAAGGATCAATTTGTAAAATTATTTAGTGGCGAAGAAGATCATCCGCAAACACAGGTGACCAATTCCCCTTCAGCAAAACAGAATGCACAAGCCGTTGCAGGAGCAGGACAATTCTCTCTTTTTGGATCTGGAGGTGCAGAAAAAATAGAACCGACTTCCGGCCGAAAATCGCTAGAGAACACAGCACACGTTTATCAGAGTTTAAGTACAGGGATGTCACGGAAACTTTTTCTTCAGAATTTAATGAAGCAGCAAAGTGTAAGTTTCGATACCCAAACTACGAGTACAAATCCAATGGATGCAGAACTGGTAGGGATTGCATTTTCCTGGGAAACCGGAAAAGGTTTTTATCTGCCTTTTCCTGAAGATAAAGATGAATCTCAAAAGCTCATCGAAGAATTGCGACCTTTCTTTGAAAATGAAAACATAGAAAAAATTGGTCAGAATTTAAAGTATGACATTAAGGTAATGGCCAGGTACGGCATCGAAATCAAAGGAAAACTTTTTGATACGATGATCGCTCATTACCTGATCAACCCGGATATGCGGCATAATATGGATATCCTGGCAGAAACTTATCTCAATTATTCTCCGCAGCCTTTATCTGAAGTTGTTGGTAAGAAGGGAAAAAATCAGAAGTCGATGCGCGACATTCCGCTGGACCGCCAGTGCGAATATGCTGTAGAAGATGCAGATGTTATCCTTCAGCTTAAGCAGTTTTTTGAGAAAGAACTTAATGAGGCAAACACACGCAAATTATTTAATGAAATTGAAATTCCGCTGGTAAAAGTCCTGGCCGAAATGGAGCTGGAAGGGATTAATCTTGACGAAAAGTTCCTTAATTCCCTTTCCGAAGCACTGGATAGGGACGTAAAGGAACTGGAAGAAAAAATTTATGCTGATGCCGGAGAGGAATTTAATATCGGCTCTCCCAAACAACTGGGAATTATTCTTTTTGAAAAAATGGAGCTGGTAAAAAAACCTAAAAAAACTAAAACAGGACAATATTCCACGAGTGAGGATGTACTTTCTGTACTCGCCAAAGATCACGAAATCATCCAGCGTGTACTGGACTACCGCGGACTCGTAAAATTGAAAAACACTTACGTTGATGCTTTACCGGGACAGATAGAGAAATCTACCGGCCGCGTCCATACAGATTATGTACAGACGATTGCCGCTACAGGAAGACTGAGTTCCAATAATCCTAACCTTCAGAATATACCTATAAGGACAGAAAGAGGACGGCAAGTGAGAAAAGCTTTTGTACCAAGAGACGAAAATTACATTTTACTGGCTGCCGATTATTCCCAGATTGAACTGCGAATAATCGCTGCACTCAGCAAAGAAGAAACTATGATCAAAGCTTTTAAGGAAGGAGAAGATATTCATGCCTCTACAGCTGCCAATGTTTTTAGCGTACCAATTGATGAAGTTACCCGCGAACAAAGGAGCAATGCGAAAACTGTCAATTTTGGGATCATATATGGAGTTTCGGCTTTTGGCCTTAGCAACCAGACCAGCCTTAGCAGATCTGAATCCAAAGAATTGATTGACACCTATTACAAAACCTACCCTAAACTGAGCAATTTTATTAGTGAGCAGGTGGATTTCGCAAGAGAAAATGGATACGTCCAAACTGTTCTAGGAAGAAGAAGGTACCTGAAAGATATCAATTCGCAGAATGCCATGGTAAGAGGTGCTGCGGAAAGAAATGCTGTTAATGCTCCTATCCAGGGAAGCGCTGCCGATATTATCAAACTCGCCATGATCAATATTAATACTAAACTAAAGGAGAACAGTTACAAAACCAAGATGCTCCTACAGGTACATGATGAATTGGTTTTTGATGTTTATAAATCTGAACTGGAAGAAGTGAAGAAAATGATCAAGCACGAAATGGAAAATGCATTTAAACTTGAAGTTCCGTTAGATGTTGACCTTGGTGAAGGTCAGAACTGGCTGGAAGCACATTAAATACAAAAACCCTCACAGAATAAAATCTGCGAGGGTTTTCTACTAACAACACTAAACTAATCAATTATTTTTTACTGCACTTTTGTATAAATCGTTTCCAGCCTTGTTATTTCAGAAACAACAGTGGTATCACGTCCGTCATTAATATAATTTGCACCATCAATTTCACTAGCTGTGGTTATTACATGTAAAAGTTCCTCTCCATTTTCGTTGGTAAGTTCAATGGTCTTTGAATCTGTGTAAGTCACTCCATCTACATCAAATGTCACCTCCAGGACCGAACTGTCACTATTGTTAACCACATCATATTCTGCGAAGTAGATACCATAACTACAGTCAAATCCATTTTTAAAATCCAGTTTTGCCTGACCAGTTTTTACCGATCCATCCTCATTAAAAACGAAATACATTTCATTAAAACAAGTAGTTTCCTCCAAAATATCTGTACTGGTATCAGGATCACCATCATTAAGATTCACTGCAACATCTGAAGCCATAGAAGAAAGTTCCCATCTGCCAATAAGGCTGCTTTGCTCTATTGTCGCATTGCTAACTTTCAGAACTTCTGCACTTGCAACTGTCATCTCATCATTTTCAGGCTCACATGAAGCCGTAACACCCGCAACCATCACAATTATCCCAAATGCTCCGGTCAGTTTCTTTAATCTGTTCATTATCACTCATTAAATTTGGAGATGCAAATGTAGGACAAGGATTGGTTTTTTATGACTTTATTAACACCATAATTACTCTTTATCGGTAATTAACATCATTTCAGCCGCTAATATTAGATTAGATCTTTTACAAGCCACTGTTCCGCCTAGTGTTATTCAACTTCTCTTACTGTTTTGTAAAGAAGCAGAACGCTTCTGACAATCAGTATTTTCCATCTATTTAAAATAATGAAACTCCTATTTGCTATATGAATTTATAATTGTACATTTGCAGCCCGTTTTCCCAAGATCAAAATTGGGATTATGGGAATGGAATGTTTAATTATTAAGTAAAACTATTTAGTGTGGACACATTAAGTTACAAAACAGTATCGGCCAACAAGGCCACCGTTACCAAAGAATGGGTACACGTAGATGCTGAAGGACAAACACTGGGACGTCTTGCTTCTAAAGTAGCAAAATTACTAAGAGGAAAGTACAAACCAAACTTCACCCCACACGTTGATTGCGGAGATAACGTTGTTATTACCAACGCTAGCGGAATCAACTTAACCGGAAAGAAATGGGATTCTAAGGAATACATTCGTCACACCGGTTATCCAGGTGGACAAAGAAGTCTTACAGCATCCGAATTATTCAACAAAGCTCCTGAGCGTTTGGTGGAAAAAGCGGTAAAAGGAATGTTACCTAAGAACAAATTAGGAGCAGACCTATTCAGAAATTTAAAGGTTTATGCAGGATCTGACCACGATCAGGAAGCTCAAAAACCTAAAACTATTAACTTAAACGATCTTAAGTAATGGAGGTTATTCACAAAATTGGTCGTAGAAAAACGGCTGTTGCACGTGTTTATGTTTCTGATGGAAATGGAAACATCACCGTGAACAAAAAAGAAATGAACGATTACTTTACAACAGGTACGCTTCAGTACAAAGTTAATCAGCCGTTAACGCTTACCGGTAATGATAAAACTTTTGACGTAAAAGTAAACGTTTACGGAGGTGGAATTACAGGTCAGGCAGAAGCTATTCGTCTTGCAATTTCCAGAGCTATGGTAGAACTTGACGAAGACAACCGTACGACTCTTAAGCCGGAAGGTTTATTAACAAGAGATCCACGTATGGTAGAACGTAAGAAATACGGACAGAAGAAAGCCCGTAAGAAATTCCAGTTCTCTAAACGTTAATTATTTGGGCACAGCCCTAAAAGTTCATTTAAAATTAAAAAGATTTTTGTTGTTATTCGTTGTCATGCAGCGCTTGTCGAAGCATACACCGGAAGTTAGTTTAGCATCTAAACAAGCAAGGCCGTATTTAATTAAATAGCCACTTGCCTGTTGCTATCTTCAACAGAACGTAAACTATTACAAAAATGGCAAACAAAGTAGAAGTAAAAGAATTACTTGACGCAGGTGTACATTTTGGTCACCTTACAAGACGATGGAATCCAAATATGGCTCCTTACATATATATGGAGCGTAACGGGATTCACATCATCAACCTATACAAAAGTGCTGCTAAAATGCAGGAAGCCGGTGAGGCTTTGGCAAAAATCGCAGCCAGTGGTAGAAAAATACTTTTCGTAGCTACCAAAAAACAAGCAAAAGAAATTGTAGCTGAACAAGCTGAGAAAGCAAACATGCCTTACATCACAGAAAGATGGCCGGGTGGTATGCTTACCAACTTTGTAACTATTCGTAAAGCTGTTAAGAAAATGGCTTCTATCGATAGAATGAAAAAGGATGGTACGTTTAACACGCTTTCTAAAAAAGAACGTCTACAGGTAGATCGTCTTAGAGCTAAGTTAGAGAAAAACTTAGGTTCTATTTCAGACATGTCAAGACTTCCCGCAGCCTTGTTTATCGTAGATATTACACGTGAACACATTGCAGTTAAAGAAGCTCAAAAATTAAACATTCCAATATTCGCGATGGTGGATACCAATTCAGATCCACGTGAAGTAGATTATTTGATCCCTTCTAACGACGATGCTTCAAAATCTATCAGCAAGGTTATTTCTTATGTTGCAGATTCTATTGTTGAAGGCTTATCAGATAGAAAGACGAGCAAAGATTCTAAGAAGAAGGACGAAAAAGATGACGCCGCTCCTAAAGTAGCAAAATCTGAAAAAGCTCCAAAAGCAAAAGCAGAGAAAGCTGAAGTTCCTTCTACAGATCCTGAAGACAAAAAGGCAATGCAGGAAGCTCAACAAGACGTAAAGCTTCAATCTAAGCAACAAACTTTAGATAAAGCTTCAGACGATAACGGAGAAGAAGAATAAAATAACAGTTTGGTAAATTTTATAAGTCGTTTAGTTCATTTCTTTACAAATAGACTAAACGACTTGTTAATTCTAAATAAAAAATAATACTATGGCTAAGATATCCGCCGCAGAAGTAAACAAACTAAGAAAAGCTACCGGTGCAGGAATGATGGACTGCAAGAAAGCTTTGGTAGAAGTTGATGGTGATTTTGACAAAGCAATCGAAGTGCTTCGTAAAAAAGGTCAAAAAGTTGCTGCAAAGAGAGCAGACAGAGAATCCAGTGAAGGTGCAGCAATTGCAAAAGTAAATAACGACAGTACTAAAGGTGCCGTTATTTCCCTTAACTGTGAAACAGATTTCGTTGCCAAAAACGAAGATTTTGTAGCTCTGGCACAAAGTCTTGCAGAGCTTGCTCTTGATTACAATACCAAAGAGGAACTCTTGGCTGCAGATTATAAAGGAATCACTGTTCAGGATAAACTTACTGAGCAAACCGGTGTTATAGGTGAAAAGATCGAAATTGGTGCATTCAAAACGCTTCAGGCTCCTTTTGTAGGTTCTTACATTCACGCAGGTAATAAAATCGCTGTTCTTACAGGTCTTTCTGCAAACGTAGACGGTGCAGATGAAGCTGCTAAAAACGTTTCTATGCAAGCTGCTGCAATGAATCCCGTTGCTTTAAATGAAGACGGAGTAGATCAAACTACTATTGATAAAGAAATTGAAATTGCAAAAGATCAATTGCGCCAGGAAGGAAAACCTGAAGAAATGCTTGATAAAATCGCAAAAGGAAAAATTCAGCGTTTCTTTAAAGACAACACTTTAGTGAACCAGGATTACATTAAAGGCAACAAAGAAAGTGTTGCAGACTATGTAAAATCTGTAGATTCTCAATTAGAAGTTGTTGCTTTTGAAAGAGTTGCTCTTGGTGAGTAATTTCTTCTGAAGAAAATATATTTAAACCGCTTTCTTATTAAGGAAGCGGTTTTTTATTTTTAAGCTGAAGACACTTTTACTAAAATTATACCGACTACTATAAGTCGATAATTGCCATTTCTGACTATCGCCCTTTTTCTGCTGAAAACTTCAAATTTCATATTTCTATGTCTGATCAAATCTTCAAATTCAAAGAATTTTCTGTAGCACAGGATAAAGCTGCGATGAAAATAGGCACAGACGGCGTTTTACTGGGCGCATGGACGCCTTTAGATCATAATCCGGAGTCAATCCTTGATATTGGTACAGGAACAGGGCTAATTGCCTTAATAATGGCGCAAAGATCAGGCGCTTTTGCCATTGACGCCATTGAAATTGAAGAAAATGCGTACGAACAGGCAGTCGAAAACTTCGAAAATAGTAATTGGGGCGACAGACTTTTCTGTTATCATGCAGATTTAAATGAGTTTGCTGAAGAAATGCAGGATGAGGAAAAATACGACCTCATTATTTCCAATCCGCCTTTTTATGCCGCTCCCCTTTCTTCAGAAGTAGCCGAAAATGAGCAAAAAATGCCAAAGGCAAGGAAATTGGCACGTTTCACAGATTCCCTGCCGTTTGAACATTTGGTGCACGGCGCCTCCGTTTTACTTTCCCAAAAAGGCATCTTCAGTGTAATAATTCCATATGCCGAAGAAGAAAATTTTATTGAACTTGCTTCTGCAGTTCATCTTTTTCCGAAGAAAATAACCCGGGTAAGAGGAACTAAAGACAGTGCTTTAAAAAGATCTTTACTGGCATTTTCTTTTCGGAAAACTGCGGTACAAACAGATGAATTGATCATCGAAATTTCCCGGCACAATTATACTGAAGATTATAAAAAGCTGGTTTCTCCTTTTTACCTGAAGTTATAACGGCTAAGAAAGGATTATAATTTCCGTTCATTACAAGGATTTGATCTATATGCCGAAAATTGCCATTTCCGGCTGTCCGTTAAAAGATTGCTTGCTCCAAAAGTCCTAAGTATCTTTGAGCAAATTTCAGCAAAATGAGAGAAGATCTTTTCGAGGCTCCGGATTATTATCTCCTAGACGAGCTGCTCACAGAAGAACATAAGATGGTCCGCAAGGCTGCGAGGGACTTTGTAAAGAAGGAAATTTCTCCAATTATTGAAGAAGCTGCGCAGGGATGTAAATTTCCGAAACAGCTTTTAAAAGGATTGGGCGAAATTGGAGCTTTTGGTTGTTTTCTTCCCGAAAAATATGGCGGCGGCGGCGTAGATCAGATTTCGTACGGCCTTATCATGCAGGAACTGGAACGTGGCGACAGCGGAATTCGCTCTACAGCATCAGTTCAAACTTCGCTGGTGATGGATCCTATCTACACCTACGGAACAGAGGAGCAACGAAAAAAATTTCTTCCGAAACTTGCCACCGGTGAGATGATGGGCAGTTTTGGGTTAACTGAACCCGATCACGGTTCAAACCCAGCCGGAATGCTCACAAACTTTAAAGATAAAGGCGATCATTATTTACTTAATGGATCGAAAATGTGGATTTCTAATGCTCCATTTGCAAATATCGCTATTGTATGGGCAAAGGATGAAAACAAAAGAATCCACGGACTTATTGTAGAACGTGGAATGAACGGATTTTCTACTCCCGAAACACACAATAAATGGTCACTACGTGCCAGCGCCACCGGAGAGTTAGTATTTAACAACGTCAAAATTCCGAAGGGAAACCTGCTACCCAACAAAAGCGGACTTGGAGCACCTTTAGGCTGCCTCGATTCAGCAAGATTTGGGATTGCCTGGGGTGCAATTGGCGCGGCCATGGACTGCTATGATACGGCACTTCAATATTCAAAAGAACGTCTTCAATTTGATAAACCAATAGCAGCAAAACAGCTTCAACAGAAAAAACTGGCCGAAATGGTTACAGAAATCACCAAAGCACAATTATTGTCCTGGAGACTGGGAACGCTCAAAAACGAAGGGAAAGCAACTTCCGCACAAATCTCTATGGCCAAAAGAAACAATGTAGAAATGGCGCTGAAAATAGCGAGGGAAGCCCGCCAAATCCTTGGGGCAAACGGCATAAGCGGCTCATACAGTATCATGCGGCACATGATGAACCTGGAAAGTGTAATTACCTATGAAGGAACGCACGATATTCATCTTCTAATTACAGGAATGGATATCACAGGGCATTCAGCTTTTTAAATTTAGTAAAAAAATTAAAAGAGGAAATGAGTTAAAAGGTGATGCAGTGAAGATTAAAAAGTTTTGTCACCTCGAGCCTTTGGAAATGCTTGTCATAGCAGCTGAAAAGCTTTAAAAAAGAATAGGTTATTTAGGACGTAAATAAGCAGAACTTTATTAAAAAGTTCATTATTCTAAATCGAAGCAAGGGCAGCGTTTACAACGTTTGCCTTTTTTATAGTTCTCACAGCATTTTTTCTTCAGGGCCTTAGGCTTCTTTGCTACTACCCCATCAATTTTTAAATACTCCTTAGACTTTTTAGAGTAAAAAATAATGACATTTAATATTGTTGTAAGACGAGTATTCATATTTTAAAGTTATCACAAAAAAGACAATTTGCGGTTAAAGGTATTTTAAAGTAACCATATATTTTAAAATTTGCTTCTCAGCTGTTACTTTTGCAAAAACTAAGATTTTATGATAGAGAAGATAAATAACAGCCTAAAACCAAAAACAGAACAGCTTTTAAATCATTCTTTATATAAAAAAGTTAATTCTCCACAGCAGCTTCGGGTTTTTATGGAACACCATGTATTTGCAGTATGGGATTTTATGTCGCTGCTTACTGCGCTACAGGAAAAACTTACCAAAACCACGCAACCATGGTTTCCTGTAGGTGACCCAGAGATAAGATATTTAATTAATGAAATTGTACTTGCTGAAGATACCGATGTAAATCTGGAAGGAAAACATCAAAGCCACTTTGAAATGTACCTCGAAGCAATGGCCTCTGCCGGTGCAGATACAAAAAAGATAGAAGATTTTCTTCTCCAGGTTAACCACGGTACAGATATCTTTCTAATTATAGCAGCCAGTAAAGTACCGCTAAGTATAAAGCAGTTTCTTAAAAATACTTTTGATGTAATTTCTGAAGGAAAACCGCACAACATTGCTGCTGCTTTTACCTTTGGAAGAGAAGGCCTTATCCCCGCAATGTTTTCTTCAATTATTGAAAATGTTCAAAGAAATTTTCCTGAAAATGACCTAAGGCTGTTCAAGTATTATTTTGACAGGCATATTGAACTTGATGGTGACGAACATGGTCCCATGGCTTTTAAAATGATAGAAAAGCTCTGCGGAAATGATGCTGAAAAGTGGCAGGAAGCTCAACAAACCGCTGAAAATGCACTTTCCAGCCGAATTGAACTTTGGAATGGAATAGAAGAAGTCATTTCAGAAAAAACAGATTCTGAAAACCTTCAAAGAGTTTAATAATACAGGCTTTTGAGGTGTGTGCCTTAAAATGGCAATTTTCGTCCTAATATTCTTGACCTCACAGAAAATAAATTAGACCTCACAGGTTTTAAAAATCTGTGAGGTCTGGTGTTTAAAGGGCTTAATAATTGGCAAATTCCCGATTAAACTTTTAAAATTTCTTCTAAGTTGACTCGGGAGCTAATTTAACCTCCAGCCCGTCCAGTTCTTCTGTAATTGGGATCTGACAGCTTAAACGGCTATTGGACTCCACAAAAAATGCCTGATCCAACATATCTTCCTCTTCTATACTTTGCTCCGGCAGCATATGCTCCAGGTTAAGAACATAGCACTGGCAGGATGCGCACATAGCCATTCCACCACAAATTCCAATCGTACCCTCCGGCGCCAATTCGTAAGAGCGAACTACTTCCATAAGGTTCATATTCATATCTGTGGGAGCATCTACCAAATGTGCTTCGCCTTCACGGTCGATAATTGTGATTTTTATATCAGACATATTTTAAGTAAAAAAGATCTTTTATTCGTTTAAAATGATAAGCTGAAACAACTGCTTTCTAAAAAAGCAGACAATTTCAGCCCATTTGATTATAATGATTCTTTAAAATGCTTCACATCCTTCTGAATGTTCTTTTTTTCTTCATAAGAAGTCACAGGTAACATTTGGATTGTAATTCCTCCTTGTTTCTTATGAAAAAATTCCACTTCCAGAAAAAATTAAGGTTCTACATTAATCACCCGTTCAATTTGCGGCACATATTTTTTAATGGTCATTTCCACGCCAGATTTAAGCGTCATAGTGTTTACAGAACAACCCACGCACGCGCCTTCCAGTTGTACCCTTACCAGACGATCATCTTCAATAGAAATTAACGAAATATCGCCTCCGTCACTTTCCAGGAAAGGACGAATCTCTGCCAAGGCCTTTTCTACATTTATTTTAACTTCTTCGCTCGTCATCTATTTCTTTTTAACTGCACTACATCCTGCCATTGTGGTGATCTTAATAGCTTCGGTTGCCGGCAGATTTTCGTTCCTTTTCACAGTTTCTTCAACCATGTTTCTCGTAATCTCTTTAAATGCATTTTCCAGCGGAGTATCTTCCTGCAAGGCAGCAGGACGACCTACATCTCCAGATTCCCTAAGACTCTGCACTAATGGAACCTCTCCTAAAAACCGAACCTTTAGATCTTCAGCAAGGTTTTTTGCTCCCTCTCTCCCAAAGATATAATATTTATTGTCAGGCAGTTCTTCCGGAGTGAAATATGCCATATTTTCTACTATTCCCAGGACTGGAACGTTGATGCTCTCCTGCTGAAACATTGCCACTCCCCGCTTAGCATCTGCCAGAGCCATATTTTGCGGCGTACTTACCACAACAGCCCCAGTAATAGGCAACGACTGCATTATGGAAAGATGAATATCACCGGTTCCCGGTGGTAGATCTACTAATAGAAAATCCAGTTCTCCCCACGCGGCGTCAAAAATCATCTGGTTAAGTGCTTTGGCAGCCATAGGCCCTCTCCATACCACAGCCTGGTTTGGCTGCGTAAAAAACCCTATAGATAATATTTTAATTCCATAGTTTTCTATGGGTTTCATTTTCGATTTACCATCTACATTAACAGACAAAGGTCTTTCGGTTTCTACATCGAACATCATTGGCGTAGACGGGCCATAAATATCGGCATCAAGAATACCAACCTTAAACCCCATTTTGGACAAAGTAACCGCAAGATTCGCAGTCACTGTAGATTTTCCTACTCCGCCTTTTCCAGAGGCGACAGCTATAATATTTTTAATTCCGGGGATAGGCTTCCCTTTTATCTCCGGTTTTTTCTTCTCCTGGGCTTCAACTTTAATATTCACCTTCACTTTGGCTTTTTGATAAACCTTCTCGTGAATAGCTTTTAAAATATCAACTTCAGCCCGCTTTTTTATGTGAAGCGCAGGAGTTGCAAGAACTAAATCTACAACCACCTCATCACCAAAGATCATAATGTTTTGCACTGCACCGGCATCTACCATATTTTTACCTTCTCCGGCTACTGAAATAGTCTCCAGTGCTTCTAAAATATCTTTTTTATTCAATACCACGATATTTCCGTTTTTCGGCAGAAAAAAGTTCAAGTTCCTCATGCTTCCGGGAAATTGAAAATTTCTGAAATTATTTGATCTAACAGCTCTTATATAGATCGATTCTAAGCGCAAATATAGGTCGAAAAGCTAAGAAAACGAAGCATTTGACTAGAATTGATTGTTCAGTTTAAAGCGTGCTGTACCAAATGGAAAAGAAACTATTCCAGTTCTTTCAGCTCTTTTACAGGATCCCAAAAATGTCTTTCAAAATCCTGAATTTTTAAATCTTTTACAGTTACTCCTTCATCCTTTAAAAGTTGCTCCATTGCATGCGTTCCGCTAAAGTGGCTTTTTCCGGTTAGGAGTCCGTTTCTATTTACCACGCGGTGTGCGGGAACATCTGGTTTTTCTTTAGACGCATTCATAGCCCAACCTACCATCCTGGCACTTTGAGGTGAACCTAAATATCTTGCAATTGCACCATAGGAAGTTACACGGCCATGTGGAATTTTGGCAGCTACATGATAAACTTTTTCGAAAAACCCGGAGTCCCTGCTCATGTATTGTATATTCTAAACAACGTGATCACGATTAAAACCAGCATAAGAAGCGCCATAAAATAGTTGGAAAACTGGGAGAAAGATTCTGTTTTGCCTTCAATCTTATTAAAAAATACCACGTAAAGGTAAAGACTGGTGAATGTACCAAGGGTGGCTGCCAGCGTAAAACAAAGTATTTTTAGCCATGGGTAAAATTCCTCAACACCTACATTTAATGCTCCCGCAATTGCAACAAAATAAGGAATAGGAAAAACGTTTAGAACAGCAATAAGCATCCCTTTAAAAATGCTATTGGATTTAGCTGTTTCAGATTTATGCTCAATCCCTTCTTCACGTTTAGCTTTTACAAAAAAATAGATTCCGAGGATAATAAAAATCACCAATCCGGCCCTTAGTAAAATATTCTGAACAAAAGGATTGGAAAAAATATAATTTGCCAGAAGTACGGCTACAAATGCCTGAAGAAAAACCACAAAAGAAGCACCCATTGCAACGTACATTCCGCTTTTTTTCCCTCGCTCCACGCAGGTTTTTGCAACAGTCATATTTACCAGACCAGGAGGAATAACCCCTAGAAGAGCGGCAAAGTATGTGATGAGAAAAAGTTTTGCTACTTCCAAGCTTATTTTATCTTAAACTGAATGTATGTGATTGGTTTTCCTTTCTCAAGGTACTGTTTTTCATAGAAAGTCTGGATTTCCCGTACTTCCTTTGGAGAATATTCATTTTTATAAATGTCGTGATGTGCGTAAATAACCTCATGACCTTCGCCATGCAAGAGCCCAAGGGTGTAGCCGTGCATAAACTCACTGTCGGTTTTCAGGTTTACAAGTCCGTCATCTTTTAAAATCTGCTTATACTTCTGAAGAAATTCAGAATTTGTAAGACGATGTTTCGTCCTTTTATATTTTATCTGGGGATCTGGAAAGGTTATCCAGATTTCACTTACTTCATTTTTACCAAAAACATGAGTAATAAGCTCTATCTGCGTGCGCAGAAAAGCAACATTTTGCAGATTCTCCTCCAAAGCGGTTTTTGCTCCCCGCCAAAAACGCGCGCCTTTAATGTCTATTCCTATAAAATTGGCATCGGGATTTTGTTGCGCAAGACCAACGCTGTATTCACCCTTTCCGCAACCTAATTCCAGTATTATAGGTTTATCATTTTTAAAAAATTCATTCCACCTTCCTTTCCATTTAAAATCGTCATTAGTAAGTTCTTCTCTTGAAGGCTGAATAACATTCGAAAATTCTTCGTTTTGCCTGAAACGTTTAAGCTTATTTTTACTTCCCACGTGTTTATTTAATATTTTGGTAAAATTAAAGAAAATAGACCACAGCCCGATAAGATTATATTTGGAAATGCGAAAGAAACGAATTTTAGTCGCACCATTAAACTGGGGGTTGGGCCATGCCTCTCGCTGTATCCCAATTATCAAAGGGCTTGAGGAGGAAAATTTTGAGCCTGTTTTAGCTTCAGATGGAAATGCACTATCACTTCTTCAAAAGGAATTTCCGCATCTAAAGTCCTTTGAACTTCCTTCCTATAAAATTGAATATGCCAAAAACGGGAGCAATTTTAAATTGAAGATGATGTGGGACAGCCCCAAAATCTTAAAAGCCATTAAAGCTGAAAAAAAGATCACAAAGAAGCTGGTAGAAGAACTTAACCTGGATGGTATCATTTCAGATAATAGATTTGGGGTAAGGTACAAACACCTGAAATGTGTATTTATCACCCACCAATTAAATGTTTTAAGCGGAACCACTACCTATTTCAGTAGCAAAATCCACCAAAAGTATATAAAGAAGTACGATGAGTGCTGGATTCCCGATGCTAAAGGAAGAAAAAACCTCAGCGGCATCCTTGGCCACCTTAATAAGATAAATGAGAATATAAAATACATTGGTCCTCTAAGCAGATTCGAGAAAAAGGACCTGCCAAAGGTTTATGATTATCTTATTTTGCTTTCCGGACCTGAACCGCAACGAACGATACTGGAAGAATTACTACTAAAAGAATTTGCAGAAAGTAAAGCGAAAATTTTACTAATAAGGGGTGTTATTGAAGAAAAAGATCAACCCTCTAAAATGGCAAATATCGACATTGAGAATTACAGGTATGGAAAAGATTTGGAAGAAGCGGTTAATTCTTCTAAAATGGTTATTTGCAGATCGGGCTATACATCTATTTTAGACCTGGCAAAATTGGAGAAAAAAGCCTTTTTCATTCCCACACCCGGTCAATTTGAACAGGAATACCTCGCAGAAAGACTCATGAATCTGGGAATAGCTCCATCGTGTAGCCAGAGCGACTTTAAACTTGAAAAGCTGCAGGAAAGCAAAAATTTTAAAGGACTAAAGGATATCGGATTTGCTGACAGTTTCAGGGAGTTCTTCGCTCTTTTCTAGAGTAAAGGAAAATTCGCTTCCCACGCCGAAAACACTTTCTACGTATATCTTTTCCTCGTGGGCTTCAATAATATGCTTTACAATAGCTAATCCAAGACCTGAGCCTCCTTCTTTACGGGAACCGCTTTTATCCACCCGATAGAAACGCTCAAATAACCGCGGAATATTTGCTTTAGCAATACCTTCCCCATTATCGGTCACTCTCACTATAACTTTATTTTTTATAAGGTTTTCTATTGTAATTTCTGTAGTTCCGTCCTTCTTTCCGTATTTAATAGAATTAACCACAAGATTTGTAAGAACCTGCTGGATTCGCTCCCTGTCTCCGTAAACATAGATTGACTTTCGATAGTCGGTATCAAAAGTAAGGGTGATATTTTTTTTTGCTGCTTTCATTTCCAGCAGGTCAAAAGTATTCTGAACAAGTTCCACAATATTAAAATCCTCCATTTGCAAGTGCAGATCCCCTACTTCCAGCTTGCTAATCATATCGAGATCCTTGACAATATATATTAGCCTTTCCACACCTTTACTGGCCCGATTAAGGTATTTCTTCCTTACAGCTTTATCTTTCATCGCCCCATCAAGTAAAGTAAGAATATACCCCTGAACGGTAAAAAGAGGAGTCTTTAACTCATGGGAAACATTACCCATAAATTCTTTTCTATAGCCTTCCCTTATTTTAAGGGCTTCAATTTCGAGCTTCTTGGTTTCAGCAAATTTTTCTACCTCCCTGGTAAGGGTTACCATATCTGTGGTTACCTGGCTGGGCCGCAGCGTAGTGGAGTCTAGTAATGATACGTTGTCGTAAATCTTTTTTATACGCCGATAAATAAAGTATTCTACCCGCTGCTGAATGATAACGAATGAGAAAATATACGTTACAAATAAAAAGACAAGAAAAGGCATCCACAGCAAAACGTCCATATAATACAAAAAACCAGCCAGTAGAAACCCTACAAAAATAGTTATGTAGAGCGATGTCTTTATTGCAAATTTATATGAGCGTCTAAATTTATTTGCCATTAAACTACAAACTTATATCCTACCCCTTTTACGGTTTTAAAACTATCATCACCAATTTTTTCCCTAAGCTTCCTTATGTGTACATCTATGGTTCGACCGCCGACAACGACGTCATTCCCCCATATTTTATCCATAATGTCTTCCCGTTTAAAAACTTTTCCCGGTTTGGAAGCCAGAAGAGACAACAATTCAAATTCTTTACGGGGCAGGAGCATTTCCTCATTGTTCTTTATGACCTTATACTCCTCTCTATTTATTGTAAGATCACCAATTTTTACAATACTTGCATTAGAAGTATCGTCCTTAAACCTTCTTAACAGCGCCTTTACTTTACTGGTAAGTACTTTTGGTTTAATGGGCTTTGTGATATAATCATCAGCACCCGCGTCAAACCCCGCCATTTGGGAGTAATCTTCACCGCGGGCAGTAAGAAAGGCAATAATAGTATCTTCAAGTTCCGGAATTTTTCTAATTTTTTCGCACGCTTCAATACCATCCATTCCCGGCATCATCACATCCAGGATGATAAGCTGCGGATTTTTTTTCTTCGCAAGTTTCACACCATCAGCACCATTATCTGCCGTAATAACTTTATATCCTTCAGAAGAAAGATTATAGCTTACTATTTCCAGGATATCCGGTTCATCGTCTACCAAAAGGATACAAATGTCTTTTTTCTTCATGTTTATAATAGTTAAAAATTCAAGGTAAAAGTAAATATAAATTTCATTTGAGGATTTGATTGATTGATTGGTAACCTTTAACTAACATTAATATCACAAAGGATTAATGTGAGGTTAACTCTTTGTTTACATGACTACCCTTTATTTGCGCCAGAGAATTAAACACACAAATGAAACATTTTTTAGCATCTTTTACAGTATTATTTTTAACAACACTGCCAATGCTGGCCCAGCAAGAAAACACGGGCTCTATTGTAGGGAAATTGTCCGATAAGGAAATGAACGGAGAACCCTTACCCTTTGCAAATGTAATAATTAAAGGTACATCAAAAGGTACCACCACAGATTTTGACGGCCTTTATGTACTAAAAGGTCTTGAACCCGGAACATATACCGTGGAATTTAGTTTTGTAGGATATGAAACCCTGGAAGTTCCTAACGTAGAGGTTGTGTCCGGAAAAGTTACCGAGGTAAATACGGGATTAGGTGCCAGCGCCGCTGCACTTGATGAAGTGATTATTTCTACAGTTTCCAGAAGAGATTCTGAAGTTGCCCTTTTACTGGAACAAAAAGGTGCCATGGAAATTAAAGAAAGTATAGGGGCACAAGAACTGGCAAAATTAGGGGTTTCTGATGTTGCCACAGCTACCACTAAAATTTCGGGAGTTACCACGAGTGAGGCTTCAGGCGATTTATTTGTAAGAGGTTTAGGGGATCGTTATTTATATACCACTTTAAATAATCTTCCTATTCCTTCAGATGATGTGGAGCGTAAGAATATTGATCTTGGCCTGTTTCCAACACGTGTGGTACAGAGTGTAAGCATTAGCAAAACATATTCTGCACAAAATTCTGCTGATCAGGCTTCAGGAACGGTTAATATTGACTCAAGGGAACTGAGGGGAACACAGGAACTGGATTTTGGTATGCGCTTTGGAGCAAATACAAATGCCATTGGAGAATATAATAATTTTAAGGTTTCTCCAAACCAGGAAGATGTTTATTTTGGTTTTTATGACCAAGCTATCCCTACAGAATATTCCATTAACAACCAGAGCTGGGATCCTCAAACCGATGCTTTCCCGGTAAACCAGAGATATGCTTTAACTGCCGGAAAGAAATTTGGGAAAAACCTGAAAGTTCTTCTTACCGGATCACAATCTACCAATTTTGAATATCGTAGCGGATTATTTAGAGAGTATCGTAATAACAACCTATACGATTATTTCTCTGATACCGAAAATTTCCAGAAAACTGTAAATACCACAGGACTTCTAGATGTAGGCTATGAAATAAATGAAGATCACCGCATTAAAATAACCAGTCTCTTTATAAATAAACTTACAGATGAAGTTTATGAAGCTGGTCGGAATGCAGAGGGGGTAATATTTGAGGAAACTGCTCCGGCCGAAAACCTCAACCAATTTGTACGTGATCAAAACATCAAACAAACAAGGCTATGGGTAAATCAGCTTCATGGAGACCACAACCTTTCAGAAATGAATACGCTGGAATGGGCTGTTGGATACAACATGGTAAAAGCCGATGAACCTAATCGTATCCGTAACGAATTAAATATAAATGATGAAGGTTTCGTTCAGTTTGGAAGAATGGGTGGCTATCAGCAACGAAAATCTACTCAGGAAATCAATGATAATGAATTTAACGCCCTACTTACTGATCAAATTAATTTCATTAAAAGCGACACCACAGATAACAATGTTTATCTCCAGTTTGGTGGAAATTACAGAAACAAAGAAAGAGATTTTTATTCCAGGTTTTTTGGTGTTGAAGAAAACGGACTTAACAGAGTTAATCCTTCCTCTATTGATAATCTTACCGACGCTTTATCTACAGAAAATTTCAGAAACGACAACCTGACTCTTAATAGGTTAAACCCAGATCTTTATGAGGCTACTTTAGAATCCTATTCTGGATTTGCAGCTTTTAATTATGGGTTTGGTAAGTGGAACTTTAACGTGGGTGCAAGGTATCAAAAGGATAATCTTGATGTGGTTTTTGACGTAAACAACTATCCGGCCAACCGTCCAAATTATTCATTCCAGAGCTACGATAACATTTACCCGAGTTTTAATATCAAATTTTCGCCAAATGAGAATTCTAACCTTAGATTGGCTGCAAGTAAAACCATAACCCTTCCGGAATTCAAGGAAATAGCTCCTTTTGAATATGTTTCTCAGACGGGACAAATCACCAGAGGTAATCCAGAATTAGATGCTTCCAATAACCTTAACCTGGATCTTAAATATGAATTATTTCCTAAATCTGGCCAGCTAATTTCCCTTACAGGTTTCTACAAGAAAATTGAAGATCCAATAAACAGGGTGCAGGATCGGGGTGCTGCAGGGGTTTTCTCTTACTTTAATGCCGGAAAGGAAGCAAATATCTACGGCCTGGAACTGGAAACTAAAGTTAATGTTATCAATAACGAAGAACCGGAAGGATTTGATTTTGATGTAGCTTTTAATGTTTCCAGAACATGGCACGTACAGGATCTTAAAAATGTCTACAACAACGAAGGAAATTTTATACGAACCTTCCAGTATAACAATAAGACTGAAATTGGTCTTCAAGGTGCTTCTGACTGGATTTTTAATGGCTCCCTTAATTTTTCTACCGAATCTGAGAACCCTTTTAGAGCTTCTTTTGTAGGATATTATGCTTCAGATAAAATTTTCGCACTTGGATCACCTGAAGTACAAACACAAACTGAAGTTTTCTATAACGACGAAATTATTGAAAAAGGTTTTGTTGTTCTGGACGCTGTATTTAGCCAAAATTTGGGAGAACACTGGGATATCCAGTTCCGTGGACAAAACCTTCTGAATCCCGAAATCGAAAGGGTACAGGATGTAAGACCAAGTTCTACAGGAATTGAATCCACCCAAACCGTAAGGTCATACACCCGCGGTGCAGTATTAAGTCTTGGTGTAAACTATTCTTTTTAACTCAACATATAAACCACTAACAATCTGAACCTTAAAATTTAAAAAAATGAAAAAATTAATTAATCACTTTTTATTAGTTCTTGCAGTAGTTCTGGGCCTCGTAGCCACGGGATGTAGCAACGATGACAATTCTATTGAACCCATCGACGATGATGGAGGAAATCCAGGAGGGCCTGAAGGTACAACACTAAATGGATCTCTTGAAGAAGACCGTACCCTTGACGCGAGTGAAACTTACTCTCTTACCGGAATTCTTTCCGTAGAGGCAGGAGCAACGTTGACTATTCCTGCAGGAACAAAAATCGTAGCTGATGCCGACCTTGATGACAGCGACGAAACTAACGTTTACATCGTGGTACAAAAAGGAGGAATGATAGATATACAGGGAACAGCTTCTGCTCCTGTGGTAATGTCTTCTGCAAACGGCCAATCAGGTAGCTGGGGAGGTCTTATTATAGCAGGAAATGCTGAAACTACCGCAGGTACAGATGCAACTGCTGAAGTTGGAGGTATCATCTACGGAGGTACAGAATCTGATGACGATTCTGGATCTATTAGCTATCTTTTACTTTCTGATGCCGGAGCGCAGATAAATGCAGAATCTCAGTTTAACGGACTTTCACTTTACGGAGTTGGTTCAGAAACTACTATCCAAAACATTGCTATCACTAATGGAGCTGATGACGGGGTTGAATTTTTTGGAGGATCTGTTTCTGCATCAAATATTTATTTGGAAAATAACGAAGATGATGCTGTAGACTGGACCGAAGGTTGGGATGGTACTTTAACTGACGTATATGTACTTAATAACGATCCTAATTTCTCTACGGCTATTGAAGCTGACGGAGTAAATAGCAATCCAACCATTAATAATTTTACTGCTGTTTCTACTGCAGGTGGAACTGCCCTACAATTTAAAGCACAATCTGGAGCTACTATTACGGGACTTTCCCTTTCTGGCTATGATACAGCTGTAGATATCCCTGAAGCCGGAAGAACAGATCTTTCAGGTATTCAGTTAAATGGTGCTGATGCTGATGTAGATATGGATTATACTGAAGTTCCAACTGTTGAAGTCAGTAGTTTTGACTGGGTTACCAACCGTGGGCAGGTATCAGTTTTACCAGGTACGATTTCTTCAGATTATTCTCTTGATGCAAATTCAGATTATGTAATCAACGGAATAGTATCAGTAGAAGAAGGAGCTACTCTTACAATTCCTGCAGGAACAAATATTACTGCGAGAACAGATGAGGATGAAGATGGAACAAGCGTTTACATTGTAGTTCAAAAAGGAGGAATAATTGATGTGCAGGGAACTGAAGAGAACCCAGTGGTTATGACTTCTACTTCAGGTCAACCAGGAAGCTGGGGAGGATTGGTAATTGCCGGTAATGCTGAAACAACTGCCGGTACCAATGCAACTGCTGAGGTTGGAGGTATTATCTATGGAGGTGATGATCCTGAAGATAATTCCGGTTCTATAACTTACCTTATTCTTTCTGACGCCGGAGCGCAGATAAATGCAGAATCTCAGTACAATGGAATTTCTCTTTATGCAGTAGGTTCAGAAACCACTATAGAAAATGTTGCTATTCTTAACGGAGCTGATGATGGAATTGAATTCTTTGGAGGATCGGTTTCTGCATCCAATCTTTACCTGGAAAACAACCAGGATGATGCTGTAGACTGGACTGAAGGTTGGAACGGCGGCGTAAGCAATGTCTATGTATCGAATACAGATGCAAATTTTTCCACTGCTATAGAAGCCGATGGTGTGAATGGTAACCCAACAATCGAAAACTTCACTGCTGTATCTACAGTAGGAGGAACTGCTTTACAATTCAAAGCACAATCTGGAGCTATTATCACCGGACTTTCTCTTTCTGGATATGATACTGATGTTGATATTACTGAAGATGGAAGAACAGATCTTTCCGGGATCCAAATAGAAGGCGCAGACGCTGATACAGAAGCTGCTTACGATGCAGATGCTACAGTTGATGCAGCAATGTTTGACTGGACGGAAGGAAATTTATCATATTTGAATTAGCCTGAAAATATAATCATCTGCCTTCAAATTAAAAAGGCCGCCGAAGTGGCGGCCTTTTTCTGTTAAATTTATTAACCATATTAGCGTATTTTTATGGCAGGATTTTTGAAAATTAATTCGTAGTTTTGTAATAATCAGCCAGAAAGAATGAAGCAAAAATACTTTTTCAGTTTCATATTTGTTTGTTTTTTGTCTTTTGCCACTCCAGTTGTGGCTCAGGACACTACAAGCACGGGGAATAGGACCGAGATTCCTATTTCAGGATTATCAATTTATCCTAATCCTGTTACTGGCGGTAAGGTTTATATTAGCACGACCAGAAATCTTGAAAAACAAATTGAAATTTATAATGTGCTTGGGAAACCAGTTCAAAGGACAAGGATACGAGGGAAAGAATTAGATGTCTCCACCTTAAGCCCCGGGATTTATATCCTGAAAATTGAAGAACAAAACAGCAAAGCAACAAGAAAGCTCGTTATTAAATAATATTACAATAATATTTTAAGTACCTGAAAGCTTCTATTTATAGAGGCTTTTCCGTTTTATAGATGACCCATAGCATGCTCAAGGACCAGATATTTAATATTTCTTCTGAAGTTGAATTTGAAAGGATTACACTCGAGGTGTTTAAGTTTCAGTATGCCCAAAATAAAGTGTACCGCCAATTTTGCCAATTATTGGGCAAAGACAGCACTTCGGTTAACAGTATAAAAGAAATACCTTTTCTTCCAATTGAATTTTTTAAAACCCACAGCGTACTTTCTTCTGAAAAAGCGCCGGAAATCACCTTTACAAGTAGCGGAACAACCGGAAACACCACCAGCAAACATCATGTGATCGATTTAAAGCTTTATGAGGAAAGTTTTACTGAAGGATTTAAACATTTCTATGGAAATCCTGAAGACCTGGTGATATTTGCCCTTTTACCGTCTTATCTTGAACGGCAGGGTTCTTCGCTGATTTATATGGCAGAAAATCTCATTTCCAGAAGTAAACATGATGAAAGTGGCTTCTACCTCAACGAACTCGGGGAATTAGCCGCAAAACTTACAAAACTTGATCAATCTGGAAAGAAAATCCTGCTCATAGGCGTTTCCTTTGCTCTTTTGGACATGGTGGAAAACTTCAGTTTTAAGCTTCAGAATACAATTATCATGGAAACCGGCGGAATGAAAGGCCGGCGCAAAGAAATGATAAGAAAAGAGCTTCATCATATCCTTGCTAAAGGTTTTGGGGTTGATAAAATCCACAGTGAGTACGGAATGACGGAATTGCTTTCGCAGGCCTACTCTAAAGGATCTGGTGTTTTTGAATGTCCGCCCTGGATGAAGATTTTAATCCGCGATCCTGAAGATGCTCTGGAAATTCTTCCGGAAAACAAAAACGGCGGAATAAATGTAATTGATCTGGCAAACCTTAATTCCTGTTCTTTCCTTGCCACACAAGATCTTGGCAAAAACCTCTCAAAAAACACCACAGAAATTCTGGGAAGATTCGACAATAGTGATATTCGGGGTTGTAATCTTATGGTTTTATAACCTGATTAGCAGCAGACTGTATAAAATAGAAAATATTCAAAAAAAATATTCCTGTAAAGCCTTTTCACTACTGAGATAGAAGAAAAAACAGAAGAAATTTAATTTTTTTATGTAGAATAATGTAATGTAAAGAAGGTTTTTCGACCTAATATATGTGAGAAAGTGAAATAGAATTTCCTCTCTTACAGGTTAGTTGGTTTTTTCATAATAAATTGGTTGGTTAGTTAGTTGCAATCCCTCTGTACACCCCTACGTGACAGAGGGATTTGCATTTTATACCACTCTTATTATGTACGTATTCTTTTTACCCTTATTTAGAATAACATATTTATTGTTGAGAAGATCTGAAGTTGTAATTACATAATCTTCCTTTACTTTTTCTTTATTAACAGAAACAGAATTCTCTTTTAAAGCCCTTCTGGCTTCCCCGTTAGAATTGAGAAAGTCTGTTTTTGCAGCAAGGGCAGCGATCATATCGAGACCAGCTTCAATTTCTGTTCTGGCTATTTCAGCTTGTGGCACTCCTTCAAAAACATCCAGAAAAGTAGCTTCATTTAAACCTTTAAGGTCTTCAGCTGTACTTTTTCCGAACAAAACTTCAGAAGCTTTAACGGCATTGTCGTAATCTTCTTCAGAATGAACCATTATTGTCACCTCTTTGGCCAAAACCCTTTGAAGTTCCCTTTGATGAGGAGCTTCAGTATGTTTGTGAACCAAATCATCAATTTCTTCTTTACTTAAAAAAGTGAAAATCTTTATATACTTTTCAGCATCAGCATCGCTGGTATTTAGCCAATATTGGTAAAATTTATAGGGAGACGTACGCTGCGGATCCAGCCATACATTTCCACCTTCGGTTTTGCCAAATTTCGTCCCGTCGGCTTTTGTTATTAAAGGACAGGTTAAGGCATAGCCTTTTCCGTTCCCAATCCTTCTTATAAGTTCGGTTCCTGTGGTAATATTACCCCACTGGTCACTTCCCCCCATCTGCAAAGTACATTGGTGCTCCCTGAAGAGATGAAGAAAATCGTACCCCTGTACCATTTGATAAGTAAATTCTGTAAAAGACATTCCTTCGGCAGCATCAGAAGACAGCCTTTTCTTTACAGAATCTTTCGCCATCATGTAATTAACAGTAATGTGTTTACCAACATCACGTATAAAAGCCAGGAATGAAAAATCCTTCATCCAGTCATAGTTATTTACCAAAACTGCCGTATTTTCTGCATCCCCTTTAAATTCCAGGAATTTCGATAATTGCGCTTTTAGAGCTTCCTGGTTATGACGTAGCGTTTCCTCATCCAGTAAATTACGCTCTGCAGATTTCCCTGAAGGGTCGCCAATCATCCCGGTAGCACCGCCAACAAGGGCGTAAGGCTTATGTCCACAAAGCTGAAAATGTCTTAACATCATCACGCCTACCAAATGACCTATATGAAGCGAATCTGCGGTAGGATCTATTCCCACATAGGCAGCACGCATTTCTTCCATTAAATGTTCTTCGGTTCCTGGCATTGCGTCATGTAACATTCCGCGCCACGTAAGTTCTTCTACAAAATTTTTGTTCATGGTCTCTAAGTCTTCTAAAAACAGCCGTAAAGATACCATAAACTGTTATTTTTCCTAAGTGGTTTCGCTATATTTACCACATGATTCTAGTAACCGGAGGAACGGGCCTTGTGGGTTCGCATTTACTTTTGGATCTCGCCAGATCGGGAGAGAAAATCCGCGCGATCCATAGAGAAAGCAGTAATCTTGAGACGGTGGAGAAAGTTTTCTCCTATTATGTTTCTTCTGCGGAAGCAAAAAAACTTTTTAATACTATTGAATGGGTTAAGGCGGACATACTGAATATTCCGGCCTTAAAATTGGCATTTTCAGAGGTTGACTTTGTTTACCACTGTGCGGCCCTTATTTCTTTTGATTCGGGCGATGTCAACAAACTCCGACAAATAAATATTACGGGCACAGCAAATGTTGTAAACCTTTGTATTTCGAATTCGGTTAAAAAACTTTGCCATGTAAGTAGTACGGCCAGCCTCGGAAAACCCCTGGTAGGTAATAAAATTACTGAAAAAACCCCCTGGAATCCTGAAGAGAACCATAGCGATTATGCAATTTCAAAATACGGCGCTGAAATTGAAGTTTGGCGCGGAACACAGGAAGGTGTTGACGCGGTAATTGTCAATCCCGGAATAATTATTGGCCCCGGATTCTGGAATGCGGGGTCTGGTCCTATTTTCCGAAAATTAGATAAAGGATTCAATTATTATTTTCCGAAAATCACAGGGTTTGTAGATGTAAAGGATGTAGTGAAAGCCATGCAGCAATTAATGGCTTCAGAAATTAAAAATGAACAGTTTATTCTTGTTTCTGAAAACCGAAATTTTAAATATGTCTTTAAAGAAGCGGCGGCAAGTATTAATAAACCCGCACCCCGAAAGAAATTAAAGAAATGGATGATTTTGCTGGCCTGGATATTTCAGAGCTTTGGAAGTATTTTTGGATTTAAAAAACAGCTTAGCAGAGCTTCCAAAAAATCCCTTTATGACGAGTGGCATTTCAGTAATAAAAAAATAAAGAACGATCTTAGTTTTCAGTTTCAGCCGTTATCAGTAAGTATCAGGGAAACCGGAAAAATTTATTTGAAAGAGTCCTGATTTTACCTTCTTCTATCCTCCCTGGATGAAATAAGGCTGTCCCGGGAAATAAAATTTCTACGCCGTATATCCCGCACATCATTTATAGAATCCTGTCTCCTTATAGAGTCTCTCAATGAATCATTTGGAATAGAGTCCTGTGCTGCAACAGAATCCAGTTTGGAAATAGAATCCTGTATTCGTTCTTCTTCTTGCTGGATAGAATCACGCGCCTCTTTAACACGCTGCAGCCGATCTCTTACACGCTCAAAAATAATCTCATAAGTCGTGAAATTTTCGGTATAATAATCATTGCTGCGCTCCAGCTGCAGGCTGTCTATATCGTGCTTTTCATAAATATACTGGTAAGGTTTTATACCGGCATCTTCAAGCACTGTCTTGTTTAAATTCCTTGCCGATTGCAAAATAGCAAGTTCTGTAAGTACATCTACCATCTTTTCTTCCCCTATCAGGTCATCAGGTTTCTCTGTCCGCTCAATATTTCGGCAGCCAGAAAAAAGAATTACAACAAGAAAAAATAACAGAATGTTTTTCATTTTATCTATCAAACGTTAGACGTTCTGCAACTTTGGAAAAAGGCTGATGTTTAAAGTTTTTATATACCAGGCGACCATTTACAAATGTATGTGTGACCCTGGATTTAAATGTTGTTCCTTCAAAAGGAGACCAACCGCACTTATAAACAGTGTTATCTGGCTGTACAGCCCAGGGAGCGTTTAAATCTACCAGTACAAGATCTGCTTTATATCCTTCCCTTATATACCCCCTATCTTTGATCTGAAAAAGTATAGCGGGATTATGGCACATTTTTTCAACAATTTTTTCCAGACTAATTTTTTCCTGATGATGAAGCTGAAGTAAAGCCGGTAATGCATGCTGTACCAGGGGACCTCCGCTAGGAGCCTTGGTATATACATTTTTCTTCTCTTCCCGGGTGTGGGGAGCATGATCTGTCGCAATAACATCTATATGGTCATCTTTTACTGCCTGTAGGAGTGCCTGCTGATCCTTCTCTGTTTTTACTGCAGGATTCCACTTAATAAAAGTTCCCTTTTTAGCATAATCTGAATCATTAAACCATAGATGGTGTATACAAACTTCAGCAGTGATTTTTTTATCCTTCAGAGGTTTTTTATTACTAAACAGGCTTATTTCTTTTGCTGTGGAAACATGGAATACATGCAATCTTGCCCCTGTTTTCTTAGCCAGTGCAACCGCCCTGGAAGAAGACTTATAACAAGCTTCAGCACTTCTTATTTTAGGGTGCAATTCTATAGGAATATCCTCGCCATAACGTTCCACACATTCCTCAAGATTTTTACGAATAGTCTCTTCATCTTCACAATGCGCTGCTATTAACAGGGGAGACTTCAAAAATATCTGCTCCAGCACTTTTTCATTATCTACCAGCATATTTCCGGTAGAAGAGCCAAGGAACAACTTTAAAGCTGCAGTAGTTTTTGGGTCTATCTTTACAATTTCATCCAGGTTGTCGTTAGTGCCACCAAACATAAAAGAATAATTGGCGTATGAAGATTCTTTTGCCAACTGAAACTTTTCTTCCAGCAACTCTATAGTAGTGGTTTGTGGCAGGGTATTGGGCATTTCGATAAAAGAAGTAATACCCCCTGCAACTGCTGCACGGGAACCCGTTTCAATCGATTCTTTGTGCGTAAGACCCGGCTCTCTAAAATGAACCTGATCATCTATAAGCCCCGGTAAAAGGTAATTCCCTTCTGCATCATAAATAATAACATCGGGAGATTTGGCACTTATACTTTCAGCAATTTCTACTATAATCCCTTCTTCTATAAAAACATCGCCTTCTTTGATCTTACCCTCATTGACAATTCTGGCGTTTTTTATTAAAACCTTTTTCATTATACTTCAACCTTATTAAAAAGACTTTTCATCTTCATATTTATTACCCCAAAAACAGCTTCAGAAATAATCGAGCCGCTCATTTTAGATGTGCCCTTAGTTCTATCTGTAAATATTACCGGCACTTCCACAATCCTATATTTTAACAAATGGGCCTTAAATTTCATTTCAATTTGAAATGCGTAACCCACAAACTGAATCTTATCAAGATTGATATTTTCCAACACTTCCCGTTTATAACAAACGAAACCAGCAGTGGTATCCTGAATATTCATTCCTGTAATAAACCTAACATATCTTGAGGCCAGCCAGGACATTAGTACCCGGTTCATTGGCCAGTTAACAACATTCACACCGGTTATATACCTCGAGCCGATTGCGACATCGGCATTATCCCTCTTACAGGTATTGTACAACCTTATAAGATCATTAGGATTATGGGAAAAATCGGCATCCATCTCGAAAATATAACTATAATGGCGATTCAGGGCCCATTTAAACCCTAAAATATAAGCAGTACCGAGTCCTAATTTCCCCTTCCTTTCTTCCAGAAATAAGGAATCTCCGAACTCTGCCTGCAAGGTACGGACTCTTGCTGCTGTACCATCGGGAGAATTATCATCCACCACCAGAATATGAAATTTGCGTCGCTGGGAAAACACATTCCTAATTATGCGCTCAATATTTTCAATTTCGTTGTAGGTGGGTATAATAATTATCCCTTTTACCATCCCGTAAAATTTTGCACAAATGTAGGCATTTTATGTAATCGTTTCTTTGGATTTACGGTCAAGTTTTTATTTCAATAATCATACATTTGTAAAAAATTCACCACTTGCAGGCAATAGAAAGACAAGCAGATACTTCAGATTGGATTACACTTATCCTTTTGGTCTGTATTCTACTGCTGGCCATCATCAAAATGACATACCCACAGCGGTTTGGAGAGTTTATCTCTCTGCTAAACTCGGGTAAATTTATGATGTTTAAAGGAAAGGAGAACCATGCTTTTCATCCTTTTAACATATTGATGTTCCTGGTTAATATGGGCGCGGTTTCCATTTTTTTGCTTATTCTACTGGATTTCTTTTTTCACGTTGAAAAGGAAGAAGCCATTATTATTTATATACGTATTGCAACCGCCTACGCCAGTTTTGTACTTATAAAGTTGGGCATAGAAAAGATTATCGCAAACGTTTTTTCGCTTGATGAGAAAATAGATTACTACCTCTTTAGGAAACTAGGGTACCGCAACTTTATCTCTCTTTTTGTTCTTCTGGCAGTGATTCTGCTCACCTATTCCTTTACCCCTACCCGCACAATACTTTACGCTATAGCTGGATTTATAATTTTTAGCAATGTTCTGAGCCTCGTTATAATTTACAGACAAAATCAAAATATTATTTCGTCAAACTTGTTTTATTTTATTTTGTACCTTTGCGCTCTCGAAATTGCCCCTTATATTATTTTATACAAGCTGTTTACAAATAACTGGGATTAAATAAAGTAAAGATATATGAAAGTGAAAACAATTTTGATTTCTCAGCCAGAACCAAAAGTCGAGAATTCTCCTTATTTTGAGCTGGAAGAAAAGCAACGAGTAAAAATTGATTTCATTCCCTTTATACATGTTGAAGGTGTATCTTCTAAAGAGGTAAGACAACAAAAAGTAGATCTTACCCAGCATACAGCAATTATCCTGACCAGCAGAAATGCCGTTGATCATTTCTTTAGAATTGCTGAAGAAATGCGTTATAAAGTTCCTGATACCCTAAAATATTTCTGTTTAAGTGAGGCTGTTGCTTACTACCTGCAGAAATACGTCGTTTACAGAAAACGAAAAATTTACGTAGGAAAAAGAACTTTCGCAGAATTGTCTCCTTTAATCAAGAAGTACAAAAATGAGAATTTTTTACTTCCTTCTTCAGATATGTTAAAGCCGGATGTTCCCAAGACTTTGAATAAGCTTGGAGTTAACTGGAAAAAAGCAACTTTCTACAAGACTGTAGTGAGCGATCTTTCCCATTTAAGAGATGTCACTTACGATATTCTTGTTTTCTTTAGCCCTAGCGGAATTAAATCCCTTTTCGAGAATTTTCCTGACTTTAAACAGAATGAGACGCGAATAGCGGTTTTTGGAAACACTACTATTAAGGCCGCAAAAGAACATGGTTTAACAGTAAACATTAAAGCTCCTACCGCAGAAACTCCTTCGATGACGATGGCGTTAGAAAAATATATCGCTCGGATGAATAAAAAATAAATTCTTCTGATGAATAAATAAAATCCGGTACTTCTTTTGAAATACCGGATTTTTTTAACCGTAGCTACGCATAACTTGACATCTTTTTGGCGAGTTATCGAAAACTTTCATTTTCGACCTGTGCTTTATATCTTCACACCTTCTCCCTCTTAAACTTAAAAATGCTTAGCAGCATTAGACCCCAACCAACGATTAAAAGGCTACCTCCAAAAGGAGTGACAAGGGCAATACTCTTAAAATCCAGGGCGGTAAGATTATTTGTCGCGAGTAAATATATAGAACCCGAGAAAAAAATTATCCCAAAAACGAACAGGTAAAAAATGAAATCCCGTAATTTAGGTGTCAGGAAATTATTGGCTCCCAAAAGAAGCAAAAGCAGTGCGTGGTACATCTGATATTTTACAGCCGTTTCAAAAGATTTCATAGAAGCATCCATGAGAAGTGGCTGCAGCCCATGTGTAGCAAAGGCTCCTGTAATTACACCCAGCAATCCAAAACATGTTCCAGCAATCAGGAATTTTTTATCCATACTTAATTATTAGTAAGTTCTTTCCCTCATCAGGCAATAAATTTACCACGGACTGGTTAATCCTTGATAACTGCTGTAAATTTAACTGAATTCTACAAAAGGACGATATAGAACAGCAAGAGGTATTTGCAGATCAATGAAGATTTTATGTAATTATCTCTTATTTATATAAAATCGCACACAGGTTAGCCATTAATAGAGTTCTTTAAACTTTAGCTAACACTTTGACCAAAATTTATTATTTTAGATAATTAATCAAAAGATGCCAAGATGAAAATTGTTGATCAGGATGTTGTTATAGATGGTATAGACAAAACGATCCTCAACGCCCTAATGGAAGATGCAAAAAAACCAATTCTGGAAATTGCACGAGGTATAGGCATAACAGGCGCTGCCGTACACCAAAGACTTAGAAAACTGGAAAAATCGGGGTTAATCGAAGGCTCAAAGCTTATGATAGACCCGCGGATTTTAGGGTATAAAACAATGGCTTTTGTTGGTGTTTATCTGGACAAAGCGGTAAGTAACCCAAAAGCAGTAAACCAGCTTCGGGAGATCACAGAGGTTATAGAATGCCATTATACTACCGGAAACTGGTCTATATTTCTCAAAATTCTCTGTAAAGACAACGAGCATCTTATGCAGGTACTTAACAAAAACATCCAGGGAATTGAAGGAGTTTCCAGAACAGAAACATTTATTTCCCTTAATCAGCAAATAAATCGACAGATTAAGATTTAATATTTGTATTTATTCTAAATAAGAATTAGTTTTGGCTCTACAATGAAGCTACTGTACACTTCCCGACATTTTTCTTCATACCAGTGCGACAAAGGCCGCTGTTTTTATGTTGATTTTAATCATAAAACGGTAAAATTAAGCTTTTGTCAGCTTTTGGCATTTCGGCAGCAGGTGAAAAAAATAAATCCTGAAAATCATTTTAATGGTGAAAACAAAAGCGGCATTGAAATTTTAATGCTTTGCAACAGGGAACATATTTTTATTCTTGACACGCTAGAAATACTAGACCTTCAGGAGCTTGTAAACGGAACTTTCGGAATGCTGGAACTCAACTCCCTTTTAAACACTCCCGTTTAGTGCAATATTACAACCAGATTTAGACTGCTTCTAAATTTCCATCCTATTAGTATTCTCGTCTGCTTTTTCGTATTTTTAATTAAAATACAATATGAAAGATCTTGTAAGACAAAAGCTGAGCATCCATGTAGAAATCATGGACCTTCTAAATAAACAAATAGAAAAAGAAGCACATTCTTCTTCTGCATATCTAGCTATGGCCTCCTGGTGTGATCATAATGCTTTAACTAACAGCGCGAAATTTTTCTACGATCAATCTTTAGAGGAGCGTGAACACATGCTGAAGATTTTCAAATTTATTAATGATAACGGAGGTACTGCCTATTCTCCTGAAGTCCAGGGCATAGTACACGATTATAATTCCCTACAGGAAATTTTTGAAGTAGCTTTGGATCAGGAAATTACCATCACCAAATCCATACACAATATTGTTTATAAATGCCGCAAAGTACAGGATCTCAATACAGAAAATTTTCTACTTTGGTTTGTCACCGAACAGGCCGAAGAGGAGCAAACCATGAGAAGGGCCTTGGAACTTTTTGATTTAATGGGCACTGAAGGTTTAGCATTAAAATTTATTGACGAAAGAATTCCACAGATTCGCGAATAAAAACGAAAAACTTAACACAAAAAAAAGGCTGCCCAAAAGCAGCCTTTTTCATTATAAATTATTTTGTTTTCTTAATCTCTTCCCATATAAATGCTCAGGAAGTAAAGCAGAGTAGCCAAAGAACCTACTGCAGCAACAACATAAGTTCTTGCAGCCCATTTGAGGGAATCTTCTGCCGCCTCATGCTCCTGAGAGCTCAACATATTCTCATTTTCCAACCATACAAGTGCACGCTTGCTCGCATCATATTCTACCGGTAACGTTACAAAGCTAAACAGCGTTCCCATACCAAACATAATTATTCCTATAAGCAAAATAGTACTTCCCAGGGCAGTGGTAGCCATCAACATTAGACCACCAAAGATTACCCATTGTGAAAATCTTGAAGCAATGCTC
The DNA here is from genome assembly GCF_031846645.1 of Autumnicola psychrophila. NCBI lineage: Bacteria > Pseudomonadati > Bacteroidota > Flavobacteriia > Flavobacteriales > Flavobacteriaceae > Autumnicola > Autumnicola psychrophila. The sequence continues at coordinate 562,428 of NZ_JAVRHN010000001.1, forward strand.
ACTACCGGCACTAACTGGCTTCTCATTTTAAGCCAGCCATAAGCATTTGCATGTTGAACAGCGTGACCACATTCGTGAGCCGCAACTGCAGCCGCTGCTGCATTGCGTTGGGTATATACACCTTCGCTAAGATTTATGGTCTTCTTAGCCGGGTTGTAATGGTCTGTTAGCATCCCCGGTGTTGAAATTACCTTTACATCATGAATGCCATTATCATATAACATCCTTTCGGCAATTTCCTTACCGCTCATCCCGTTCTGCAGATGAACCTTAGAGTACTTTTTAAATTTACTCTTCAATTTATTGCTCACATACATGCTCACAATAAATATCAAACCAGCAATTATATAATATCCAAACATCGTTTTATAATTTTTAAATCTAATCAAAGATAGCAAAAACCTCGCCAATACTTACAGCAGCAGCTCTCTGCCATTCCAAATTTATAAAAGCATTTAATTATTATAAATATTTCCTTCAGAAGTAAGATTCCTTCTATTTATGTTATTTCTCAAAGTAAGATATTATCTATATTTGCATCAATAATTTATACCTTTCACTATGCATTACAAGAGAATACTTCTAAAATTATCGGGAGAAGCTTTAATGGGAGAACGCCAATATGGCATAGATCCTATAAGGCTGGCAGAATATGCCGAAGAAATAAAATCTGTTACCGATAAAGGTATAGAAGTAGCAATAGTAATTGGTGGTGGAAATATATTCAGAGGAGTTGCCGGCGCCAGCAAAGGCATGGACCGCGTACAGGGAGACCATATGGGAATGCTTGCTACTGTTATTAACGGGCTCGCTTTACAAAGCGCTCTTGAAGATGCAGGAATCCAGACAAGGTTGCAATCTGCCATTAAAATTAATGAAGTTGCAGAACCTTTTATCAGAAGAAAAGCAATCCGTCACCTGGAAAAAGGAAGAGTGGTGATTTTCGGTGGAGGAACCGGGAATCCTTACTTCACAACAGATTCCGCAGCAGTTTTAAGAGCAATAGAAATTCATGCCGATATTATCTTAAAAGGAACAAGGGTTGATGGAATTTATACCGCAGACCCTGAAAAGGATAAAAAAGCAACCAAATTTGATTACATTACCTTTGAAGATGTAATTAAAAAAGGCCTGAAAGTGATGGATACCACCGCTTTTACGCTCAGCCACGAAAACGAGCTACCAATAATTGTATTTGATATGAACACTCCCGGAAACCTCATAAAAGTGGCTACGGGTGAAAAAATAGGCACAATAGTTAATTTGTAATTCACCTGAAAGATAAAAGTTTACTAAAAATGGAAGACGAAGTTGATTTTATAATAGATAGTACGAAAGAAGGAATGGACAGAGCCATTGAGCACTTAAAAAAGCAGTTGCTCAATATTCGTGCAGGTAAAGCAAACCCGGCAATGTTAGGCGGAGTCCTTGTAGAATATTACGGTGCAAAAACACCTTTAAACCAGGTTGCAAATGTCTCTACACCAGATGCCCGTACTATTTCTGTTCAGCCTTTTGAAAAGAAACTTATCCCCGAAATAGAAAAAGGGATCATGCAGGCCAATCTTGGGTTTAATCCCATGAACAATGGGGAAAGTGTAATTATAAATGTTCCGCCATTAACAGAGGAACGTCGTACCCAGCTTGTAAAACAGGCAAAAGCCGAAGCCGAGGATGCGAAGATTGGCGTAAGGAACGACCGGAAATCTGCTAACAACGATCTTAAAAAATTAGATATTTCTGAAGATTTGCTGAAAAGTGCTGAAGCAGATGTTCAGGAACTTACTGATAATCACATCACCAAAATTGATGAAATTCTGGTTGTGAAAGAAAAAGAAATTATGACGATATAGCGTTCAAAATTTCTCTTTGACGAAAATTGCCAAATTCAGCCTGCCGCTTTGGGAGACTTAATTTGGCAATTTTTATTTTAGTGGCTACTGTAGATTTATAGTATCTTCAGAAGAAAAAATTTTATATGCACAAATTTCTGATTTTTGCTCTCCCGTTGCTCTCATTGTTCAGCCTTTCAGCTCAAAATGAGGTTTCAGGAAAAATTGTTAATGCAGAAAACGGAGAACCGCTTCCCTTTGCAACCATAAGTTATGGAGATGACCGGAATGTGATGACAAACATTGACGGCTCTTTCGAGATTACTTATAAGGAGGATCAAATTCAGCTAAAAATCACTTATGTAGGCTTTCTTAGCAAGAATGTGGAAATTTCAGATGCTATAAAATACGTTGTGGTGAAAATGCAACCTTCCGTAGAAAATCTCAATCCTGTATTTATTTCTTCCGAAGAAAATACTGCAAACAGTATCATCAAAATGGCAATTGCAGCCAGGGAACAGAATGATCCCGAGCAGGCACTGGAGGCTTTTCAGCATAAAACCTACACTAAATTTCTTATCGACAACCAATCTGACGCTGTAAACCTGGAAACCGACACTACAAATCTCGAGATTGAAACGATTATCAATACTGCCAGAGCCTACCTTTCAGAAAAAATATCAAAAACAGCTTTTCAGAAGAAAATAGGAAGAACAGAAACAATCCTGGGCCTGAAAACTGCAGGTTTTAAAGAGCCGGTTTACGAAATGCTCTCGCTGGAAGCCAATCCTTATTCTTTATACAAAAAGGATTATAAGCTATTCCAGACGGATTATGCAGGACCATTGGCAGATAATGCCCTTAAAAATTACAATTTTAAAATTCTCGACACCACAACTACAGACCATCCGGCTTATGTAATTTACTTTGAACCAAAACGTGAGAAAACAGTCGCAGGCCTGGAGGGAATTTTATACCTGGACGTTTCCAGCTATGCGATACAGCGTGCAAAAGCACAATTATTAGGCGCTATAAAACTGGAGGTAAACCATCATTATAAATATTATGATGAAGCAGGAATCTGGTTTCCGGAAAGACAGACCACCACTATACGTCCCGGCTCGGGAGATAAGGATATTGCTGTTTTTGGGGGAGTGATATCTGTCGGGACATTGCAGCGAAGCGATAATATTATCAACCGGGTTCTTGGCTCTGGAGAGGTGCGCCCAGATGCTGTTCTTTCTTCCAGCTCTACCAATTATGATGTTATTTTTGAAGCGTCCGGGGATTTGGAACGAAATCCCGCAAGTGTAGAAGTTCCCCCCGAAGCTGGTGAACAGCCGGAGTCTTTTTGGGAAACTAACCGGCAGGAGCCTTTTACTTATCGTGATAAAAATGCCGCCCAATATGTGGATAGTATTGTAAAGGCCAATAATGTAGAACGTAGGATTGAGGTGAAACAGGCGCTATCAAATGGCAATTATCCCCTTAGTTTTTGGGATTTTAACATAAGTGCTTTTTATTCTTCCAATGGTCACGAAGGCTGGCGGCTGGGCCTGGGAGGCAGAACCAACGATAGATTATCAGACCGCTTTAATCTTCATGGGTATGGCGCTTATGGGCTAAGGGATAAAAAATTTAAGTATAATATTGGAACCCAAATCTATCTCGACAAATCTTCAGGAACAAACTTGAATATTGATTACACAGATGATATACGGGAATTTGGTGCTTTTCAATACCGCAAAAAGGTAGATTTATTTTCACTCTTCAGACCGCGCTTTGGCAATATTGCCTCTTATTTTAACCATAGAACTTTAAGTACAGGGTTGGAGCACCGTTTCAACGCCTACACGACTTCAGAGTTACTGTTAAGCAATAGCCGCATTTCCATGAACGAGAGTTTTGAATACAGCTATTTGCATAACGGACAACTTTATTCGGAATATGATATTTCCGAAATTACTTTTTCTGTTTTATGGCGGCCGTTTAGCAGATTTCTCCATACTCCTGAAGAAAATGTCCTGCTGGAAAGAGGTTTTCCACGATTAACTGCACAGGTTTCCCAGGCAGTAGAAGGAATTGCCGGTGGGGATTTCACTTTTACACGTGCCGGAATTATGGTGGAGCATGAAATAAGCCAGCTTGACCAGTCCAGGACAGAATTTATTTTTGAAGCTAATTATGCCTTTGGTGATCTTCCGCTTACACATGTTTTTCATACTTCCCCCAACAATGTAAATGAACCAAAAATCCTGAATCGGTTTGCGGTGGCTGGCAGGACCGCTTTCGAAACCATGTATTTTAATGAATTCTTTAGTGACAGGCAGGCCATGTTTCACATAAGACATCAACTACGCCCATTTTACATCACTCGCAGCTTCAAACCTGAGCTTGTCATGTTTTCCGGGTTTGCCATTGGTAATTTTGAAGATATTGACAATCATCCTTTTGCAGAATTTAAAACGCTAAAGCACGGTTATTCTGAAGCCGGTGTGGAGCTAAACAATATTCTCCTCGGATTCGGTCTTAGCGCGGCATATAGATTTGGAGCTTATCACCTCCCGGACTTCAGAGAAAACTTTTCCTTTAAGTTCACTTTTGCATTACCGTTATAGGTTTATACTTTACCGCCTCAAAAAGCAGTAATTAGCTGAGCTTTTTCTAACTTTGCCGTCCTTTAAAAACTCACCATGTCTAAATTATTCAGCTTTGGTTTCTGGAATTCCGTAGCGCGGCTTATTCTGCGAAACAGGCTAATTATAATTTTTATTATTCTCGGGGTTACCGTAGCTCTAGCCACGCAGTGGAAAAACATGCGCTTTTCTTATACTGAAGCCAACCTACTGCCAGATGATCATCCAATAAATCAGGTTTATTATGACTTCCTGGACAAATTTGGAGAAGAAGGAAATTTAATTGTTATTGCTGTTAAGGATTCCTCTTTATTTACTCCGAAAAAATTTGAGGCATGGACAAAACTTAACGACAGCCTGGAAAATTTTCCGGAAGTCGATTACGTACTCTCCCTGGGCAATCTGCAAACACTGGAAAAATTTAACGATCCCAACCGGTTTGAAATGGTTCCTTTTATTGAAGAGGAAAATCCCGGAGAGGAGCAGCTGCAGGATTATGAGGACGAATTGTTCAATAGCCTTCCGTTTTACGAAAACCTGGTTTACAGTGCCAACTCCAATACGGTTCAATCTGCACTATATATTAATAAAGACATTGTCAATTCTGAAGATAGAAAAACTTTTGTTCTTGAAGAACTGACTCCGCTTCTGGAAAAATTTGATGAAGAGTATGATCTGGACATCCGGGTTTCCGGAATGCCTTACATCAGGACGCTCAATTCGCAGAACATCATAGACGAAATAAGTATGTTCCTGCTGGCCGCTTTGCTGGTCACTTCCCTGATCTTCTTTTTCTTCTTTCGTTCTATAAGGGCTACAGTAATTTCCATGATTACCGTTTGTATTGGAGTAATGTGGGCGTTTGGGGTAATTGGTCTTCTCCACTACGAGATCACCATTCTAACTGCGATTATTCCGCCGCTAATCATCGTTATTGGAATACCAAACTGTATTTTCCTGATCAATAAATATCAGCAGGAAATCAAGAAGCATGGAAATCAGGCGAAATCCCTGCAGCGGGTTATTACGAAGGTTGGAAATGCTACCTTAATGACCAATGTGACCACAGCATCAGGATTCGCTACCTTTATCTTAACAGATAGTACATTGTTAAAAGAATTTGGTGTTGTAGCTTCCATAAATATTCTTGCACTTTTTCTCCTCTGCCTGCTGGTAATCCCAATTATCTACAGCTACATGTCTTTGCCGAAAGACAAACACCTTAAGCATTTAAACAAACGCTGGATTGGCGGTTTTGTTGGCTGGATGGAAAACATGGTGAGGCACCGCAGAATTACGATTTATATCGTATCAGTGATATTACTTGCCGCAAGCATCATTGGTATTTACAATATCAAAGTTTCAGGAAGTTTGCTGGAAGATATGCCTCAGGAAGCGGAATTTTTTCAGGATATAAAATTCTTTGAAGAGGAATTTGACGGAATAATGCCTTTGGAAATTTACATTGATACGCAGCGCAAACAGGGTGTCATGAAGCTTTCCACTTTAAAAAGAATGGAAAAGCTGGAAAATTTGATTGCTGAAGTTCCCGAACTTTCACAACCACTTTCCGTAGTCCGTTTGGTAAAATATTCAAAGCAGGCCTACTACAATGGAAATCCAAAGTATTACCAGTTACCGAGTTCGCAAGAACAGAATTTTATCATGCCGTATATACAGGGAATGTCTTCAACAGAAAATCTGCTGGGAACGTATGTAGATTCCACAGGGCAATATGCCCGAATCACGACCTTTATGAAGGACATTGGTACCGAGGAAATGGAGGGAATTGAAGAAGACCTTTGGCCACAAATCAACAAAATATTTCCTGAAGAACGTTATAATGTTTCCCTTACCGGAAAAGCATTAATTTTCCAAAAAGGAACGAATTACCTGGTAAAAAATCTCGTATTGTCGCTTTCACTCGCCATATTTTTAATTGCAATCCTTATGGCCTGGATGTTCAGATCCTTCAGAATGATTCTTATTTCGTTGGTGCCAAACCTGTTACCGCTACTGGTCACGGCAGGAATGATGGGTTTTCTTGGAGTCCCCATAAAACCTTCAACAATTCTTGTTTTCAGCATCGCATTTGGTATCTCTGTAGACGACACCATACACTTCCTGGCAAAATACCGGCAGGAATTAAAGGCCAATAATTGGAAAATTAAGAGATCGGTCTATGCTGCATTAAAAGAAACCGGCGTAAGTATGTTCTACACCTCCATTGTTTTATTTTTCGGTTTTTCAGTGTTTATGATAAGCAGTTTTGGCGGAACAGTGGCCCTTGGCGGTTTGGTTTCTGCAACGTTACTTTTTGCCATGCTCGCCAACCTGTTACTTCTCCCTTCTTTGCTGCTTTCTTTGGAAAAAAGCATTGCCAACAAGGAGATTATGAAAGAACCGGCAATTAATATTGTAGAAAGTTCTGAAGATGATGACGAAATTACCAGGGAGGAGAATAACAACAAATATTAAAAATCAAAGCTTTGCAGGCAACAACGGAAAATTTATCTTTGTTGCCATCTAAATCTAATTAAATGACACAGGCAAAAGTTGCTGAATTACTGGACAGCAATCAGTTTTTACAGGAATTTCAGGTAAAAGGATGGGTACGTTCCTTTAGAAGTAACCGCTTTATTGCGTTAAACGACGGCTCAACAATTAATAACCTCCAGTGCGTTATAGATTTTGAAAATACCGATGAAGACATCCTGAAAAGGATCACTGTTGGCGCCGCCATTGGCGTAAAAGGAACTTTAAAAGAAAGTGCCGGAAGTCAGCAACGCGTAGAAATTGACGTGAACGAAGTTGAGATTTTCGGCGATGCCAACCCCGAAGAAGTAAAACTTACCATACTTTCGCCCAAACGCCACAGTCTTGAAAAACTTCGTGAACAGGCGCATTTGAGAGTACGTACAAACACCTTTGGTGCCGTGATGCGGGTGCGTTCCAAACTGTCTTTTGCGGTACACAGCTACTTCCAGCAGAATAATTTTCATTATGTAAACACGCCAATTATCACCGGAAGCGATGCTGAAGGTGCAGGCGAAATGTTTAAAGTAACCAATTTTGATCTCGAGAATCCGCCGAGAAAGGAAGACGGTTCTATTGATTACAAAAAAGATTTCTTCGGAAAAGAAACCAATTTGACCGTTTCGGGACAGCTGGAAGGAGAAACTTTCGCACTTGGCCTGGGCCAGATTTATACTTTCGGACCTACTTTTAGAGCTGAAAATTCCAATACCTCCCGCCACTTAGCCGAATTCTGGATGATAGAACCGGAAGTGGCTTTTTGCGACCTGGACGGCAATATGGATCTTGCTGAAGATTTTATAAAATATGTATTGAAGTACGTTCTTGAAAACTGCAAGGATGACCTGGAATTTTTGGATCAGCGTCTCTCTAATGAGGACAAAGCAAAACCAAAAGCCGAACGAAGTGAGATGGGCTTGCTGGAGAAACTTCATTTTGTGCTCGATAACAACTTTAAGCGCGTAAGTTATACCGAAGCGATTGATATTTTAAAAGATTCCAAGCCAAACAAAAAGAAGAAATTTAATTATATTATTGAAGAGTGGGGTGCTGACCTACAAAGTGAACACGAGCGTTTTCTAGTAGAAAAACATTTCAAATCCCCGGTAATTTTGTTTGATTATCCGGCCAATATCAAAGCTTTTTACATGCGCCTGAATGAAGACGGCAAAACCGTGAGAGCCATGGATATCCTTTTCCCCGGAATTGGGGAAATCGTAGGTGGTTCACAACGGGAAGAACGCCTGGATGTGCTTCAGGATAAAATGAAGGCTTTGGGAATAGACGAAGAAGAACTTTGGTGGTATCTTGACACCCGGAGATTTGGTACCTGTGTACATAGCGGATTTGGATTAGGTTTTGAACGACTGGTACTGTTCGTAACCGGAATGAGCAATATACGCGACGTAATCCCATTCCCGAGAACGCCTCAAAACGCCGAATTTTAGAAGAAAAGTAAATTTTTAGAGAATAACATAAAAAACCTCACAGGTTTCAGAAACCTGTGAGGTTTGTTTTTTATCTTCCATAACTGAAACAACCTGCAATGATGAAGAAGATCAAATCCCTAAGTATTTTGGAAATTATTGGATTGGTATTTTCCGTGTATGTGATAGTCCGGTTTATCATTTTTACTGTAAATGCAGCTCTGGACGGTTGGAACAATCCATTTTAAGCCATAGAACCTGAATTGTGATAAAACCTCACGGGTTTTGAAAACCTGTGAGGTTTGTGCTTTATAACCTATCGATCACCATGAAAATTTTAGAAACGCATATAGTTCCTGCAATTGATGATGAAATTCGATTACAGGAATATGCAGTTTCTATTTTTGAAACCATTCCATCCCGAAGCGGTATTAAAAAAGCTATTAAACGAAAAGAAATCCTGCTCGATGGCAAACCCGCAAGTACATCCGACTGGGTAACAGAGGGACAGAAAATCGAATTACTACAGGCCGAAAATGGTAAAAAAAAGATCTTCACTCTAAAACTGGAAGTTTTATATGAAGATGAAGATTTGGCAATTATCGATAAACCTTCAGGCATTCCTACCAGCGGCAACTATTTTAAGACTGTTGAGAACGCACTGCCCTTTAATTTGCAAATTTCAGCTAAAAAGAGTGCTCTTCCTGCCCCTTTACCTGCCCACAGGCTCGATAATCCCACTAGCGGAATCCTGATTTGTGCTAAAACAAGACCGGCACTTATTAAAATTCAGGAAATGTTTCAGAAAAAGGAAATTCAGAAGACTTATCTGGCGTGTACCACGGGTCGAGCCCCAAAATTGGCAATTTTCGACTCACAAATTGAAAATAAACCTGCAGTTACACGAATTGAAGTTCAGGAATATTTCAGTAATGACAATTTGGAGTACTCGCTTCTAAAAGTATTTCCGGAAACAGGAAGAACACACCAGATCAGGATTCATTTATCCCAAAATGGACTTCCGATCGTTGGGGACAGGCAGTACGGAGGAGAAATTCAGCAAAAATTTAAAGGCCTGTATTTAGCTGCAATAGGAATAAAATTGAAGCATCCGGTTAATGAAAAAATGTTGGATGTAGAACTTCCACTTCCGAAGAAATTCTTAAAAATAAAAACTCTGGCGCAGACTCCTTAACAAAAATTTACCACAAACATGTACTGTGCCAAAGCAAGTATAGCTTTGTTTTTCTTATTTTTGTAATAAAGCCGAAGGAACTTTATGCTTAAGCAACAATTAAATTTCAAATTATCTCAAAAACTGTCTCCACAACAGATCCAGTTAATGAAACTGATCCAATTGCCTACCCAGGCTTTTGAACAGCGTTTAAAACAGGAGATCGAGGAAAACCCGGCTTTAGAGGATGGTAGGGAAGAATCGGCAGATGAATTTGAAGATAATTTTTCTAATGAAAATGATACTGAGGATGATAATTACGACGAAGCATTAGAAGATTTTAATGTTGATGAATATTTAAGTGATGATGAAGTCCCCAGTTACAGGTTAAATGCCAATAATTATAGTGCAGACGATGAGGATAAACAGGTGCCTTATGCATCTGGAACCTCTTTTACCCAACATTTAAAAACTCAGTTAAGTACCTTCAGATTTAATGAAACTGAACAGGAAATTGCGGAATTTCTTGTGGGTAGTGTAGATGAAAGTGGATACATCCGCAGGTCTGTTCAGGACATTGTGGATGATCTTGCATTTACACAAAATGTCTATACTGACGAGGAGACCGTTGAAAAAGTTTTACAACGCGTGCAAAAACTGGATCCTGCGGGAGTGGGCGCCAGATCTCTACAGGAGTGTCTTCTTATCCAGCTTAAAAGGAAAGAAAGTACAGAGTCCGTTTCTCTGGCTTATGATCTTCTTGAACAGTCTTTTGATCACTTCAGTAAAAAACATTATTCCAAACTTCTATCCAAACATGATATTTCTGAAGATCAACTGCGGGATGCCATAGAGGTTATTGAACATTTGAATCCTAAGCCCGGCGGTGCCTTTTCAGGAAATACAAGAATGACAGAACATGTTATTCCTGATTTTACCATAAAAATTGTTGATGGAGACCTGGAATTAAGTCTTAACGGAAGAAATGCACCAGAGATGCATGTTTCCCGGGACTACAGCGATATGCTTAAAGGCTACAAAGATTCGAAGAAAAAGACGAGAGAGCAGAAGGATGCCGTAATGTTTATTAAGCAGAAGCTGGATGCTGCAAAATGGTTTATAGAGGCTATAAAACAGCGACAGCAGACGCTGATGGTTACCATGAGCTCTATCATGAATTACCAGAAAGAATATTTTTTAAGTGGCGATGAGCGTAACTTAAGGCCAATGATCCTTAAAGACATTGCCGATGAAATTGAGATGGACGTTTCTACCGTGTCAAGGGTAGCCAACAGCAAATATGTTGATACTCCTTACGGAACAAAACTGATCAAAGAATTCTTTTCAGAATCTATGAAAAATGATCAGGGTGAAGATGTTTCTACCCGGGAAATCAAAAAAATTCTGGAAATTTCCATAGGTGAGGAAGATAAAAAGAGGCCGCTTACAGATGAAAAACTCGCAAAAGTTCTTAAAGACAAAGGTTATCCAATAGCAAGGCGAACAGTGGCAAAGTATCGTGAGCAGCTGGATATTCCTGTAGCCAGATTACGTAAAGAAATTTAATGAAACTCTTGCTTAAAAGTGCCTCTTACGTTTTTCACCCCTTATGGATGCCATTTGCAGGAAGCCTGCTTTATTTTTTACTCACCCCACGATTTTTCCCTATTGAGCTTATTAAAGTAAAAATGCTGGCTATTGCTATCATTACGATGTTTATTCCAATTGTATTTTACTTTCTCCTGAAAAATCTAGGCAAGGCCAGTTCGTTATTTCTAAGTGATGTACAAGAACGAAGATGGCCGCTCTTCTTTTTTATACTACTCAACCTGATGATACTTTTCCAGGTTTTGAATTCCTATAATTATCCTGCTCTTTACTTTTACTTTGTTGGCATTCTTTTCTCTACAATAACCTGTTTTATAATGGCCATCTTCCGCGTGAAAGTCAGTTTACATCTTGTTGGCCTCTCGGGGCTAACAACGTTTATTGTAGCACTTGGAGTGCACTTTCATCTCAATCTTATTTTTACTATTGCTTTTCTTTTCACCGCTTTAGGCCTTACCGCCTCCTCCCGTCTTATCTACAAAGCACACAATAACCTTGAGCTTGTACTGGGTTTATTTATAGGCCTTATATCACAGTTGATAGTGGTAAATTACTGGCTATAAGATATAAAACATAAGACCCATTTTTAGCGTGGAAAGTTCTACCTGTTCATCCTGAATGTAGGCATCTTTAAAAAATGAATTGAGACTGTAGTAGAAATGGAAATTAAAGGTATTATAACCGAAAGTAAAGGTTGCACCTAACCGAAACCTGTCGAATTCCGGAACCTCTGTCTGAACCACCTGATTAGCCTCCTGGACAAAGTTTGATTTCAGATGATATACATAACCCAACCTTAGTCCTGTATAAACACGCCAGAATTTGTAACTCGTAGCGGTTGATGTTCTCCATCTAAACTCTATGGGTGCCTCAATAAGCTGTGTGGTAAATCTATTTGTGTCATAAGATATATCATTATCGAGGCTTCTAAAAATAGATTCTCCCGCCTCTGTTTCACCTATAAACAGATTTTGCCCATAACTATTAAGTGACCAGCCTAAACCGATTCCCAAAGCAACATTACGGCGCGAGTTGAGAGGAAAATCCCTAATTAGGCCAAGGTGAAATCCACCTGAAAAGCCAGATTGTTCAATAGATTCAGATTTATTAGTAAGAAGATTAAAACTAAAACCTACATAGATCTGATCTTCCCGATATACACTATCTATTACTGTTGGAATAGTATCTCCAACTCTTATAATCAGATCCTTTTCTTCCTGACAAAACGATTTGCCGTAAAATAATAGAAAAAAAAAGAACAAAAACAATTTAGCTTTCATTGAGGTGATGAGGTTTCAGCATAAATATAAAAAAACATCCTGTTCAAAGATATGAACAGGATGTTTTTAAAAATTTTATTTTCTAAAAAGAACTACTACAAATTCTGAGTTGCATCACCGGGAATTACAGTGTAGTTAATCTTAAGGGCTTCCGCCTTTCGAAGTTCTTGTTTAATATCAGATACAAGTCCCATGTTAGTCTCGCCATCAACTTTAAGAGCTGTTGTCAAATAAGGTACAAGCTCCTCTCTTTTTGATTCTCTCTCCTGGAAAATAAATTGCTGAACTTCAGAAACGTTTGCGAACTTATCATTTAACTGAATACGCGCTTCACTTCCGAACTGAGCCTGATATCGTTGACTGGGTTTCCCAGCATAGATATACATAATAAGATCCTTTTTATCTAACTTTTCTACCTGGTCTGCAAATGGTAATTTGTTTTGTACCATTAAGGTATTTTGGCGCATTACCGTGGCAACCATGAAGAAGAAAAGTAACATAAAAACGATATCCGGTAAAGAAGCGGTATTTACCGCTGGTAGTTCTCCACCTTTTTTCTTCTTAAATTTAGACATAATAATAAATTAAAATTTTTAGTTCAAAAAGCTCATTAGCTCTTTTTCGGCTCGGCTTCAGACAGTTTCTGTGGTATCATATTCTTGATAACTTCGATTCTCTCCTCCAACTGCTCCTTGTCTCCGTTATACCTGGGATCAGAATAAGCTGCCTCCATTTCATTAAAGCTAACGTTATAAATTCGTTGAGCTTCTCTGTTTCTCAGGAAATTATATGCTGCAACAAGTTCATTTTGAACTGCAATATATGTTCCATACTCCGTACCACGGTTATTCTGCAAAGAAATAACTGCTTTTTGCGGATTTACAGATAACTCCGGATCTGCGGGACCCTGACAAAAGTCACAAGCCTCATCTCCAACTCCTCCTCCATTGTCCAGGAAGACTATAGCTGCCTGGCGCAATTCACCGATTTCCATAGGTTCATCTTCAACGAGTAAATCATTATTACTGTTAACAATTACTTCAAAGACGTTACGCATCTTTAATACCGGTGGTTCAACATCTTCATCCTGCCATGGCGGAAGCTTCCTGCTAATACCTTTATCTGTTTCAATGGTTGTAGTAACCAGGAAAAAGATCAAGAGAAGGAAGGCAATATCTGCCATAGAACCTGCATTAACTTCTGGTGATGCTCTTCTAGCCATAATTTATTTTATTAATTTTCTCACCCCTGAGAGTACCATCGCTCCCACTGCAATTGCAGCAAGGATATAGAACGTAACAAGACCTGCACCCACCCAATGTGAACCACTGGCAGACAGAACATCTCCGTCCTTAAGCACTATCTCGTTTCCATCAGTTATCACGTAAGCAACAATAACAATTACCGCAAAGGCGCCCACAGAAATAAGAGTATTTTTTATGTTTCCTCTAAAAAGTCCGGCGATTACAAAAATAACAACCAGAACCACAACTATTGCCATTACTATGTAGGCTACCCACATAAAGGGATCCAACACACTGGCTTGAAGATCGGCTGATGCATCAATCGCATCATCACCCGCCATAATGATCCTACCCAGCAGGATAAGCCCAATTACACCGATGACTAAAGCCAAATATTTTAATATCTTATGTAAGGTCATAATTTATATTGGTCTTAAATTCTTTTTCTGTTCTTGTAATCTACCAACATATCGATAAGCAGAATAGAAGCATCTTCCATATCGTTAACGATACTATCTATTTTAGCAATTATATAGTTGTAAAAAATCTGAAGTATAATAGCAACAATTAAACCAAATACCGTTGTTAAAAGTGCTACTTTAATACCTCCGGCAACTAAAGATGGTTGCATATCCCCGGCAGCTTCAATTCTATCAAATGCCTGAATCATACCAATTACCGTACCCATGAAACCAAGCATTGGCGCCAGAGCGATAAAAAGAGAAACCCATGATACATTCTTTTCAAGCTGTCCCATTTGCACTCCACCGTAAGCAACAACTGCCTTTTCAGCAGCCTCGATACTCTCATCTGCACGGTCAAGACCCTGGTAATATATAGAAGCCACAGGACCTCTTGTATTCCTACATACTTCTTTAGCAGCTTCAACACCTCCACTCTTTAGAGCATCTTCAACATCCTGTGCTAACTTTTTAGTATTTGTTGTAGAAAGGTTTAAAAAGATAATCCTCTCAATAGCAATGGCCAAACCAAGAATTAAACAAAGAAGCACAATCCCCATAAAGCCCGGACCACCTTCTATAAAACGTCGTTTTAATTCCTGATGAAAACCGGCAGTCTCTTCTTCGCCTACTTCATCAGCCGCCGCAGCATCTTCGTCTTGTTGAACAAAGGTTACCGTAGTACTCGGCAATGTATTAACACTGTTTGCCGCATTAAGATTTACGGCTCCAAGCACCATAATCGCAGCGATTACCAAAATAGAAAATAATCTTTTCATTACTGTTTGTCTTAATTTAATTAGTTAAAGGGTAAATATAAAAATAATTTTTTAATAAAACACTTAGCAGAGAGGAAGGGATTCGAACCCTCGATACGCTTGTGGCGTATACACACTTTCCAGGCGTGCGCCTTCGACCACTCGGCCACCTCTCTATTAAAATGTTGAACGGTGCGGCAAATAACAAAAAAAATAATACATCATCAAGCATGCTGCGTTAATTTTTAAGCCATTTCACCCCTTAAAGATGTTTCAAATATAGTTTTAAATATTTTGGCTGATAAATTTTTTGTCAATAAATACATCATTTTTCCAACAGCAGCCTCTGTTGTAATATCTTTTCCCGAAATCACGCCAATTTTTTTAAGTTCCATACTGGTCTCATACTGCCCCATTGTAACACTTCCCGCAATACATTGCGTAACATTTACAATTCTAAGTCCCAAAGATATTTTTTCTTTCAGTATATTGAGAAACCATTCATCATTAGGGGCATTCCCACTACCAAAAGTTTCAAGAATCACACCTTTTAGATTTTCTTTCGACAGCATATGTTCGACTGTGCTTTCACTTATGCCGGGGAACATCTTGAGAATAAGAATATCATTATCCAGGTTTCTATGAAGTTTAAGTTTCTGTTTCCGTTCCGGCTTCCACAAATCAGTTTCATGAACTGAGAGATAGACGCCAGATTCAGCTAAGGGTGAATAATTCGGCGAAGCAAAGGCCTGAAAATGTTCAGCGTTTATTTTTGTTGTACGATTGGCCCGATATAATTTATACTCAAAATAAAGCCCTACTTCAGAGATTACAGATTTGCCATTCTTCCGAAGACCAGCAATTTGTATACTTGTGATTAAATTCTCTTTGGCATCAGTCCTTAGATCTCCTATTGGTAATTGAGATCCGGTAAAGATTATCGGCTTACCGAGATTTTCAAACATAAAACTCAATGCAGAAGCTGTGTAGGACATTGTATCACTCCCATGCAAGATTACAAAACCATCGTATTTGTCGTAGTTCGCTTCTACAGTTTCTGCTATTTGAAGCCAGCCATCAGGATTCATATTAGACGAATCCACGGGATCCTTAAAACTTAAGGTTTCTATTTCATGTTCCAGAAGTTTTAATTCCGGAATATTCTGCAGCAATTCATCAAAATTAAAAGCTTTAAGAGCACCTGTATCATAATCTTTTATCATGCCAATGGTCCCCCCGGTGTAAACTAACAGGATCCTAGCTTTCGTTTTCATACAGACCTTCTTTGTTAACTACAGGATTTGCATACATAAGCAGATAACTGTTAACCTCAAGGGAATTCTTAAGATCTACTCTACGCATAAGCCTTCTTTCAAATTGTCTCTTTTGTTTGTCTGAATATTCAGAACTATATTTCCCATGATTCTTTAGTAAATCATAAGCAATATAATTTGCAGGCCATAATTTGTAATTATTGTGTATCTCCTGATCAATTTTCTCTGCCACGACTTTTATCTGATCGTTTACAGAGCTTTGCTGAGCTTCAATTTTAGCAAAGATTTCATCTTCCATTACTCCGCAGGCACTAATATGGATTCTTCCTTTCTGGCCTAATGCCCCCTGCATAATTGAATTAAAATCTTCGTTGGCAGATTTTACATAAGTTTCCTTCATCCTTTTTGCCATGATTTCTGGCATCTTCAGAATATCTGTAGGATCAAACTCATAAGAAATAGCAACAGGAACTATCTTAAGTGTCGAAAAATACTCACAAAGACTCATGTCTTTCTTGGCCATTGCCAGCATCTTTAAAACTCCCTGTTGTGTATGGTCGCTACCGTCTTTTGTCCGCCCTTCCCGCTGCGCCATCCATACTGAACGATTATCTTTGAAGTGCAATTTTCTTATGTATTCTGAAAGCTTAAAAGAACTTTTCAGCATTTCCCTTGGACCGAGCCCTCTCAGAACTAGAAAGTTTCTATTAAGCTTTGAAAGTGCCAAAAGAAAAGGTTTCCGCACCAGGTTGTCGCCAATTGCAGAAGCAGTCATTATCAAGTCATGGTCGTATAAAGTATAATTTAATAACGACGTATCCAGTATAATGTCCCTGTGATTAGAAATAAAGAAATAAGCCTGATCTTTCTGCAAATTTTCAAACCCACTATAAGTAAGACCTTCAGTGCTTTTTTCCAATACCTTATCTACAGAGTGATAAATAACTCTGGTCTGAAAGTCCCTGATGGACTGACACTGAAGTACCAGCTCCTCAATTTCGGAAAATTCCTTTTCCGGAAAAGTAAACTGAAGTAAAGCCTTTACCATTGGATGCCTTACATATTGCCGCAAGGCCTCCTCTACTTCCTCATCTTTATAAAATCTTATATCCTCAAATTCTTGCACAAAATTCTCATCTTAGCATGCCCGGTGGGCACTTATTAAACCAAAAAGCCTTTGCATGGCAATATAAGCAAACAATGTTAATGGCTTATACCGGCAAATAAACAAAATATAAAACAAGAAATAATTACCTCCCAAATATTACTTCTGAATTTGCAGTAGTTATTTCTGCAACTTCCTTTAATTCAATCTTATATATTTCGGATATTTTTTTTGCTATTTCTTCAAGAAAGACCGGTTCGTTTCTTTTTCCGCGGAAAGGAGTTGGTGCGAGATAGGGTGCATCTGTCTCCAAAACAATATCCTGAATAGGAATTTCATTTAGAAACCTGTCAATTTTGCCATTTTTAAAGGTCACCACCCCACCAATACCGAGTTTCATATTATAAGACAACGCCTTATGCGCCTGCTCCAGGGTTCCTGTAAAACAATGAAAAAGCCCAAAGAGATCATCTGCTTTTTCATTTTCCAAAACTTCAAAGACCTCATCAAAGGCTTCCCGGCAGTGAATAACTATTGGTAATTTGTATTTCTTCGCCAGCTGAATCTGCTTCTTAAACGCCTCCTGCTGAATTTGCAAGGTACTCTTATCCCAGTGCAGATCTATTCCAATTTCTCCAACAGCACAGAATTCTCTCTTTTTAAACTGTTCTTCGACATGATCAAGTTCATCTTTATAATCTTCCTTTACATGCGTAGGGTGCAGACCCATCATTAAGAAAATATTATCAGGATAATCCACCTCCAGATCGTACATAGCCTGTGTATATTCTGAATCTATAGCCGGAATAAAAAATCTTTTAATACCCGCATCAATCGCTTTTGCAATTAATTCCTTCCTGTCTTCATCAAAAGCTTCGCTGTATAAATGGGCATGTGTATCGGTTAAAATCATAAATGCAAAAATAATTTATTTTGAAGACCTATCTTTGTGAAAAAAGAAAGAATGTCAACTTTAAAGAAATTGCTTGAAAAGAAAGGATATCAGCGTATAAAATTTAAGTACACGAAGACTAACCATATAGAGATAGAAGCTAAAATAAATAACATCGAGGGTAATTTTATTCTCGACACCGGCGCCTCAAGCACCTGCGTAGGAATGGAAGCAGTGAAACATTTTGAATTAATTGCTGAAGACAGTGACGTAAAAGCAGCCGGGGCCGGAGCTACAAATATGCTCACCCAGATCGCCCAGAAGAACAGAATAGAAATTAAAGGCTGGAAAAAGAAGAAGGTAGATCTGGTACTTTTCGATCTAAGACATGTAAACGAGGCCCTTTTGAATCATGAAGCTGAAAAGGTTCATGGTATTATAGGGGCAGATATTTTAAAACGAGGAAAAGCGGTAATAGACTACGGCAAAAAAGCCCTTTATCTCAAATGATACAAAAAAAAGGGGGAATTTCCCCTTTTGAATATTGGAGTATTAATTTAACTTTACCTGAAATAAAGTAAATTAAAAATCCTGTCTTATCAAAAATAGAGTTCTCACACCAGCTTTTCTTACGATCTTGATGATTGCCATAGCTGCTGTGCTTTTCTTAAATTTGGTTAATTTATTTCTCTTGTTTTAATCTTACCTATAAAACAGCAGAGGCAGCATTAATTAAATGCTGCCTCTGCTGTTTTAATTTTTAAACTATTTAAAGCTCCAGAGATCTCTTCACATCGTTATCCATTAATAACTCCTCTGGATTCTCCAGCGCCTCCTTTACTGCTACGAGGAAACTTACAGATTCTTTCCCATCAATAATTCTATGATCATAAGATAAGGCCACATACATAATGGGGCGTATTTCCACATGACCATCTATAGCTACGGGCCGCTCCACAATATTATGCATTCCCAGTATCGCACTTTGAGGAGGATTAATAATTGGAGTAGAAAGCATAGATCCAAAAACACCTCCATTAGTTATAGTAAAGGTACCTCCCGTCATTTCATCCACAGTAATATTTCCATCCCTTGCTTTTAGCGCCAGACGCTTCACTTCAGCCTCCACACCTCTGAAACTCAAGTTTTCGGCATTTCTCATTACAGGAACCATTAAACCTTTAGGCCCGGATACGGCTATACTGATATCTTTATAGTCATAATTTACCTGATAATCTCCATCTATCATGGAATTTACATCAGGGAATAATTCCAATGCACGCGTAACAGCAAGCGTAAAGAAAGACATAAATCCTAAACTTACTCCATGCTTATCTTTAAACTCTTCTTTATATTTTTTACGAAGTGCAAAAATCGGGGACATATCTACTTCATTAAAAGTAGTTAACATAGCCGTTTCAGTTTTCGCACTAACCAGTCTTTGTGCTACTTTACGACGCAGCATCGACATTTTCTTGCGGGATTCGCCCCTGTTTCCGGTTCCTGGTGTTCCCATAGAAGCTTTTGCTTCTACGGCATCATCTTTTGTTATCCTACCATCTCTTCCAGAACCTTTAACCGACTTTGAGTCTATTCCTTTTTCATCCAAAATCTTTTTGGCCGCAGGAGAAGGGCTTCCACTTGCGTAACTATCCTGCTTCTGAGAAGGAGTGCTAGACTTTGAAGGCTGTTCGGTTTTAGCCGGAGCCTTATCAGAACCTGATTTCTCAGAGTCCAATTCCTTTTCACTTCCGGAGCTAGCGTCCTTGCTTTCCTTTTCCTGCTTTTTCGCTTCTTTATCTCCTCCACCAGGTTTTTCGGCTTCCGTATCAATAAGGCAGACAACCTCACCAACGGCTACAGCATCACCTTCTTCGGCTTTCAAAGTAATTATTCCGCTGGCTTCTGCCGGAAGTTCGAGTGTAGCTTTATCACTATCTACTTCGGCAATTGCCTGATCTTTTTCAACATAATCTCCATCTTCCACTAACCATTGTGCAATTTCAACTTCGGTTATAGATTCCCCTGGAGAAGGAACTTTCATTTCTAAGGCCATGATCTTAATTTTTATTATGGTTTCTGCCGGAACAGAAATTTTTATTCTTAATTATTAAATTGATTCTTCTAAAGATTTATCGAAAACACCGGCAATAACCCGGTCGTGGCGTCTTTTAAAACGCACAGAACTTCCTGCTGCAGGCGATCCATAGAATTTCCTACTGCATATTCTCATATTCCTGGCTTCATCAAAATGCAATAGTAAATGACCATAAGCCCCCATATTTCTTGGTTCTTCCTGCGCCCAAACGAGATCATCTGCATTATTATATTTCTGCATTGTCTCCTTCATCTTTTGGACAGGAAGAGGGAATAGTTGCTCCACCCTCACTAGCGCTACATCATCACGATCGTTCTTTTCCCGATGATCCAGAAGATCATAATAGAATTTACCCGTACAGAAAACCAGAGTTTTTACTTTCTTGACATCGGCATTACCTTCATCTATAAGAGGCTGAAAACTTCCGTTAGCAAATTCTTCTTTAGTAGAAATCACTTTCGGATGCCTGAGAAGACTTTTGGGAGTAAATACAATAAGGGGTTTTCTGAATCCAGCTTTCATCTGCCTTCGCAACAGGTGGAACATATTTGCCGGCGTGGTAATATCGGCAACATACATATTATCCTTAGCACAGAGCTGAAGAAAACGCTCCATTCTACCGGAAGAGTGCTCTGCACCCTGCCCTTCATAACCATGCGGCAGCAGCATTACCAATCCATTCTGAAGTTTCCACTTATCCTCGGCTGCAGAAATGTACTGATCTATCATAATCTGCGCCCCATTTACAAAATCACCGAATTGCGCTTCCCAAATTGTAAGTGTCTGTGGACTTGCCATTGCATATCCATAATCAAACCCTACAACACCATATTCAGACAACAGGGAGTTATATATAAAAAATTCCCCTTTTCGTCCTTCAATATTATTATGTAATATTATCTCTTCTTCACTATCCTCTACCTTCACAACCGCATGACGATGTGAAAAAGTTCCCCGCTCACTATCCTGGCCGCTAATGCGAATATGATAACCCTCTGTCATTAACGATCCATAAGCCAGATGTTCAGCCATAGACCAATCCAACTGGTTGGTTTCAAAATACATCTTATGACGAAGATTTACCAGCTTATCAATTTTACGAAGAAATTTTTTTCCTTCAGGTAACCTGGACACTGCTTCTGCAACTTTATCCAGTTTATCAATATCAAAGGTGGTATCCACCTCCTCCATCATTTTATCTTCCTGTGCATTTTCAAAACCCTCCCATTCGTCCTGCATGAATGGAGTTATTTTAGTTTTATCTTCTTTACGGGAATCTTCCAGATTCTCTTCCAGTTTTGCTTTATATTCTTCTTCAAGTTTCTTTATAAAACCATCATCAATCACACCTTCTTTTTTAAGCCTATCAGCATAAAGATCTCTGGTATTCTCCTGTTTAGCTATGGCTTTATAAAGCTTTGGCTGGGTAAAACGTGGTTCATCCCCTTCATTATGACCATATTTCCTGTAACCAAGAAGGTCAATAAATACATCACGGTGGAATTTCATTCTAAAATCCAGTGCGAATAATATCGCATGAACCACAGCCTCGGCATCATCTGCATTTACATGTAAAACCGGAGACAAAGTTACTTTTGCAACATCTGTACAATAAGTAGAGGATCTTGCATCGAGATAATTGGTAGTGAAACCAATTTGGTTATTAACTACTATATGTATAGTACCACCGTTTTCATATCCTTCCAGTTGTGCCATTTGGACGACCTCATACACCACTCCCTGACCTGCAATTGCAGCGTCACCATGTACCAGAATTGGTAATACTTTAGAACTGTCGCCATTATAACGGCGATCTTTTTTTGCCCGGGCAATACCTTCTACTACAGGCCCTACTGTTTCCAGGTGAGAAGGGTTAGGCGCGATATTAATGTTAATATCGTTGCCATTATCTGTTGTACGGCATGAAGTCCACCCAAGGTGGTATTTCACATCACCGTCAAAAATATCCTGTTCATAATCCTTACCGTCAAATTCACTGAAAATATCCTTGGCACTTTTCCCGAAAATGTTTGTAAGGGTATTAAGACGACCCCGGTGAGCCATTCCCATGACAAAATCTTTTATTCCAAGTTCAGCTGCCCGCTCTATTAATGCATCCAGTGCAGGAATTAAACTTTCTCCTCCTTCCAGGGAAAAACGTTTTTGCCCCACATACTTGGTATGTAAAAAGCTCTCAAAGGAAACAGCCTCATTTAACTTTCTGAGAATCTGTTTCTTTTGATCTCCACTAAACTGCGGGTGGTTTTCGTTAATATTAAGCTTATTCTGAATCCATTGGATTTCCTCCGGCTTCCTAATAAACATATATTCCACACCTATAGATTCACAATAAATCTTTTCAAGGTGACTAACTATTTCTTTAAGGGATTTAGGACCTATACCCAAAATTTCACCTGCGCTAAAGGTAATATCCAGATCATCCTTAGAGAGACCGAAATTTTCGATATCCAGGGTTGGCCTGTATTTTCTTCTTTCCCTTACCGGGTTCGTTTTTGTAAATAAGTGTCCTCTTGTTCTGTATCCGTCAATCAACCGAATTACCTGAAATTCCTTAACTACATGCTCAGGAATCTCTCCTTCTTCAAAATTTGCAGGAGCAGATTCGAGGATTCCCCCGGCAACTCCATCCTGCTGCATTCCAAAGTCAAAGCCCTGAAAAAAAGCCCTCCAACTGGGCTCTACACTATCAGGATATTTTAGATATTGGTCATAAAGTTCTGCGAAGTATGCGGTATGTGCGGCATTTAGAAATGAAAATCTATCCATAATTTGAAACCAATGTTTCTTTTAATTGTAACAACAAAAATACAATTTTTAAAAAAAAAGACCTTGCCGTATCTAATTTTTATACTACGTATTATAATAATTTAACATAGAAACCACCAGACCCCTATCAAAATGTAACTTATTATGATTTTTGATTAAAAAATTCTACACCTCCCTTTCCATTAAAGACTCACCAAATTTCTTTAAAAGCTCCTTTTTCTCCCGGGGAATATTTATTTTTTCCAGAACATCAAATGCTTTTTTGGTATACTTTTTTATCTCCTGCCGGGTTAATTCAGACGCTCCACTGGACTGGAAAATATTTTTCACCGCTTCTATTTTTTCTGAACTATCTCCCGGATTTATAGAATAAAGATGCTCCAATTGTTGTCCTTCACTTTTTCCAGAGGTTTCCAAGGCCTTTAAATAAAGAAAAGTTTTCTTATTCTCAATAATGTCACCTCCAGACTGTTTCCCAAAGGTATCCGGATCTCCAAAAGCGTCTAGATAATCATCCTGTAATTGGAAAGCAATCCCCAGGTAACGACCGTACTGATAAATAGCCTCCTTACATTTAGGGCTTTCTTCAGCAATAATAGCCCCCATTTGCAGAGAAGCACCTACAAGGACCGCTGTTTTATACTCGATCATCTTTAGATACTCCTCAATACTTACATCTTCCCTGGTTTCGAAATCTATGTCGTACTGCTGACCTTCACAAACCTGGATAGCTGTCTTTGAAAAGAGTCTGGCCAATTCTTTAAAAATTGGGTTATCATAATTTTCAAAGAGCTGATATGCTTTTATAAGCATGGCATCCCCGGAAAGTATGCCGGTATTCATATCCCATTTTTCATGTACAGTAGGACTTCCACGCCTAATGGGGGCATCATCCATAATATCATCATGAACGAGAGAAAAATTATGAAAGATTTCAATGGCAAGAGCTGCATCCAGCGCCTTACGGTAATTGGTATTAAATATTTCGGTTGCCATAAGCAGAAGCACCGGCCGAAGTCGCTTCCCTCCCTGGGATAGAATATAAACCATTGGCTCATATAAGTTTTCTGGCTCCTGTACTCTTATTCTTTCCTCCAGATATTCTGAAAATGCTTCCCGATATTGAGAAATAGACAGCATAAATTTTCAATTTTCAGCTAAAATACCACAATTGAAGATAATTCAAATTTTGGCCTCAAGTTAAATTACAGTAAACTCTGGAAACTATATTTGTTTTTAAGGTTTCCTAATGCTACTTTTGCCCCTCAAATTCTTATAGATTGAGAGAAAAAATTCTAATTACAGCAAGTGATATGTTTTTAAGCCTGGGGTTTAAAAGCGTAACAATGGATGATATTGCAGATAATCTGGGAATTTCCAAAAAAACGATTTACAACCATTTTTCCACCAAAAATAAACTGGTACAGGCTACAATTATCCATCTTTTTGATGTAATCCAAACCGGCATTGATAAAATACGGGCTCAAAGGAAAAATCCAATTGTTGAGCTTTATGAGATTAAGAGGTTCACTATGACATATTTAAAAGATGAAAAAGCATCCCCACACTATCAGCTTCATAAATACTATCCGAAAATAGCGCAGCCAATTGAAAAAAAATACTTTGATGTGGTACAGGACTGCGTTACAGACAACCTTGAACGTGGAATTGAGTCGGGACATTATCGCTCAGGCATCCCTATTTCATTTATCGGCAGGATTCATTTTCTTGGCATGTCAGGAATAAAAAATCCAGATATTTTTCCTCCGGAAGAATACAGTAAGCCAAAGCTGATGGAATATTTCCTGGATTATCACCTCCACGCCATATGCACCCCAAAAGGATTAAAAACTTTAGAAGAATTTAAAAAAAGTCATGAGAATTTTAAATAAGTTTCAAATAGCGGTAGCGATAGTCTTTATTAGCTTTCCCATTTGGTCCCAGGAGAAAAATCAAATATCCAAATACAGCCTCTCACTTGAGGAGGCTATAGTTTTTGGACTTGAAAACAATTACAACTCCAGGATAGCACAAAAGGACATTGGAATCGCCCTAAAACAAAAATGGGAAATTATATCTCAGGGATTACCGCAAATTGGAGGTAATGTAGATTATCAGAATTATATTAAACGCCCGGTAACCTTACTTCCCGCCGCTGCTTTTGACAATACCCAGAGTACTGTTGATATTGTGCAGGATTATTTTGAAAATATTCAGAGGAATGATGTTCCTGTAAATGCCCCTGAAGGTTTTATACCTGTGCAGTTTGGCACAAAGCAAAGTCTTAATGCCACGGCCACCTGGAACCAGTTAATTTTTGACGGCTCCTATATTGTGGGAATCCAATCTGCCAGAACCCTTTTAGAAATTTCAGAAAATGCAAAAACAAAAACAGATCTGGAGGTAAAAAGGGCAATTATCAATGCCTATGGCAATGTACTTCTCGCAGAAGAAAGTGCAGAAATCCTGGAGAAAAACGAACAAACTGCTCAGAAAAATTTTGAAGAAACCAGCATCCTCTATGAAAACGGAATGACAGAACAAGAAGATGTGGAGCAACTTGAAATAACACTTCTTGGATTGCAAAACAATCTAAACCGAAGCAGAAGAATGCGTGACATTGCGTACGAAATGCTCAACCTTAGCCTGGGCATCCCCGTGGAGGCCGAAATTATATTAACCGAAGACCTGGACGAGCTTACCATGGAATATTTTGATTTGGCATTGCTTCAAAAGCAAATTCCCGTTGAGCAAAATATTGACTATCGCATTGCAGAAAATACAGCAGAAGCAGCAAACATTGAAGTAAGATTGGAGAAAGCCAAAGCCTTACCAACTCTAACGGGCTTTGTAAATTATGGACTTCAGGGCTTCAGTGAAACATTTTCGTTCCTACAAAGCGATCAGGAGTATTTTGACCAGTCCATTTTAGGTGTGACCTTAAATATTCCAATTTTCAGCAGTGGAATGCGAAGCTCCAGAACCCAGCAGAAACAGATAGCTTATGAGCAGGCACTCATTGAACTTGAGCGTACAGAAAATGAAGTAAAGAATCAGATTAATTCTGCCAAAACCGAATACGAATTCAGCCTTGAAAATTACCAGAATATGAAAAGAAATCTGGCACTGGCTCAACGTATCGAAAATAAAAATCAGATTAAGTTTTTTGAAGGTCTCGCGAGCAGCTTCGAACTTAGTGAAGCGCAAAGACAACTATATAGTGCACAGCAAAACCTACTACAGGCAATGCTGGATGTAATCGTTACAAAGGTTGAGCTGGAAAATTTACTGGACACTACAAAATATAACAATGAAGATTAACAGGTACATTATAAATTCACCAATGAGAAAATTAGCCGTTTTACTAAGCCTTCCGTTAATACTAAATTCCTGCGGAGAGCAGGAAAACAAATCCGTAGATGCTGTTATTCAGGATGGCGATTTAAGCGAGATAAGACAAAGAAAGTCGGAGTTAAGCCAGGAACAAAATGAGCTTACGAAACAGATTAACCGGCTGGACGAGGCAATTAATCAACTCGATGAGAACCGTAGCCGTCCACTGGTAAATATTCAACCCGTGGGAGATACTGTTTTTAAGCATTACGCACAGGTACAGGGAGATGTATCTACAGATGAGAATATTATTATATACCCTGAAACTTCAGGACTTCTTGCGGATGTTCGTGTAAGTGAAGGACAGGAAGTTTCGCGTGGGCAAACGCTGGCGATAGTTGATGATGGCGGACTGGCAAGTGAGCTGGCACGACTGGAGACACAGTTATCTTTGGCAAAGACTACTTTTGAGCGCCAGGAGCGGTTATGGAACCAGAATATAGGATCAGAAATGCAATACCTCGAGGCGCAATCTAATTTTGAAGCTACACAAAATGCCGTTAACCAGGTAAGAACCCAACTTGCGAAGAGTACCATCAAAGCTCCCTTCAGCGGAATTATTGATGAAGTATTAATAGAACAAGGTGAGGTTGTATCTCCCGGACAAAGTCAGTTATTTAGACTGGTAAGCTTACAAAATATGTATGTTGAAGCGAATGTCCCGGAGAATTACCTCAACCAGATATCAGCAGGAAGCGAAGTAATCGTGGAAATCAATTCAATTGGAAAAGAATTTACAGGTAAAATTCAGCGTGTAGGAAATACAATTAATCCCAATAACCGAACCTTCAGAATAGAGGTAGCCATTCCTAATGAAGATAAGATGGTAAAACCAAACCAGATTGCCACGGTAAGAATTAACGATTATACTAATGAAGGTGCCATCGTTGTTCCCGAGTATGCAGTGCAGCAGAATCCGCAAGGGGAAAACCTTGTATACGTGTGGGAATCACAGGGAGAAAACACTGGTGTTGCGAAAGAAGTAGCTGTAGAAACGGGTTATGTTGCCAATGGTGTAATAGAAATTACGGCAGGTTTAGAACCTGGCACCACTATAATTACCGACGGCAGCAGAAATCTTCGTGACGGTCAGGAAATAAAAATCAGAAATTAATTATTTGCAATGAATAAAATAGATAGGGACTTTAAACTTTCTTCCTGGGCTATAGACAACAAGATGACGGTTTACGTTATCATGGCCATCATCCTTATTGGAGGGCTAATGTCTTATTATGCCATGCCCCGGGAATCTTTTCCCGAAGTTATTACGACAGAGATTTATGTAAGTTCAGTAAACCCCGGAAATTCTGCAGAAGATGTAGAAAAGTTCATAACTGAACCTCTTGAGGAAGAGTTTAATGATGTTGCCGGCATAAAGGAAATTACTTCAACTACATTGCAGGACTATTCTTTAGTGATTGTAGAATTTGAGGACGACATAAATGTAGATGTTGCCAAGCAAAAGATAAAGGACAAGGTAGATATGGTGAAGGCCGAAACTACATGGCCTACATTGGACAATGGTGCTAAAGTTGAACCTAATGTCTTTGACCTTAATATTTCTGAAGAGCAATCTATCCTGAACATCAACCTCACCGGAAATTATACCGTTCAACAGCTTAAGGATTATGCTGAATATCTTCAGGATCGTATTGAAATATTACCTGAGATAAAAGAAGCCAATATCCAGGGTGCCGAAGATATGGAAGTTGAAATAGCTGTGGATATTTATAAGATGTCAGCTTCAAAAGTAAGTTTTTCAGATATTATAAATGCTGTAAGTGCAGAAAACCGAACCATTTCCGGAGGGAATATTATCACCAGTGGTGTACAAAGAAATATCAGGATCCTTGGTGAAATTCAAGATCCTGATGAACTTGAAAATGTAGTCGTAAAACGGAATGGAGGAAATGTTTTTTTAAGAGACATTGCTGAAATTAATTTCAAGGAAAAAGATCCCACCACTTATGCCCGTGAGTATGGCGATCCTGTTGTAATGCTGGATATAAAAAAACGTAGTGGTCAAAACATGGTGGAGGCTATCGAAAAAATTAAGGATATCATTGCCACAGAGCAAGCTAAATATCTGCCGCAAAGCCTACATATAAGTCTTTCTAATGATCAGTCTACAAACACTGAAAAGCAGGTAAATGATTTGGTAAACAACATCATTTTCGGGGTTATACTGGTTGTTCTGGTTCTAATGTTCTTTTTAGGCTTCAGAAATGCTCTTTTTGTAGGGCTGGCAATTCCGCTTTCCATGTTTTTATCCTTTATAGTACTTTCCAGTTTGGGCTACACCCTTAATACCATGGTACTTTTCGCACTGGTAATGGGTCTGGGGATGCTTGTGGATAACGGTATTGTGGTCGTGGAAAACGTATATACCCTTATGGACCAGGGAATGTCCAGAAAACAAGCTGCAAAACAAGGAATGGGTGAAATTGCATGGCCAATTATTGCATCAACTGCCACTACTCTTATGGCCTTTTTTCCTCTTGCATTATGGCCGGGAACAGTAGGAAAGTTTATGATGATCTTTCCTATTACCCTTTCCATTGTATTGGGATCTTCCTTATTTGTGGCATTAATTATTAATTCCATGCTTACTTCAGAATTCATGAAAACCGAAGAAGAGGAATTGAAGAAGAAAAAGCTCATAAGGTACAGCGGAATTATGGGAGGTGTCGGCCTTTTGCTTTTAATTCTTGGTTATATAGTTCCTTCCGGTGCTCTCCGTGCTTTTGGAAACCTATTAATCCTGAGTGGAATTTTATTATGGGTTTACAAATACGTACTCGCGGGAGGAGTAGAATTCTTTCAGTTCCGTGCTTTAAAAAAACTTGAGAATTCCTACGAGAGGACCTTAAAATACGCACTTAGGGGGAAAAAGGCTTATGTGTTCTTCTTTGGAACTGTATTAATGCTTTTCCTGTCTATAGTTCTAATTGCCCTTGTACAACCAAAGGTGTTATTTTTTCCTGAAAATGAACCCAAGCAAATCATTACGTATATTGAATATCCGGAAGGTACGGCTATTGAAAAAACAAATGAGCTCACAAAGCAGGTAGAACAACAGATTTTTGAGGTCATTGAGAAATATGAAGATGAAGATGGCTACAACTTTATGGTAGAATCTGCAATTTCACAAGTAGGACAGGGCGCCGGAAATCCACAAACTGATGGTGGCCAACAAAATGATATGCCTCACAAAGGAAAGGTGACGCTTTCTATGCGTGAGTTTCAAAAGCGAAGGGGCGTTTCCAGCAGCAAGGTGCTTTCTGAGGTTCGTGAAGCAGTACAGGGATTCCCGGGAGCCTCTGTAATTGTTGAGAAAGATGCCGCAGGACCTCCCTCAGGTTACCCCATTAATATTGAACTGAAGGGAGAGAATTACGAACAAATGCTTAATGAAGCCGAAAATTTGCGCTCCTATATTCAGGATCTCAGCATTGCCGGAATAGAAGAACTAAAAATTGATGTGAACAAGGCAAAATCAGAACTTGAAGTTCAGGTGGATCGCCAAAAAGCAGGACAGCTGGGAGTATCTACTGCAGCGGTTGGACAAACATTAAGACGGGCTATTTATGGAGAGGAAGTTTCGACTTATAAAGAAGGAGACGACGATTATCAGGTAAATGTGAGGTTTAATGAAGAAAACAGGTATAACGAAAATGTACTATTTAATCAACCTATTACCTTTAAGGATCAGAGTTCGGGAGATTTAATCCAGGTCCCTATCTCTTCTCTGGTAGATAAAAAATTAACCTCTTCCTTCAGCTCAATAAAAAGGAAAGATTTAAAAAGGGTTATCACCTTATACTCTAATGTATTACAAGGCTACAACGGAAATGAAGTGGTTGAACAATTGAGGACTGAGTTGCAGAATTATGAATTACCCGAAGAGGTGAGCCTTGAATTTACCGGCGAGCAGGAAGAACAAGCCGAAAATATGAACTTCCTTATTAAGGCCTTACTCATTGCATTAGGAGGCATTTTGCTTATTTTGGTTGCACAATTTAATTCGGTATCCAAACCGGTGATAATTTTGATGTCGGTATTACTCAGCCTGGTAGGAGTTTTTCTTGGACTGGTGATTTTTCAAATGGATTTCATTATTATCATGACTATGATGGGGATTATTTCACTTGCAGGTATTGTTGTGAACAACGCAATTGTATTGATTGACTATACCCAAATTCTTATAGACAGAAAGAAAGAGGAATTAGGCTTAGAAGAAGACGGGCTTTTGTCACGTGAACAGTATTTTCATGTAATAGTAGCTGGTGGAAAATCCAGGCTAAGACCGGTATTACTAACGGCCATAACCACAGTACTTGGACTTATTCCTTTAGCCATTGGATTTAATGTAGATTTCTTTACTTTGTTTACAGATTATGATCCGCAGATCTATCTTGGAGGAGATAACGTGATATTCTGGGGACCTTTAGCATGGACAGTAATCTTCGGACTTATTTTCGCAACCTTTTTAACTCTAATCATCGTACCGATAATGTTTTATCTTGTAAACAGGGCGAAAGTAAAATTTAAAAACAAACGTTCGGAAAGAAAGGAACGGAAGCAAATAACTTCCGCATAAAAAGAAAACCCCAAAGCAAATGCTTCGGGGTTTTTTTATATTCTGTAGCTTCAGGAAAACTAATCACTGCTCACAATACCGCTTTCATTTTTCCAGCTATTTACTGAAGCAATTTTGCTGTTCTCGTAGTCTACTTCTGTTAAATTTTCGTCAGTCCAAAAAAACCATTTACCAGCTTTTTGACCCGCTTCGTACTGGCCGATCGCTGTCTTTTCACCTCCTTTGTTGTAAGAAACCCACTCCCCGTGGAGTTTTCCGTCCTTGTACGTACCTTCCTGTCTAATATTTCCATCTTCATAGTAAAACGTCCCTTTAATTAATTCTCCCTGTTTTTCAAAAACAGGCTCTTTCTCTTGTGCCATAACAGCACCACCAATGGCTAAAGCGCCTATCAGCATTATTTGTTTTATCTTCTTCATCACAGTTCTTATTTAATAATTGCTTTACAAATATACAAGAAAGTTTACAATAAATCAATAATCAGGTAACATTAAATTAACATTTAAGATTCAAAATACTCATATTCAACACTTAAACCCTTTTTAAAAAGAAGATTTATTGTATAAACACCCCGACTTTTATCTATTATTAATCACTTAAAAACGACAAGAACTTATTACTTTTGCAGCACTTTAAAATTCAGGGATATTATGTACAGAAGTCATACTTGCGGGGAAATTAACCTAACAAACAAAGACCAGGAAGTTCAGCTTTCAGGATGGGTTCAGAAGATTAGAAACAAAGGCTTCATGGTATGGGTTGATCTTCGGGATCGCTATGGCATCACCCAGCTGATTTTTGATGAAGAACGTTCTTCTAAAGAGCTCATGGAGAAGGCAGGAAAACTTGGTCGCGAATTTGTGATTCAGGTAACAGGAGAAGTGATTGAACGCGAATCTAAAAACCCCAACATTCCAACCGGGGAAATAGAAATCCTGGTATCTCAGCTAAATATCCTGAATACCTCCCTTACCCCTCCTTTTACAATTGAAGAAGAGACAGATGGAGGTGAAGATTTAAGAATGAAATATCGTTACCTCGATATCCGCCGGAATCCGGTAAAGAACAAACTTGTGTTTCGTCATAAAGTCGGAATGCAGGTAAGAAATTACCTTTCACAGGCCGGTTTTATTGAAGTTGAAACTCCGTACCTCATCAAGTCAACTCCTGAAGGTGCCCGGGATTTTGTAGTCCCAAGCAGGATGAATGAAGGCCAGTTCTACGCACTTCCCCAGTCTCCGCAGACTTTTAAGCAACTGCTGATGGTTGGCGGAATGGATAAATATTTTCAGATCGTTAAATGCTTCAGGGATGAAGATTTAAGGGCAGACAGGCAACCGGAATTCACACAAATCGACTGCGAAATGGCCTTTGTTGAGCAGGAAGATATCCTGAATATTTTTGAAGGTCTTACCCGACACCTCCTCAAAGAAATAAAAGGGGTCGATATTATTGATTTTCCGAGGATGACTTATGCCGAAGCTATGGCGAAGTACGGAAATGACAAACCTGATATTCGTTTTGGGATGGAATTCGCCAACCTCAACGAACAGGCAAAAAACAAAGGTTTTAATGTATTTGATCAGCAGGAGCTCGTAGTGGGAATTGCTGTTCCCGGTGCCGCTTCCTATACCCGTAAAGAAATCGACAAACTTATTGATTGGGTAAAGCGACCACAGGTAGGCGCAAATGGGCTTGTTTGGGTAAAATATAATGAAGACGGCAGCTTAAAATCTTCTGTAGATAAATTTTATTCTTCTGAAGATCTTCTTGGCTGGGCAAAAGAAACTGGTGCAAAAGCAGGAGATTTAATCCTGGTCATGGCCGGCGATACAAATAAAACACGCACTCAACTAAGTACATTAAGAATGCACCTGGGGAATGAATTGGGTCTAAGAAATTCTGAAGAATTCGCTCCGCTATGGGTACTCGATTTTCCGCTTTTGGAATGGGACGAAGAAACCCAAAGGTATCATGCAATGCACCACCCATTTACATCACCAAAAAAAGAAGATATTGCATTACTGGAAACTAATCCAGGAGAAGTTCGTGCAAATGCCTACGACCTTGTCCTTAATGGAAACGAAATTGGTGGTGGTTCAATTAGGATCCACGATAAAAAAACACAGTCTAAAATGTTTGATTATCTTGGGTTTACAGAAGAAGAAGCCAAAGAACAATTTGGATTTTTAATGGACGCTTTTCAATATGGTGCTCCACCTCACGGCGGAATAGCCTTTGGTTTTGACAGGCTTGTGGCTATACTTGGTGGACAGGAAACTATTCGCGATTTTATTGCCTTTCCTAAGAACAACGCCGGTCGTGATGTAATGATTGATGCTCCTGCAAAACTGGACGAAGATCAACTGAAAGAGCTGCACCTTAAGCTAAGGATATAGGTTAGCTTTTTTCCTGCATTAAGCGTAATTTTTGGTCATAATTTAAAACAGAGTTTGCGTGGCAAATTTCAGCAAATCAGTTTTGCTCCGGTTTTTAAACTGGAAAACCCAGCACCTTTCACATCAGCAATTTCTGATGTTTCTTAGTGCTATTATTGGCTTTATTGCAGGCCTTGGAGCGGTAGCCATAAAAAACCTTACCCATTTTATACAGACACTGCTTGAAGGAAAGTTTATTGCAAATTACCACGATGCATTTTATTTTATTTTCCCCATTATCGGCCTCTTTATTACGTGGCTTTTAATAAAATTCGTTTTCCGGAGAAAAATAGGACACGGTATTCCCACTACCCTTCATGCTATTTCACAGCGTAAAGGGATTATGAGAAGGTACCAGATGTATGCATCTCTTATCACCGCTCCAATTACTGTGGGTTTTGGTGGTTCTGTTGGTCTCGAAGGCCCTACTGTGGCTACCGGCGCTTCTCTTGGTTCTAATATTTCCCGCGTTTTCCTGCTCAACCAGGCTTCCAGAACACTGTTAATAGGTTGTGCGGCCGCAGGAGCCATGTCTTCAATTTTTAAAGCTCCAATTGCGGCTATTATTTTCGCTATTGAAGTGTTTAGTCTGGATCTTACCCTGGTTTCTTTGCTGCCTTTGCTCCTGGCGTCAGTTTCAGCAATCCTTACCTCTTATTTTTTCTTCGGAAGTGAAATTATTCTTCCGTTTCAGCTAAAGGATAGTTTTATTATTTCTGAAGCTCCATATTATATACTGCTGGGAGTACTGGCCTCTATATGTTCTATATACTTTACGAAAACCTACTTCAGTATTAATAAAATTTTTGCAAAGATCGAGTCCCCCTTCTACCGACTCATTTTAGCAGGTTTAGGGCTGGGAATCCTTATATATTTTATTCCACCGTTATATGGTGAAGGTTATAACGTAATCAACAATTTGCTTCAGGAAAATTATCTGGAGGCCCTCGGCACTAACTTTTTCAATGCTTACCTGGAGAATTTCTGGGTGGTAATAATACTTTTAGCCGGACTGGTGATTTTTAAGATTGTCGCCACCTCCCTCACATTTAGTGCTGGCGGTGTTGGCGGAATCTTTGCACCTGTTCTATTTATGGGGAGCGCGATGGGACATTGCTTTGCCCTGTTTATAAACCATTTAAAAATAGCCAATCCTATTTCAGTCAGTAATTTCACACTTGTAGGAATGGCAGGATTAATGGCGGGAGTTCTTCATGCACCTTTAACCGCAATCTTCCTTATTGCTGAACTGACGCACGGTTACGAATTATTTATTCCATTAATGATTACCGCTGCGATTTCCTTTATGATCACTTCCCAGTTTCAGCCTCATTCTGTCTATACGCTGGAACTTGCTGCCAAAGGAGAGCTACTTACGCATAATAAGGATCAGATGGTTTTAACACTAATGAACATTAACAGCGTTATTGAACGAAATTTTATTCCGATTAAGATTAATATGACATTGGGCGACTTAATAAAAGAAGGCGTTATTAAATCCAACAGGAATATTTTTCCGGTTGTAGACAAAAAAGGTATATTCCTTGGTATTATCCTTCTGGACGATATACGGCCCATTATGTTCGACCAGAAAATGTATGATGAAGTTATGGTAAGTGACATCATGCAACGTCCACCCGAGATTATAGATTTAAGGAAAGACAGGACTAAAGATATAATGAAGAAATTTCAGGATAGTGATGCCTGGAACCTTCCTGTTGTGAAGGACAGAGAGTATATAGGATTTATTTCAAAATCTAAACTACTTACCGCCTATCGCAAGAAATTAATTGAAGTAACAGTCTAAATTATGAATACGATATTGAAGATTTTAGGTATAGGGATTCTCATTGCCATTGGAGTGGGTTTTTACTACAAGATGGAGGGAAATGATCCATTAGGTGATGCCATAGTTGGAATTGCCGTCCTGGTCAGCGCCTTTATTTTAATGCCTATCTTCCTCTATGTGAGATGGAAAGGAAAAAAGCTGGAAGACTATACCCTCTCTGAGAAAAACATGAAAAAAATGCGGGAAAATAACCGAAAGTAGAACATGAAACTCTTAATTTTTTAAAATTCTGAGAAAAATTTGCGGCCATGTCGAATATAATATACTAAGTTTGCACTTTAATAATATTTATTTTTTTATAATGGAAGGTACAGTAAAATTTTTCAATGAGTCCAAAGGTTATGGATTCATCACTAACGACGAAACCGGAAGAGACATCTTTGTTCACATTACAGGACTTGACGGCGAAACTCTTCAAGAGGGTGACAAAGTAGAGTATGAAGAAGTGGAAGGAAGAAAAGGAGTAAACGCAAGCAATGTGCGCGTTATAGAATAGCATATTTTCTATTTAAGACTTCAAAAAGCCGCTGTAGCGGCTTTTTTTAGTTCTATACTACTCTGTAAATTTCTTCTGAAAATTTACGTTTTGGAGCTTGCCTCAAAATGCCAATTTTCGAACTGCAGAAATTCCCTGCACCATTTATAAAATTGAATGCCTTGGTAAATTTTAAAAATTCTGAAACCTATTTCTGAAGCTGTTCCTTCATGCCTTTCAGCATTGCTGTGGTAAGGGCTTCAATATCAAAATCAGGGTTCCAGCCCCAGTCTTCACGGGCTTGAGAATCATCGATACTGGAAGGCCACGAATCCGCTATTCTTTGCCTGAAATCTGGATTGTAATCTATTTTAAACCCCGGCAACTGCTTTTTAATTTCTTCAGCAAGCAATTTCGGAGTAAAACTCATTGCCGAAAGATTATAGGCAGACCTGATTTTTATTTTTTCAGAAGGTGCCTCCATAATGTCAATTGTCGCTTTTATGGCATCTTCCATATACATCATGGGAAGTGAGGTATCTTCAGAAAGAAAAGAAGTATACGAACCATTTTTCACGGCTTCATGAAAAATCTCTATAGCATAATCTGTCGTCCCTCCGCCCGGCAGCGTTCTGTAACTTATAATCCCCGGGTAACGGATACTTCTCACATCTACGCCGTAAATCCTGTGAAAATATTCACACCAGCGCTCCCCTGTTTGTTTACTGATTCCATAAACCGTAGAAGGCTCCATAATGGTGTTTTGCGGAGTTTCTTCTTTAGGTGTTGTAGGTCCAAAAACGGCAATACTGGATGGCCAGAAAACCTTTTCAATTTTCTTATCCCTGGCCAGGTTAAGCACGTTAAATAGAGATTCCATGTTTAAGTGCCAGGCCTTCATTGGTGCTTTTTCGGCAGTGGCGCTGAGCATTGCCGCCATAAGATAAACCTCAGAAATTGCATGTTTTTCCACAATTTCGTCAATTTGTTGCGCATTGGTGGCATCGGCAACTTCAAAAGGACCGGAATTCATCAATTCGTCCTTACCTTCCCTTATATCACTGGCAATTACGCTCTCATTTCCGTGGATTTCTCTCAGTTTGAGGCTCAATTCGGTGCCTATTTGTCCGCTGGCTCCTATAATCAGGATTTTTCCAGGCATAAATTTAATTTTTTGCAAATATATCCATTCTTACAGAGATTTATGCAACAAAAAACCTTAAAGCTATCCTATTTTTGAAGTTCTTCTAATTTGATGAGTTGTAGAAACTTCAGCATAAACCTTATTTCTTTGTTTTCTTCCGAAGAAATATAGCGACACCTGTAAAATGGCAATTTTCGATGTTCTGTTTTGTTTCCCGCGGAATTACTCTAAATTTATATCCACAATTATAGTAAGTATTTCTATTCCGAAATTCAGTTAATTTAAATGAAGAAAATCACCTTTATTTTAGGTCTGTTGTGCCTGGTGTCCTGCAAAGACAAACAGGTGGCGAATTCTGCAACAACAGAAGTGGACACCACCGAATTTGGGAGGCAAATAGAGGTTACCAATGAGCAGGTACTGCTTTTGCCGGAAGCACGGGAATATGCTGTGTTGTGGATAGAATATATTACTGCGCAAAATGAAATTGATAAATTTGATGATGCCACGCTTCGCGAAGTGATGGACAATGCCGCTCCTCTGGCAGAAATAATGATCTCTTTACAAAATTCGGTTCCAGATTCGCTAAGATCCACAGCCGTCGAGGCGCGTTTAAATGTACTTACCACAAAATCTATGCTGCTGAATCACGCCGCCTCTAAAAGAAAGCCCGATCCTGACCAAATAGAGGAAGTCGCAGAAGAGATTCCTTCAGAATTTAATTACCTGAAAATCCAGATGAACGAAATTTTCCTAAAAACACTTCAGGATTTTGAAGCTGAACTGGATTTGCAGGAGGAGGAAATGGAAGAGGAGGAAACTGATTCTGTTTTTGCCAGAAGCCGCCGTATTTTAAACGATGATTAAATCTTGCAATTTACTCTAATGAAAACCTTTTTAGCATTTTTGCTCCTGATTACCAGCTGCAATTTTTATGCGCAAACCCCTTCTAATGCTCAACTTTCTGCCCAAAAACAGGTTGAGCAGACCCTCGACCTTTGGCACGAGGCCGCTGCAAATGCCAATTTTGAAGCTTATTTTGAATTAATGACAGAAGATGCTGTTTTTGTTGGTACAGATGCCACGGAAAACTGGCAGAACAAAGACTTCAGGGAATATGCAAGACCTCATTTCGACAAAGGTAAAGCCTGGAAGTTTACAGCGCTGGAAAGGAATATTTACTTCGGAAAAAGCGGAGATTATGCCTGGTTTGATGAATTGCTGGACACGCAAATGGGAATTTGCCGCGGCTCGGGAGTTCTTATAAAAAAGGGCGAAAACTGGAAAATTAAGCACTACGTTCTTTCTATTACCGTTCCAAACGAAAATGTAGATGAAGTTCTTGCTATCAAGAAGAAGGCAGATCAAAGGATCCAAACCAAACTTCAGAAAAATTAATGCTTTTTGGCATTAATTCTGCATAAAGACACCATGTTAAAGATATGTTCCTTTTTACTACTTTAGCATGCAATTTTTCAAAATTTTAAAACCACATGAACACACTTAAAAATGTTTTACTATTTTCTGCTCTTGGCTCGGCTGTACTAACCGGCTGCACGAATGAGGATAGAACGGCGCAGGCCGAAGAAGAAATCCATGGGATCAATCTTGCCTATATGGATACTACTACAAACCCAAAAGACGACTTTTTTAGATATGTAAACGGAAAGTGGCTGGATTCCACTGAAATTCCGGAAGACAGAACTTCCTGGGGTAGTTTTTATGAGTTACGTCAAAGAACAGATGATGATGCACTTAGCATTTTGGAAGCAGCGTCTTCCAGCGACACTTTAAATCCTGACAGTGATCAGGCGAAAGCGGTTTCCCTCTACAAAAGTATCATGGATACCGTATCCAGGAATGAAATGGGGATAGAGCCCCTCAAGCCATATCTTGCTAAAATTGATGCTATTAACAGTAAAGAAGATTTGCAGCAATTCCTGATTGAAATGAGTGAATACGGGAGTGCAGGATTCTTTTCTTTTTATGTTGGGGCAGATAGAAAAGACAGCAATATGAATGCTGCTTACCTTAATCCTTCAGGATTGGGATTACCAGACAGGGATTATTACGTTGCAGACGATTCAGACTCCCAGGAAAAGAGGGAAAAATACAAGGAGTATATTACAGAAATGCTTCAGTATTTAGATTATTCTGAAGAGGAAGCTACTGCAGAAGCAGAAACTATCCTTGCTTTTGAAACCAGTCTTGCACAACCTCAACTGGATAAAGTTGAACGTCGTGATGCCAGAAAAACGTACAATCCAATGACGGTAAATGAACTTCAAAACACTGTTCCTGCCATGCAATGGGAGGCATTTTTTGATGGAATTGGCGCTAAAAATCTGGACACAATCATTATTACCCAGCCGGAGTATATGAAGTCGCTTCAGGATATTATTGCTCAAAATTCTGTTGAAGATTGGAAAGCATATTTAAAGTGGAATCTTTTTAATGATGCCGCTTCTATGCTAACTACTGAGCTTGAGCGCGAAAACTGGGAGTTCTATGACAAAACTTTACAGGGAGCCCAGGAACAACGGCCACGTAATGAAAGAGCCCTGGGAACTGTTAACGGAACTGTTGGAGAAGCTTTGGGTAAACTTTACGTAGAAAAACATTTCCCGCCAGAAGCTAAAGAAAAAGCTCAGGAAATGATTGGAAATATCATTACAGCCTACGAAAACAGGATTAATGAACTACCGTGGATGAGCGAGGACACCAAGAAAAAAGCACTCGAAAAATTAGCGAGTTTCACTGTAAAAGTAGGCTATCCTGATGAGTGGGAAGACTATAGCGGACTTGAAATTAAAAGTCCTGAAGAAGAAGGTTCTTATTTCCAAAACCTGATGAACGCTCAAAAATGGAGAGTTGAAGAAAACCTTGCAGAACTTGGACAGCCTGTAGATAAGAGCGAATGGTATATGCCACCGCAAACTGTAAACGCTTATTATAACCCAAGTTACAACGAGATCGTATTCCCTGCTGCAATTTTACAACCGCCTTTTTATGATTATAAAGCTGATGCTGCAGTAAATTACGGCGGAATTGGAGCAGTAATAGGACACGAAATTTCTCATGGTTTTGACGACAGTGGGTCACGTTTTGATGCTGAAGGGAACCTGAACAACTGGTGGACAGATGAAGACCTTGAGCAATTTGAAGAGCTGGGAAGCGAACTGGCAGATCAATACAGTGCAATTGAAGTTTTGGATAGTGTTTATATCAACGGTCAATTTACTTTAGGTGAAAACATTGGGGATTTAGGTGGAGTAAATGCTGCTTACGACGGACTACAAATTCATCTTGAAGAGCATGGAAACCCTGGTGAGATTGACGGATATACACCGGAGCAACGTTTCTTTATGTCCTGGGCAACCGTATGGCGCACAAAAATGCGTGAGGAAGCTTTAAGAAACAGAATTAAAACAGATCCTCACTCTCCGGGAATGTACCGTGCGTATGTTCCGTTGCAAAATATTGATGCTTTTTATGAAGCCTTCGATATTGCCGAAGGAGATAAAATGTATGTAAGTCCTGAAAACCGGGTGAAAATCTGGTAATTTTCAATAGACAGTTAAAATAACGAGAGCCGGAATTTTTCCGGCTCTTTTATTTTCGAATACTGTCAACTGGAAAAGATACAAGAACGTTTCGCTGAAAGAAACAAGAATTAAGACTAAATTTTAAAACCTAATGAACTGGTTATTATTACTATGTCACAGCGGAGTCGAGATGCTTTCAACTTTGGATCTTCC